>NZ_JBITZN010000039.1:0-1056 GCF_044546895.1 Streptomyces sp. NPDC053069 | reverse complement strand
CTAGATGTATTGACCTGAAGCGTTGTTGACGCGGCTGATCGGCGGTTGGCCGCCGAGTGCGGTGTGGCAGCGGTGGTGGTTGTAGGTGTGCAGGAAGTCTGCCAGGGCGGCCGTGCGTTCGTCGTTGCTGGCGTAGGGCCGCAGGTAGGCCCACTCGTCGAGCAGGGTGCGGTTGAAGCGTTCGACCTTGCCATTGGTCTGCGGCCGGTAGATGCGCGTGAGCTTGCCGGCCGCCCCGACGTCGGCAAGTGCCTGCCGCCAGGCGAAGCTCTTGCGGTAGGGCCAGGCGTTGTCCGTCAGGACTCGTTCGATGCGGAGGATGCCGCAGGTGGCGAAGAAGGCTGCGGCCCGCTGCAGGAAGGCCGCGCAGGTGACGGCCTTCTCGTCCGGGTGGACTTCGCTGTAGGCGAGGCGACTGTGGTCGTCGACTGCGGAGTGGATGTAGTCGAAGCCGGTGGTGCGGCGGCGGTCGGGGCAGGCGGCACGGCCGTGGACGCGCCACCCTCCACCGTCGGGGATGCGGCCGAGTTTCTTGACGTCCACGTGCACCAGCTCGCCGGGCCGGCTGCGTTCGTAGCGGCGGATGACCTGCCCGGTGGGCCGGTCCAGGAAGGCCAGGCGGTTCAGACCGTGCCGGACCAGGACCCGGTGGACGGTCGAGACAGGCAGGCCCAGGATCGGTCCGATGCGGGCCGGGCCCAGCTTGCGCTCCTGCCGCAGTTGGCAGACCCGGACCTCCACCGCTGCCGCCGTGCGGTGCGGCGTCCTGTGGGGCCGGCTCGAACGGTCGTGCAGGCCGGCGACGCCCTCTGCTTGCCAGCGGCGCAGCCATTTGTGGGCCGTGGGCCGTGAGATGCCCATCTCGGCCGCGACATGCGCTACCGGGCGGCCGGAACGGACACGCTCGACCAGCAGCCGCCTGCCGTGAACGGTCAGCCGGGCATTACGGTGGGACACGAAGACCTCCGCGCGGTGAAGACTCGACACCTCCACCACACCGGAGGTCTTCGCCATGATCAAGCCCGACCAGCGTTAACAACGCTCGTGATCAATACA
>NZ_JBITZN010000038.1:0-1078 GCF_044546895.1 Streptomyces sp. NPDC053069 | reverse complement strand
GTGCCGAAGACCACGTAGTGGAAGTGCGCCACCACGAAGTACGAGTCGGAGACGTGGAAGTCCATCGGCGGCGAGGCCAGGATGACACCGGTCAGACCACCGAACGTGAAGGTGATCAGGAAGCCGATCGCCCAGAGCATCGGCGTCTCGAAGGACAGCGAGCCGTTCCACATGGTGGCGATCCAGTTGAAGATCTTCACACCGGTCGGCACGGCGATCAGGAAGGTCATGAACGAGAAGAACGGCAGCAGCACACCACCGGTGACGTACATGTGGTGGGCCCACACGGTCACGGACAGACCGGCGATCGCGATGGTCGCCGCGATCAGGTTCATGTAGCCGAAGATCGGCCGGCGGCTGAAGACCGGGATGACCTCACTGATGATGCCGAAGAACGGCAGCGCGATGATGTACACCTCGGGATGGCCGAAGAACCAGAACAGGTGCTGCCACAGCAGCGCTCCGCCGTTGGCCGGGTCGAAGACGTGCGCACCGAACTTGCGGTCCGCCTCCAGGGCGAACAGCGCGGCGGCCAGGACCGGGAACGCGAGCAGGATCAGGACACCGGTCAGCAGCACGTTCCAGGCGAACACCGGCATGCGGAACATGGTCATGCCCGGGGCACGCATGCAGATGATCGTGGTGATGAAGTTGACCGCGCCGAGGATGGTGCCGAAGCCGGAGAAGGCCAGACCCATGATCCACATGTCGGCGCCGACGCCCGGCGAGCGGACCGCGTCCGACAGCGGGGAGTAGGCGAACCAGCCGAAGTCGGCCGCACCCTGCGGGGTGAGGAAGCCGCCCACCGCGATGGTCGAGCCGAACAGGTACAGCCAGTAGGCGAACATGTTCAGCCGCGGGAACGCCACGTCGGGCGCGCCGATCTGCAGCGGCATGATCCAGTTCGCGAAGCCGGCGAACAGCGGCGTCGCGAACATCAGCAGCATGATCGTGCCGTGCATCGTGAACGCCTGGTTGAACTGCTCGTTCGACATGATCTGCAGGCCCGGACGGGCCAGCTCGGCGCGCATCAGCAGCGCCATCACGCCGCCGATCAGGAAGAACGCGAACGACGTCG
>NZ_JBITZN010000037.1:0-1107 GCF_044546895.1 Streptomyces sp. NPDC053069 | reverse complement strand
GGCGGCGCTGGCGCCGGAGGTGGAGGCGTTGCTGGCCCGTCATCCGTTGCGGGAGCTGGTGACCGCGTCCGACGCGATGCCGCTGCTGGTGGAGCGTGAACGGGCCCTGTACGGCTCGTGGTACGAGTTCTTCCCGCGTTCGGAGGGCACCGCCGGGCAGCCGCACGGCACCTTCCGTACGGCCGTGCGCCGGCTCAAGCCGATCGCGGACATGGGTTTCGACGTCGTCTATCTGCCGCCCGTCCATCCCATCGGCACGACGTTCCGCAAGGGGCCCAACAACTCCCTCACCGCCGGGCCGCAGGATGTGGGCGTGCCGTGGGCGATCGGCTCGCCGGAGGGCGGGCACGACGCCGTGCATCCCGCCCTGGGGACGATCGAGGACTTCGACCACTTCGTCGAAGAGGCGCACAAGCTGGGTCTTGAGGTCGCGCTCGATTTCGCGTTGCAGTGTTCGCCCGATCATCCGTGGGTGCACAAGCATCCCGAGTGGTTCCGTCACCGCCCCGACGGGAGCATCGCGTATGCGGAGAATCCGCCGAAGAAGTACCAGGACATCTATCCGGTGGCCTTCGACGCGGACATGGACGGTCTGGTCGCCGAGACGGTACGGATCCTGCGGCACTGGATGGGTCATGGTGTGCGGATCTTCCGTGTGGACAACCCGCACACCAAGCCGGTCGTGTTCTGGGAGCGGGTCATCGCCGAGGTCAATCACAAGGACCCGGACGTGATCTTCCTGGCCGAGGCGTTCACGCGTCCGGCGATGATGCACACCCTCGCCCAGATCGGTTTCCAGCAGTCGTACACGTACTTCACCTGGCGCAACAGCAAGCAGGAACTCACCGAGTATCTCGGTGAGTTGTCGGGGGAGGCGGCGGCCTACATGCGGCCGAACTTCTTCGCCAACACCCCGGACATCCTGCACGCCTACCTCCAGCACGGCGGGCGGCCGGCGTTCGAGGTGCGGGCCGTGCTCGCCGCGACCCTCTCCCCCGCCTGGGGCATCTACAGCGGCTACGAGCTGTGTGAGAACACCCCGCTCAGGGAGGGCAGCGAGGAGTACCTGGACTCGGAGAAGTACCAGCTCAGGCCGCGTGACTGGGA
>NZ_JBITZN010000036.1:0-1416 GCF_044546895.1 Streptomyces sp. NPDC053069 | reverse complement strand
AGCGGCTACGAGCTGTGTGAGAACACCCCGCTCAGGGAGGGCAGCGAGGAGTACCTGGACTCGGAGAAGTACCAGCTCAGGCCGCGTGACTGGGAAGCCGCCGCACGCGAGGGCCGCACCATCGCACCGCTGATCACCAAGCTCAACACCATCCGCCGGAACAGCCCGGCCCTGCGGCAGCTGCGGAATCTGCACTTCCACCACGCCGACAAGGACGCGGTGATCGCCTACTCGAAGCGGAGCGGATCGAACACGGTTCTCGTGGTCGCCAACCTCGACCCCCACCACACCCAGGAGGCCACGGTCTCGTTGGACATGCCGCAACTCGGCCTGGACTGGCACGAGTCGGTGCCGGTGCGCGACGAGCTCACCGGCGAGACCTACTACTGGGGCAGGGCCAACTATGTGCGCCTCGAACCGGGTCATGGGCCCGCGCATGTCTTCACCGTCCTGCGACCGTCCAACCCGCAGATCGGAGGGTCACCCACAATATGATCGTCAATGAGCCCGTTCCGGACACCTTTGAGGACACTCCTGCCAAGGACCGGGACCCGGAGTGGTTCAAGCGCGCGGTCTTCTACGAGGTCCTGGTCCGCTCCTTCCAGGACAGCAACGGCGACGGCGTCGGCGACCTGAAGGGCCTGACCGCCAAGCTCGACTATCTGCAGTGGCTGGGGGTCGACTGTCTGTGGCTGCCGCCGTTCTTCAAGTCCCCGCTCCGGGACGGGGGCTACGACGTCTCCGACTACACCGCGGTGCTCCCCGAGTTCGGTGACCTCGCCGACTTCGTGGAGTTCGTGGACGCCGCCCACCAGCGCGGCATGCGCGTCATCATCGACTTCGTCATGAACCACACCAGCGACCAGCACCCGTGGTTCCAGGAGTCGAGGCGGGATCCGGACGGTCCGTACGGGGACTACTACGTCTGGGCCGACGACGACAAGCAGTACGACGACGCCCGGATCATCTTCGTCGACACCGAGGCCTCCAACTGGACGTACGACCCGGTACGCAAGCAGTACTACTGGCACCGCTTCTTCTCGCACCAGCCGGATCTCAACTACGAGAACCCGGCGGTGCAGGAGGAGATGATCTCCGCGCTGAAGTTCTGGCTGGATCTCGGCATCGACGGGTTCCGCCTGGACGCGGTGCCGTACCTGTACCAGCAGGAGGGCACCAACTGCGAGAACCTGCCGGCGACCCATGAGTTCCTGAGGCGGGTGCGCAAGGAGATCGACGCCCAGTACCCCGACAAGGTGCTCCTCGCCGAGGCCAACCAGTGGCCGGAGGACGTCGTCGACTACTTCGGCGACTTCCGCAGCGGCGGCGACGAGTGTCACATGGCGTTCCACTTCCCGGTGATGCCGCGCATCTTCATGGCCGTACGGCGGGAATCCCGCTACCCGGTCTCCGAGA
>NZ_JBITZN010000035.1:0-1797 GCF_044546895.1 Streptomyces sp. NPDC053069 | reverse complement strand
GCACCCGGCGCTGGCGCAGTTCGGGCAGTTTGGCGCCGGGCAGGCCGCGCTTGACGCCGATGAGGGCGTCCATCAGGCGCAGCCCCTCGAAGGCGTCGCGGGCGTAGCGGACCTCGCCCTCGTAGATCTCGTGCAGGTCCTGTTCGACATACGCGCGGGTCAGGGCGGCGCCGCCGAGGATGACCGGGAAGCGGGCCGCCAGGCCGCGCTGGTTGAGCTCCTCCAGGTTCTCCTTCATGATCACGGTCGACTTCACCAGGAGCCCGGACATGCCGATCACGTCGGCCCGGTGCTCCTCGGCGGCTTCCAGGATCGCGGAGACCGGCTGCTTGATGCCCAGATTGACGACGTTGTAGCCGTTGTTGGACAGGATGATGTCGACCAGGTTCTTGCCGATGTCATGGACGTCGCCGCGCACGGTCGCCAGGACGATGGTGCCCTTGCCCTCGGCGTCCGACTTCTCCATGTGCGGTTCGAGATGCGCGACGGCCGCCTTCATCACCTCGGCCGACTGCAGCACGAACGGCAGCTGCATCTGGCCCGAGCCGAACAGCTCACCGACCACCTTCATCCCGTCCAGCAGCGTGTCGTTGACGATGTCCAGAGCGGGGCGCTCGGCGAGCGCGAGATCCAGGTCGGCCTCCAGGCCGTTGCGCTCCCCGTCGATGATGCGGCGCTTGAGCCGCTCCTCCAGCGGCAGCGCGGCCAGCTCCTCCGCCTTGCCCGCCTTCAGCGACTTGGCGGTGGCGCCCTCGAACAGCTGCATCAGCTTCTGCAGCGGGTCGTAGCCCTCGCGGCGGCGGTCATGGATCAGGTCCAGCGCGGTCTGGACCTCTTCCTCGGAGAACCGGGCGATCGGCAGGATCTTGCTCGCGTGCACGATCGCCGAGTCCAGACCCGCCTTCACACACTCGTCGAGGAAGACCGAGTTGAGCAGGATACGGGCGGCCGGGTTCAGGCCGAAGGAGATGTTGGACAGGCCCAGAGTGGTCTGCACGGCCGGGTGGCGCCGCTTCAGCTCGCGGATGGCTTCGATGGTGGCGACACCGTCCCGGCGCGACTCCTCCTGACCGGTGCAGATCGTGAAGGTCAGGGTGTCGATGAGGATGTCCTCCTCACGGATGCCCCAGTTCCCGGTCAGATCGGCGATCAGCCGCTCGGCGATCTCCACCTTCTTCTCGGGCGTGCGGGCCTGCCCCTCCTCGTCGATGGTCAGCGCGATCAGCGCCGCGCCGTGCTCCCGGGCGAGCTCGGTGACCTTCGCGAAGCGGGAGCCGGGACCGGCACCGTCCTCGTAGTTCACCGAGTTGATCACCGCCCGGCCGCCGAGCTTCTCCAGGCCGGCCCGGATGACGTCGACCTCGGTGGAGTCCAGCACGATCGGCAGGGTGGAGGCGGTGGCGAAACGGCCCGCGAGTTCCTCCATGTCGGCAACGCCGTCCCGGCCCACATAGTCCACGCACAGATCCAGCATGTGCGCGCCCTCACGGATCTGCTCCCGCGCCATCTCCACACAGTCGTCCCAGCGGCCCTCCAGCATGGCCTCGCGGAACTTCTTGGAGCCGTTGGCGTTGGTGCGCTCACCGATCGCCAGGTAGGAGGTGTCCTGCCGGAACGGCACCGACTGGTAGAGGGAGGCCGCCCCCGGCTCGGGACGCGGGTCGCGGGCGGGCGGGGTGAGGTCCTTCACGCGCTCGACGACCTGCCGCAGATGCTCGGGCGTCGTGCCGCAGCAGCCACCCACCAGGGACAGGCCGTACTCGCGAACGAAGGTCTCCTGCGCGTCGGCCAGCTCGG
>NZ_JBITZN010000034.1:0-3350 GCF_044546895.1 Streptomyces sp. NPDC053069 | reverse complement strand
CAGACGCTGGCGCAGATCGAGCTGTTCACCAAGCCCGACGCGTACCCGACCGGCGTGTACGTGCTGCCCAAGCACCTCGACGAGAAGGTCGCCCGCCTCCACCTGGACGCACTGGGCGTCAAGCTCACCACGCTGCGCCCGGAGCAGGCCGCGTACATCGGCGTCGAGATCGACGGCCCGTACAAGCCCGACCACTACCGCTACTGACCCCGCCGGAACCACCGACAACTGGAGTGCGCATGTCTCGCCGTCTGTTCACCTCGGAGTCCGTGACCGAGGGCCACCCCGACAAGATCGCCGACCAGATCAGCGACGCCGTCCTCGACGAACTGCTGCGCCAGGACCCGGCATCGCGCGTCGCCGTCGAGACGCTGATCACCACCGGACAAGTGCACATCGCGGGTGAGGTGACCACGTCCGCGTACGCCGACGTCGCCACCCTCGTCCGCGAGAAGATCCTGGAGATCGGCTACGACTCCTCGGCCAAGGGCTTCGACGGCGCGTCCTGCGGTGTCTCCGTCTCCATCGGCGCGCAGTCCCCGGACATCGCCCAGGGCGTCGACGTCGCGTACGAGAAGCGCCTGGACGAGTCCGACGACGAACTCGCCCAGCAGGGCGCGGGCGACCAGGGGCTGATGTTCGGCTACGCCACGGACGAGACCCCGAACCTCATGCCGCTGCCCATCGAACTCGCGCACCGCCTCGCCCGCCGGCTGACCGAGGTCCGCAAGGACGGCACCGTCCCCTACCTGCGCCCCGACGGCAAGACCCAGGTCACCATCGAGTACGAGGGCAGCCGCCCGGTCCGCCTGGACACCGTCGTCGTCTCCTCGCAGCACGCGAGCGACATCGACCTCGGCTCGCTGCTCGCCCCCGACATCAAGGAGTTCGTCGTCGAGCACGTGCTGACGCGGCTCGCCGACGACGGCATCAAGCTGGAGACCGACGACTACCGTCTCCTGGTCAACCCGACCGGCCGTTTCGAGATCGGCGGCCCGATGGGCGACGCGGGCCTGACCGGACGCAAGATCATCATCGACACGTACGGGGGCTACGCCCGTCACGGCGGCGGCGCCTTCTCCGGCAAGGACCCCTCCAAGGTGGACCGCTCCGCCGCGTACGCGATGCGCTGGGTCGCCAAGAACGTCGTCGCCGCCGGTCTCGCCAAACGCTGCGAGGTCCAGGTCGCGTACGCGATCGGCAAGGCCGAGCCGGTCGGCCTGTTCGTCGAGACCTTCGGCACCGCGGTCGTGGCCACCGACCGGATCGAGAAGGCCGTGGCCGAGGTCTTCGACCTGCGCCCCGCCGCGATCATCCGGGACCTGGACCTGCTCCGCCCGATCTACTCCCAGACCGCCGCCTACGGGCACTTCGGCCGCGAACTGCCCGACTTCACCTGGGAGAAGACGGACCGTGTGGCCGCGCTGCGCACGGCTGCGGGGATCTGACATGCGTATCGCCGTGAGCGGGTCCATCGCCACCGACCACCTGATGGTCTTCCCCGGGCGGTTCACCGAGCAGCTGCTGCCCGACCAGCTCGCCCGGGTCTCCCTGTCCTTCCTGGTCGACAAGCTCGACGTGCGCCGCGGCGGCGTCGCCGCCAACATCGCCTACGGCCTCGGTGGGTTCGGGCTGGCGCCCGTCCTGGTCGGCGCGGTCGGCGACGACTTCGCGGAGTACCGGGTCTGGCTCAAGGACCACGGGGTCGACACCGACGTCGTGCACGTGTCCGAGACCCGGCAGACGGCACGGTTCCTGTGCCTGACCGACCGCGAGCTGAACCAGATCGCCGCCTTCTACGCGGGCGCCATGGCCGAGGCGCCGGCGACCGGCATCCAGCGTGTCGTCGAGCACGCGGGCGGCCTCGACCTGGTGCTCGTCTCGCCCAACGACCCCGAGGCGATGCTGCGGCACACGGCCGAGTGCCGGGCCGCGGGCATCCCGTTCGCCGCGGACCCCTCACAGCAGCTCGCCACCTTGGACGGCGACCAGGTGAACCGTCTCGTCGACGGCGCCCGCTGGCTGTTCACCAACGAGTACGAGGCCGCCCTGCTGCTCGAACGCACGGGCCGGCAGCGCGAGGACGTGCTCGGCCGGGTGGGCGCCTGGATCACCACCCTCGGCCCGGACGGCGTACGGATCGACCGCTCCGGCGCCGATCCCCACCTGGTGCCCGCCGTGCCCGCGTGGGAGACCAAGGACCCGACCGGCGTCGGGGACGCGTTCCGCGCCGGGTTCCTGGCCGCCGTCAGCCAGGGCCTGCCGCCCGAGTCCGCGGCCCTGCTCGGCTGTGCCCTGGCCACCACCGCCCTCGCCACCCTGGGCTCCCAGGAGTACGAGGTGCGGCCCGCCGACCTCTTCGCGCGCATCTCCGGCACCTACGGCGCCCACGCGGCGCGGCCCTTCGAGGGCTGGCTCACCGGCGCACCGGGGCAGGCGTCGTGAGCGCCCGGGTGGACGCCCTGCGGGAAGCCCTCGCCACCCGTGTGGTGGTGGCCGACGGCGCGATGGGCACCATGCTCCAGGCCCAGGAACCCACGCTTGAGGACTTCCAGCAGCTGGAGGGCTGCAACGAGATCCTGAACGTGACCCGCCCCGACATCGTGCGCTCCGTCCACGAGGCGTACTTCGCGGTGGGCGTGGACTGCGTCGAGACCAACACCTTCGGCTCCAACCACACCGCTTCCAGCGAGTACGAGATCGCCGACCGGATCTTCGAGCTGTCCGAGGCCGGCGCCCGGATCGCCCGCGAGGCCGCCGACGACTTCACCGCGCGGGACGGCCGGCCCCGCTGGGTCCTCGGCTCGATCGGCCCCGGAACCAAGCTGCCGTCCCTCGGCCACATCGACTACCGCACGATCCGCGCCGGCTACCAGCAGAACGCCGAGGGTCTGCTGGTCGGCGGCGCCGACGCGCTGATCGTCGAGACCACCCAGGACCTGCTGCAGACCAGGGCCGGCCTGATCGGCGCGCGCCGCGCGATGGACGCTCTCGGTGTCGACGTGCCGCTGATCTGCTCCCTCGCCTTCGAGACCACCGGCGTGATGCTGCTCGGCTCCGAGATCGGCGCGGCCCTCACCGCGCTGGAGCCGCTGGGCATCGATCTGATCGGCCTGAACTGTTCGACGGGCCCGGCCGAGATGAGCGAGCACCTGCGCCATCTGGCCCGGCACTCCAGGACGCCACTGATGTGCATGCCCAATGCCGGGCTGCCGATCCTGGGCAAGGACGGCGCGTACTTCCCGCTGACGCCGTCCGAGCTGGCCGACGCGCAGGAGACCTTCGTTCGCGAGTACGGCCTGTCCCTGGTGGGTGGCTGCTGCGGCACGACGCCCGAGCATCTGCGGCAG
>NZ_JBITZN010000033.1:0-3658 GCF_044546895.1 Streptomyces sp. NPDC053069 | reverse complement strand
CAGACGCTGGCGCAGATCGAGCTGTTCACCAAGCCCGACGCGTACCCGACCGGCGTGTACGTGCTGCCCAAGCACCTCGACGAGAAGGTCGCCCGTCTCCACCTGGACGCGCTGGGCGTCAAGCTCACCAGGCTGCGTCCGGAGCAGGCCGCGTACATCGGCGTCGAGGTCGACGGCCCGTACAAGTCGGACCACTACCGCTACTGAGCCGGCGACGGCGCAGTCCCGCCTGCCGGGGAGCACACCGGTGCACCGCCGCGCTCCCCGGCCGCAGGCCCTCTGAGACAGGCCCCCGCACCCCCGTGCCGGGGGCCTGCCCCTTTGACCGGTCCCGCCCATGACAGGTCACGCCCGACTCCGTCCGCCTGCGCCCGGCCGGAACGGTCCCCTACCGGGTAAGGCCTCGCCCTTACCGGAACGGTCTCCTATCGGGTAAGGGCACCGCCCCTACCGGAACGGCCCGCACCCGGCCCGAACGACCCGGGCACCGGACCGTCAACCCGTCGAACCCAGGACCCCCCATGCCCCGCGGCCGTTATTCGCTCCACGATCCGCACGATCACACCCCCCTCGCTGAAGAACACTTCCAGTGCGCCCCCGGCCCGTCCGGCTGGCGCTATGTCTCCCGGGTGACCAGCCCCGCCGGCGATCACCGCGGGTCGGTCGACCTGGCCTTGGACGACCTCGGCCGCCCCATCCGCCTGGAACTCCACGCGGGCGAATGGCAGGTGCGCGGCGCAGCCCTCGACGGCGTCACCTGGGTCCGCACCGACCCCACCGGAACCCATGCCACCGAAGGCAATGTGCGCGCCCACACCTTCACCGGCACGTCCCCCGCATTCCTCGTCGCCACCGCCCGTCTCCTGCGCCTCACCCCCTCGTCCGACGCGACCCGCGTGCGGATGGTCGCCTTCACGGACCCGGTCCTCGCCCCCCGCACCGTGGATCAGTCCTGGGCCCTGGTGAACAGCGAAGCACACGCCACTGACAACGGCCCCCTGACCGTGGACGAATACCAGGTCACAGCCCTGGACACCGGCGAACGGCACACCGTCCACATCGCCGGCGACGTCGTTCTGGCCGCGCCCGGGATCGAGCTGGAGGACCTCCAGTCACCGCCGTCGACGTTCGGCTGAAACGCGAAGACCGACGAGACCGCGTGGACCCGGGCGGAAGCCCTCCTCAACGATCGTGAAGAGGAGACCACCGAACGGCGGCTGAGCCCTGCCTCGGGCTACGCCGGCGGTGCGAAACCGGTGGCAGACCGGTCGGCAGGTGGCTCGTTCCACGCAGGTTCGGCCGACGGCACAACAGGAGCCTGCGGCTGCCGGGCCCAGTCCTGCGGCTGATCGGGCCGACCGGGATCCTGCGGCGACCTGGCCGCCGCGGACGCGGGCGGTTGATACGCGGTCGGTGCGCCAGGCCCGGCCACCGGCGGGGCGAACCCACCCGGGCCGAACGCCTGCCGGACCTCGCGGGACTGCCGCTCGTGCACCACCGCCGCCAGGAACGCGGCCGCCGGCAGATCCTTGGGCACCGACGCGCCGGTTCGCGTCGCGAGGTCGGCGGCGAGCCGCTGGGCCATGCCCAGCGAGACCTGCGGATCGAGCTGCCCCATCCGGGTCAGGTACTGCCGGACCGCAAGCCACAGCCCGTCGGGCACCGCCGACAGGTCCAACGAGGCGAACCGCCCCGCCAGCCAGGGAGGCGGCGGCGGAACGAAGGCGGCCCGACCGGCCGGTATCCGCTCACGTACGACCAAGGTGCCTGCGAACACATCTCCCAGCCGCCGACCTCGCGCCGACACCAACGAGGCGATGCAGGCGATCACACCGAACGTCAGCAAGATCTCGACCACACCGATCGCACCCCGCACCAGCGCGTGCCGGAACCGGATCGGCCCGCCGTCGTCCCGTACGACCCGCAGTCCGAACGCCAGCTTCCCCAGCGAACGCCCGTGACTGAGCGTCTCCACCGCGATCGGCCCGCCGACCAGCACCAGCAGAAACGTCGCGATGGACAGCGCCGTCTGAGCCGCCTCGTCCAGAGAAGCGGTCGACAGCACCACCGCGATGCTGACGACGACGTACGCGACCATGGCCACCACGAGGTCGAGCAACACGGCCAGCGCCCTGCTCGGCAACTTGGCCGGCCGCAGTTCGAGCGCCACCGCCTCGCCCGTCACCAGCTCATTCACGCCCGTCCGCCTTCCCTGATCTGCCCCCGGAAGCGCAAGTCTGCCAAGCTGTGGGCGCATCGCGCCGCAGTACGACAAGCTGACCGCGATCGTGAGCACCGCGACGAGAAGTCGACGACCAGCCGAGGAGCATGCAGACCTGATGGACCTGGACGTCTTCGTCTCCGTACACCGAGCCGAATGGGACCGCCTGGATGCCCTGCTCCGCCGCCGGCGCCGCCTCAACGGCGCCGAAGCCGACGAACTCGTCGCCCTCTACCAGCGCACCGCCACCCACCTCTCCCTCATCCAGTCCAGCGCCCCGGACCCGCAGCTGACGGGACACCTCAGCCAACTGGTGGCACGCGCGCGTAGTGCCGTCACCGGCGCCCGCCGCGCCTCATGGCGTGACGTCACACGCTTCCTGGGCCAGGGCTTTCCTGCCGCGGTCTACCGCGCTCGCCACTGGTGGGTGCCCACGGCGTTGGTCTCCACGGTCATCGCGATCCTCCTGGGCTGGTGGATCGGCACCCACCCGGACGTACAGTCCTCCATTGCGGCACCCAGCCAGCTGCGCGAGCTCACCCGCCCTGGCGGTGAGTACGAGACGTACTACTCCAGCCATCCCGCGGCTTCCTTCGCCGCCCAGGTGTGGACGAACAATGCCCAGGCGGCCGCGATGTGCCTGGTCCTGGGCGTCTTCCTGGGCCTGCCGGTCCTCTGGATCCTCTTCGAGAACATGCTCAACCTCGGCGTCGGCTTCGGCCTGATGTCCTCAGCCGGCCGCCTCGACACATTCCTGGGGCTGGTCCTTCCCCACGGCCTGCTCGAACTGACCGCCGTCTTCGTCGCGGCCGGTACGGGGCTGCGCCTGGGCTGGACACTCATGGACCCCGGCCCGCGTACCCGGCGCGCCGCTCTCGCGGAAGAAGGACGGGCGGCCGTCGGCATGGCGATCGGTCTCGCCCTGGTCCTCTTCGTCTCCGGCGCCATCGAAGGCTTCGTCACCCCGTCCGGCCTGCCCACCTGGGCCCGCATCGGAATCGGCGTCCTGGCCGAGCTCGCATTCCTGACGTACGTCTACGTCCTGGGCGGGAGGGCGGTACGGGCAGGCGAGACGGGCGATCTCGAAGCGGCGGACCGCAGCGCCTCGGTCCCCACCGCGGGCTGATGTGCGTTTCACCCCTGTGAGCTGCTAGTCTCCTCTTCGCCCCGCAAGAGCCGTTGACACGGATGGCGCGGGGAGGTAGATTCAAACAGTTGCCTGGAACTGGACAAGTTCACAGGTCGCCGTTAGACTCTACGAGCTTCCCGAGAATGTCGAGAACGACATCTCTGAGAAGCGCCTCCCGATTAATCGGAAAAGAACGGCCGGTCAGACCGGCCAAGAACTTCTGATAAAGTCGGAACCGCCGGAAAGGGAAACGCGAGAGCGGGAACCTGGAAAGCACCGAGGAAATCGGATCGAGAAAAGATCTGATA
>NZ_JBITZN010000032.1:0-4539 GCF_044546895.1 Streptomyces sp. NPDC053069 | reverse complement strand
TCCTGCACACCTACAACCACCACCGCTGCCACACCGCACTCGGCGGCCAACCGCCGATCAGCCGCGTCAACAACGCTTCAGGTCAATACATCTAGTGCGCTGCGCGGCCAGGGTGCCTGGCTGCCCGTAGCCAGGTCCGCGGATCGCGCCACCGTCGCCGTCCCGGGATCACCCGGCTTGGCGTACTCGTTCGTCCCGAGTGGCGGTTCCGGTACCCGCCGGAGCCGCCTACCCGGCCAGCGGGAGCTTTGAGCGTGCGGGCGCGGCCATCCCGGTCCGATGGTCCCGGTGGCGCGGGGTCCAGGCCAGGTCACGGGCGGCCTTCTTGTTGGACACCCGCAGCGTTGTGTCCAGCATCAGGTCGCCGAGGTACGGCACCGTCGCGCGCAGCGCCCAGCCCGGCAGCCGCAGTCCCGGCCGGCCCCGCCGGGCCGCTGCCGCGACTTCACCGAACCTGGCTGGCCGGTCGTCCACGATGTTGTAGGCCTGGCCCGACCGGCCGTCCTTCAGCGCGGCGAGGGTGCCGGCAACGGCGTCGTCGATGTGGATCCACGACATTACCCCGCCGCCGCTCAGCGGCACCGGCATCGGCCGACTGCCCGGCGTGGGGTCGAACCAGGTGCCCGGCCCGTAAAACAGGCCGTACCGCAGTGCCGTCCCGGCTACGTGGTCCGCCGCGAACAGCCGTTCCTCCGCCTCCACCAGGCCGGTGACCACATGGTCGGAGACCGTGCCGCGGTACACCCCGAACGGATCCTCCTC
Organism: Streptomyces sp. NPDC053069; assembly: GCF_044546895.1. Taxonomy (NCBI): domain Bacteria; kingdom Bacillati; phylum Actinomycetota; class Actinomycetes; order Kitasatosporales; family Streptomycetaceae; genus Streptomyces; species Streptomyces sp. NPDC053069. The sequence goes on along the minus strand of NZ_JBITZN010000032.1, from coordinate 3,777 downwards.
GGTGATGAACCGCTCCCCGTGATCCCGATACCCGTAGCCCAGCACCAGGGACTGGGTGAGGAACCGGCGAGCCCCCAGCACCCCCGCCGCCTCCAGCAGGTTCGCCGATCCCCGCGAGCGCAGCACATTGGTCGGATTGTCCGCCGTGAGCCTGCGCGACGGCGCCTTCATCGCGGTCAGCTGGTGGATCACCGCGTCGGCCGCCAGCCCGTCCACGGCCTTCAGCAGCCTGTCCCGGTCCAGCGCGTCCGCTCGCACCGGCTCCGCCCCGAACGCACGCACCGCCGCCGCGGACTCCTCGGACCGAGCCAGCGCCAGGACCTCGTAGCCCGCCCCGACCAGTGCCCGCGTCAGTGGCCCTCCGACCGCTCCGGTCGCCCCCGCCAGCAGCACCGTCATTGGGCCCATCCCAGCCTCCCGATTCGGGCCCTTCGGCCCCTCGTCCGTCCAGACACACACTGGACGGGCCGGGGCCCCGGAACGTGACACGGATCTGTGTCTGTCGTCCCGCGAGCGGCTCGTCTGCCTCTCAGGCGGCCGCCCGTGCGACCGCGACCGCCCAGCCGATGTAGACGAGGTTGACCACCAGCCGGACCGCCGCGCCGACGGGGCGTTCCAGCAGGCGCGGCCGATCACCGGATGCCCGCCACAAGGCGTCCAGATGGCAAACCAGATAGCCCGTGATCAGTACGGCTGCGGCCCAGCCGCCGACCGCCCGGCCTGCCGGCATCAGGATCCCGGCTCCGACGACGATCTCCGCCGCCCCGCTGGCGGCGACGAGAACTGGGGCCCGGCCCAGCCAGGACGGCACCAGGGTGCGGAAGTATCCGGGGAGCAGGAAGTGCCCGATTCCCACGGCGATCAGGAAGACCGCCAGTGCGATGGCCGCGGTAGCATTCATGAACGTGATCGTGGTCCCGAACCGCGCGTGGGCGCTTGAACGAAACGATCGCCGACTCCACTTCGCATCCGGTCCCGACGCGACGATGTTCGCCGAGTCCGGCCCGTTCCACGTCACTCTCCACCGCCACCCGGCGTGGAAGGTCGTGCTCCCCCTCGGCGGCCACGTCGAGGTCGGACACGGCGCAGGCCGCACCGTCGCGGCGACCGGGGTGATCGTGCCCCCGCAGCTGGCCCACACCTGCGCCGCGTCCGCCGGCTACGTGGCCCTCTTCCTCGACCCCTGGGTCCTGTGCCCCGGCCTGGGCCTGGCACGGCTCGGGGACCGTGCCGCCCGGCGCATCCTCGCCGCTCTCGGGCACACCGGAACCCCCGGCCCCGGCCCTGGGAGGGACAGCGACCTGGCCGCGGCACGCGCCGAACTCCTCTCCTTCACCGGAGCGGGCCGCCCAGTCGATCCGCGTGTGACCCATGCGGTGCAGGAATGCACACGGGCCGGCTCCGGCGTTCCCGTCGGCTCCCTCGCCGCCGACGTCGGGCTCTCACCATCACGGCTGCGCACGCTCGTTCACGGCTCGGTCGGTGTCCCGCTCACACGGCTGCGGCAATGGGCCCGACTGAGGGTGGCCGTCGCCGACCTGCCGCGCGAGTCCGCGGCCTCGGCCGCAGCCGTCGCGGGCTTCGCCGACCAAGCCCACTTCACCCGCACGGCTCGGAGCCTTCTCGGGCGCACGCCTGCGTCGATCGGGCGTTCCTCCACCTGATCGACCCTCCTGATCACCCACCAGCCGAACCCCAGGCCCGCACGCACGGAGTCAATGGGTGCGGCTCCATCTGAGGGACTGCTCCGGCCAGGCATGTCACTTTTGGAGGCGCGGACTCGTCCGAGAGGGCGGATATCCAGCGGTCGTTCCCGCGAAGAAGAAGGAGACTTTCGTGTTCGCCACCTACCTCGTGGTCACCCTGCTCACCTCGGCTGTCAACGGCCTTGCCGCCACCGCCAACTTCATCGGCCACGAGTACCCCAGGAGCCAGGCGGACAAGTTGCGCGTGCCCCGGTCCTGGATGCGCCCGCTGGGCACACTGTTGGCGGCGGGCGCGCTGGGACTGCTGGCCGGATTCGCCGTGCCGGTCCTCGGCACGCTCGCCGCCGCCGGTCTCGTGCTGTACTTCCTCGGTGCGCTCTGCGTCCACCTGCGGGTCCGTGACTACCGGTTGGCGCCCTGGGCCGCGTTCTTCTGCCTGCCTGCGGCAGCCCTGGTCGTGAACCTGGCCTACCACGGCTCCTGGTGACCCAGTGGTGAATCGGGACCCGTCCCTCAGGAGGAGCTGCACCCGAAGTCAAGTCATCCCGAGGTCGTTACGCACCAGCAGGAACGGCCGCAGCCGTTCCCATTGCGCGTCAGACGCCACGCTGATCGCGCCCCATGCCCAGTGCAACGGACCCGGATCCACACCACGTCACATGATCGCCCCGACAGCTCCTAGTGGTTGCTGTGTGACGAACCTTGATCAGGCAGAACGGGTCAGACGGCGCCGAAGGTTCCTTCCTTGACACCCATCAGGAAAGACGAGAAAGAGCTGGCGGGGAAGCTCAGCACCGGGCCGCTCGGAACCTTGGAATCACGGACGGGGACCAGGCCGCGTGAGCGGACGTGGAGTCCAGGTGCGGCGCCACCTCTTTCCCATGCTGGGCAGCCGACGGATGAACACGTTGGATTGTGGGAGGAGATCAGAGAGCAGGACTGCCCTGACGGCTACGGCAACGTTCGCACCTACGTGAGCAGGACTCTGCGCGGCAAACTCCAGCCGGTCGGACCCCGGCCGCCATGGGCCCGCGCCGTGACCCGCTGGCTCCTGACCCACACGGACGCCCTGGTCGAAAGCGACCGGATCCAGCTCAAGGCCGTGCTGGCCAACTGCCCCCAGCTGGACGTCCTCGCCAAGCACGTGCGGGCCTTCGCCCACATGGTCACCGACCTGCAAGGCGACCAACTGCCGGAGCGGATCGAATCCACCAGAGCAGCTACCGGCCTGCCCAGTCTCAGCCGGTTCGCCCAGCACCTCGAACGCGACCTTGATGCCGTCGTCGCCGGACTCTCCCAACCGTGGAACTCCGGTGTCGTCGAGGGCCATGTCGACCGGATCAAGATGCTCAAGCGCCAGATGTTCGGTCGCACAGGATTCGAGCTCCTGCGCAAGCGGGTGCTGCTCGCCAAATGACCATTTCAGTGGGCCTGATCCGACTGTCTGTGATCGTCATCGATCCTGCGGGGCATCACGCCGAGGATCAGATTTTCGAGGGCGTGCGGCATCGGCCCGAAGCAGGCGACCCAGGTCTCGACAAGGTAGATCTCACTGTCCTCATCGATACCGAGAAAGAATCGGCCGTGATCGAGCTCGCCGAGCGGAAAGAGACGTCTCCCCAACGAGTCGCTCCATTCGGAGAACCGGTCATCCTCTCCCCAAGCCAGCTCCGGCTCCAGCTCGAACGGTTCCCGGGCACGGTTGATTCCCGGGCCGCCGATGCTCACGGTCAGCCCTCCGAACTCCTGGAGGAACCTCTCGGCAGCGTCGTGCATGACGATCCCGACCGCTTCGAACCTGGACCGCCAGCCCGTCGTGTCGACCCGCCTGCCCGCCGTCCATCCAGAAGCCTCCAGGACTTCCAGCACCTCCGGCGACCACTCGTTCATGACAGGCTCAGCCCCATGGCTCGAAGCATGAGGTGATCATCCCAGACACTCGCGGGAGTTAGCCATGATCAATGCCGCTCTGCCCGCTAGGTGTATTGATCACGAGCGTTGTTAACGCTGGCCGGTCTTGATCGTGGCGAAGGCCCCCGTGTGTGGTGGAGGTGTCGAATCTTCACCGCAC
>NZ_JBITZN010000031.1:1291-3281 GCF_044546895.1 Streptomyces sp. NPDC053069 | reverse complement strand
GACGGGTGGCTGGTCGTTGTTTGAGAACTGCACAGTGGACGCGAGCATCTGTGGCCAAGTTTTTAAGGGCGCACGGTGGATGCCTTGGCACCAGGAACCGATGAAGGACGTGGGAGGCCGCGATAGTCCCCGGGGAGTCGTCAACCAGGCTTTGATCCGGGGGTTTCCGAATGGGGAAACCCGGCAGTCGTCATGGGCTGTCACCCACTGCTGAACACATAGGCAGTGTGGAGGGAACGCGGGGAAGTGAAACATCTCAGTACCCGCAGGAAGAGAAAACAACCGTGATTCCGGGAGTAGTGGCGAGCGAAACCGGATGAGGCCAAACCGTATGCGTGTGAGACCCGGCAGGGGTTGCGTATGCGGGGTTGTGGGATCTCTCTTCTATCGTCTGCCGGCGATAGGGCGAGTCAGAAACCGTTGATGTAGGCGAAGGACATGCGAAAGGTCCGGCGTAGAGGGTAAGACCCCCGTAGTCGAAACGTCAGCGGCTTGCTTGAGAGACACCCAAGTAGCACGGGGCCCGAGAAATCCCGTGTGAATCTGGCGGGACCACCCGCTAAGCCTAAATATTCCCTGGTGACCGATAGCGGATAGTACCGTGAGGGAATGGTGAAAAGTACCCCGGGAGGGGAGTGAAATAGTACCTGAAACCGTGTGCCTACAAGCCGTGGGAGCGTCGGAATGTGCTTGCACATTCTCGTGACTGCGTGCCTTTTGAAGAATGAGCCTGCGAGTTTGCGGTGTGTTGCGAGGTTAACCCGGGTGGGGAAGCCGTAGCGAAAGCGAGTCCGAATAGGGCGTTTTTAGTAGCACGCTCAAGACCCGAAGCGGAGTGATCTAGCCATGGGCAGGTTGAAGCGGAGGTAAGACTTCGTGGAGGACCGAACCCACCAGGGTTGAAAACCTGGGGGATGACCTGTGGTTAGGGGTGAAAGGCCAATCAAACTCCGTGATAGCTGGTTCTCCCCGAAATGCATTTAGGTGCAGCGTCGTGTGTTTCTTGCCGGAGGTAGAGCACTGGATAGGCGATGGGCCCTACCGGGTTACTGACCTTAGCCAAACTCCGAATGCCGGTAAGTGAGAGCGCGGCAGTGAGACTGTGGGGGATAAGCTCCATGGTCGAGAGGGAAACAGCCCAGAGCATCGACTAAGGCCCCTAAGCGTACGCTAAGTGGGAAAGGATGTGGAGTCGCACAGACAACCAGGAGGTTGGCTTAGAAGCAGCCACCCTTGAAAGAGTGCGTAATAGCTCACTGGTCTAGTGATTCCGCGCCGACAATGTAGCGGGGCTCAAGCGTACCGCCGAAGTCGTGTCATTGCAGCATATAGCCCCAACGGGTGCTGTGATGGGTAGGGGAGCGTCGTCTGCCGGGTGAAGCAGCACCGGAAGGTAGTTGTGGACGGTTGACGAGTGAGAATGCAGGCATGAGTAGCGATACAAACGTGAGAAACGTTTGCGCCGATTGACTAAGGGTTCCTGGGTCAAGCTGATCTGCCCAGGGTAAGTCGGGACCTAAGGCGAGGCCGACAGGCGTAGTCGATGGATAACCGGTTGATATTCCGGTACCCGCTGTGAAGCGTCAAACATCGAGCATCGTGATGCTAAGGCCGTGAAGCCGTTCCGGACCCTTCGGGGAAAGGAAAGTGGTGGAGCCGCCGGACCAAGCGGTTAGTAGGTGAGTGATGGGGTGACGCAGGAAGGTAGTCCATCCCGGGCGGTGGTTGTCCCGGGGTAAGGGTGTAGGACGGTGTGTAGGCAAATCCGCACACCATGTGTCTGAGACCTGATGCCGAGCCGATTGTGGTGAAGTGGATGATCCTATGCTGTCGAGAAAAGCCTCTAGCGAGTTTCATGGCGGCCCGTACCCTAAACCGACTCAGGTGGTCAGGTAGAGAATACCGAGGCGTTCGGGTGAACTATGGTTAAGGAACTCGGCAAAATGCCCCCGTAACTTCGGGAGAAGGGGGGCCACACCTGGTGATCGGA
>NZ_JBITZN010000031.1:0-1197 GCF_044546895.1 Streptomyces sp. NPDC053069 | reverse complement strand
TCTGAGCTGGGGGTGGCCGCAGAGACCAGCGAGAAGCGACTGTTTACTAAAAACACAGGTCCGTGCGAAGCCGTAAGGCGATGTATACGGACTGACGCCTGCCCGGTGCTGGAACGTTAAGGGGACCGGTTAGCTCACTTTCGGGTGGGCGAAGCTGAGAACTTAAGCGCCAGTAAACGGCGGTGGTAACTATAACCATCCTAAGGTAGCGAAATTCCTTGTCGGGTAAGTTCCGACCTGCACGAATGGCGTAACGACTTCTCGACTGTCTCAACCATAGGCCCGGTGAAATTGCACTACGAGTAAAGATGCTCGTTTCGCGCAGCAGGACGGAAAGACCCCGGGACCTTTACTACAGTTTGATATTGGTGTTCGGTTCGGCTTGTGTAGGATAGCTGGGAGACTGTGAAGCATGCACGCCAGTGTGTGTGGAGTCGTCGTTGAAATACCAGTCTGGTCGTGCTGGATGTCTAACCTGGGTCCGTGATCCGGATCAGGGACAGTGTCTGATGGGTAGTTTAACTGGGGCGGTTGCCTCCTAAAGGGTAACGGAGGCGCCCAAAGGTTCCCTCAGCCTGGTTGGCAATCAGGTGTTGAGTGTAAGTGCACAAGGGAGCTTGACTGTGAGACCGACGGGTCGAGCAGGGACGAAAGTCGGGACTAGTGATCCGGCGGTGGCTTGTGGAAGCGCCGTCGCTCAACGGATAAAAGGTACCCCGGGGATAACAGGCTGATCTTCCCCAAGAGTCCATATCGACGGGATGGTTTGGCACCTCGATGTCGGCTCGTCGCATCCTGGGGCTGGAGTCGGTCCCAAGGGTTGGGCTGTTCGCCCATTAAAGCGGTACGCGAGCTGGGTTTAGAACGTCGTGAGACAGTTCGGTCCCTATCCGCTGTGCGCGTAGGAGTCTTGAGAAGGGCTGTCCCTAGTACGAGAGGACCGGGACGGACGAACCTCTGGTGTGCCAGTTGTTCTGCCAAGGGCATGGCTGGTTGGCTACGTTCGGGAGGGATAACCGCTGAAAGCATCTAAGCGGGAAGCCTGCTTCGAGATGAGGACTCCCACCCACTTGATGGGGTAAGGCTCCCAGTAGACGACTGGGTTGATAGGCCGGATCTGGAAGCCAGGCAACTGGTGGAGGTGACCGGTACTAATAGGCCGAGGGCTTGTCCTCAGTTGCTCGCGTCCACTGTGTT
>NZ_JBITZN010000030.1:0-10592 GCF_044546895.1 Streptomyces sp. NPDC053069 | reverse complement strand
TGGCAGATCTTCCGCAGATCCCGCATCAGTCCCAACCGCATGAGCGTCATCACCAAGGCCGTCCTCACCTTGGAGAAGCAACGCTGAAAACGCTCATTGTCCGCGCTCACCAGCACGCCGCTGCCACGGGCCGAACTGCCGCTCAGCCACGGCAGGAAGAACAGGACGACCACGCCCTCGGTCGGTCCCGCGGAGGACTGACCACCAAGATCCATCTGGCCTGCGACGGCCGTGGTCGCCCCCTGGCCGTGCTGCTCAGCCCCGGTCAGCGCAACGACAGCCCGTGCGCTCGCCCTTTGCTGGAACGCAACGCGTACCTCGAATCGGACATGGCCGCCCACGCTGCCGCCCCGATCACCTGATCGCGGACAGGGCCTACAGCTCCTGCGGCTTCCGGGCCTACCTGCGCCGGCGCGGGATCGCCCACACCATCCCCGAGCGCTCCGATCAGAAAGGCCACCGTCGGCGCCGTGGCAGTGTCGGCGGTCGCCCGCCGGGCTTCGACCAAGAGATCTATCGGCGCCGCAATACCGTCGAGCGGTGCTTCAACCTGCTCAAAGGCTTCCGTGGCATTGCTACCCGGTACGACAAGACCGCCACCAGCTATGAAGCAGCGGTCTGCCTGGCCTCACGCCTGCTCTGGGCAAGATCCCTTTGAAGACGGACCCTAGCCGCTCAAGCGGGCTGATTGCCGCTCTTACGGCCTCACCAACCGCGTTGAGAGCGTCGATGTAACCGATCACAAGATCACGCGCTGTCACCGCGTGCGGTTCTTCCCAAACCGAGCTCTGTTCCATGTGGCCTCCCCCGTCCACGCTTGAAGCGATTGTCACACTGGGGCTTCCAGCATCTCCATCGAGCGGCATTCATCGGCGGTCGTCATCATGACCGTCAGCCTAGGTCGTCGTGGTCAGGCGATCGGCGCAGTCGTCCCGCGCTGCGACAGCACGTCGGCCGCCCGGGGGCACACCGGCTTCGGCCCTGTTCTGTCTGCTCGCCCCGGTCACGGTCTGGCGCGGCTGCCCGAAGTGCCTTGTCCGCCACTGGGCACGGATGGGGCGGAGGCCAGAAGGCTGCGGAGGTCGATGACGCGATAACCGCGGGCGTGGATCGCCTCGAGGACTCGGGGCAGGGCCTGGGCGTCGATCACCTCGGTGCGCCCCTCGGGAGCGCCGACGTGCATCTGCAGGATCGCCCCCGGGTGCAGGGCGTCCAGGGCTCTTTGCACCGCCCGGTCCACGGTCATCCCGCCCTCGGTGCCCATCCATCCGTTGGTGTCCGTGGTGAATTCGATATCCGCGAATCCCAGCTTGTTGATCTCTCTGATCTGTGCGGTGCTCGTCTCGCTGTAGGGGAACCGGAAGAATGGGGTCAGGGCACGGCCTGCCCCGGCGGCGTGCAGGGCCCGGTCCGCTGCCCGGACCTCGTGGCGAGCTCCGGCCTCGGTCAGGTGGGCGAAGTGGGCGTGGCTGTAGGAGTGGTTGCCCAGCCCGTGTCCCGCAGCCGCGATCCTCTTGACCACTGCGGGGTACCGGTCGGCGAAGTCGCCGGTCAGGAAGAAGGTGGCAGGCGTGTGCCGGCGGGCAAGCGTCCCGAGGACGCTGTCCAGTCCGGCATCGTTCCACGCCGCATTGAACGTCACTGCGACCACTCGCTCGCGTGTACGGATCACGCGGTTCTCCGAAGCGAACAGAGCCTCAAGGCACTTGTCGTCCGCAGTCCCTGATATCCGAGGGAAGAGGACCTGGGCGGTTACGGCCCAGGGCCCGGGCACCACCGCCCACAGGGCACTGAACAGGCCGCCAGCCGCCCCGAGCAGGCGGCGGCAGGCAAGACGGCGCGCGGCGATGTGGGAATGCGTTTCCATGCCACCGCCATCGGCCACCCCGTGTCCGCGCTTGAGCCCGTTCCACTGCGACAGTGGCCCGGCCCGTACCTTTCGCCCGCGGCCGCCCACCGGTGTCTCGCCTGGCCGGAGCAACCGGTGCCCCGCTCTCTGATCCTGGGTAGCAGGAGGGGTATGTCCGGGAGCCGTCGAGAGCTGCCCGCTCAGATCAGCGGGGTGACCTGGTCCTCGATACCGAGCAGGGCCCGGCCGTACATCTCGGTCGCGATGGCGGGGTTGACCATGGCATGCCGCGTACCAGTCTCCAGGTCCCGCCAGATGCGCTGCAGCGGACTGTCGTCGGCGAAACTCCGGGCCCCCTGGACGCTCAGCAGCAGGTCCAGTGCATCACGTGAGCAGCGGGCGACTGTCCCGATATCCATGCGCGCCCGGGTCCGGTTGACCACGGGCATGCACTGGCCGCTCGCCGCCCAGCTGTCGACATCGTCCGCGGCACGCATCAGGTGCAGGGTGGCAGTGTCGATCAATGATGCTGCCTCGGCGAGCTGCATCTGGGTGGAGGGCGCCTCGCGTGCCTGTGCGTAGTGCGTATGCGAAATGCCCCGGCCCATCGCCAGCGAGGCCAGCACCAGTTCCATCGCGCCGCGGGCCAGACCCAACAGCGGGCCGGCGAGCGACAGGGCGAGCGTCGGGACGAACGCCGCACGGTACAGGGTCTCGTCCTTGAACTCGGTCGGATAAACGCCCTGGAGCGCGCGCGTAACCGACAGAATGCGGTGGTCTGGGACGAAGACGCCGTCGGCGATGAGGGTATTGCTGCCGGTGCCACGCATCCCGGCAACGTGCCAGGTGTCCTCGATCGTCAGCTGGTCCATCGGGACCAGGGCCAGTGCTTGGTCCAGGCGCTCGTCGCGCTCGCCCGTGAGCGTCATGCCGAGCAGCGCCCATCGGGCGTGGAGACAGCCGGAGGCAAAGCCCCACCGTCCGGTGACGATGCTGCCGGCGTCGGCTGTCCTGCCGGTCCCATGGGGTGGCAGGACCGCACAGGCACGGGTGCCGGGATCCTGCGCGTAGACCTCACGCTGCGCGCGTTGGGGATAGAGGCCGATGAGCCACCCCGAGATGTTGATCAAGCTGGTGGTCCAGGCAGTCGATCCGCAGCCGCGGCCGAGTTCGGAACTCACTTCGACCAGCGTGCGGATGCGTTCCTGGTGGCCGCCCAGCCGCTCGGGAACGGTGAGGCTGAACAGGCCGGCCTCATCGAGTGCCGCGATGTTCTCCGCAGCAACACAGCGGTCCTGTTCGGTGCGGGCTGCATTGCGCCGGAGTAACTCGACCAAGGCTGCGGCCCGTCCGGGCAGCGTGGCCTGCTCGATGTCCGTGGCAGGTTCCGCGGCGCCCATCGTCATGAGAGGTCCTCCTTCGCACGTGAACCGGCCGGGCAAGAGGCCAGCGGCCGGTCCCGGCACCGTACCGTGACCGTGACGCGTCGAAGACGTCGACGTCGGCTGGCCCGTTGAGCCATTTCGCCTCGCTCATGTACCAGGTGTCGCCGTAGCGGGCCATCAGGTTCGTCTGCCGCGGTTTGGCGACGGTCGGGTCGCGGTCGGCCCGGAAGCGCGCCTGCCTGAACAACTGCTCCAGCGGAGCCTCCAGCTGGTAGCCCCGCTTGAGCGCGGACGGCAGCGCCCCAAGCCGCTTGAAGTCGGAGCGTGTCTTCCTCAGCCGCACCAGGGGGGTGTGATCGTCTGCGGACGAGGTGAGTGGAAGGCCGGGACCGGCGTTGGGTCTCGGCCTTCGGTCTGCCCGGCCGCCCGACTTGGAGGGAAGCCCAAACTCAGGCTGGTCAACTCACACTGAGTAACCCGTCTAATTGCTCTCGTGGCCGTCGCCGTTCTCATGGTTCGGCGCACCCGTCTGCTGCTGAAAGTACAGCGGGAGCATCACGACCGACCGGCGGCGCATGGACCGACGGCACTTACCCGCATGAGACTCGCCCCCCTCCTTCGAGAGGGGGGCGTCTTCGCCGTTCCTACGGGCAGCTCTCGCCGTACTTGACCGCATCCAGCGTCACCGGCTGACCGTTCAGCTTCGTTCCTGCGGCTGGCTTCTGGGAGCACACCTGCCAATTGGACTCGATGATCACCATCCGGCTGTCGCCCGTCGCGTCGTTGACGGTGATCGATGTGCTGGAGTCCAGCGCCTGCCGCGCCGCCTTCACGCTCTTGCCGCGGAAGTCCGGCATCGACCCGCCAGCCGCCGAGGGTGCCGCCTGGTCGTGCGCCGGACAACTTTCAGTCAGTTTCACAGCACCGAAGTCCAGTTGTGTCGAAGTGACCACGACCGTGCCCGCCTTGACGTTCTGGGAGCAGACCTTCCAGTCGCGGTCCAGGATCTGCATCCGGGCCCGGCCCAACGCGTCGTGGCTCTTGAGGCTATAGAAGCTGGCCGCCTGCGCCTTGTCCTGCGCGGACTGCAGACCCATGCCCACGAAGTTCGGCACCGTCACCTTCTTCTCCGCCGGCTTGTCGTCCTTCTTCGGCGCGCCGCTCGTGGCCGCCGGTGGCGCGCTGCCACTCGGCTTGGCGGTGTCGGTCGGCTGGCAGGCGACAACGCCCGCGCTCGCGACGCAGAGCAGGACAGCAGCGATGATGCGGACGCGCATCGATCCCCCTAGTGGTGCCAATACAGGCGGAACACGCTAAGGCACTCGTGGGGGAGAAGTGAAGTGTGTGACGGATCCGTGACACTGCGACCCCGCCGGCAGTGGGGCAGTATCACGGACTTCCTGGGATCACAGTCCGGTGAAGTGGACTTCCGCTCGCGGGCGGTGGGCGCATCATGCGGCCGGCATCCAACATCAGGGGGACACACATGCGCCGCCGCATCACCGCCGCCATCCTGTTCGCCATCAGCGTCTCGCTTGTCGGCTGCTCAAGTTCGAACGACAGCCACAGCGCTCCGAGCTCGGCGCAGAAGCTTGCGGACTTGGACGGTGGAAGCCACCTCGTCGGCCAGTACCAGCAGGCACTCAATACGTGGGGATCCCGCTGCAACGAAGATTCGGCGGCGCTGGCCGGATACGTCTATGCAACGGTGCAGGACCTCCAGAAGAACGGCATCCACGAGACCGAGTACAGCGCGCTCACGCACCTGCGGGACTCGACACCGGTCGGCGTGAAGACGCAGTGTGCAGACGTGGCCGCCGCCTATCCGACGTCGCGGGAGAGCGGGCAAGTCGTGACCAGGTGAGCAGCAGCCCCGCTCCGAGGGGGAGTAGGGCCCGTCCGTCTCGTCTCAGAACTCCTAACAGAGTGGTCAGGTCGGACAACATGGCCTGGTTCACCCACGCTGGCCTCTGCCCCGGTCCGCGTGCTGACCGGACTCCTCGGCTCGGCATGGCAGCGGGACGAGGCGGGCGCCGTGCTGCCCTGACGGAGCGCCTGCTTGCCGAGATCCGCCTCGGTACGGACTGGCCTCGCACCGCCACGTTCTTCCGACTGCACCGAGGAGTGGCGACTGGTCAACGCGGGCGAGATCACGCGCTGAGCCGCGCACTTGCTCGGCCGTCTTCCAGGGTCGTCCGTATGATGATCGGCACTGGGGTCGCCGGCTTGCCCTTTGAATCCCTCCGGGCGGACGCCCTCACCAGCCCGGAGCAGCTGCGCGAGCTCTACCCGCAGCCGAACCCGAACTCGCTCCGCAAGGAGATCGATCGCCTGACCGAGGAGACCCCGGGCGCTGATCGGCTGTTCCTCGCTGGTGTTCATCAGCAGTGCGGACGTCGAGGGCTGGGCGGACGTGACGGCCGGTCACCGCTACTCGAAAGACCGGTCGGCCTCACGGCGTCATGCAGGCCTGCGACCGATCGGGTGCGCCGGGGATTGCGGGTCTGTCTGCGGCCGGGAGGTGCGGGTCGTACGGCGGGTGTCACTCCTGTGAGTGAACTCCGTGAGCCGGAACTGGTTGGCGCTGGGGGGGGTGGTTTCCGGATTGGAGGGGGCCATGGCGGGGAAGTTGCTGGGCGCGGCTCGGTGGATGGCGGTGGCACGCGGCGTCGGTTGCAACGACGGCGCGCCCGTGGCCGAACGGGGCCGACGGTCGGCGCTGGCCTTGGAGTGCCGGGGTAGTGAGGAAGGGCGCGGGGGTGTGCAGGGCACGCGCGCTCGGCGTATGCGCCCCTTCGGATGCGCTGGAAGCTGCCGTGCCGAGCCGGGCGCCCGTAGTTCGTCCACCGCCTGGCGCAGCTCGTGCGCCCACGCGACTTGCCGCAGAGCGGTAGACCATGCCATCGGCCGGTCCCGCGGCGTGCTGACCACAAAGGCCCACCTCACAGCAGATGGCCGCTGTCGACCCCTGGCCTTCCACCTCACCGCCGGGCAGCCGGTGACGTGCCCGCAAGCGCGGCATCCGGGCGGTGATTCCGGTCCCGGCCGACCAGCGGGACCACCGGCTGCGTCGAGGCAGCAGGGGCGGCGGACCACCGGCTTTTGACGGCGAGACGTACAAGGAGCGCAACACCATCGAGCGATGCATCAACCGCTGGAAGCAGCGGCGCGGCGTCGCCACCCGCTACGAGAAGACCGCGACCATCTACCTGGCCGGACTCCCCGGAGCGGGCATCTCTTGTGGTCTGCCCGGTGATCCAACGAAGCCGCCTAGGGGCTGTCCGGCGGATCATGGCGGTACGACATCAGGCGCCGGAAGAGCCCCCGCGCTCAGCGGCTTACTCATCTGATTACCCATCTATTGAAAGGTGTGGCTGCCGCGGTTTCCCTGAAGGGGGAGCCGGGAATTCTCGATCCGGGAGCCCGACAGGGCAAAGCGAATACGAGATCGAAGGGGTGGGTTTTTCTTATGGCGGACCGGCGCACCAAGGGCGATCTGCTGGAGCGCAAGATTGACGTCTGTTTCGGACATGTGGACGTCGACGGAGACGGATTCTTCGACGAGGCCGACGTACTGGCAATGGCGGCCAGGATCATCGCACACCAGAACATCCCCATCGATTCGGCACCGGCGGTGGGCCTCTTCAAGAGCTACCAGGAGTTCATGCACAACATTCTGGAGCACCTCGATGTCGACGGTGACGGAAGGATCAACCCCGAGGAATGGCGCAAGGGGATCATCGGCGTGTTCGGTGACCATCCCGAGCGGTTCGATGCCCTGTTCCGGCCGCTGGCCGAGGCTATCTGGCGCGTCTGCGACCGCGACGGCGACGGCACCGTCAGTGCCGAGGAATTCCTCTGCTTCCAGAAGGCCATGGGAAGTTCCCCGGAAAACCGACGGCTCGCCTTCGAGAAGCTCGACGTCAACGGCGACGGATCGCTGTCCGTCGACGAAATCCTGAGTGCCTACCGGGAGTACTACACCAGCAACGATCCACAGGCGCGCGGCAACTGGCTGTACGGCGACGTGTGGGGCACCGAAGTCCCGGGGACGGCGGCGAAGGCCGGTCTGTGACCTCTGAGATCACCGGGCGGAGCACCCTGGCCGGGTCGTCCGGGGGCGGCGCCGCTCGATGCAGCACTGTCGTGGTGAGTCACGAGACGCTCGCGCCGTTTCTGCGTGCCGCTTTCGAGGCGTACGAGGGGTGCTCGCCCGCCGAGCCCCCCTCGTCCTTCGCCCTCCTCACGGGCACCCTCCGCAACGGCCGGGCGCTGATCGCCGCGACGGAGTTCGCGCGCAACGCCCGGTCCGCGGACCGGGCGGCCACGGAAGAGTTCCGCACAACGATCGTCCCGCGCTTCGGGACGGCTTACGACAACGTCCACCGCGGATTCTGGTGCGATTCGCGCGATCTGCTGCGCGTCCACCGCCTGGCGGCCGAACAGGGCCTGGAGGTGCTCGGTTCGATCCATCTGCATCCCGACTGGCACCGGATCGGACCGCCGAGCGAGCGCGGCCTGCGCATCAGCGAAGCACCGACGCCCATGGACGCCTATATGTTCGCCAGCACCGGCTGGCTGGTGAACATGATCTGCTACGTGGAGCGCCAGGAGGGGCTGCTCTGCTACACGGTGGCCGCCTGGGGCCCCGCGTATGGCCCCGACGCAACGGCCTGCACGCCGCTGCGCATCCAGCTCCACGAACACCGCAAAAGGGGCGTGCCGGCATGACCGCGGCCGACGCCGACGCGGCGGAGGTACGGTCCGCCTTCGCGGCCCTGGAGACGGCATGGGCCCGGTCCGACGCCGATGCCTTCGCCCGGGTTTTCTCCGCCGACGCGGATTTCACCTCCGTACGCGCCGACCACTACCGCGGCAGCACGCAGATCGCGGCGGCGCATCGGCACCTGTTCACCACGGTTTATGCGGGAACCCGTCTGACGGCCACCGTCCTGCGGGTGACCCATCTCCGGCCGGATATCGCCGTGGCGCGGGTGGAGAACACGGTGCACACCCGGGAATCTGGCGCCGCTCTCGTACTGCACGCTCAGGCGGTATTGGAGCGCCGCCGGGAGAACTGGCTCATCGTCGCCTTCATCAACATGCTGCCGGTCCGTCAATAACGGCGAGGGGTGGCAGACATCGAAGATTACGGGTACAGAAGATGACAGGCGACCACGGTCGACCGGCGCCGACAAAGAAAGGAGCACACTCTCGTGAGTAGGTCCAGAATTCGTCATCTGGCCCTGTATGCCCGACAGCCGGCGGAACTGGCGCGTTTCTATGGCGAGCGCTTCGGCATGGAATTACTCGCCGCCGACCAGGCGGGCAACCATTTCCTCCACGACGGCTACCTGACCCTGGCCCTGCTCAAGCTTGATATGGGCGGTGAGGCCCCCGCCGGAATAAACCACTTCGGATTCCACGTCAACGACATCAGCCGACTCTGTGCGGAATTGGCGAACGAACCCGTCGAGCGCCCCGAGCGCCGGGCATCCCCGCGCCCGTACGCCGAATTCCGCGCCATCGATCCCGAGGGGAACTGGTTCGACCTGTCCGAGCACGGTTACGGGGTCGACTAGGACTTGTCCGGCCGATCATGCGCGGAGCCAGATGACGAGGGCTGCGGGAGTCGCGGTCCCGAGAAAGATGTAACCGCGCTTGTCGTAGCGGGTGGCCACAGCTCGGGCGTGCTTGAGCTTGTTGATGGCCCGTTCGACGGTGTTGCGCTTCTTGTGCCGCTCCTCGTCGAAGCCCGGTGGCCGTCCGCCGCGTGTGCCTTTGCGCAGGCGGGCGGCCTGGCTGTCGATCTTCTCCGGGATGGTGTGCCGGATGCCCGGCGCCGCAGGTACTCATGGCACGGCCCGTTGCTGTAGGCCTTGTCCGCGGCGAGACTGTCCGGCCTCTTACGGGGGCCTGCCCGTCCCGATCCGCGGGACGCGGATCTTCTCCAGCACGGGCTTGAACTGGGTGCAGTCCGCCCTCTGTCCCGGTGTGGCGATCAGGGAAAGCGGGCGGCAGCGGCCGTCCGCGCTCAGGTGGAGCTTGGTCGTGAACCCGCCGCGCGAACGGCCCAGGCCCTCACCTCCAGCACCATTTCCGCCAGACGGGCAACGCGGCTCTGCCACCGCGTCTCGTCCTGGTGTTCTGTCGGCATGTCCCCCTTTGAGGAGGGAGCCGACGGCGGATCGGTGCGGGCGCCGGCGGCGTGCTGATGCGCTCGCACGATGGTGGAGTCGACGGAAATGTCCCAGTCGATCCCACCTGCCGCACCGGCCTCGGCCTGGACCTGCCGGAGCAGGCGTTCCCAGGTTCCGTCGGCCGACCACAAGCGGTGGGTTCATAGACCGTCTTCCACGGACCGAACCGTTCGGGCAGGTCGCGCCACTGAACACCGGTCAGGTCACCCCGCCCCATGACCACGTGAACGATTCGACAACGGAGTAGTCACATGATCAGCTGGACGGCGACACTCTTGCCGACCTCGCCGCCGGGGCGCGTGGTCATCGGTCGGAACGGCTGGCGGTCCCCGGTGCGCGGCCCGCGAGCCAGACGGCGATCCGCTTCTGCAACTCCTTGTCGGCACGGGGGTAGTCCCAATGTGCGTACCATTCCAGGTTCTGCAGGATGTTCTCAGAGCGGTCTGGGTGACGCACCGCGAGCACGTCGACACCGATCTCGCCGGTCGAGCAGCTGATGTACACACTGCTGTCGAGCGCCATCATGCCAAAGCCCGGGTGGCCCGCGCGTATGCCGAGGAACGCCGATGCCGCACCCCGGCCCATGATGTCCCAGCGGTCCAGGAGCCCGACCCGGGCCCAGACCGCCGGTGCGGCACGGCGGCCATAGTGCTGGTTCTGCCTACGCAGGACGGCTTGGTGCGTGTGGGTGCCGTGGGGAAGCAGGACGAGGAACTCACGCCGGTGGTCGAGAAGGCCCGAGGAGACCGCCAGGTCGTACCAGTCCTCGTTGAGACGCTCGACGAGCCGTGGGGTTTCGTACTGGTGGGAGAAGCGGCCGGCAACGTCCTTGGGATGCCATCCGGAGACGAACGGCATCGTGCCGTCCGGCACTGCGTCCGGGATCACCTCAAGGCCTGCCCGCCGCAGCGGCCGGTACATCTTTCGTTCCCGCTCCTGGATACCCACCGGTCACTGTTTTACCAGGGCCAGCGCGCCAAGAATCCTCCGGCCTGGCGCTTCCTTGCGTCCCTCCCAACTTCCCGGATCAGACCGGTGCATGATCGGCCGGACAGGCCCTAGTTGTATTGACCTGAAGCGTTGTTCACACGGCTGATCGGTGGCTGGCCTCCGAGTGCTGTGTGGCAGCGATGGTGGTTGTAGGTGTGCAGGAAGTCT
>NZ_JBITZN010000029.1:0-29344 GCF_044546895.1 Streptomyces sp. NPDC053069 | reverse complement strand
ATCCGCAACTTCGGTGCGAAGTCCATCGACGAGGTCAAGGCGAAGCTGGCCGGCATGGGCCTGGCCCTGAAGGACAGCCCGCCCGGATTCGACCCGACCGCAGCCGCGGACGCCTTCGGCGCCGACGACGACGGGAACTCGGGTTTCGTAGAGACCGAGCAGTACTGAACGCTGCGCCGGCTTGCGGGGAGCCAGGAAGCCACCGGACGGCGCGGCAGGGTTTCGGGAACTGCCGCCCTGCCCAAGACGGACCCACCATCGAGGTCTGCTTCCCGCACACCCAGACCTCTGCCTCCGGTAGGACGCTCATCTCCAGGCCACTACGCCCTGCTGCCGTGTAGGGACAGTCTTCTTCCTTCTTGCCGGATCCGGCGAGCTGACGCAGTACCACAGGCGACCCGAGCAGGAAGTCTGCGCAGCAGTCGGTCCTCGCCTTGCCGCCGCCATGAATGACGCGGCCGGTGCGCTCCGACACGCCGAGTGGATGCCCTTCAGCATGATCGCGATTCTTGAAAACGGCTCTGTCCGCAGTTCCGTGAGGCACGGGGCCTCATGGCCCCGGTGGCGGCGGCAGCGGTACGTGGCAGTCCCGGTGGTGTCGCGGAGCCCTGGTGGTCCGTCCGGCCGCTGCCGGCGGGACGGACCACCGTCGGGCCGGCGGAGGCCGGCACATTTCGCGCTCAGGCGGTCGCTCAGGCCGTGCCGAGCGGATTGAGCACGGCGAACCGCCAGCAGCCGTCGATGCCTCGGCACGCGACGTTGGCGGTGGTGCCGGTCGGGGCGACACGCTCGCCGTCGGGAGCGGTGACTTCGAGGGTCCAGTCGGTGACCAGCAGCGCGGCCTCGGCGCCGACCAGGGTGTGCCGGGGGATGTTGGTGAGCCGTCCACGGGCGGCGACGGTCGCGCTGATCTCCCGGCGCAGCGCCTCGTGACCGGTGATGACCTGGCCGGCCGGCGTGCGCATGGTGGCGCCAGGGGCGAACAGGGCCAGCACACCCTCGACGTCACCGCCGTTCAGGGCAGCCTCGAACGCGCCGGGCAGCAGCGCGGGATCGGTGATCGCAGTCTTCACAGTGGTGGGTCCTTACCTGGTGTGCCCAACGGGCAGGGATGTACGAGCGGGCCGCGGGCCTCAGGGCGCAGGCCGGTAGTACGCGGCGACGCCTCCACGATCCCCGCCAAGGGCCTCTCGCGACGAGGTAGAGTCGGGACCCATCATGGTCAAAGTTGGACAACATGACGTCATCGACATCGCCTACCTCAATCCCGACCGGCCGCGGCTGGGCATCGAGGTGCTGACGTTCGACGTCCTGCGCCGCCGCCTGACAAGGGCGGTCGCCCGCGCCCCGAGCCGGCCGGACTTCCATCAACTGCTCCTCGTACGGGGCGGTGAGGCAACCATGATGGTCGATTTCGTCCCCCAGCCCTGCGCACCGGGCAGACTGCTGCATCTGCGGCCCGGTCAGGTCCAGCGGTTCCCGGTCGATGCGGAGGGCCGCCTGGCCGACTTGGATGCCGTGCTGGTGCTGTTCACCGCCGCCTTCCCGCCGCGCCTGCCTCAGCTCGCGTCCCTCCTCGACGGCTTCGGCCCGCCCGGCTGGACGCTGTCTCCAGCCAACCACCAGGTCCTCGACCGGGCCCTGACCGAGATCGCGGCCGAGTACCACACCCTTGAGGACCGCCGGGAGGACACGGACGCCGACCTCACCGTCCCACTGCTGCGTCAACTCCTCGGAGCGGTGCTGCTGCGTCTGGCCCGGCTGCCCCATCCCGGCCATGCCGCCTCGGCCAGGGCCGGCGGCGAGGTCTTCCGTGCCTTCCGCTACGAGCTGGAGCGCTCCTTCGCCGCCACCCGCTCCGTACAGAGGTACGCCGCCCAACTCGGCTACTCACCACGCACCCTGACCCGAGCCTGCCAAGCCGCCACCGGCCGCACCGCCAAAGAACTCATCGACGCCCGCGCCGCTCTGGAGGCGCAGCGCCTGCTCGTGCACACCGACCTGCCAGTCGCCGCGATCGGCCGGATGCTCGGATTCTCCGAACCCGCCAACTTCGGGAAGTTCTTCACCCGCGAGACCGGCGACACCCCCGGCGGCTTCCGCACCCGCTGGCGCTAGCCAGAAGACCGGGCAGCGCGGCGTCAGGCCGGCAACCGGCCGGCCGACCGCCGCTGCGGCAGCCGCCACGGCCAGACAGACGCCGACGCAACGATCCCGCCTATCAGCAACTGACCTGCGGATTCACGGAAGCGCGGCCAGAACCAGATTCAAATAGCCCCATCAAGAGACTCCAAGTGCCCTGGAACGCCGGACGTACGTTGACTTAACTCCCTTGAAAATGGGGGTTGTTCGCTGGAGCCGAGCGAGCCGGGGGTGATGGGTCGAGGGGGAGCCTGAGGCCTCTCCCTTGGCCTCTCGCGGAGGTGTGCACCCGGTTTCCCGGTCTTTTGTTCACCTGCATAACCACACCAAGTACTCGATGCTCGACTCGGTGCGTATGAGTTTCACCAGGTGGCCAAGGGTTTCGACGGCGCGAAGCCGATCATCGGGATCGAGGCGTATGTTGCTCCCTCGTCGCGGCGTAACCGGAAGCAGGAGTTCTGGAGGCTGGGCGGGTAGCGCGCCATGTCGGACGACGGCGAGGGCTCAAAGGATGTGTCCGGTGGTGGCGACATGCCGCTCCTGGCCACGAACGACGCGCACTACGTCCACGAGCACCAGGCCGACGCGCACGACAACCCGCTGTGCATCGGCGTCGGCAAGAACAAGGCCGACGAGAAACGGTTCCGGTTCCAGGGCTGCAGCTACTACCTGAAGACCGCGCAGGAGATGCGGTCCCTGTTCGCCGAGCTGCCGGAGGCGTGCGACAACACCTTGCTGATCGCCGAGCGGATCGGCTCCTACGACGAGGTCTTCGACTACGTCGACGAGATGCGTGTGCGACGCCCAGCAGCAGGCCGCAAGGACCGGGACAAATTCGTCTCCGGAAAGACCAAGCAGAACGCCGTGAGGACCATGGTCCTCACGGAGCCGAGGGGCGTGTGCTGTTCTGCAGCCCGGTCCGGCCGGGGAGCTGTGCCGACATCACCCAGGCCCGACAACTCGGACTGGCCCAGCTCCTGGCCGACGGCCCGTTCATGGAGATCCTCGCAGACGCCGGCTACCAGGGCATGGGCGCGCAGACCGGCGGACGCGTGGTGACACCACCTCATCGCAAGTTCAAGAAGAACGCTCCCGCCTGGTACGAGGAAAGGCATGAGCAGCAACGCAAGGCGCATTGCTCCCGGCGCATCCGCGTCGAGCACGGCATCGCCCACCTGAAAAACTGGCGGGCCCTCGCCCGCCACGAACACATGAGTGACATCGTCCACGCCGTCGCCGGACTGCTCTCACACCAGCAGACCGCCACGCTGTCTCGTGGCCTTCAAGCCTGAGCAGCTTCAGCTCCGCCACCCTCGATGTGCCACGGCCAGCCATGCATGAGGTCGTTAGGCGAGGCATGGGCTTCGGGGCTCGTAGAAGGTGCCGTCGCGAAGCGTCGCGAACAGCACACGGACTCGGAGCGCGGGCCAGGCGTAGGGTGAGATCATGTCCACATGTGAGCGGGTGATCGTGTGCACTCGGGGCGATTACACCTGGGTCACTATGAATCATCCCGAGCGCAGGAACGCTCTGAGCAGGGAGATGCTGCGAGAGCTGCAGAAATCCCTGACCGAGGTGGCCGGCTCCCGGGCCAGGGGGATCGTGCTGGCGGCCAGGGGACCGGTTTTCAGTTCCGGGCACGACTTCGCCGACGTGCTGGCCCTCGACGTGCAGGGCGCCCGCGAACTGCTGCAGCTGTGCACCGACGTGATGCGACTGGTCGAGTCCGTCCCACAGGTGGTGGTGGCCCGGGTGCAGGGGCTGGCCACGGCCGCCGGGTGTCAGTTGGTGGCGTCCTGCGACCTGGCCGTGGCGGGTGACCGTGCCGGGTTCGCCCTTCCCGGCGGCAAGGGGGGCTGGTTCTGCCACACCCCTGCCGTGCCGGTGGCCCGCTCCATCGGACGCAAACGGCTCATGGAGATGGCCCTGACCGGTGACGTGATCGACGCCCGCACCGCCCTGAACTGGGGACTGATCAACCAAGTCGTACCCGATGGCGAGCTGGACACAGCGGTCGAGGAACTCCTCACCCGCGCCACCCGCGGCAGCGCGGCCAGCAAGGCACTGGGCAAACGCACCCTGTATGAACAACTGGACCGCCCTGAAGCAGACGCCTACGCCATTGCCTGCCAGGTCATGGCCGACTCCTCCCAAACCCCGGCAGCTCGTGAAGGCATCACTTCCTTCCTTGAAAAACGCCCACCCCACTGGCCCCAATAGCACCAAGGGCGGCCGAGGCGATGCAGTTCGGCTGCCAAAGAGGAGATCTGGGCGCGGGCAGGAAGGGACGCGGACACCGCAGACGCCCGCTCGCCATACCCAGCCGATGCGCCGGCACGTGCCGGCTGCCCGTCCAAGGGAGAGGGTGCGCCCTGCCCCGTCGGCCGCGCCGGGGCGAGGCCGACGGGGCAATCGACCGGCGCGCGCCCGTGCGGGTCGGAAAGAGGGGGCGCGGCCGTGCCTGTCAGCGGCCGGTCGGTTGGGGTTGGACCCCACCGCCGCGGCCGCTTCTGTCCTGCGGCACGCTGCGTCGGCCGATCATGCCGCCGAAGCCGTGGCCGGTTGCGTGGGTGCCGACGGCTGGGGCACCGCGGGTGTGCTCGTGAGCGGGTCGGGTCTTCTCGTCAGGCCCAGCGGGCCTGCAAGTGCCGCAGGAGGATGGTCGCCGCGGCCGGTGCGGCTTTGACGAAACCCAGAAACGGGCCAAAGTCCCGCGTTGCTGCGAATCCGGTGAGATAGAGCCCGGGAACGGCGGTCTGGAAGTTCTCGTCCAGCACCGGGAACCCGTCGCGGGTGGCGATCTGCTCCAGGAGACCGGCCAGGTAGGGGACACGTGCCAGGTCGGGTGCGTACCCGGTGGCGAACACCACCTGATCAGCTGTCAGGGTTTCGGAATTGGACAGCGTGACCTGCACGGTGTCACCGCTCGCGCCGCCGTCGACGTGTACGACATCGGTGTCCGGCCACAGGTGCACCACCGCCGGGTCCAGCCGAGCAGGCAGCCATGGTTCCAGAGTCGCCCGTCCGGCCCGCCAGCACCGCATGTCGATCGCCTCCCGTTCCGTGGCCGTCAGCCGACGCCACCACCCGGTGACCTGCAGGGTGCTGTCGACGTAGTCGTCGAAGAACGCCCAGCTCACCGGCTCAAAACGCGGAACGGGATGGCGGTGGACGACGTCGACGTGTTCGGCATCGTGCTCGGCAAGCAAGGCCGCCCACTCGTACGCGCTCTGCCGACCTCCCACGATCAGCACCCGCCGGCCCGCCAGGTCATCGAAACGGACCAGGTCACAGCTATGGGCCACCCGACGGGCCGGCACATCGGCCGCCCACGCAGGCAACTGCCGGAAATAACTGACACCAGGAGCAGCGACCACGACCTCGGCACGCAGCCGCCCGCCATCGGTGAGTTCCGCTTCGAATCCCGTCTCCCGCCGTGCGATGTCCCGCACCAGTCCGGACCGGACCGGCACCTGTTTGACGCGGCAGAACCACTCCCCGTACTCACGAAACAGTCCCACGGGCACCGGGAGAACCTCGTCACCGGCCAGGCCCTGCTCTTCCAGAAAGGCCAGAAACGTGTGCACTCCTGCGGCGTCCAGATGCCAGTCGACCCCCGAGCGCAGCAGCATTCCGTCGGGCATGTGCTCATGCCAAAAACCCATCGGCCGCCCGACCACCTGCGCGTCAATGCCGTGATCGCGAGCGAGGGCGGCCGCTGAGAGACCGAAGGGCCCCGCACCGACGACGAGCACATCGGTGGAGAGGGTTTCGTCCATGTCAGGCTCCCTTCCGGCCTGCGATCCGCGGACACCACCAGGTGCGTGTCACACGGTCGAGCCAGGACACCTCAGCCTCGGGCCTAGCCTCTGCATACCCGGCAGGGACCGCCCGCCCCGGCCGTGCGATTTCTCATTCCGATGTCACTACTTCCTCTCATCTAGATGTTATGCATGCACGCTGGTCAGACCACAGATGCGGTGACATCAATGGCTCTGAACTCGGCAACCCCGGAAGACCTCTTCCAGGGACAGTGGCAGAACCGGATCGGTGGCTATGTGCGGGGTCTGACTTTGGTGTTGTTGTGACCGCGTAGGAGTTTCAGGCGAGGCTTTCGAGGAAGTCCGAGAGCGCGGTGTGCAGGATCTCGGGCTGCTCCAGGTGCAGGTCGTGGCCGGTGCCGGGGATGCTCATGGCCATGGGGGCGGGTCGCTGCCGGAGCATCTCGTCGGCTCCCTGCGCGGGGATGAAGCTGGATTGGGCCAGGACGACCAGGGTGGGGCACGCGACCTGCTCCCACTCGTGCCGGAAGGAACGCTGAGCGTTCTCCGCCAGCGAGCGGACCATCACGTCCCGGTCGAAGCGAGGCCACCATCCGCCCTCGCGTTCCTCCAGCCCGGCCGCCCAGCCTGCGCCGACCGGTCCGCCGCCGAGGAACGCGGCTGTCGCTTCGCGTGAGGGGAACGGTGTCGGCCATGAGTCGAGCCATCCACCGATGTCCACAGGGCCGTTCGGATTTGAACCACCGGGGCCGGCCTCGGCGAGCACGAACGCGCGGAAGAGCCCGGGATGTGCGGCGGCGGTGAGCATGGCCGTGTGCCCGCCCAGCGACTGGCCGACCAGGGCGGGCCGCTGCAGCGCCAGCTGATCGACAACGGCTATGACGTCGGCGACGTAGGCGGCCCGGGAGACGTCCCACGGGTGGCGCTCGCTGGCGCCGTGCCCGCGCTGGTCGACTGCGACGACCCGATACGGGGAGCTCAAGCGCTGTGCCGGCACGTCCCATTCACCCGCGTGACCGGCCAGGCCGTGCAGCAACACGATGGGCTGTCCCGGCCCGCCCCAATCCCGGCAGGCAAGCCGGACGCCGTCTCGCACCACCACGTGTTCGGACCATGCCACGTCGGCCCCCAGGTAATCGACTGGCCTCGATCATGCCGCAATCGCCTCGGGCCGCTGGACGAGTCGGCCGTGTGCGAAGCGGGCTCCGGCCCGGACGAGGGCGACGAGGTGGGGCGCGTTCACCGCCCGCCACCGCTGCTGGGCAGACTCGACCAGCTTGAAGACCATCGCCAGTGCGGCGGTGCGCGAACCGGCGCCGCGGGTGACCTTGGTCCGCAGCCGGACCGTGGCGAACGTGGACTCGATCGGATTCGTGGTCCGTAGATGGATCCAGTGCTCGGCCGGGAAGTCGTAAAACGCCAGCAGCTCGGCCTGGTCGGCGGTGATCTTCTTGACGGCCTTGGGGAACTTCGCCCCGTAGAGCTGCACGAACGTTTTGATCGCCGCCTCGGCGTGCTGCTTGTCGAGCAGGATGACGGGGGTGACGCGTTTGTGGTCGAGGAGGCGGGCGATCTCCCACGCGAGCAGGTGCGGGTAGTAGGAGAGGGCGTCCCGGCGGCCGCCGCCGACCTGTACCCGGTCGCCATCGGCACCGACGCGATCGTCTACCCCTCGCCCGGCCCGTCCCCGCTGGACTTCCTGCCGCACACGCCGGAGGGCAAGCCCGCCCCGGGCTCGTTCCGGCTCGGTGTCTCGCCGCAGATGAAGTACCTGGTCAAGCAGCTCAAGGGCACTAAGCTGGTTGCCCAGTTGCTGGGGTGTCCCAGCGCACCGTGGAGCGGTACGTGGTCGGCACACTCAAGCGGCCCCGCCGGGAACTGCGGGAACGCATAGACCGCGAGGTCAAGAAGCGGTGGCAACCGCAGGTCAGAGCGAAGGCGAAGAAGAAGGCCGCGACCACGACCGGGCTGGTCGTCTCCACCCGCGCCCGCTTCGGGTTCACCGCCGCCCCGGGCACCACCGACGACGCACGGATCCGCGACATCACCCAAGCCCTGCCGCCCGAGTTCGCGGACCGCCTGTTCACCGCCCAACAGGGCGCCACCGAACGCCAGCTCCAGCAGATCGCGGCCGAGGGCCTCGCGCAGATGTACTTCCGCGCCAACAACACCCGCGCGCCCGGCCTGGGGGTGGAGTTCACCGACATCGAGCAGATCGAGATCGAGCTGTAGCGTCGGCTGCCGCACAAACGCCTCGCCCCGGTGCGACTAGCGGGACGGGCGCGACCGGCTTGACCCTCACGCGGCGTGAGGCCGGAAGGTGGCGGGCATGAGCGACTACTTCAACGCCTTCGAGATGAGTCCCGTGCCCGCTCCCGGCCCGCATGCGGTGCCGCCGGAGCCGTTCCGCGGCATCTACGGCATGCCGGCCTTTGTGACGATCCCGACGAGCGATCTGGCGGCGTCCGTGGACTTCTGGACCCGCGGGCTCGGTTTCTTCGAGCTGTTCGCCATCCCCGGCACGCTGGTGCATTTGCGCCGGTGGGCGTTCCAGGACGTGCTTCTGGTCGCGGCGGAGAGCCTGCCGGAACGGACGCCGACGATCAGCGTCAGCTTCGCGTGCGTGCTCGGCCAGGTCGATGAGCTGGTCGAGGACTGCCGGGCGCTGCGGCCGGAGTCGGTCGACGGGCCACGGGATACGCCCTGGAACACCCGCGACGTGGCGGTGATCACCCCCGAGAACGCGCGGATCGTGTTCACCGCGGCAAAGCCCTTCGACCCGGAGAGCCAGGAGGCACGGAACCTCGCGGCCGTCGGGATCGCCCCGCCGGGCGGGGAGGGCGGCAACGGCGACAATGAGGAACATGCCTGACGCAGCCGGAATCGACGCCGCTGACGGCCTGACCGTCGGTCAGGCGTCGAAGCGCCTGGGCGTGACCGTCCGCGCGCTGCACCATTGGGACGAGATCGGCCTTGCTCGCCCGTCGCTGCGCACCCTCGCCGGCTACCGCCTCTACACCGCCGCCGACCTGGAGCGCCTGCAGCGCATCGTCGTCTACCGGGAGCTCGGCCTCGGCCTGGACCGGATCCGGGCCGTCCTGGACGACCCGGCCCCGTCCGTGGCCGCCGCGCTGCGCGCGCAGCGCGGCGAGGTCGCCGAGCGTATCGACCGCCTTCAGCGGCTTGGCACCGGGCTCGACCGGATGATCGAGGCCCACGAGCGCGGGCTGCTGCTGACCGTCGATCAGCAGGCCGCGGTCTTCGGCCCCGAGTGGGACCCGGAGTGGGCGGTCCAGGCCCGTAAGGAATACGGGGATACGGCGCAATGGAAGCAGTTCGCCGAACGGTCGGCGTCCCGCGGGCCGGAGGAGTGGCAGGCCGTCACCGACGCGGTCGCCGGCTTCGAGTGCGCGCTCGCAGAGGCGATGGCCGCGGGCGTCGCGCCCGGCAGCCCGGAGGCGGATGCGCTCGTGGAGCGGCATCGCAAGGTCTTCGCCGCGTACTTCCCCCTGAGCAGGAAAATGCAGGTCTGCCTTGCCCGTAAATTCGAGGCCGACCCTGGCTTCGCGGCGCATTACGACGGCATCCGGCCCGGCCTCGCCGGATGGTTCCGGCGCATCGTCGACGCGAGTGCGCGCGCCCACGGCATCGACCCGGATACGGCGACCTGGGAGTAGCGGGCGGCGCGGGACCCGGCAAGATCCGCCGGACAGGCTCTAACAGGCCATCTCATTTGGCCAGTTGGTGGCGGTAGATGGCGGGAGCGAAGACGCGGAATCGGGCCCACCGTGTCCCGTGATCAGATAGCGTGCTCGCTCATGGGGGAGCTGATATTGATCAGGCACGGCCAGACTGAGTGGAGCCTGTCGGGCCGGCACGCGGGGCGCACTGACGTTCCGCTGACTGACGCGGGTGAGGCATCGGCTAAGGCGCTCGCTTCGAGGTTGGCCCGACGCCCGTTGGTCGGCGTGTTCAGCAGTCCGCTGAGCCGCGCCATGCGGACGGCCGAGCTGGCGGGATTGGCCGGTGTCAGGCCCGATCCCGACCTGGTGGAGTGGGATTACGGCGGTTATGAGGGCCTGACCGCGGCGCAGATCCGCGAGGGGCGGCCGGGCTGGGACCTGTGGCGGGACGGCGTCATTCCCGGCGACGTTGGCCATCCCGGTGAGCGGCTCGAGCAGGTGGCCGCGCGCACGGACGCGGTGCTGGATCGGATCCGGCCGCTGCTGAACGACGGTGACGTCGCCGTGGTCGCTCACGGTCATCTAGCGCGCGTGCTCACCGTGCGGTGGCTGGGCCTGGACGCGTCGGCCAGCCGACTACTGGGCCACCCACATCCCGGAACTCTGAGTTTCCTGGCCACTGAGGATGGACAACCGTTCATCTCCGCCTGGAACGTGCCGTAGAGGGCAGCCCGCCGCATCACGCCTGCCGCGAGAGGCACCGCCAGCAGATGAGAGCCGCAGCGATGCCGGCGAAGGCGAGGAAGTGTTCTGCCTTGCGTTCGTAACGGCGGTGCATACTGCGGCACCCGGCCAGCCAGCTGGCGTCCTCAGCGCTACCGGCGACGCCGCCCCCGATGCCTGGCGTCGCCTCGTAGCATGGATGATCCAGTCCTTTCAGGCCCCGGCCCGCGGCACTCTCCCGGACCCGCCGTCGGACGCCGCACTGTACGAGGCCATGCGCCGCGCCAGCCACGGCATCACCTCCCCGGAGACTGGGAAACGGCGCTGAGCGACGGCCGGTGGTCCGACGACGGCTGGTGAGATCGCTCGTCGGCCGCCTCTAGGCGCTCGGTGCTCTCCAAATCCCCGCAGGCGTTGAGCAGCTGCTCGGTGGTGGCGGCGACGGCCGCGTCAGGGGAGCGCATCAGCGGGGCCGTCCCGGCGGCGGCCCGGGTGAGCGGTTCCCGTACGGCGGCCGCGTACTGCTTGCTCGCAAGGCGGTCGACTCAGCAGTTCCGCCGCCCGCCCCATACCCACCAGGCCGCTCTGCAGGTCCGCGCCGCCGGCATCCTACGGAACCGAGCCGTAGCCACCCTGGTGCCAGAGAGACGGCATCATTCGTTCCGCCCACTGCGGACCGTCACGGCCTCTATGCTGTGCCCCGTGACGAGGGGGACGCACCAGCAACCACAGCCCTGGTGGTCTCGGTATGA
This sequence comes from Streptomyces sp. NPDC053069, assembly GCF_044546895.1. Classification (NCBI taxonomy): domain Bacteria; kingdom Bacillati; phylum Actinomycetota; class Actinomycetes; order Kitasatosporales; family Streptomycetaceae; genus Streptomyces; species Streptomyces sp. NPDC053069. The sequence continues at coordinate 18,262 of NZ_JBITZN010000029.1, read as the reverse complement.
CTCTTCTCCGGGGACGTACACGTCATTTCTGCTTGACGGGCAGCACAGGCTCTTGAGCTTGACTGATCTTGCGGGCTACGACATTGCGGGCGCCACCGGGGTCGGCTTTGGAAAGACCGTCGAGATAGGGACGCTGCTCCGCATCAAGTTGCTCGCGGTACGGCGACGGGAGCAGATCAAGCAGGAGCGGCAGCACGCGGAGATCGAACGCCGCGTCTGTCTGCGAATGAGCAGGCAAGATGTCATTGCTCGCAAACCGGATCCCTTCCCGCCGACGTTCTGGGAGCCGCCACGTCTCACCGTGGACTTGAGCCCCAGTGACCCACCGCTGTTGCCGTGGAGCGATGACGAACGGCCGCGAGATGCCCTGCTGGACGCCCTGAGCCTGGAAGACGCGTTCCTCCTGCTGGTCTGGGTGGTTGCGGACGCGATTCTGACGCGGGCCCTCTGCGGCCGCCGCTACGAGTTCCTTGATGCTGTGCCTCCTGTGGCGTCGTCTCCCTGCGGAGTGCTTCGTCTACGGACGACGCACGTGCCCCGTGCTCCCGGCGTGAGCGGACACGCATCGCAGCCATCCGCAGCAGGCGTCTTGGCCGGGTAATCGCACATGCGGCCTTGGGCGCCCATCACTCACCCGAGGTCCACGTGACAACCTTTTTGCTGGAGCGCATCTCCTTGCCGATGTCGCCGACTCTGGCGTTCCTGCTCTTCTACACCGTGCCAGCACTGAGCTGGTGGAGCCGCCACGCGCGCAGGGCGGCACTGCGCGGCACTGATCTTCTACGTGGAACGGTGCGGCGCTGGCTGGGCATCACCGACGCCAGCGAGGACAGGGAAGACCGCAGAGGCTGACCGCCGTCCGGGAAGTGTGAGGCCCCGCCCTGCGCTGCTGCGCCGGTGCGGGGCCTCACACGCGTATCTTGGCACCTACCCGCCGGCGTCATTGTTGAGGGGCAACTCGCCCTGCGTCACCACATCAGCCTGCTCAACGCCGGCAAGAGGGGAGGGCCACCACGGCGTGCGCCTTGACCGGGGTGCCGGCGAAGGAGGCAGGCAGAAAGACGCCCACCCGATGACCCAGTTCCTGCGCGAGCTCCGCCTCGGCGACGACCTTGTCCGGTTCGAGGGTGAGCGCGATCTCCAGCGCCGGGTGGGCGTCGTGGAAGTCCGCCAGGAAGGAAGCGATGTCGAACGCGTGCCCCGTGGCCCCCGAGACCAGCCCCAGCGAGACCCGCCCGCGCAGCAGCCCCGTGTACGCGTCCACCGTCTCCCGCTCCGCGTCCGCGGCCGCCAGTGCCGCCCGCGCGTACGGCAGGACCGCCCGGCCCGTCTCGGTCAAGGTCACTGACCGGTGCGAGCGGTCGAGCAGCGGCTGCCCCAACTCCTGCTCCAGCTGCCGGATCTGTGCGCTCAGGCCCGGCTGGGCCAGGTGCAGCCGGGCGGCGGCACGCGCGAAGCCGCCCTCTTCGACGACGGTGACGAGATAGCGCAGCTGGCGGAGTTGCATAACTGGTGATGCTAGAGGGCAGCAGAACTGTCTATTGGCCATATGAATCAGCCACCCGCAGGCTTGATCACATGCAAAGCACGACGGAACCCACCGCAGACAAGCAGGCCGCCCTCAAGGCCGCCATCGCCGCCGAACGCCGCGAGCTGGCCGATCTCTTCGACGCCCTGCGGGTCGACGACTGGCACGCCCCCAGCCTGTGTACGGGCTGGACCGTCCGCGAGGTCGTCGCCCACATGTCCATGGGCTTCCGACTCTCCCTCCCCGCCACCCTGGGCGAACTCCTGAGGGCACGGGGCAACCTCCACCGCATGACCGACCGAGTCGCCCGACGGGACGCGGCCGCCCACTCCACTACCGAGCTCAGCGCCTTCCTCCGCGACCACGCCCACCACCCGTGGACGCCGCCGGTCGGCGGGCTCCCGGCCGCCCTCGGCCACGACGTAGTCCACGGCCTGGACGTCACGGCCGCCCTCGGGCTCGACCGGCGCGTCCCCGCGGACCGGCTGCGCATCCTGCTCGACGCGATCCAGCCCCGCGGACTGAAGTTCTTCGGCGTCGACCTCACCGGCGTACGGCTGTGCGCCGAGGACATGGACTGGTCCTACGGGTCCGGGGCGGATCCGGTATACGGAACTGCCCAGGACCTCCTCCTGCTCGCCTTCGGCCGCCGTCTGCCGCCCGGCCGACTCCGCGGCGAGGCGGCCAGCCGCTTCACCCGCCGGTGACGGAAGTGCGACGCACCCGGCCCCTCCAGGCGCTCGCTCTCTTCTCCACCGGCCTGCTGTCCGGAGCCTTCGGCTACGGCGCCGCCAACCTGGTCCCGACCTTCAACGCCGTACCGATCGAGATGCGGCTCGACTTCCACGCCGAGCTGATGAAGATGAACGGCATCACCATGCAGGCCACGATGGCGGTCTCGGCCCTCAGCACCCTCGCCCTGGCCACCTCGGTACGCGGCCGGGCCCGCGTCCTGGCCAGCGCGGCGGGGTTCCTGACGGTGTCTTCCTTTCTGATCACGCGGTTCGGGAACGTCCCGATCAACGGCCGCATCAAACAGTGGGCCGCCACCGCACCGCCGCCCGACCACGCGGAGATCCTGCGCCGCTGGGAACTCTTCAACGACGCCCGCACCGCCACCGCCGCCCTCGCCTTCGGGCTGCTCATCGCCTTCACCCTCAAGCGGTCATCCGGCGAACTCGCACCACACGCCTCGTTGGCCTCCACCTCGCCACCATCTTCATCTGGTCAGCGAGGTGATCCAAAAGACACGAACTAGCCGTCGCGTGAGGGGCCGCGGGCTGTGAGTTCGGCTGCGAAGTGGCGGGCTCGGGCTCCCCAGCCGTGGTCGGTGGTGCCGAAGTGCTGCAGGACGTCGAGTAGCTCGTGTACCTCGGAAAGGGTGAACAGTGGCAGGCGCGGCTTGTGCAGCTCCGGCATGTCACGGGCGGGATCAAGGAGTTCATCCATCCCCAGGGGAACGGGCACCGACGCACGAGGTTACGGACGCCCGGCCTTGTGCGGAACCGGTCATGAGTCGGGCGTCCCTGCCGGCCTGCCGGACCGGCGTGGCTGGTCTCCTTCGGGCAGCGGGACGCGGGATGGTTCTTCGGTCGGCGCAAGGCGGTGACGGAACTGCTGGGCCTGTTCGAGGAGCGCCTCGAACGCCGGGCGTTCCTGGACGCGCTGTGCGCGACCACCGGGCCGGCGGGGAGCCTGTTGGTGGTCGTTGCGGTGCGGGCCGACTTTTACGGGCACTGCCTGGCGCACGAAGGCCTGCTGCGCGCCGTCCGGGAGGGGCAGCTTGCACTGGGGCCGATGGACCGCGATGAGCTGCCGCCTCACGGCGGTGTGTGGCTCAGCCAGGCTTGCAGCCCATGGGGTCGTGGCTGACGCCGTCGAACTTTCCAGCCCACCCCCAGTTCTCGGAGTAGTCGTCCTCGCGGATTTCCTGGTACAAGCAGCCCGAACCGGAGCCGAAGCCGATCGCGTACACGCTGCCGTTGACCTTGGACTCGAAGGAGTGGGCGTTGTGCGCCGTGCCGTTCCCCGCTTCTGCGTAGCCATGCCGTTGCCCCCAAGTCTGTCGCGACGGGCGGCTACGTGGCGGTCCCGGCCGGGCTGGCGGCGCGGATGTGCCACCGCCCGCTGGTTTTGCACGAGCAGACGGTGCGGCTGGGGCTGGCGAACCGGAAGCTAGCAGCGTCGGCTGCAAGGATCTGCGTGTCGTCGGAGTCGACGTTGGCGCTGCTGTCGGAGTCGGCGCGGCAGATCGCCGTGGTGACGGGCAACCCGGTACGGCCGGAAATCCTGTCCGGACACGCGGACAGGGCCGTGCAGGCGCTGCGGCTGTGGGGCTTCGACCGGCAGCTGCCGACCGTGTACGTCACTGGTGGCGCGCAGGGTTCGCAGCAGATCAACGAACTGGTCGGCGAGGTGCTGCCGTGGTTGCTGCAGCAGGCGAACGTGGTGCACCAGTGCGGCCCCGCCAACGTCGAGAGCCTGCAGACGCGGGCGGCTGGGCTGCCCTCCGAGCTCGCGGGCCGGTACTACCTGGCCGGGTTCGTCGGTCCGGAGCTACCGGACGTGCTGGCCCTCGCCGATGTGGTGATCTCCCGCAGCGGTGCGGGGACGCTGGCGGAGCTGACCGCGCTGGGCAAGCCCGCGGTGTTCGTACCGCTTGCGTCGTCGGCGGGCAACGAGCAGGCACACAACGCGCGGCACCTGCAGCAGGCCGGGGCAGCCGTCGCGCTCGAAGGTGACGTGACGGCGGACCAGGTGCGCAACGCGTTGGGCCCGCTCCTTGCCGATGCCCGCCTTCGGTGGGGCATGGCGGAGCGGGCCCGCGCGTACGGCCGTCCGGACGCGGCCGACAGGCTCGTGGACGAGATCCTTTCCGCCGCGTCCGGGCAGCCGGTCACTGCTGGTCGACGTGGAGAGCCGTCCCCGCCTCGATGAGGACGGCGCAGGCATTGAATGCCTCCTGGCCCTGGCCCATCGGGTCGGGAACGTCGCCGTCGCCGAGGTAGAGCCCGAGCTTGCGCTCGTTGGCCGCTCCGCAGATCGCGCGGAGCGTTTCGAGGACGGCGGTGTCCATCGCGAGGACGCCGTCGGCCCAGCTGAGCATTTCGAGGGTGATCTGCCGGCCGCGGTGGGCGGTGAGGTCGAGGCCGAGGCGCCGAGCAGCGGTGATCATCGACTCGTTGGCGGGCTCACCCGCCCATTTCCCGATCAGCCCGGCCGAGCGGACTTCCAGCTCGGCGGCGCCCCGCCGGGCGAGGGCAAGCGCGGCGAACGGCGATCGGCAGTGGTTGCCGAGGCAGATGGTCAGGACCTTGCGCACGATGCGGCTCCCACGGTCTTCAGGGCCTGGCCGAGGGCGGTGACGACCTGGTCGATGTCAGTCTTGGTGAGGTGCTGGTGGAACGGCAGCGTCAGGATCTCCTGGCCGACCTGCTCGGTGCTGGGCAAGTCGCGCCGCCACTCGGCGAACGCCGGCTGCAGGTGGTTGGGCGGGTAGTGGACACCGACGCCGATGCCGCGGGCCTTCATCCGCACGTGCACCTCGTCCCGGCGCGGGATGAGGACCTGGCACAGGTGAGGCACGGACCGGTCGGGGTCGACATCGACCAGCCTCACGCGGTCCAGGCCGGCGAGGGCTCGCCGGTACGCGCGCCACAGGCTTCGGCGGGTGGTCTCCGTCTTCTCGAAGTGCGGGAGCTGGGCGAGGCCGATGGCCGCGTTGATGCCGGACATCTGGTACCGCAGCCCGAACCCCTCCACGGCGTAGCGGGTAGTCCTGGCGCGCTCGGCCTGGTCCTCAACGCCGCGGTGCTGTGGACGACCCGCTACCTGGACGCCTCCGTCGAACGGTTGCGGGTACTGCCCGCCGAAGCGCGCGAGCACGATGTCCTGGACGAGGACGTGGCCCGGCTCTCCCCGCTCAAGCACGCGAACCTCAACGTGCTGGGCCGCTACACCTTCCGCCCCTCCACCCCGGCCGGCGGCGGCCTGCGCGCCTTGCGTAACCCGGAGGCGGTCGGCTTGGACGACGAAGACGGCGCCGAGGAGTGAGCCGGGCCGTCGGTTCCGGCTGGTCAGCCGTTCACCGCAGGGCTGAGCCCGGAACTGTGGGAGTGCATCGCAAGCATCAGCGCCGAGTCGGTGTGGAGCGTGATGCGCACCGGTATGAAGGTGGTGGCGTCCACCGGCGACTCCCCGTTGCCGGGATTGCGTGCGTAGCGCGGATGGGCGCCTCCGCTGATCTGCCAGCGTATGCGGTGACCGACGGCAAATCTGTGGGCGGTTGAGCTCATCGGCACGGTGATCTGCGACGGCTCCTGCCCGTCCGTCCGCAGTCGGCCCAGCCCGTCACAGATGTTGACGGAGCGGCCTTGTGGGTCCACGTCGCACAGGCGGGTGAAGACGTCGGCATGACCGGTGTCCGTGGAGATACTCAACCGCGCCGAGACCGGCCCGAAGATGTCCACGGGCTCGGTCAGCGGGGGGCCGGTGAACGTCAGGACGTCTTCCCGAGCCTCCAGGCTGCTGTTGTCGCGAGGACCGGCGGTACGTGAGAGCAGAGGGCCGCCGAGAGACGGGGTGGGGTCGCCCGGGTCGTAGCGGAACGACGCCAGTGGTGCGGAGTCCGTGGGAGCCTGCCGGGTGAGATGCCCCTGCACGGTGGGAAACCAGGAGCCGACGGCAGTGGTCGGCGGCCAGTCGTCGAGGTCGCGCCAGGCGTTTTCGCCGCCGATGTGCACGCGCACCCTAGTGGGACGCAGGCCGGAGGGGTCGGCGCACAGGTGGGCGCGCAGCCAGGCGAGGCTCTCGGCGAACACCTCGGGCCATCCCTGTTGCAGGGCGGAGGTGTGGGTCCAAGGGCCGACAAGCAGGGCGGTCTCGCATCCGGCCTGACGTAGCCGGGCGTACTGCTCGAAGGTCTGGTCGACCAGCGCATCGTGCCATCCGGTGATCAGACTCGTGGGCACGCTGAGCCGCTCCGCCACCTGCGCCAGGGACGCGCCACGCCAGTACGCGTCCTTGGCGTCCGGGTGTGTCATCACGTCATCCAGCCAGGGCACCTCGCCCCCGAGGGCCGCCGCGTACGCGCCCCGCAGGGGCTGTGCGGTGGTGACAGCACGCAGGCGGCGCTGCAGGCGCAGTGTCGCCCTCAAGAAGGGTGCCATGCCTTGGTGCTGGTAGGTCATACCTACGCCGACGGCGAGTGCGGTCTCCAGGCGTAGCGCACCGTGCGCGTGGAACAGGGCGTAGGGATCGTGCAGGCCCACCTGCACCACCATTGCCTTCAGTTCTGGCGGCGGGTCCACGGCGAGGGCCCATTGCACGTAGCCCAGATAACTGGGGCCGACGGTGCCCAGTGTGCCGTTGAACCAGGGCTGCTCGCGCAGCCAGGACACTGTGGCCTGGCCGTCGGCGGCCTCATTGCGCCACAGGTCGAACGCACCCCCAGAACCGCCGGTGCCGCGGCAGCTCTGCAGGACCACGTGAAAGCCCTGTTCGGCGAAGAGCAGGCCGTACATGGGGGACCACGGCAGGCCCCTGCCGTACGGCGAGCGCACCAGGAGGGTGGGGAAGTCGCCCTCGGCGCGCGGAAAGTAGTGGTCCGTGATCAGCGGGCTGCCGTCGGCGGCCGGGACCTGCAGCCCCGGCTCCCACCCGACATCGTGCTGTTTGGCCGGGAGGCCGCGCCAGGTCGCCCTCATTATCCGTGAGGCCAGTGGCGGCTTGCCGGAAGGCGGTGCCCAGGTCGGCCTCGACGCAGAAGCGTGCGTGCGTGACGTCATCGTTCCCTCCTCAATTTACGTACGATGTACGAGAATAGAGGATGCTTGACTGAGGCCCGCAAGGGCCGCCGATCAAGGAAGGAGCAGGGCCATGCCCCGTGACGGAGGGGCCGGCGCCCCAGGCGTCGACCCTCAACAGCTCTGGCTGACCTCTGACCAGCCGCGCAGAGGTCGCAAGCCTGCCTACAGCCGGGAAGCGATCACCGCGGCGGCCGTCGCTTTGGCGGACGCCGAGGGGCTCGAAGCGGTCACCATGCGGAAAGTCGCCGCACAGGTCGGAGCCGGCGTCATGTCGCTCTACAGCTACGCCCCCGACAAAGAGACGCTGCTGAACCTGATGGTCGACCACGTCAGCGGCGAACTGCCGACCACGAACACTCCCACCGGCGACTGGCGCGCCGACCTGAAGGCCATCGCCCACCTACAGCGCACCCACATGCTGCGACACCCCTGGCTGCCCGCCGCCCTGTCCACTCGACGCATCCCCGGACCCAACACCCTGGCCTTCCTGGAACATGCGCTCGCCGCCCTGCGGCCTACTGGACTGGACGGTACGGCGAAGCTGGAGATCTTCGCCCAACTCACAGCATTCGTGGCCGGGCACGTCGCCCACGAAATCGCGCAGGCCGCAGCCGCACAGTCCCCCGACCGATCCGCAGCCGAAGCCCGCTACCTCGCCACTGTCGCCGCGGACGGCCACCACCCGGAACTCGCCGAAGCCCTCTCCGCCCCCGGGCGCCCCCTCACCCCCGAAGCCACCTTCACCCGGTTCCTCAACCGACTGATCGATGGCCTTGACACCGACTGAGCCCGCGCTTCATGGCCTCCGCCCAACCCGGCCTGCCGAAAATCCGCTTTCGGTGGGTATAGCTGCTGGTAGCGGGGAGTTGCCGGTGCTCGGGGGCGGGTGCTGGGCGGGCAGGGACGCAAGCGAAGAATCACCGAGGCCGAGCGCTCGAGGATCGTCGGCCTGATCAAGCTGAGGCCGCCGGGTCGGCTGGAGGTGCAGCCGTCGAACGAGATGTGGGCCGCGGACGAGTCGGGGCCGGCGGAGTGGACCTTGGACACGCTGACTGCTGCGGCCCGGGGCCTGGGCATCGGGGTCAGCCGCTCCCAGGTGCGCCGAATCCTGCTGGCCGAGGGGATGCGCTGGCGGCGCACGCGCTCGTGGACCCGCTCGAGAGATGTGGACTTCAGGGAAAAGGACACGGATCGTCGAGCTCTACACCAGCCGCCCGACGGCGCGACGGTGGTCTGCGCCGACGAGCTCGGCCCGGTGATCCCACGCACCTTCCCGCCGGCACTGGGCTGGTCGCCGGACGGGCACCGCATCAAGAACGAGATCGACTACTCGCGCGGACCGGAGAAGACCTGCGTCTACGGCGCCTTACGCGTCCGCGACGGTCAAGCGATCACGATGACCGCCACCTCCCGCAACAGCGTCTTCTACCAGCAGTTCCTCCAGTTGGTCGAGGATGCCAACCCCGTCGGGGATCTCTACGTGATCACCGACAATCTGTCCTCCCGCACCAGCGTGTCCACCCGGACCTGGCTCGAGGAGCATCCCCGCATCAGGCACCATCCCACCTGCTGATCGGCTTGGGCACCGCGGCCGCCATGGCCGGCTACCGTGTCCGTTACACCACCGCCGCCTCCCTGGTGAACGAGCTCGTCGAGGCCGCAGACGACAAGCAGCTCGGCAAGACCATCGCCCGCTACGGGCGCGTCGACCTTCTCGAAATCGGCGAGCTCGGCTATCTCGAACTCGACCGCCGCGGCGCCGAGATGCTCTTCCAGGTTCTGACGGAGGGAGGAGAAGAACAGCATCGCGATCGCCTCCAACGAGGCGTTCACCGGCTGGTCAAAGACCTTCACCGACCCTCGGCTCTGCGCAGCGATCGTGGACCGGCTCACCTTCAACGCCACTCTCATCGAGACCGGCACCGAGTCCTACCGCCTTGCCCACCAAGGCGAAGAGCAACGGGATGAAGTAGCACCTCATCGGCCATCACGGATAGGAAGTGGTGCGGGCAACGTGGGCGTGAAGCAGACGAGGCGATGATTCGAATCCGTGCCGGGAGTAGGCCGGGACTGCGCGAGGACTGGAGTGCACGGTGACGCGTTCGAGCCCGAGCTCCCGAGCACGGTCCAGGACCGCATCGATGAGCCGGCCGCCCAGGCCACCATCACGTTCGGGAGGAACGAGATACACACACTGCAGGTCGCCCGATGCCCGGTGCAGGGCACGCGGGCTGGGCACCCGCGGAAGGACCGCCAGCCAGGCCATGCCGATGATCACCTCATCGCGGACCATGACCATGCAGCGATGCGACGACGTGTTCTCTCTCGCCCACGCGACGAAGTGCTGCATGAACTCCTCATGCCCGGTGACAGGAACGTCCTGATTCTCAAGGATCCACTGCCATCGAAGTTCAGCGATGGCGTCCAGTTCATCAGAGGTGGCCGGACGAATAATGACGTTGTTGTCCACCCGCGCATTGTGCTGCCGTCCGACCACTGCCGTCATCACCACAAGGCGGTCCCACGGCGACCGTGTTTCGCATCCCTGCTGCCCCGGTGGTCCCGACTCGAACCGCTTGCCGGAGCCACTTCACAACGCCTTATCTTCACGAAGCGACCGCAAGCTGGGGCCAGTTGGAGTCGCCCCGGGTGGAGCCAGAAAGCGCCGCCCTAGCCAGCCCGGTGGGGCTGGGTGCTCTCGGGAGACCCACCGCCACACCACCAGCAGGCAGTGAAGAGCGCAGCAGGGCGGGGGCTGGCGGAACTGGCCGACCGGGAGATGCGCGCGGAGCTGACCGCCTACGAGGGCCGGCCCATCCTGTGGGCGGCGCGGCTCTCCCCCTCCGGCCACGACGCGCTGACCTACACCGACAGCCCAGCCCCCGTCCCGCCACACGACGAACCTGCGGAGGGTGAGACGCTGGTCGAGCTGCGCCCGTCGGAGATGGATGCGCTGCGCGTGTACGTGCGGATCGGAGCCCTGCTGCGCGTACCGCCGGCCGCGGGCCTGGCAGAACGGGTGCGCACAGCGTATTTCGACCGACCGGGCAACCGCTGGTCGCTGCGCCTGGACGCGGAGCAGATCGAGTCGGTGCCTTACGCCTTCTACCTGCGCTCGATGGGCGGTTCTGCCACGGAGGCGAACAGGTTCGCTCGGGAGTACGGCGTCGCCTTCCGCCCGGGCCGGTCGACGGGCGGTCTGCGGCTGACCCGGCTGCGCTGACCCGGATACTCCTGGTCCGTTCGTCGGCCTCGCAGCCGCTCCAGCCACATGCATCTGCAGGCCTTCGGCTGCTACGCGGATCCGTCAGGCGCCGGGGGGCATCGGTTCTGAGCTGACCTGGGCTTCCAAATGTGCGGCAGCACGCGCGAGTTGTTCGGCGCTGTCCTTGAGCCGGCTCCAGTCGTGGTTCTGGGCTGCTTGGAGACACTGGGTGAGGTGAAGGCGCAGCGCTGCGTGTGCGTCGACGGGGTGCTCTTCCGAGGCCATCTGCTGATTGGTGTCCGGTAGCGGTGCCGCAGATGTTGAGTCCCGGCGTGCTGCCCGACGTTGTTCGGCAGCGCGGATGGACTCTCGGAAGCGTTCTACCTCGCGTAGACCCGCGCACGCGCGGCCTGGCCGCCGGGGCTGATGGTCTTTGCCCGCCGGCCTTTGGACTTCTTGTCTTTCGGCCCGCTATGGTCCCCGCTGGTCAGCTGGACGCGCTTGGACGAACCGTCTCGACGCTGCCTTCGGCCGCTGGGCATGCCCACACGCTACCCACGCCAGATCCCAGCAGAACAGGGACCGTGAGCAGCTCCGGCCTGCCACCAGGCCGGAGTGCTGATGCGTCGGGTCAGGTGGCCGTGGCGCCCTGGCCGCGCCGGATGCGTCCGAGGAGGTCACGGTGGTAGGCCGCCAGGCACCGGTCGGGGATGGGGGTGGGACTGCCGGTGAGGGTGTACCACTCGTCGGCGCCGGTGTATTGGACGGTGACGTGTGCGGTGTGCCCGTCAGGGCCGGGAGTCGTGCGGACGGTGAGGTCGCCGGTGATGACTCCGACGTCGTCGGTCATCACTCCGCCCGGCCCGGCCGTGACCTCGTCCTGGTACCAGGCGGTGTTCGGGTCGTCGCTCATGCCTCGCACGTGTCCAGCATCTCGTTCAGTTTGCTCTCCTCCGCCTCGGTGACGTTGAGGTGGTACACGTACTTCGCGCCAGGCGTTGGCCAGGGGTACGACGTGGTCGATGTCGAGCTGGCGGCGCCGCAATTCTGTCAACGGCCTCGTAGTTCTCCCCGGAGTCACGCATCCGCCCTTTTCACCCTGTCGCCGCCGTCGCACCGTTACCTGAGCCACTCCCGCCACGGAGTGGCATCGCATTCATGGTCGAAACCGTAGAGAAAGACCCCGTCTCCGGATCGAAGACGACCCCATACAGATCACCCGAGCCGTTCTCCATCGTGGCCAAGTCCACGCTTGCACGCCAGCCCGGGAAGTAGTCGTGCCTCGCAGCAAAACCGCCGAGCACAACGTCGAGCAGCGTCAGCGCCCGACAACGGGCACGCAGGACGTCGGGATCGGCCAGCACGGACACTAGCTCGTGAACAGTCATGGCGGCGGACATTGAACAGGCCGCCGCTGACAGCCGGACGAACAGCCAGCACCTCGCACTGGCCCCAGACGACCTTGAGGGTCTGGACTTCCGCGACCAGTACACCGAGGCGACGGCACAGATCATCGAGGCGAAACGCGAGCACCATCCGCTGCCCGAGGCGCCGGAGCCCGAGGAGCCGCGTACCCATCGCGTCAGCGGGAGGGAAAGGATGGCCCCCGGCCGCCGTCGCCGGCACGGCGACCACGTATGGTGACCGCTGCCCCCTGCCTCATCCGAGACCTCCCGGCAGCGGACATTACCTGGGCGACGACCACCGACTGCGGCGAGATGGGGCAACTGAGGTGCCCCGGCAAGTTCCTGCCCCACACCCCTGGTGCCAGGGGCTGGGATGCCCGTACAACGAACCATGGCCCATCGCCGCGATCCCGATGACCTGTCACCGCCAAGAAACTGGAGCCCCCCTGAGCGCCGACTCTGGTCCGCTTTCCGCGACGGCAGCATGCTGGACCTGCGCACAGGCGCTGAAGCTGTCGACGATCCCTCCACTGGGTCGGCCTGGGGGCCGGAGCGGCAGATCAGAGCTCATGTGATCGCTGTCCTGCTCCTCCATGGGCCGCCCGCCCGTCCCGGAAAGGTCTGTGCGCTCCGTGTCACAGGCGCACGAGTGACCGGTGCACTCGACCTCACCTCTGCGACTATCGGCTACGAGATCGACTTCGACAGATGCTCCTTCTCCGAGTCGGTGAGCCTTCGGCATGCCACGACACTCGCGGTCTACCTATCCGGGTCCCATCTGCCCGAGCTCAGCGCGGAGGCACTGATCAGCCCAGGCCTCGACATGCGGAACGCGGTCGTGGAGGGAAATATTTGGATACAGGGGAGCAACATCACGCTCGACCTGAACCTCGATCGCGCACACGTCGGCGGTGGGATCAACGGAAATCTCCTCACGATCGGGTCATGGTTCAACGGCCGCTTCGGCCTCTCCGTGGGGAAGTGGCTGGCTCTCGCCAGCGCACGCATCGGGGGCATCGACCTGCGCCAGGCTGACATCGGACGCGCAGAGGACAAACCAGCTTTCGGGGCCCAGCTCTTAACGTGCGACACGTTGTGGGCGTCGGAGATCCGGGTGGCGCACGGCATGATTCTGACCGGGGCACGCATCAACGGCGAGGCACTGTTCTCGCAAGCGGTGGTCTCTGATGTTCCCCCAGGCCAGCCGGCAATCCGCCTCGATGACATCCACGCCCGACGCCTGGACATCACCACAGCACAGACGGACACGAAGTCGGTCTCGTTGCGCGGAGCCACCATCGGCAAGCTGATCGACCGTGCCCAAGAAGGTCCCCTGGTGGACCTGGATGCGCTCACCTACGAGCGACTCGAACCGCTGCCGCCGCGCTCGACCCGTACTCGGCTCGCCTGGCTCCAGACCAGCCTGAACGGGCAGTACCTGCCTCACCCCTACGAGCAACTGGCGGCGGCCTACCGGGCCCTCGGTCATGACGGCGAAGCCCGCAGGGTTCTGCGCGCCAAGTACCGTCACCGCTGCTCAACGTTGCCGTGGGCCACCAAGATCTGGGACTGGCTGCAGGACGTCGTCGCAGGATATGGCTATCGTCCAGCCCTGGCCGGCGGGTGGCTCATCATCCTCACCGTCCTCGGCACAGTCGTCTTCAGCATCAGCGAGCCACGTCCTGTCGATCCAGGCCACGGTCCGGACTTCAACTCCTCGATCTACACACTGGACCTCCTGCTGCCCATCATCGACTTCGGCCAGGAGAAAGCGTTCCTGCCGCAGAGCGGACTCCAGTGGTTCACCTACGTGCTCATCGCCTCGGGATGGATACTCGCCACCACACTGGTTGCTGGCCTCACCCGCGTGCTGGGCCGCTCCTGACAGTGCGCAGCCCGGTAGCTGGCGCTTCTCTCGCGACGGCAGGACTGCACCTGCGGCCGGCCCTGTGCCCTAGGTCGTTTCTGACGGCTTTTGAACGATGTCGCGGAGCCTGGATTTATCGAGCAGTAGCGACGTCACTTGTCGATGGGTTTGGGAGGCGTCTCGATCCCCGGTCGGGTGATGTTGATGAGTTTGGGAGGCACCAGGTCTCTTGCCAGGGCAGCATCGGGGCCTGCCGAACGTCCTCAACCGGTCTCCCTGCATCGTCCAAGGAGCAAGGAGATGGACCGATGAGCGGCTCGGTAACTAGCAGCCGCGGCCCGAGGTAGGCCGCCAGTGCGCACGTAGTCCCTCAGCAGCCGAGCCGGCCTGGGCCCTACCTGTCCGGTAGGCCACCCCTCTCGTGCCGCTTAATGTGGGCAAGGCGGTGTTCAGTGCTGACCGCAAGGTGGTTTCCGCGCCGGTCGACATCAAGCTCGTGAATCACAGCGATATAGGCTTCTACGTGCTGGGCGCCGAGTTCCATGCCATGGGAGAGGACGTGACGGTGAGTCCGACGGACCTGGCCCGCTCGAAGTGGCGAGAGGACGCCGAGGAATGGGCTAGATACCGGGAGAAGCACCCGCTCACCCGCAGGGAGGTCTACCAGCCGGGCAAGCTCGTGGCGGCGCAGCCGTGGATGCCTCCCGGAAATTGGGTCGAGGCGAACGACGAGTCGCTCACGCGGACTGTTGTTCAGCTTCCCAGCGACACGAATTTCGACAAGCTGACCTTCTACGCCACCCTGAGTCTGGCGCGTAAAGACCGGCTCGTTATGGAAAATTTCGGACGTCCTAGTTACTCCTGGCGGGGCGTTGCTGTGCCCCATTGGGCGAAGGTAGACCAGAAAGAGAACGACGCCATCATCCAAACGGCCGAGATGGGAGAGAACAATGCGATCGATCAATATACGAGATTGCGGCGTCGTGTCATTACCTATTGGCGTTTTGGCCCGCATGGTGTAGACGTGGCACCAGTCATCGCGCCGGTGGGTGAGGAAGGCCGTCCGTTCTCCGAGCGGACAAACCGCGAGGTACGGAGCCGCTACGGTCTGATCGATGTCTTGGCGGGCCCGGTCGAAGAGACGCTCGACGAGATCAAGCCCCGGCGCTGACCAGCCCCTGCAGCCACATCACCAGGGCGAGAGAGCTGTTCACGTGATCCCAGGAGTATGAGTCCACTGAGCTCTTTCAGCGTTGCCCCTGCAGGGTGAGGACGGCCGCGGTGATGGACACCCATCAGGTCAAGCTCGACACCCGGGTCACCGCCACCGTCGACTTCCGCACCGGGCCTGGCACCGGTTACACCAGCCTCGGGCTGCTCCCCAAGGGCCAGGGCGTCATCCGATGTGGATTGAGCCGTTCTCCGGGTTGAGCGAGACGCAGTTCGCCAAGCTGGTGGCGTTGTTGCGGCGTCGCGGTGGCGACGTTCAGCGCGGCCGTCCCTGGCGGCTGCTGCTGGAGGACCGGGTGTTGCTGGTGGCGACGTACTGGCGCACGAACCTGACGTTGCGGCAGGTGGCGCCGTTGTTCGGGGTCTCGAAGTCTGCGGCTGACCGCATCCTCGACCACCTGGCGCCCCTGCTGGCCATCTCGCCGGCCCGTCGGCCGCGCAAGGACACCGTCTACATCGTGGACGGCACCCTGGTGCCCACCCGTGATCGCAGCGTGGCCGCCTCCAGCAAGAACTATAGGTACTCGACGAACCTACAGGTCTGATCGATGCCAACAGCCGCTTGGTGGTGGCGATCGGCCTGCCGCTGCCCGGCAGCCGCAACGACTGCCGGGCGTTCTCGGAGTCCGGCATCGACCGGGTCTGCCGCAGTGCACCGACCATCACCGACGGCGGATACCAGGGCACCGGCTTGCTCATCCCGCACCGCAAACGGCGCGGCCAAAGACGCCTCAGCGCACAGCAGGAGGCGGAGAACATGGTGCACCGCCGAGCCCGGGCACGGGTGGAACACGCGCTGTCCCGGTTGAAGAACTGGAAGATCCTTCGTGACTGCCGCCTTAAGGGCGATGGCATCCATCAGGCCATGCTGGGCATCGCCCGCCTGCATAACCTCGCGGTCACCGGCTGACGCATACCCATCAAAGTGGCTGCCGACCGAAATCTCGCGGCGGTTGACCGGTGACTATTACCGGGCGTCACGGTCCCGCAGGGCGCTGACGCCGTTGGCATCGGCGAAATGTTGATAGGCATGAGCCTGGCGGCGTGCATCGCGAAGCCCGCGGGTAGCTGCCGCTTCGATCCGATGCGCTTCGGGATTGAGCGGTATGCGTCGGCGTTCTCGGCGTACAAGCACGGTCATCGGGACGGCCAGAATTGCCACCACGGCCGTCAGCGCCACTACCACGTAACCCATCTTTCCCCCACAATCGCCTCATACCACCAAAATGATCGGCGGACCGGCTGCGCTCATCGAGGACTGCCGGAACAACGTAGCCGCCTGGTTGCCCGACGTGAACGGCATGTTCCGGCATCAAGATTCGGCCGATCTCTGCCGCCTTCCGGCAACGAGCAGCCGAACGACCCTGCTTCGCTCGCGGTGCGGGCGCCGGGCTTACGGGACAGCCTCTACCTGAAGCCCTACTACGGGGCGCACAAGGGCCAGTGGGGCTGGGTGAGCCGCACCTATATCGACGTGCCGATGCAGACCAACTGACCACCGTCCGCCGGCACAGGGCCCGCGCCTTGGCACACCCTCCCCGGGTGCCGAGGCGCGGGCCCTTCGCGTGGCCGCCTGCGGGCCGTGCTTGTGCCGCGCGTCGATCACGCGCAGTGCACGCGGCGGCTGACGGCCGTCCGCCTGAGTCCTGCCGGAAGCAGGCATAACCGACTCGGCGCCCGCCGGGCACACCGGAAGCGACGGCTCAGGGGCCTGCTGGAAGGTTCGCCGTACGGACCGGGCCAAGAGCGTGATCGCGGATTTGTCCCGCATCTCAGACCGCTGCACCAACTCCTCTCCCACCCCAAGGGATAAGCGAATTTTGCCCGCTTTTGTCCCTGGCGGTCCTGGGCCGCTGCTGCTGAGATCACTGCTGTCCGACCGATGCTTCCCCCTCTCGAGGAGCCTTCGATGAACCAGCGCCCGTCCACCTCCCGCCCGCTCTCCGGCATCCGCCCGGACGAGTCCGCCCGGCCGTGTGCCCGCCCCGGAGAGGACCTCGCCGCGCGCCCGTTCGCCTCGTCCGCGGCGCGCCCGTAAGAACGACGCCCTCCCAGTCCGTGCGCCCGCCCAGGCCCTCATCCAGCCCGGGCGGGCGCCGCCGTTTCAGCCCTCCAGGCCGATGGCTTTCAGCTTCTTGTCGAGCGCCTGAGCCTTCGTGTACACGTCCTGGCGCCGCTCGGCCGCCGTCCCCTGCTTGGCGTCAGCCTCCTCCATGATGGCGCCGGCCTCGTCCACGAGAGGTTGGTAATACGGATCGCTGCCGACCTCGGTCACGATCGCGACCTGCACGTCGCGCACGAAGTCCCTGATCCTCACGGCAGCCGCATCGCACTGCACCTCGCTGTAGCACGCGTTCACGTCGTCACCTGGAAGGAGCTGGTTGAGCGCCAAGGCCGCCTCGGTCGACTTCACCATGTCCGACGACGGAACCGACGGCCGCAGGCTCGTTGTCGGCTTCGCATCCGCCTTCGTACTCACCGGCTTGTCGCTGCCCCCGCAGCCCGCCAGCACGATCAGTGCCCCACCCACGGCCACCGCGGTCACACCCCGGCCGGCCCATCTTCCGATCTCCATGCGCGGAACCGTACCTGGACCGTCGCCTCCGTCTGACGGTCGTCTTGCGGGCCGCTTAGGAATGCCGAAGATCAGTTGCGCAGTCAGCGCCCGTGTTCCAACAGGAGACGGGCTGCCGGGCGGCATGGCCGTCCGATCTGGGCGCATCGGCTTTCGAAGTCCGTCGGAAGCCAGCCTCGTCCCAGCAGCCGCGGGTGGGCAGGGAATGCCGTGATCGCGGCCAGGACGAACAGCAGCGATGCCCAGGGGGTGCGGAGCTGCACCGTGGTGTACCGGTGGTTGTTGATGTCCCGGAAACTGGTTTGGAAGACGTCCGGTGCGACGAGGTCGATGGTGTCGAGGCCGACCCAGAAGAGGTCGAGTGGACACTGAGGATGGCCGAAGTAGACGCTGCGCGTGGTGACGGTGATTTCGCCGACCCCGTCGAGTACCCAGCGAGGTTGGGCGTCGTTGGCGGCGGCACGGCGCCGGGCGGAGTTACCGACAGCCGAGCCGACCATGCTGCCGATCACGAAGGCGGGGCTGCCGAAGGCGAACATGTTCTGGTGCCTGGTGGAAGGTCTTCCGGGAGCAACGGACCGGTTGACGAGCACCTTGACGATCCGTCGAGCCGGGGTTGCCGTGTGGGGGCGAGGACCCGGTGC
>NZ_JBITZN010000028.1:0-41194 GCF_044546895.1 Streptomyces sp. NPDC053069 | reverse complement strand
CTGCACACCTACAACCACCATCGCTGCCACACAGCACTCGGAGGCCAGCCACCGATCAGCCGTGTGAACAACGCTTCAGGTCAATACACCTAGGGGGTGCGCTCAGCCCCGGAAGTCCACCGGACGTTCCGGGGAGGCTTCCGCCAGGGCCTTCTTCACCCCCTCCACGCCTGCCCGGAGGCCGTAGACGGGAGTGCCCGGCTGTTGGCGCCAGGAGTCGTCGAGGGGGCCTGCGTCGACCGTGTCGAAGCCGAGTTCGTCGATGAGGGCGCGGACGGTTCGCTTGGCCTGCTCGTCGTCGCCGGCGACCGGGAGGGCGATGCGCTCGGGGTCGCCCGCGGGACGGGGGCGGTCCAGGATGTCCTGGGCGTAGGTGCCGTTGAAGGCCTTGATCACCGGGTGGCCCAGGTGGCGTTCGGTCCAGCGGCTCTCGGTCAGTCCCTCGTCCTCGATGGCCGCGATACGACCGTCACGCTGCTGCGGGTAGTAGTTGCCGGTGTCGATCACCGCCACGCCCTCGGCGGCACCGTCCAGCAGGCCGGAGGGCAGATCCGGGACCGCCTTGAGGGGCACGGTGACGACCACGACCTGGGCCCCCTGGGCCGCGTCCTCGGCCCGGACCGCGGTCGCACCGGTCTCCGCGGCCAGTTCCTTGAGCGTCTCGGGGCCGCGGGAGTTGGCCACGGAGACCTCGTGCCCGAGGGCGGTGAGCCGCCGGGTGAGGTTGCCGCCGATGTTCCCCGCACCGATGATGCCGATCTTCATGCCGGACCCTCCAGGTTCCATGCGCGTGCATGCGTCTGTCGGGCGACAACCCTGTCGGTGCGGGAGGTATTCCGGCGATCGCTCAGGCCGCTCCTTCCCTCCCCCGCAACAGCCCCAGCGTCCCCTCCAGCTCCTCCAGCAAGACCGCCGCCGCCTCCTCCGCGTCGCCCTGCGCGATGGCCTCGACGAGGGCCGCGTGGGTGCCGTCGCCGGTGTTGCGGTCGTGCCGGCGCAGACGGGTGAGGTGCAGCAGGGTCACCAGGCCCTGGCGCAGCACCGGGGCGAACTCGGTGAACAGGTCGGCGAGGACGGGGTTGTGGGCGGCGGCCACCACGGCCGTGTGCAGGGCGATGTCGGCGTCCACGAAGGCCGCGTCGTCACCGGCGGACGCCGCCCGGCGCGCCTCCAGTGCGGCGCGCAGCGCGCTGACGTCCTCGGGGGTGCGGCGGCGCGCGGCGAGGCGGGCGGCCTGCACCTCGACGCCCATGCGGACCTCGTAGACGTCCGTGACCGCGGCCCGGCCGAGCCTCGTGGGCCAGTCCTCGACGGGCTCGGTGGCGATGACGAAGACGCCGGCGCCGTGCCGGGGCCGTACCAGCCCGGCGCCGGCGAGTGCGCGCAGCGCCTCACGCACCGTGGAGCGGCCGACGCCGAGTTCCCCGGCGAGGGTGGTCTCGCCGGGCAGCTTGCTGCCGACCGGCCAGTGGCCTGCGGCGATCTGCTGCCGGAGGCGCTGCGCGGCCTGTTCGACCAGCGGGCTGGGGCGGAGCGGGCCGAGCGGCATCGGGTCACCAACTTGTCGGAGGGGGGAAACGGACTTCGGGCAATTCTCACTTGTCTGAGGAGCTGAGCTCTCGCTAGCGTACCCGGCATGACGCTGCGCGGTCTGCTTCTCCTCGGCTGCCGCGGCGGGGTTTGACGCGACCGGCGCCCCGCCGCGGGGCCCCGTGCTGCCGGTCACCGTCCGACCGAGCCCGAAGGCAGCAGACGATGACCACACTCTCCGAAGCCCCGGCCTGGAACCCGCAGCGGTCCAGCCCGATGCCGTACCACCGTTACCGCCCCTTCCAGCACCGGGTGAATGTGCCCGTCACCGACCGGGCCTGGCCCGCCGCCCGGATCGAGCGGGCCCCCCTCTGGGTGCCGGTCGACCTGCGCGACGGCAACCAGGCGCTGGCCGAGCCGATGGACACGCCCCGCAAGCGCCGCTTCTTCGACCTGCTGGTGACACTGGGCTTCAAGGAGATCGAGGTCGGCTACCCGTCCGCGAGCCGTATGGACTTCGACTTCGTACGGCACCTGGTGGACACCGGCGCCGTACCGGACGACGTGACGCCGGTCGTCTTCACGCCCGCCCGCGCCGACCTGATCGACCGGACCTTCGAGGCGATCGAGGGGCTGCCGAGGGCGGTCGTCCACCTGTACATCGCGACCTCGCCGGTGTGGCGGGACGTGGTGCTCGGCCGGAGCCGGGCCGAGGTGTGGCGGACGGTGCGGGAGGCGGCCGAACGCATGGCCCGGCGGGCCGGGGACGCGCCCGGCGTCCGCTTCCAGTTCTCGCCGGAGACCTTCAACCTCACCGAGCCCGACTTCGTCCTCGAACTGTGCGACGGGCTCACCCGGCTGTGGGACGCGAGCCCGGACCGTCCGGTCACGCACAACCTGCCCGCGACCGTGGAGGTCGCCACCCCCAACGTCTACGCCGACCAGATCGAGTACCTGCACCACCACCTCTCCCGCCGCGACTCGGTCATCCTCTCGGTCCACCCGCACAACGACCGCGGCACCGGCGTCGCCTGCGCCGAACTCGCCGTGCTGGCCGGCGCCCAGCGGGTGGAGGGCTGTCTGTTCGGCAACGGCGAGCGCACCGGCAACGTGGACCTGGTGACCCTCGCCCTGAACCTCTTCGCCCAAGGGGTCGATCCGATGGTCGACTTCAGCGACATCGACGCCGTACGGGAGACCGTCGAGCACTGCAACCGGCTGACCGTGCACCCGCGCCACCCGTACGCCGGCGAGCTGGTGCACACGGCCTTCTCCGGCACGCACCAGGACGCGATCAGCAAGGGGCTCGCCCACCATGCCCGGCAGGCGGCGGAGGCGGGGCTGAGCGAACGGGAGGCGCCGTGGGCGGTGCCGTATCTGCCGATAGATCCGGCGGACGTGGGCCGGTCGTACGAGGCGGTGATCCGCGTCAACTCGCAGTCGGGCAAGGGCGGGGTGGCGTATCTGCTGCGCACGCACGCGGGCCTCGACCTGCCTCCGGGCATGCGACCCGAGTTCTCGCGTACGGTCCAGGAGGCGACGGACGACAGCGGGCGGGAGGCGACGCCGAAGGAGCTGTACGAGCTCTTCCGGGCGGCCTATCTGGGCGAGGGGGAGGTCACGCTCACCGCCTGGTCCACGCACCGGGAGCCCTCCGGTGCGCACCGGTTCGTGTGCACCCTGGTCATCGGCGAGGAGCGCGGCGGCGACTACGAGGGCAGCGGGAGCGGCCCGGTGACGGCGTTCGCCGACGCGCTCGCGGGTGCGGGTTACGCGGTGGAGGTGCTCGGCCTCGCGGAGCAGGCGGACGTGGACGGGGAGGTGGTCGCGTACGCCGAGTGCCGGGTCGGGAACACCACCCTGTGGGGCGCGGGCCGGGACGTCTCCGCGCCGGCGGCCCGCGTCCGGGCGGTGCTGTCCGCGGTGAACCGGGCGGCGGCCCGGTGAGCGAGGTCCTGCGCGCCGAGGGCGTCGATCTCGTCCGGGACGGGCGGCCCATCCTCCGGGACGTGTCCCTCACCGTCCGGGCCGGTGAGCACTGGGCGCTGCTCGGCGCGAACGGCGCGGGCAAGTCCACGCTGCTCGGACTGCTCGGTGCGGTCGTGCATCCGACGCGGGGCACGGTGGAGGTGCTCGGACGGCGGCTCGGCCGGGTGGACCTGCGGGAGCTGCGGGCGCATGTGGGGCACGTCGACCCGCGCCATCCACTGGCCTCGCCGCTGACCGTACGGGACGTGGTGCTCACCGGGGTCACGAACTCCGTGGCGCCGGTGCCGAGGTGGCGGCCGTCGCCGGAGCAGCGGGAGCGGGCCGAGGCGCTGCTGGGCACGCTGGGGCTGGCGGCGCTGCGGGAGGCCCGCTGGCCGACGCTCTCGCAGGGTCAGCGCGGCCGGACCCTGATCGCACGGGCGCTGATGCCCGAGCCGCGGCTGCTGCTCCTGGACGAGCCCGCGACCGGTCTCGATCTGCCGGGCCGGGAGCAGCTGATCGAGGCGCTGGAGGAGCTGCGGCTCACCCACCCGGCGCTGGCGACCGTGCTCGTCACCCATCACCTGGAGGAGCTGCCGGCCGGTATCACGCACGCCGTGCTGCTGCGGGACGGCCGGGTCATCGCACAGGGGCGCGCCGAGGAGGTCCTCAGCAGTGACCAGGTCGGCACGTGCTTCGACCTGCCGCTGACGCTGGAGCGGCACGAGGGTCGCTGGAGCGTCAGGATCCGGCGGGCGTGACGAAGGGGGCCCGCCCCGTCCGGGAGGGCCCCCTTGCGCACGTCACTTGTTCAGGTAGGCCCAGAACTCGTCGAAGGACAGGACCTTGTCACCGTTCAGGTCCCGCTGCCTGATGATGGCCTCGGCAACCGTCTCGGTGACGTTCCAGTCGCCCTCCTGGGCCAGGGCGGACTTGAACTCGGCGGCGGTGATGAATCCGTCACCGTCCGCGTCGATCCGCTGGAACTGCTTGCGTGCTTCCTCGATGTCCGCCACCGATCCGCCCCTTTTGGTCGTGTTTCTCATGCCGTGCTGGCGTACTGACGCTGGTCAGATTAACGGCCCGGCCAGGCCTTCAGCGCCGCGACCACCCACCCGTACCCCTCCTGGAACCTCGGGGGCTCCTGCTCGCCCTTGATGACGGCCGCCAACTTGTTCGGTCCATCAGTGCCATGGCCGGTAGTACGGATTGCTGACGCAGTCGTCCAGGATCTCGGTCTTCGTCGGCTTGTCGACCGGGCAGGCGCCGACGACGTACTGCCGGGCGATGCCCCCGGGGAAGGCGACCTCGACCTGGTCGGCCCATTTGTGGGTGTCGCCGATGGTCTTGTTGACGTCGATGCCGCCGGGCGCGTCGATGTAGTAGTTGTACTTGGACTTCCAGGTCTTGTAGAGGTCGTGGTCGTACGTCGTGGAGACGTACGGCGAGGGCTGGTTGACGAGGACGTACTGCTCGATGTCGTACTGCCCGTTCACCACGTCCCGCGGAAGGAAGCCCTCTTCGAAGATGATCTCCGGCGCGCGGTTGTCGTTGCGCCACAGGGTGCCGCAGGTGGTGCGCCAGGCGGGCGCCGGCGTGATCCGGTCCAGGTCGACGCGCCGGTCGGCGGCGGCCTTGATCCGGTCGTCGAACTGGGGACAGGCGGGCGCGGCCTTCGCTGAAGCCGCCGCGACGGGGACCGTGGGGGCAGTGGCGGCCGTACCCGCGAAGACGGCGCCGAGGGACAGGACGACGACAAGGAGCCGCCGCCGCAGGCGAGTTGTGATCATGCTCGACACGATCGCGGCTCACCGGCGGCGGACCGTGGATCACCACCCCTTCGGGGCGTGTCCGACTGACCGGCGGTCAGCGGAAGATGCCGGTGTGCCCGAGCGAGTAGCGGCCCGGCTGCGGGTAGACGGCGAGACCGTGCGGGCCGCTGCCGACCCTGATGCGGGCCCGTTCCCTGCCGGTGCGGGTGTCGATGGCGTACACCTCGGAGTTGTAGCGGCCGGACAGCCACAGGATCGTGCCGTCGACGGAGACGCCGCCCATGTCGGGGCTGCCGCCGCCGGGCAGGTGCCACTTCTTGGTGAGCCGGTTCCGGGTGAAGTCGAAGACGGAGATGGTGCCCTCGCCGCGGTTGGAGACATACATCTCACGGGAGTCGCGGCTGACGTAGAGACCGTGGGCACCCTTGCCGGTGTAGAGGAACTCGGGCCGGGTGAACTTGTCGCCGTCGAGGATCCACAGGCCGTTGGCCATCATGTCGGCGATGTAGAACAGCTTGCCGTCCGGAGAGATCTTGACGTCCTGCGGCATCGCTCCGTGGAACGGCAGCTTCTCCTGCTCGATGACCTTCATCCGCGCGGTGTCGACCTTGAGGACCTCGCCGCTGAACTCGCAGGAGACGATGAAGTAGCGCCCGTCCGGGGAGAAGTCGGCGTGGTTGACGCCGTAGCAGCTGACCGGTACGGCCTTGACGGTCTTCATCGTGTGCGCGTCACGGAAGACCAGCTCGCGGTCCATGGAGGCCATGACGACGGCGTATTTGCCGTCGGGCGTGAAGTACAGGTTGTACGGGTCGTGCACGGCGACCGGCTTGCCGGCCCTGCCGGTGCTCGGGTCGATCGGGGTGAGGCTGTTGCCGAGGTCGTTGTTGACCCAGAGGGTCTTCAGGTCCCAGGACGGTACGACGTGCTGGGGCTGGTGGCCGACCGGGATCGTGTCGATGACCTTGTAGGTCTTCGGGTCGATGACGGTGACGGTGTCGGAGTTGGTGTTGGGGACGTACACGCGGGACGGGAAGTCCCTGACGACCGGCGAGAGCCGGCCCGGGCGGTCGGCGGAGTAGAGGTCCTTCGGGTCCTCGACCGGCGGCATTCCGGGAAGCACGTTCACCCGCGGCTGGTTCACCCGGGGCTGGAACGGGGCCTTGCTGCCGATGGCCTCTTTCTCCTGGTGCGAGGAGCCGGAGTCGCACGCGGACAGCAGCGTCAGGGCGGTGAGGGCGGCACCGGCGGCCAGCAGGCGGGCGGCTTTCATGGTTCGCATCAGCTCAGCAGCTCCGTGGTGGTGACCGCGCGCAGGTCGCGGCGGCCGAGTTCGTGGAGGAGGTCGGGCAGGGCGGCGACCGTGTCCGGATACCCGAAGTGCAGGCTCACCACCGACCCGCTGCGTACTTCGGCGAGAACGTTCCGGGTGACAGCGGCGGCGCCGGGGCGGGTGTAGTCGAGCGAGTCGACGTCGTACGACAGCACGTGCGGGTAGCCGACGGCGCGGGCGAGCCGGGCGACCAGCGGGGTGGCGGTCGGCGAGCGGGACGGGCGGAACCAGGTGCCGATGGAACCGGTGAGCCGCTTCAGCCGGTCCGCGCAGTCGGTGATCTCCTTGTGGGCGTCCGCCTCGGCCAGGGCGTTGACGTCGATGTGCCGCTGGGTGTGGTTGCCGAGGTCGTGACCGCCGTCGAGGATCCGGCGGGCGACGTCGGGGTGTTCGTCCAGCCAGGTGCCGACGGCGAGCACGGTGAGTCGGGCGCCGTACCGCTCGGCCGTGGTGAGCAGGGAGTGGGCGATGCCGGGGTCGCCCTGGCCGTGGAAGGTGAGGGCGACCTTGGGGCGGGTGCGCGGGCCGTGGCTGATCTGGGCGGGCTGCCCCGGGTAGGCGCGCGGGGCGGGGGCGGCCCTGCCACTGGCCGCGGGTCGGCCGGCGGAGGACGGGGGCGGGGAGGCGGCGGTCGGGGCGGGGGACGGGGCGGACCGGCCCGCACCGCAACCGGCGGCGAGCGCGCCGCCGGCGACGAGCCCGGCGCCCGCGCGCAGCACCTCGCGTCGGTTGGTGGTGGTCACCCGCACCATTTAAGGGGCGAGAGGTAAGAAAACCTCCGATTGGCCCGAAAGAGGGACGATTTCGGGTCGTCGTCGCCTCAACGGTGCTATCGACAGGCGCACTCCGTCTGCGCTATCGGTCGGCGACCCTCATCTCGAACCACGTCGTCTTGCCCCGCGGCAGCAGGTCCACGCCCCAGCGGTCCGACAGCTTGTCCACGAGGAACAGTCCGCGGCCGCTGACGTCCAGCTCCTGGACCGGCATCAGACAGGGCAGGCCGCGTGAGGGGTCGCGGACCTCGACGCGGATCCAGCCGGTACGGCGTCGCATCCGCAGGCCGAACACCCGGGCCCCGGTGTGCCGTACCGCGTTGCCGACCAGTTCGGACACGAGTAAGACGGCGTCCTCCGCCAGCTTGGGAGTCAGCCGCCAGGTGCGCAGGACGACGATCTGGGCGAGCCGGCGGGCGGTGGCCGCGGACTCCGGGCGGGACGGCAGCGGTACCTCCGCCTCCGTCGGGTTGCCGAACAGTTCGAGCGCCTTGAGCGCCTGTTCGTCCTCGACCGCGGGCGACCAGCGTGCCGCGGCCGCACGGCTGTGTCCCCGCGGCTGTTCGATGCCCTCCAGCCCCGCCATGCCCCCATCATGGCGGCCCGGAGCCGCCCTGGGGGCCGTTCCGGAGGAATACGCCCCCTGTGCGCCCCCGCTCTCCACCCGTCGAACGGCATATGCCGACGGCATGTTTCTCGCCAGTACGGTCTGGTTGACCTGCGATGACGGCTCACATCCGGGCAATCGACAGGCTCCCTCGACCGAGCAGGCTTAAGGCTGCCTTAAGGCTCCCATAAACCGCCCCATCGAGGGACCCGGACGAGACGAGGCGTCAACGGCAGGACGCTCCGCAGGAGTTACGGGAAGTTCACACCGCTGACGATCAGGGGTGCTCGGAAGAACCTCCACGGACCTCAGAGGAACTTGGCCTTGCCCGGCCCCTCCTCCACGAAGCTGCGCATGCCGCGCTCGCGGTCCTCGGTGGCGAACAGGCCCGCGAACCAGTTCCGTTCGACGGCGAGGCCGGTGTCGATGTCGGTCTCCAGGCCGGTGTCGACCGACTCCTTCGCCGCGCGCAGGGCGATCGCCGGGCCCTGGGCCAGCTTCGCGGCCCAGGCGTGCGCCTGCTCGTACACCTCGGCGGCCGGGACGACCCGGTCCACCAGGCCGATCGCCAGGGCCTCGTCGGCCTTGACCTGGCGGCCCGTGAAGATGAGGTCCTTGGCCTTGGACGGGCCGACCAGCCGGGGCAGCCGCTGGGTGCCGCCCGCGCCCGGGATCAGGCCGAGCAGGATCTCGGGCTGGCCGAGCTTGGCGTTCTCGGCGGCGATGCGGTAGTCGGCGCACAGGGCCAGTTCGCAGCCGCCGCCGAGGGCGTAGCCGGTGATGGCGGCGACGACGGGCTTGGGGATACGGGCCACGGCCGTGAAGGAGTCCTGCAGGGCGCGGGCGCGCAGGACCATCGCGGTGTGGTCCATGTCCTGCATTTCCTTGATGTCCGCGCCCGCCGCGAACACCCGCTCGCCGCCGTAGATGACCACGGCGCGCACGTCGTCGCGGCGCGTGGCCTCCTCGGCGAGCTCCTTCAGCCGGTCCTGGGTGGCGACGTCCAGCGCGTTCATCGGCGGCCGGTCCAGGCGCAGGGTTCCGACGCCTTCGGCGACTTCGAGAGAGACGGTCATGGAGGCAGGTTAACGGGGATTAACGACAGCGGGCCCGGTGCCGTAGGTCACAGCACCGGGCCCGCTCAGTGAACCGTCACTTCTTCCAGTCCGCCCACGACATGTTCCACCCGTTGAACCCGTTGGCCGGGTCCACCGTGCGGTCGTGGGAGTTCTTCACGATCACCACGTCGCCGATGAGCGAGTGGCTGAACATCCAGGCGGCCGGGACGGAGCCGTCGTAGCCGCCGCGCACGTCGCGCAGGCCGACGCAGCCGTGGCTGGCGTTGTAGTTGCCGAAGGCGTCGCCGCCCCAGTAGTTGCCGTGCAGGAAGGTGCCGGAGGTGGTCAGGCGCATGGCGTGCGGGACGTCCTTGATGTCGTACTCGCCGCCGTAGCCGACGGTCTCGCCGTTCATGCGGGTCACGCTCAGCTTCTCGCTGATGACCATCTGGCCGTTCCAGGTCTCGTAGCCGGGCTTGCCGGTGGTGACCGGGATGGTCTTGATGACCTTGCCGTCCTGGGTGACCTTCATCGTGTGCTTCTTGGCGTCCACGACGGAGACCTGGTTGCGGCCGATGGTGAACTTCACGGTCCTGTGCTGCTTGCCGTAGACGCCGGCGCGGCCCTCGACCCCGTCCAGATCGAGGTCGACGGTGACCTTGGTGCCTTCCTTCCAGTACTTCTCGGGCCGGAAGTCCAGGCGGTCGTTGCCGAACCAGTGGCCCTCGACGTCGACGGCCGGCTCGGTCCTGATCCTGATGGCCTTCTCGACCGCGTCGGGGTGCGTGATGCCCCGGGTGAAGTTGACGGAGAACGGCATGCCGACGCCGACGGTGGAGCCGTCCTCGGGGGTGAAGTTGCCGAGGAAGGTGTTCTTCGGGGTCAGGGTGGTGAAGGAGGAGTCCTCGGCGGCCTCGCGCCCCTCGGAGTCCTTGGCGACCGCGTGCACGGTGTACTTGGTGGAGGCGGCCAGATGGGTCGACGGCGTCCAGGACGCGCCCCCGCCGGTGATGGTGCCGTCGACCGCACGGCCCTTGGCGTCCTTGACGGTGACCTCGGTCAGCTTGCCCTTGGCGACATCGACCTTGAGTGCGCCGCTCGTATCGACGCCGGTGGTACCGGCCTTGGGCGATATGGTGACGGCGGCGGCGGACTGCTGCGTGCCGCCGTTCTTGCCCTTGCCCGAGCCCTCGTCCCCTCCCCCGCCGCACGCGGCGAGGGAGAGCACCAGGGCGCCGGCTATGAGAGCCAGCCCCTTACGGCCTCGCCCCTTACCATCGGTCGTTCGCCTCCCCGGCCCCGCCACCGACGCCCCCGATACAGGCCGCACGTTCAACGCGTTCTCCCCTCGCCGGGCCTGATCAGGCCCGCTCCCCACCACATTGGTCCGCGCATATTAACCGCCCGGTTTTGAGCGGAGTGTCAGGCGACTGTCACCATTCCGTCGCAACTTCCACCTGTCACCTCCACCCGACCCCGGCCCCTCACCCGGTTACTTCACCGCGCTGCCCGCCTTCCACTCCTTCCAGGGCATGTTCCAGCCGCCGAGGCCGTTGTCGGGAGCGACCGTCCTGTCCTTGCTGTTGACGACTTCGATGACGTCGCCGACGAGGCTGCGGTCGAAGAACCAGCCCGCGGGGGTGTCCGAACTGCCGCCCTTGACGTCCCTCAGGCCCACGCAGCCGTGGCTGATGTTGACGACGCCGGGGGCGTCCGGGTTCCAGTAGTTGCCGTGCAGGAAGGTGCCGGAGTCGGTGAGCCGCATGGCGTGCGGGACGTCGGGGATGTCGTACTCGGCGCCGAGGCCGACCGTGCGGCTGTTCATGCGGGTGACCTCCAGCATGTCCATCACCACCATCTTGCCGTTGTAGGTGGGGTGTTTCGGGGCGCCCGCGGTGATCGGCACGGTGGCGAGCAGCCGGCCGTCCCGGCGTACCGCCATGGTGTGCTCCTCCGCGTCCACCAGGGAGACCTGGCTGCGGCCGACGGTGAAGGAGAAGGTCTTGTCCTGCAGCCCGTAGACACCGGGCGCTCCCTGGACGTCCCTCAGGTTCAGGTCGACGGTGACCTCGGTGCCGGGTTTCCAGTACTGCTCGGGGCGGAAGTCCAGGCGGCTCCTGCCGAACCAGTGCGGGCGGATCTCGACGGCCGGGCGGGCACTGACCCGCACGGCGCGTTCGACGGCGGCGCGGTCGGTGATCTCCCGGCTGAAGGTCAGCGAGACGATCATGCCCGTGCCGACGGTGGCGCGGTTCTCGGGGGTGACGTAGCCGATGAACCGTTCATCCGGGACAAGTGTGGTGAAGGTGGTGTGCCGGGCCGAGCGGCGGCCGCCCGCGTCCCGCGCGATCACGTCGACGGTGTACTTGGCGGCGAGCGCCAGCTGTTCCCGGTCCGGCCGCCAGGTCATGCCGTCCTCGCTGATGCGCCCGGGGACCGGGAAGTCCTGCGCGTCCTGCGACCGTACGACGGTCACCTTCTCCAGGCGCCCGGCGGGCACCCGCACCCGCAACCGCTGGTCGGGGCGGACGGCCCTGCTGTCGTCGTCGGGGGTGACGTGGATGACGTCCTGGGGTGCCGGGGGTTTGCCGAGCGCTCCGCCCATCCCGAGCGGGCCGGAGCCTCCGAAAGAGCAGCCTGCCAGCAATGCCGCCGATGTCACCACGGCGGCCAGCGCGACCCACGCGCGCCGCGCGCGTCCTTGTACGTGCCTCACGCGGGACTCAACGACCGGGCACGCTCCGGGGAAACGTGAGTGCGACCCATGCACTGGGCAGAACAGAGGGAAGGACGACACGCTGGGGAGCCGCCGCGCCCGCGCCGGAGGGGGCGCCTTCTTGGATCAGACCGCTGAAAGGGACGGAAAGCGCGATCCAGAGGGCGCCCCCTGCCGTCGGGGCGCAGCCGTACCGGCCGGCCGAGGGTGCCACGGGGCGCGCTCGGCTCTTCGGCACGGCCGACTGCGCCGCCCCGGGGGCGAGCCACTGAAAGAGGGGCCGACAGGTGACGAGCGCAGCCGAGCAGCGGGCACCGGCCGGGGAGCCGGCCGCCGGGACCGGGCAGCAGCCGGCCGTGGTGAACGGCGCCCGGCGCGCCGCGGTGCCGGCCCCGGTGGTGTGGCCGGGCGCCCCGACACCGCTGGGCGCCCGGTTCCGGGTCGGCCCGGACGGCGTCGCGGGCACCAACTTCGCGCTGTGGGCGGGCGGGGCCGAGGCGGTCCGGGTCTGCCTGTTCGACGAGCGGGGCCGGGAGACCCAGATCCCGCTGACCGAACTGACGCACGAGATCTGGCAC
Organism: Streptomyces sp. NPDC053069; assembly: GCF_044546895.1. NCBI lineage: Bacteria > Bacillati > Actinomycetota > Actinomycetes > Kitasatosporales > Streptomycetaceae > Streptomyces > Streptomyces sp. NPDC053069. The sequence goes on along the minus strand of NZ_JBITZN010000028.1, from coordinate 28,859 downwards.
GGCTTCGTCCCGGGCGTGATGCCGGGTCAGCGCTACGGGTACCGGGTGGACGGCCGCTGGGACCCGTGGACCGGCGCCCGCTGGAACCCGGCCAAGCTGCTGCTGGACCCCTACGCGCGCGCGGTGGACGGCGAGTTCCGGCTGCCGCCGGAGGTGTACGGGCACGTCCGGGACTGGCCCGAGCAGCATGTCGCCGACACCGTGCGCGACGACCGGGACTCGGCGCCGCACGTCCCGAAGGGAGTCGTCGTCGACGATGACGACGACTGGGAGGACGACCGCCGGCCGAAGACCCCGTGGGCCGACTCCGTCATCTACGAACTGCACGTGCGCGGCTTCACCAGGCTGCACCCGGGCGTCCCGGAGGACCTGCGCGGCACCTACGCCGGCCTGGCGCACCCGGCGGCGATCGAGCACCTGGTGGCGCTGGGCGTGACGGCCGTCGAACTGCTCCCGGTGCACCAGTTCGCGCACGAGGACCATCTGCTGCGCCGGGGCCTGCGCAACTACTGGGGCTACAACTCCATCGGCTACTTCGCCCCGCACGCCGCCTACGCGGCCTCCGGTACGACGGGACAGCAGGTCGGCGAGTTCAAGCGGATGGTGCGCGCGCTGCACGCGGCCGGCATCGAGGTCATCCTGGACGTGGTCTACAACCACACGGCGGAGGCGGGCGAACTGGGCCCGACCCTGTCCCTGAAGGGCATCGACAACCGCGGCTACTACCGTCTCCAGGGCGACGCCCGCCGGTACGCCGACTACACCGGCTGCGGCAACACCCTGCACGTGGTCCAGCCCCAGGTGCTGCGCCTGATCACCGACTCGCTGCGCTACTGGGTGACCGAGATGGGCGTGGACGGCTTCCGCTTCGACCTCGCGGCGGCGCTGGCCCGCTCGATGCACGACGTCGACATGCTCTCCCCGTTCCTGGCCGTCATCGCCCAGGACCCGGTGCTGCGCCGGGTGAAGCTGATCGCCGAACCGTGGGACATCGGCTCGGGCGGCTACCAGGTGGGTGCCTTCCCTCCCCTGTGGACCGAGTGGAACGACCGCTACCGGGGCGCCGTCCGGGACTTCTGGCGGCACGCGCTGCCGGACGTCCGCGAGATGGGCTACCGGCTGTCCGGCTCCAGCGACCTGTACGCCTGGGGCGGCCGCCGCCCGTACGCCTCGGTCAACTTCGTCACCGCGCACGACGGGTTCACGCTGCGCGACCTGGTGTCGTACGAGCGCAAGCACAACGAGGCCAACGGCGAGGGCAACCGCGACGGCGCCGACGACAACCGCTCCTTCAACTGCGGGGCGGAGGGCGAGACGGACGACGAGCGGATCCGCGCCCTGCGCCGCCGTCAGCTGCGCAACCTGCTCACGACTCTGCTGCTGTCCACCGGCGTGCCCATGCTGGTGGCCGGGGACGAACTCGGGCGCACCCAGCGCGGCAACAACAACGCCTACTGCCAGGACAACGAGGTCAGCTGGCTGGACTGGTCCCTGCTGGACGACCCGGCCTGGCGACCCCTGTTCGAGCTGACCTCCCGGCTGATCGCCCTGCGGCACCGGCACCCGGTGCTGCGCCGCCGCGCCTTCTTCTCCGGCCGCGCCCACTCGGCGGACGGGCTGCGCGACCTGGCCTGGTTCACCCCGCGGGGCGCGGAGATGACCGAGGACGACTGGTACGCCCCCGCGGCCACGCTCGGCATGTACCTCTCCGGCCGGGACATCCCGGGCCGGGACGAGCGGGGTGCACCGGTCACGGACGACAGCTTCCTCGCGATCCTGCACGCGGGTGACGGCCCGACGGGCTTCGCCCTGCCGGGGCCGCCGTGGGCCGAGCGGTACGAGGTGGTCGTGGACACCTCCCGGGAGGACCAGTCGCAGGCCCCGGGCACGGTCCACCCGGCGGGTACGGAGATCACGGTACCGGAGCGGACGGTGCTGCTGCTGAGGGTGGCCCGAGGTCGTCCTCAGTGATCATCTGATGGTCCCTCAGCTATGATCATCCGGCGGGGGCAGCTCACCTGTGCCCTGATCGCACAATGCACTCATGGATGATTCCTGAAGGGATTCCGGCTATGAACAAGCTTGCGCGCACATCGATCGCGGCAGGTGCCATATCGGCCGCATTGGTGACGGCGGTCGGGTTCGCGCCGACGGCATCGGCGGCGGGCGGTCACAGTCTGAGAAACGGTTATGGCTATTGCCTGGGGAGCCTCAACGGGTCCGACCGCACGGTCGGATACATGTGGACCTGCAATGGCAACCGTGACCAGACCTGGCAATTCAATTACGTCGGTGAAGACGTCCGCGGGAACTTCTACCAGATCATCAACGGCAACGGCCAGTGCCTGGGCAGCTACGGCGGCTCGAAGTCGCGGGGCGCAGACGTCTCAGTGTGGGATTGCAACGGGAACCCCGACCAGAAGTGGTACTGGAAGTCGGGCAGCGGAGCAGAGATCATCAACAGGAATTCCAACATGTGCCTTGCCGGGTACGGCAGCTTCGGCAAGGGCACCAATGCAATCCAGTGGAGCTGCAACGGCAACAAGGACCAGAAGTGGCGGTGGGTCTAGCAGACAACCGCCCCGGAGTCACTGCGGGCCCCGGGGAGCCGCAGCGGGTGCCGGTTGCCTCCAGGGCGGCGGGCATGACGGCCCGTCGACCACCCACCACAGCCCGCGTGAACTCCCGTTGAACCCGCGGTCCCCGGATCGGTTCAGGCCAGGCTGTCCCGCCACGCCTTGTGGAGGTCCGCGAACCGGCCCGTCCCCTCGATGAGTTCGCCGGGACGGCCGTCCTCGACGATCCGGCCGTGCTCCATCACCAGCACCCGGTCCGCGATCTCCACCGTGGACAGCCGGTGCGCGATCACCACCGCCGTACGGCCGCGCAGCACCGTCGACATGGCCCGCTGCACGGCCCGCTCGCCCGGGACGTCCAGGGAGCTGGTCGCCTCGTCCAGGATCAGCACCGCCGGGTCGGCGAGCAACGCGCGGGCGAAGGCGACCAGTTGGCGCTGCCCAGCGGAGATGCGCCCGCCGCGCTTGCGCACGTCCGTGTCGTAGCCGTCGGGCAGTGCGCTGATGAACTCGTGCGCGCCGATCGCCTTCGCCGCCCGCTCGATGTCCTCGCGGGTGGCGTCGGGCCGGCCGATGGCGATGTTGTCCGCAACCGTGCCGGAGAACAGGAACGCCTCCTGGGTCACCATGACCACCCCGCGCCGCAGCTCCGGCACGGGCAGCTCGCGCAGATCCACCCCGTCCAGCAGCACCCGGCCCTCGGAGGGGTCGTAGAAGCGGGCGAGGAGCTTGGCGAGCGTGGACTTGCCGGCGCCCGTGGAGCCGACCACGGCGACCGTCTGCCCGGCCGGCAGGGTCAGATCGAAGCGGGGCAGGACCTCGCCACCCGTGCGGTAGGCGAAGCGGACGCCGTCGAAGACGACCTCACGGCCCGGGAAGTCGCGCTTGAGCGCCGGGAGTTCACGCGGCTTCGCCGGCTCCGGCACGGACGGGGTCTGGGCCAGCAGTCCGGCGATCTTCTCCAGGGACGCGGCGGCCGACTGGTAGGAGTTCAGGAACATCCCCAGCCGGTCGATCGGGTCGTACAGCCTGCGCAGATAGAGGACGGAGGCCGCCAGCACGCCCAGTTCCAGCGAGCCGGACGCCACCCGGTAGGCGCCCCACAGCACGATCCCCGCGACCGCCGTGTTGGCCACCAGCCGCGAGCCGACCACATAGCGGGCCATCTCCAGCAGGGCGTCCCCGTTGGTCCGCTCGTGCCGCCGGTTGAGTACGGCGAACTCGGCGTCGTTCGCGGCCTCCCGGCGGAAGGCGCGCACCGGGCGGATGCCGTTCATCGTCTCCACGAACTTGACGATCACCGCCGCGATCGCCGTCGACCGCGCCCGGTAGACCCGTCCCGCCCGCCGCTGGTAGAGCCGGACGAGCAGGTACAGCGGCACGAAGGAGGCCACCGCGACCGCGCCCAGACCCGGGTCCAGCCACAGCAGCATCGCCGAGATGTAGACGAAGGACAGCACGACGGTCACCAGCTCCTGCAGCCCCTCGTCGAGGAGTTCGCGCAGCGACTCGACATCCGTCGTGGAGCGGGAGATCAGCCGGCCCGACGTGTAGCGCTCATGGAAGTCGATGCTCAACGCCTGCGCGTGCCGGAAGATCCGGCCCCGCAGATCGAGCAGCACGTCCTGGCTGACCCGGGCGGAGGCCTCGACGAACGCGAACTGCAGCGCGCCCGAGAGCAGCGCGCACAGCAGATAGCCGACGGCCACCGCGATCAGCGGGCCGTGGCGGTGGTCCCGGAACGCCGGTACGGCGTTGTCGATGGCGTACGCCACCAGCAGCGGGCCCGCCTGCACCACCGCCTGCTGCACCAGCAGCAGGAGGGTGGTGAGGGCGGCCCTGCCCTTCATGGGCGCGAGCAGGGAGCGCAGCAGGGCGGCCGTGGCGCCGGGCGGGGCGGGCAGCACGTCCCGGTCGAAGAGGTCGCCGTCACCGCCGCTGTTCTCCCGGTGCGGGCCGGGGAGTTCGTCGTCCTCGGCGGTGGGGGTGGAGGCGGTCGTGGTGGTCAACGGGGGTCCTCCTCGTGCCCGGACATCAGGTGCGCGTACTCGGCGTTGGTGCGCAGCAGTTCCTGGTGGGTGCCGACGGCGGCGATCCGGCCGTCCGAGAGCAGGGCGACCCGGTCGGCGAGCAGCACCGTGGACGGGCGGTGGGCCACGATCAGCGCGGTGGTGTCGGCGAGGACCTGCCGCAGCGCGGCCTCCACGGCCGCCTCCGTGTGCACGTCCAGGGCGGACAGCGGGTCGTCCAGCACCAGGAACTCCGGTCTGCCGACCACGGCGCGGGCCAGCGCGAGGCGTTGGCGCTGGCCGCCGGAGAGGCTGAGGCCCTGCTCGCCCACGCGGGTGTCGGTGCCCTGGGGAAGGGCGTGCGCGAAGTCGGCCTGGGCGACGGCGAGCGCGCGGTCGAGGTCCGGTCCTCCGGCGCCGTCCGGGGCTCCCATCAGTACGTTCTCGCCGACGCTGGTGGAGAACAGCGTGGGTTCCTCGAAGGCGACGGCGACCTTCGCGCGCAGTTCCCCGCGGGGTATCGCGGTGATGTCGACGCCGTTCAGGGTGATGCGGCCGGAGGTGACCTCGTGCAGACGGGGGACGAGGGCGGTGAGGGTGGTCTTCCCACTGCCGGTGGCTCCTACCAGGGCCATGGACTCGCCGGGACGGATGTGCAGGTCTACGCCGGTGAGAAGGGGCGGGGAGTCGGGGGGTGCGTCGGGGTAGCGGAACTGGACGTTCTCGAAGCGGAGCCCGGTGTCGTGGCCGGCCGGGCGCGGGGCACGACCGCCCTCGCTCACGCCGGCTTCCTGCACCTCGTCCAGCACCTCGAAGTACCGCTCCGTCGCCGTCGCCGCTTCCTGGCTCATCGCCAGCAGGAACCCGATCGAGTCGACCGGCCACCGCAGAGCGAGCGCCGTACTCAGAAAGGCCACCAGCGTGCCCGCCGACAGGTCGCCGTCGGCCACCCGGACCGCGCCCAGCACCAGCGCCGCCCCGATCGCCAGCTCCGGCAGCGTCACGATGACACCCCAGATGGCGGCCAGCAGCCGCGCCTTGCGCAGCTCCGTGCCGCGCAGGGTGACCGACAGCTCGCGGAAGGCCCGCGCCTGGCTGCGGTGCCGGCCGAAGCCCTTGATGATGCGGATGCCGAGCACGCTCTCCTCGACCACCGTCGTCAGGTCACCGATCTGGTCCTGCGCCCGCCGCGCCACCGCGGCGTACCGCCGCTCGAAGACCGCGCAGGTCCACATCACGGGGATCGCGGGACCGAGGACGACCAGGCCCAGCGGCCAGTCCTGCATCAGCATGATCACTACGCCGACGAGGATCGTGACGCCGTTGACCAGCAGGAACGTCAGCGGGAAGGCGAGGAACTGACGCAGCAGCATCAGATCCGTGGTGGCCCGCGACAGCAGCTGGCCGGAGGCCCAGCGGTCGTGGAAGGCGACGGGCAGCCGCTGCAGATGCCGGTAGAGCCCCGCCCGCATCTCCGCCTCGACATGCGACAGCGGACGGGCCACCAGCCAGCGCCGTATGCCGAACAGGACCGCCTCGGCGATGCCGAGGAGGAGCAGCCACAGCGCACCGAGCCGGACGCCCGCCGGGTCCCGGTCGGCGACCGGCCCGTCCACCATCCACTTCAGGACGAGCGGGATCACCAGCCCGGTGCAGGAGGCGACGATCGCGACGAACGCGGCGGTGAACAGCCGTGCCCGCACGGGGCGGACGTACGGCCACAGACGCAGCAGTGTGCGTACGGCGGAACGGCCTGTCTCGGTGGTTGCACGTGTCGTGGGCATCACCGCGAGCGTACGGACCGGCACTGACATCGCCCACTGAGTTTCGGCCGGACCCCGGTCCGTCCTTGGTCCTACGACCTGCGCGTTCGACCCCTCGTACACGCGTTGCGCGCAGGGGTCGTAGGCCCGCATCAACCGATCGGACGATGCCTCTTCGAGCGGGCCGGCCGATGTGGCGGACCCCGCCCGCCCGGGATTCTCAAGGCATGCCATCAGTCATCGAAGTCACCGATCTGCGCAAGTCGTACGGCGGCCGGGCCGTCGTCGACGGCGTCTCCTTCGCCGTCGAGGAGGGCGAGATCTTCGGGATCCTCGGCCCGAACGGCGCCGGCAAGACCACCACCGTGGAGTGCGTGGAGGGGCTGCGGGTGCCGGACACCGGACGGGTCCGGGTCACCGGACACGACCCCGTCGCCGACCACGACAAGGTCGCCGAGATCCTCGGCGCGCAGCTCCAGCAGAGCGAGCTGCAGCCCAAGTTGACCGTGCGCGAGGCGCTGGAGCTGTACGCCTCCTTCTACCCGAACGCCGCCGACTGGCGGCCCCTGGCCGAACGTCTCGGTCTCGCCCCCAGGCTCGGCACCCGGTTCGCCAAGCTGTCCGGCGGGCAGCGGCAGCGCCTCTTCATCGCGCTGGCGCTCATCGGCAGCCCCCGGGTCGTGGTGCTGGACGAGCTGACCACCGGCCTCGACCCGCGCGCCCGCCGCGACACCTGGCAGCTCATCGAGGACGTCCGTGCGAGCGGGGTCACCGTGCTGCTCGTCACCCACTTCATGGAGGAGGCGCAGCGGCTCTGCGACCGCATCGCGGTCATCGACAAGGGACGGGTCGCGGCGCTGGACACCCCGGCCGGGCTCATCCGCCGCTCGACGGGCGCCACCGTCATCAGCTTCACCCCGTCGGCCCCGCTGGACGACCACGACCTCACCACTCTCCCGGCCCTCGCCTCGGTCGAGCGCAAGGACGGCCGGATCACGCTCTCCGGCACCGACGAGACCGTGAACGCGGTCATCACCCTGCTCGCCCGCCACCACGTCACCGCCCACCAGCTGCGCGTCACCGACGCCACCCTCGACGACGCGTTCCTCGACCTGACCGATGCCCAGACCAAGGAGGCCGCGGCATGAACACCGCCGTCCTGCGCACCGAGTTCCGGCTGTTCCGCCGGGAACCCGGCGCCGTCTTCTGGATCTTCCTGTTCCCGACGCTGCTGCTGGTGATCCTCGGCTCGATCCCGTCGTTCCGGGAGGCCGACAAGTCGCTCGGCGGACTGCGGCCGATCGACGCCTACGTGCCCATCGCCGTACTGATCGCCCTGATCATGTCCGGTGTGCAGGCGCTGCCCCAGGCCCTGACCGGCCACCGGGAGCGGGGCGTCCTGCGCCGGATGCGGCTCACCCCCGTACGGCCCTCCGCCCTGCTGTCGGCGCAGATGGTGGTGCAGGGCACGGTGGCGCTGGCCTCGGCGCTGCTCGCGCTCGTCGTCGGCCGGCTCGCCTTCGACGTGACGCTGCCCGGACAACCGGCCGGGTACCTGCTCGCGTTGCTGCTCGCCACCACGTCGGCCCTCGCCCTCGGCTCCGTCGTCTCCGCGCTGTCCCGGACCACGAAGATCGCTGGGGCGATCGGCTCGGCGGTGTTCTTCCCGATGATGTTCTGCGCGGGTGTCTGGCTGCCGGTGCAGCAGATGCCGCACACGATGGCCCGGGTGGTGCAGCTGACCCCGTTCGGCGCGGCGGCCCGCGCCCTGGGCGAGGCGGCCGCCGGTGACTGGCCCGGCTGGGACCACCTGGGCGTGCTCGCGGGCTGGACGGTGCTGCTGACGGCGGGAGCGGCGCGCTGGTTCCGCTGGGAGTAGGTGGCCGGCCGTGCAGACTGGGGACATGACCGCGAGGGACAGGCAGATCGACCGGCGCTGGGAGCAACTGCACACCTGGGGGCCGCACGGGCTGCTCGGCATCGGCGCCGCCCTCTCGGTCGCCTCCGCCGACCCGCACACCGCTCCCGCCAAGTGGTACGCCGCCGGAGCGCTGACGGTCGCAGCGGGCGCGCTCCAGCTGTGGTGGCACGGCACCCGTCCCGGCAGGCCCGACCGCGGCCGGACGCCGTCCCGGGCCGGGACGGCGTACTACGTGGTCCGCTGGGCCATCGCGTTCGCGCTCACCTGGATCAACCCGTTCTTCGCGTTCTACGCCGCCAGCGGCTACATGGACGCCGACGAACTGCTCCCGCGCAGGTGGCTGCGGCTCGGACTGTTCGCCAGCGCGGTCACCGTGGCCGGCGCGCAGGCCGGCGGGCTGCCGTTCGAGAGCGCAACGCAGGGGATCGTCTTCGCCGCACTCCTGATCGCCAACTCCGGCCTGCAGATGGTGGTCTCCCATCTCACCGTGCAGGAGACGCAGCGGTCCCGTGAGCGCACCGCGACCATCGCCGAACTGGAGCGCACCAACACGGCGTTGCAGCAGGCCCTGGACGAGAACGCCGCCCTGCACGCCCAACTCCTCGTCCAGGCCCGGGAGGCGGGCGTCGCCGACGAGCGCCGCCGTCTCGCCGCCGAGATCCACGACACCATCGCCCAGGGCCTGACCGGGATCATCGCCCAGCTCCAGGTCGTGGCGAACGCCCCCGACCTGACCACCGCCCGCACCCACCTGGAGCGTGCCTCCGCGCTCGCCCGGCACAGCCTCGGCGAGGCCCGCCGCTCGGTGCACAACCTCGCCCCGGTCGCCCTGGCCGCCGACGGCCTCCCGGAGGCGCTGAAGAAGACGGTCGCCGAATGGGGCGAACGCACCGGAATACGCGCCGAGTTCACCGTCACCGGAACCACCGAGCACCTGCACGACGAGGTCTCGGCGACGCTGCTGCGCATCGCCCAGGAGGCCCTGTCCAACGCGGCCCGGCACGCCCGCGCCACCCGCGTCGGGGTCACCCTCTCCTTCATGGGCGACGAGGTCACCCTCGACATCCGCGACGACGGCACCGGCTTCGACCCGGCCGCCGTACCGGAGCGCACCCGCAACGGAGGCTTCGGCCTGGACGGTATGCGGGCCCGCGCCGAACGCATCGCGGGCTCCCTGACGGTCGAGGCGGAGCCGGGGAACGGCACGGCGGTGTCGGCTCGCGTACCGTTGGTACGCGATGACCGCTGAAACCGCTATTTCCCTGCTGATCGTCGACGACCACCCGGTCGTCCGCGACGGCCTGCGCGGCATGTTCGAGTCCGCCCCCGGCTTCGCCGTGCTCGGCGAGGCCGCGAACGGCGTGGAGGCGGTCGACCGGGCCGCGGCCCTGGACCCGGACGTGGTCCTGATGGACCTGCGGATGCCCGGCGGATCCGGCGTGGACGCCATCCGCGAGCTGGCCCGGCGCGGCACCAGGGCCCGGGTTCTCGTGCTCACCACGTACGACACCGACTCCGACACGCTCCCCGCGATCGAGGCGGGCGCCACCGGCTATCTCCTCAAGGACGCCCCGCGCGACGAGCTGTTCACCGCCGTCCGGGCCGCCGCCGAGGGCCGTACGGTCCTCTCCCCCGCGGTCGCCTCCCGTCTGGTCCACGCGGTCCGCACCCCCCGCCGGCCCGGCGCCGAGCCCCTGTCCGCACGCGAGCGCGAGGTGCTGGCCCTGGTCGCCAAGGGCACGTCGAACCGCGAGATCGCCCGCGAGCTGTTCATCAGCGAGGCCACGGTCAAGACCCACCTCACCCACCTGTACGCCAAGCTCGGCGTCAACGACCGCGCGGCGGCGGTGGCGGTGGGGTACGACCGGGGGATCCTGGGCTGATCGTCCATGCCTGGCCGACTGGTCCTTGCGGCATGTGCGGCACGCATACCGGTTCGGCAGCGGTCCGCAGGCGTTCCGCCACCACTTCCGGTGTACGGCCGCCCCGGTGACCGCCGCCCGGGCAACCGGTCCGCATAGCGAACATGAACATCCGGTCAACGGACCATTTCCGGCCAAGTTTGTGACGCGGTCCTGACAGGTGCGGTGATCCCCTGTCACTCTTCCCTGGCCGACTCACAGCAACCCCACAGCTCTTCTGCTCCGCGTGAGCCGGCCTGCACGTGGTTCCGCGTAACGCCCTGTTCTGCCCGGACGCCCCAACCCACCGTCCGGTCTCCCCTGGCCGCGCGACCCGCGGTCACGCAGAAGGAGTCAGTGTGAGCAGCAGTTCCTCTCGCAGACGCACCTCCCACACAGCACCGCACCCCACAGCGCACCGCCGCACCGCCACCGTCGCCCTCGCCGGCGTCGCCGCCCTGATCGCCGCCGCCGTCCAGTCCGGCGCGGCCACCGCCGCACCGGCCAAGCCGCAGGCGGGCAGGATGAATCCGGCCCATGTCGCGGTCGAGCTCACTCCCTCGCAGCGCGTCGAGCTGTTGCGCCACGCCGACGCGACGAAGGCCGCCACTGCCCGTTCCCTCGGCCTCGGCGCCCAGGAGAAGCTGGTCGTCAAGGACGTCGTCAAGGACGCCGACGGCACTCTGCACACCCGCTACGAGCGCACCTACGCGGGCCTTCCGGTGCTCGGCGGCGACCTGATCGTGGAGTCCAGGTCGAACAAGACCATGGAGGTCGTCAGGGCCACCGGCGCCACGCTGAAGGTCGCCGGTCTCACCCCGGCCGTGTCCAAGGCCGCGGCGGAGAAGCAGGCCGTACAGCGGGCCAAGGCCCTCGGCGGCAGCAGGTCGGCGGCGGACTCCGTCCGCAAGGTGATCTGGGCGGCGGGGGGAAAGCCCGTCCTGGCGTACGAGACGGTCGTCGGCGGCTTCCAGGACGACGGCACCCCGAACCGGCTGCACGTCATCAGCGACGCCGCCACCGGCAAGAAGCTCTACGAGTACCAGGGCATCGAGACCGGCATCGGCAACACCCAGTACAGCGGCCAGGTGAACCTGACCACGACCCACTCGGGGTCGGCGTACACACTGACCGACGGGGCGCGCGGCGGCCACAAGACGTACAACCTCAACCACGGCACCTCGGGCACCGGCACCCTGTTCTCCCAGAGCAACGACACCTGGGGCAACGGCACCACGTCGAACGCCGCGACCGCGGGCGCGGACGCCCACTACGGCGCGCAGGAGACCTGGGACTTCTACAAGAACACCTTCGGCCGCAGCGGCATCAAGAACGACGGCGTCGGCGCCTACTCCCGCGTCCATTACGGCAACTCGTACGTGAACGCCTTCTGGGACGACGGCTGCTTCTGCATGACCTACGGCGACGGCTCCGGCAACAAGGACCCGCTGACCGCGATCGACGTCGCCGGGCACGAGATGAGCCACGGCGTCACCTCCAACACCGCGGGCCTCGACTACAGCGACGAGTCCGGCGGCCTGAACGAGGCCACCTCGGACATCATGGGCACCGGCGTGGAGTTCTACGCCAACAACTCCACCGACGTCGGCGACTACCTCATCGGCGAGAAGATCGACATCAACGGCGACGGCACCCCGCTGCGCTACATGGACAAGCCCAGCAAGGACGGCGGCTCGGCGGACTCCTGGTACTCGGGCGTCGGCAACCTCGACGTGCACTACTCCTCGGGCGTCGCCAACCACTTCTTCTATCTGCTCAGCGAGGGCAGCGGCGCCAAGGTGATCAACGGCGTCAGCTACAACTCGCCGACCGCGGACGGACTTCCGGTCACCGGCATCGGCCGGGACAAGGCGCTGCAGATCTGGTACCGGGCGCTGACCACCAAGTGGACGTCGACCACCGACTACGCGGGCGCCCGCACCGGCACCCTCGCGGCGGCCGGTGAGCTGTACGGCACCTCCAGCGCCGAGTACAAGGCGGTGCAGGACGCGTGGGCGGGCGTCGCGGTCGGCGCGCGCTCCGGCGGCGGAGACGGCGGCGGTACGTCGTACGAGAGCACCACCCCGGTCGCCATCCCGGACAACGGGCCGGCCGTCACCTCGAACATCACGGTCTCCGGCAGGACCGGAAACGCGCCGAGCAACCTCCAGGTGGGCGTCGACATCACGCACACCTGGCGGGGTGACCTGGTGATCGATCTCGTCGGCCCGTCGGGCACCGCCTACCGCCTGAAGAACTTCAGTTCCTCGGACTCGGCGGACAACGTGAAGCAGACCTACACGGTCAACGCCTCCGCGGAACCGGCCAACGGCACCTGGAAACTGAGGGTGCAGGATCAAGCCACCTACGACACCGGAACGATCAACAGCTGGAAGCTGACGTTCCCGTAAACCGAGCGCCACAGGCCCGGGAACTGGGGGTCGTCCGAGGGTCCGGCACCCTCGGACGGCCCCGGTTAACACCCCTGAAACGTTTCTCAAACAGTCACTTTCAGGCCAACATCACTTCAGGGTCATGACATGTACGCGCCCCTGATGACACTCTTCCTTCACCCGCCGCAGAGCTTCACCCCACCTCTCCGGCCAGTAACCCCACGCTGACCGGACTCCCCACGAGAAGGAGCTTGCGTGAGCCCCCGCTACGCGCGTCACACGCGCACCACTCTGGCCATCGCCACCGCCGTCGCCGCCGGAGCCCTCGTCACCACCGGTCTGGCCACCGGCGCCTCCGCCCAGACCCCGGCCGGCACCACGGCCGCCAAGCCGCCGGCCGCGGCGCCCACCGCGCTCACCGCCGCCGCCCGCACCTCCCTGATCCAGCAGGCGCAGGCGGGCGCGGCCGAGACCGCGCAGAAGATAGGCCTCGGCGCCAAGGAGAAGCTGGTCGTCAAGGACGTCGTGAAGGACGCCGACGGCACGGTCCACACCCGCTACGAGCGCACCTACGCGGGCCTGCCGGTGCTCGGCGGCGACCTCGTCGTGCACACCGCCAAGTCGGGTGCGACCAAGGGCGTCACCAGAGCCGCCAAGGCCGCCATCAAGGTGGCGTCGCTCAAGCCGCAGATCACCGCCGCCAAGGCCGAGAAGCAGGCGGTGTCCGCCGCCCGGACCCTCGGCTCGGCCAAGTCCGCCGCGAACGGCGCCCGCAAGGTGATCTGGGCCGGTTCCGGCAAGCCGGTCCTCGCCTACGAGACGGTCGTCGGCGGTCTGCAGGACGACGGCACCCCGAACCAGCTGCACGTCATCACCGACGCCGCCACCGGCAAGAAGCTCTTCCAGTACCAGGGCATCGAGAACGCGACCGGCACCGGCAAGACGCTGTACTCCGGCACGGTCAGCCTCAACACCACGCAGTCGGGCTCGACGTACAACCTGACCGACAGCGCCCGGGGCGGTCACAAGACCTACAACCTGGCCCGCAAGACGTCCGGCAAGGGCACCCTGGTGGCCAGCTCCACCAACACCTTCGGCACCGGCACCGCCTCCAGCTCCTCGTCCGACCAGACCGCGGCCGCCGACGCCGCCTACGGCGCGGCGGAGACCTGGGACTTCTACAAGTCCACCTTCGGCCGCAGCGGCATCAAGAACGACGGTGTCGGCGCCTACTCCCGCGTCCACTACGGCAGCTCGTACGTGAACGCCTTCTGGGACGACAGCTGCTTCTGCATGACCTACGGCGACGGTGAGGGCAACACCGACCCGCTGACGTCCCTGGACGTGGCGGGCCACGAGATGAGCCACGGCGTCACGGCCAACACCGCGGGCCTCGACTACAGCGGCGAGTCCGGCGGCCTGAACGAGGCCACCTCGGACATCTTCGGCACGGGCGTGGAGTTCTACGCCAACAACTCGTCCGACAAGGGTGACTACCTCATCGGCGAGAAGATCAACATCAACGGCGACGGCACCCCGCTGCGCTACATGGACAAGCCCAGCAAGGACGGCGGCTCGGCGGACTACTGGTCCTCCTCCGTCGGCGACCTGGACGTCCACTACTCGTCCGGTGTCGCCAACCACTTCTTCTACCTCCTCTCGGAGGGCAGCGGCTCGAAGACGATCAACGGGGTGACCTACAACTCCCCGACGAAGAACGGCTCGACGATCACCGGCATCGGCCGCGCCAAGGCGCTGCAGATCTGGTACAAGGCGCTGACCGAGTACATGACCTCGACGACCGACTACTCGGACGCCCGCGCGGCGACCCTGAGCGCGGCGTCGGACCTGTACGGGTCCGGCAGCACCGAGTACAAGACGGTGGCGGCGACCTGGACCGCGGTCAACGTCACCAGCTGACCGAGCGACTGACGGGCGGGCCCGGGGGGAAGGCACTCCGGGCCCGCCCTACGCTTGTGACCCATGTCCTCGGCGCCCTTCACCTACGAGCCGGTCGGCGCGACCCGCGACGACCTGACGTACTGCCCGTCCGGCTTCCACCCCCTGCACGTGCGCACCCGCCTCGGCGAGGGCGAAAAGCTCTTCCAGCGGGCCGCCGAGGCGGTCCTCACCTGGGAGATGCACCGCGCCCTGGGCGTGGGCATCGACGCCACCGCCGACCGCGCGGCCCCCGGCGTCGACGTCACGGTCACCCTGGCCGGCCTGATCAGGGCCCCCTGCCGCATCATCTGGACGACCGAGGAACCCCGCCGCGCGGGCTGGGCCTACGGCACCCTGGAGAGCCACCCCGAATGCGGCGAGGAAGCCTTCCTGATCGACCGCACGGGCGACGGCACGGTCTGGCTGACGGTGGCGGCCTTCAGCAAGCCGGCCAAGTGGTACGCAAGGGCCGGCGGCCCGGCGACCCGAGGCCTCCAACACGCGTACGCCCGCCGCTGCGGGGCGGTGCTGCGGAGGCTGTGCGAGGGCCTGTCCGAAGCATGACGAGCATGCCCCGCAAAGCCCTCAAGCCCTAGCGCCGTCCTCGTGTCCAGGGGATGGCATCCGGCCATATCCGAGCGACAAGGCACGTACTGCGTTGCAGCCGTCAAACGGCCGATGTGATGATCCGGCACATGACGGAGCACGGGGGCGACGCCGACTCGGCGGCGCGAATACCCAGGTCACGGCTGTACGACTACATGGACCTGGCCCGCACCGACCAGCGGGACACGACCGCACCGGAGACGTCTGAGGGCACCGGTTCGCCCGAGCAGGCAGCAACGTTCACCGACACTCCGCAGGAAGTCCGGCGCAGGCGCCGGGAGTTCGCGGTGTTACTGGGCACGTTCCGCCGCACGGCGGTGCTGGTGCCGGTGGACGAGGACGAGGCGCCGCTGACGGGCGACTACGGCGGCATCCGCTGGATCTACGCGTTCTCCGACGAAACGGCCCTGGCACGCTTCGCGCTCGCGCGCGGCGAGGGCGACCGGGAGTGGGCGTATCAGAGGTGGCTGGGAGCCCGGTTGCTGGACGCCGGCGTGCCGGCTGTCGGGGTGCCGTGCGGGGTGGCCCTGGACGTGGGCGGCCAGGGCGAGGGCGTGCTGTTTCCGCCAGTGACGGGGATCGTGCCGGACGCGGCGGCCGTTGACCGGGCCGCCGTCGAGCAGACGAACGGGGAGACACCGCGATGAGCGGGGACGAGGGCGGCGGCAAGGACATCAAGGCCGCAGGGCTGAACCTGATCGCGCAGGGCATCACCCAGACGCTGGGCGAGTTGAAGGACCTGGGCATGGTCGGCGAGGCAGGAGCCGGGCGGGGCTTCTCGCATCTGGAGCTGTCCGGCATGGATCTCGGCCATGAGGACCTGACGTCGAAGTTCAAGTCGTTCTGCGAGCGCTGGGAGTGGGGCGTCCGCGGCCTGGTGGCGGAGGGCAACGCGTTCGCGGCGGAGGTGGGACTCTCCGCGGGCACACTGTACGAGACGGACCAGTACGTCGGCGGCACCTTGAGGGTGGGAGCGAACGCGCTGGTGGGCAACCCGCATGCCTCCGAGGCAGACGTCGAGAAGATGAGCTGGAGCCAGTGGGCCGACAACACCGCCGACGCCTACATGCACCCGGACTACAGCAAGAAGTCCTTCGACGAGGCGGGGGAGAACATCAAGCAGGGCTGGATGGACGCCTCGCGCGACTTGGTGACCTCTCAGGCCGGGGCCAACCTGGGCCTGATGCCCAGCGGTATGTCGGACGCGGAGCGCAAGGAGTTCCTGGACCGTGCTTTCGGCCCTTCCCCCGAGGCCCGCGCCAAGGCCGCCGGGCAGCAGGGCGGTGAGGGCTGATGGGCATGGGCCTGGGGGACGTGACCAACTCGCTCCTGGGCGAGGGCGAACACCTCTACGACTCCGGCAAGAAGCTACTCGGCAAGGGAATCGAGAAGGGCTCCGATCTCGCCGGTGACCTCTTGGACCACGTCGGAGCCCACGATTACGCAGACCTCGTCAGGTTCACGGGCGACTATGTCGGTTCCGAACTGGGCGCGACCCCGGGAGAGAAGCAGCTCGGCGAGAGCGACCTGGCCCCGGACCTGATCCACGGCTCCCCGACGGCCATCCGGGCCTCCGCCACACACCTGAAGGACTTCCACACCGCCTTCGACAACGTCGGCGAGGGCATGCGGAAGCTGGACTCCTCCTCCTGGCAGGGCGAGGCGGCCGACGCCTTCCGCAAGAAGTTCGCCATGCACCCGGTGAAGTGGCTGCAGGCCGCGGATGCCTGCCGCACCGCTGCCACGGCTCTGGACGCCTACGCCGAGACCGTCGAATGGGCGCTGAAACAGGCCACGCACGCCATCGACCTGTACAAGAAGGGCACCAACGCCTCCGAGGAGGCCGCGGACGCCTACAACAAGAAGGTCGACACCTACAACGCGGCCGTGAAATCGGGTGACGATCCGGGCCCGCGCCCGGGGAAGTTCCACGACCCGGGCACCGCCGACATCCAGCGCGCCCAGGAACTCCTGCACGAAGCCCGTAAGCAGCGCAACACGGCAGCGGAGGGCGCCGCCAAGGCCGTGGACAAGGCCCTGGCCCACGCCCCCACCGAACCGCCTCCGCTCGCCCGGCTGAAGGCGGACGCCGTGGACGGCGCCGGCGCCCTGAACACCGAGGCGCTCCACTTCGTCGGCGGCGTCGTCAAGGGCACCGCCGGATTGATCACCTTCGTCCGCGGTCTGGACCCCGCCGACCCCTACAACCTCACCCATCCCGCCCAGTACGTGCAGAACGTCAACATGACGATCACGGGCCTGATCTCCACCGGCACGCATCCCGACCGGGCCCTGAAGAACATGTGGACCGAGTTCCGCAAGGACCCGACCGAGTTCGGCGGCCGCGCGCTCCCCCAGCTCTTCCTCGGCGACGGCGCCGGAATGGAGCTCGGGCTGGCGCGGGACGCGGCGGAGGCGAGCCTGGTGCGGCGGGCGGCGGAGGGGGCCGCCGGGCGGGAGGCGCGGGCGGGGGCGGAGGACGCAGCCGGGAAGACCGCTCGGGAGGAGGTCAACGAGGACCCGCCCCAGCACTCGCACGACGAGAACAGCACGAAGCGCTGCGGCGACCCGGTCAACGTGGCCACCGGCAGGATGTACCTGCCGCAGACGGACGTCACCCTCCCCGGCGCGCTTTCCCTGGTCCTCGGACGCCGCGTCGAGTCCGGCTACCGACTGGGCCGCTGGTTCGGCCCCTCCTGGTCCTCAACCCTGGACCAGCGCCTGGAGATCGATGCAGAGGGAGTCGTCCACGTCACGGAGGACGGCCTCCTCCTGTCGTACCCCCACCCGGCACCGGGCGTGCCCACCCTGGCGAGCCACGGCCCTCGCCTGCCCCTGGACCGCGTGGACGGTGGCTACACCATCACGGACCCCGGCACCGGCCGGGTGTGGCACTTCGCCGACCGGGGCGACGCGTTGGCGGTCCTGGAACAGATCGACGACCGCAATGGCAACTGGGTCACCTTCGAGTACGACGAGGCGGGCACTCCGCTCGGCGTGCACACGAGCGCCGGCCAGGGCGTGCGTATCACCACGGACTCGGGGCGGGTCACCGCGTACCACCTGGCAGCGACGGGCGAGGAGCTGAAACGCTTCACCTACACGGACGGCGACCTCACGGGGGTCATCAACTCCTCCGGCCTGCCGCTCCGCTTAACCTACGACGACCGAGGCCGCGTCACGTCCTGGACGGACACGAACGACCGCAGCTACGCGTACGAGTACGACGACCAGGACCGTTGCATCGCGCAGGGCGGCACCGCGGGCCACATGGCGCATCGCTTCTCCTACGGGGAGCCGGACCCGGCAACCGGTCTCCGGACCACGACCGCGACGACGGCCGAGGGGCACACCACCCGCTACCTGGTGAACGACACCTGGCAGGTGGTCGCGGAGACCGACCCACTGGGCGCGACCACCCACTACGTCCGCGACCGCTACCACCGCCTGCTCTCCACGACGGATCCGCTGGGCCACACGACGACGTTCCGCTACGACGAGGGCAACCTCACGTCAGTCGTCCGCCCGGACGGCCGCGAGTCGAGGGCGGAGTACAACGCCCTGGGCCTGCCGGCGAAGGTGGTGAACCCGGACGGCACGGTGATCCGCCAGACGTACGACGAACGGGGCAACCGCACGTCGGTGACGGACGCGGCGGGCCGGACGACCCGGTTCGCGTACAACGAGGCCGGACATCTGACGTCGGTGACGGACCCGCTGGGCCACACGACCACGGTCGTCTGCGACCGCGCCGGCCTCCCGATCGAGGTAACCGATCCACTGGGCGCACGCACCCGATACGAGCGGGACGCCCTGGGCCGCCCCGTCGCGGTCACGGACCCCACGGACGCCACGACACACCTGCAATGGTCGCCCGAGGGCCACCTGACCCGCCGCACGGCCCCCGACGGTACGACGGAGACGTGGACGTACGACGGCGAGGGCAACTGCACCAGCCACACGGACCCCCTCGGCGGCGTCTCCCACTTCGAGTACACCCACTTCGACCTGCTGGCGGCACGCACAGGCCCGGACGGCGTCCGCTACGAATTCGACCACGACACCGAGCTGCGCCTGACCGAGGTCACCAACCCGCAGGGCCTGACGTGGACGTACGAGTACGACCCGGCCGGCCGCCTGGTGTCGGAGAAGGACTTCGACGACCGCACCCTGACATACGCCTACGACCTTGCCGGCCGCCTCGCCGCACGGCGAAACGCACTCGGCCACGTCACATCCTTCGAACGCAACGAACTCGGCCAGGTACTCCGCAAGGACGCGGCAGGCCAGGTCACGACCTACGCGTACGACTTCACCGACCAACTGGCCCAGGCGACGGGCCCGGACGGCACGACCCTGACCCTGCTGCGCGACCGCCACGGCCGCCTCCACTCGGAAACGGTCAACGGCCGCACGCTCACGTACACATACGACCCGCTGGGCCGCCGCACCGGCCGCACCACCCCAACCGGCGCCACGACCACATGGTCGTACGACGCGGCAGGCCGCCGCACAGGCATGGTGGCATCAGGCCGAGCGATCGACTTCACGTACGACGAAGCAGGCCGCGAACTGACCCGCCACATAGGCGGAACGATCGCCCTGGCCCACACCTTCGACACGCGGGGCCGCCTGACCACCCAGTCAGTGACCGGCGCGGACGGCCACACGGTCCAGCACAGGACGTACACGTACCGAGCCGACGGCAACGTCATCGGCATCGATGACCAACTCGCAGGCACCCGCCGCTTCGACTTGGACGCGACGGGCCGGGTCACGGCAGTCCACGCAGCGAACTGGACAGAGCGCTACGCCTACGACGAGGCGGGCAACCAGACCCAGGCGTCCTGGCCGTCGGACCACCCTGGCGGCGAGGCAACCGGCCCACGCTCTTATGTGGGCACCCGCATCACCCGAGCCGGCAACGTCCGCTACGAACACGACGCCCTCGGCCGCATCACCCTCCGCCAGAAAACCCGCCTGTCCAGAAAGCCGGACACCTGGCGCTACGAGTGGGACGCCGAGGACCGTCTGACCTCGGTGACCACCCCGGACGGCACCCGCTGGCGCTACACCTACGACCCCCTGGGCCGCCGCACCGCGAAACTCCGCCTCGCTGCGGACGGCGAGACGGTCATGGAGCGGGTGGACTTCACCTGGGACGGCACCACTCTCTGCGAACAAACCACGACATCCCTCGACCTCCCCAACCCGGTCACCCTCACCTGGGACCACCAGGGCCTGCGCCCGCTGTCGCAAACAGAACGCATCACTGCGGCCGACGCCCCACAACAGGAAATCGACTCACGCTTCTTCGCCATCGTCACCGACCTGGTCGGCACGCCGAACGAACTCGTAGACGAGCAGGGCGAGATAGCGTGGCGTACCCGAAGCACCCTGTGGGGAACAACGGCATGGGCAGCAAACAGCACCACCTACACCCCCCTACGCTTCCCAGGCCAGTACTACGACCCCGAAACCGGCCTGCACTACAACTACTTCCGCCATTACGACCCAGCAACCGCCCGGTATTTCAGCCCAGACCCGCTCGGACTCGCGCCAGCGCTGAACCCGGACACTTACGTTCACAACCCCGCGATTTCGACCGACCACCTTGGACTCGCCCCTGAAGGATGTCCCGACCCGAAAACGGGCAGCCAATGGTACCCGGATGAGAACTATGAACCGCGCGCACTCGAAGATCGCAGAGCGGAAAACGCGGACCGTAAGGCGTGGTTCCAAACTCCGCAGGACGTCCACGAACTCGTGGACCGATTGATCAACGATCCGAGTTATCCGCAACGCGAGACAACCACTCGGGACGGCAGACGAATACTGGACTTCTATCAGGGCGGCAATTCTCGCGCAGGAAAACGCTGGGCGGGCTCCCCAATCTACGACAATGGCGATCCGCTAAGTCAACTACGGGTCATGGTCGACGGCGACGGTAATATCGCCTACTTCGGTAGGCGTGCGGACGGTTCGCACAACTACGATCAGGTCATCCCATACCCTTGGGCCAAGAGATCGAACCATTAACCAGCCCGACCATCACTACTAGATCAAGGCAACCTTCATGCAAGAAACAGAACTAACCAGGAGCCTGGCCGCAGCGGGGCTGACATACCTAGGCATGGTGCCCCCTTCCCGCCCACTCGTTCCTCCACGCCTTGCGTACTTCGCGAACTCAACTGCCGCCGACGGACAAGAGTGGGCCGCAAGTATCGAAAATGATGCCGAAGACTTCCAGGAAAGGGTGAACCATGAGTGGTACATGCTGTGCGCCCATCAAGGTCTCTTCGACACCGGAGATCCGCAGTTCCTGATCGCCGTCCGCGACGTGCCCCATAATCGTCCCGACACTGCATGGTGGGCGCGCGTAATGCTGCAGCCGGACTGGGATCTCGCCGGGGCCGGCGCCGAGGCCAGAGTTACCGGATGCGGCTGGGGGAATCCGGAGTTCGTGATGCTTTCCCTGGATGGAAACCTAATTGTCCAAGGATCACAAGGGCAGGAGTGGACGGATATCGTCTGCTTGCGCGACGCTCATCGGATCTCTTCCTTCAGGGAAACGGGCGCCAAACTCGCCAACGATAAATCGATCCCGGAACAGACACGCTACGCCATGGCTCGCTGGCTAGAGAACACACGATGAAAGTGCCCATCGGACGACGGCAAGCATGCGGCGCATGGTTGCCCGCCGACGCGCCGTACCGCTGGTCTGGGTGATCACGATGAGCACCGGCTCGCAGCGGTACTTCTCGCACAGGCAGGAGAGGTAGTACGGCCAGCTGCCGCGTTTCCGTTCGTCCGGGATTATCCACGGGCCCCGAATCCCTGACTCGGCTGCCACAACGAAGGGAGTGAGCATGGAACTGCCCAGCCGAATCAAACGCAGGATCATCAAAGACCACCCCCAGGGAGATCAACAAACCATCGAGGAGCTGCTACTCGAACTCATGGACTATCTGAAAAAAACGGGGATCGACACAGAAAGGGTTATCGCAGCCACACTTCTCCACGCCGACGGCAAAACGGACCGACTCCTCAACTGCATTGAAGAAGTTCGGGTGGATTTTCGGGACATCTTGATGGACTCCGGCCTCGAACACGCAGACTGGCCTGATCGATTGGATGCCGAATTTGGAACCTGACTCGGGATCCGAGCCCGATAGCCACCAAGGCGGCGATTGGCAGATTCGTGCCACCTTCCCGGGGTCATCCAGGCCTCGCCTACCGGAATTCACTCCCGCCGCATGGCACAAATCTACCAATCACACTCGCAGCCAAGCCACGCAGCGCGCGCGACCGTCCTGAGCCCGCAGCCGCCGAACCCGCCCGGCGTGCAGGCGAGGCGCGACCGCGCACCCTCGCCGACGTCGCACACGCAGCCGACCCAAGGGACCGGTACCGGTCGGGGCCACCCCTCTTCCAGGCCGCTCGCTCGCTTCTTGCCCGGGCTGGAGCGAGGTGGGTCAAGGGTGGCCCGGAGGGTCATCGCCGGAGGCGACGCGCAGCGTCCTTGACGCGCCTCGTGGAAGCACGACACTGGCCGAGAAGCGGGCGGCCCAACAGCCACCTGCTCACCCCATGTCGAACAGCTCCGCCACCTCAGCGGCGTGCACGGCTCGCTGGGCCCATACCTCCAGCTGGGCCAGGTCCGTGCAGGCCATCACCCGCTCGCGGACGGCGTCAGGCACCGGGATGCTGCGCCATTCCAGGACACGGAGGACCATCTCGGCCTTGGCCTCAGCTCGGCCCTGTTCTCGCCCCTCCTCCCGCACCTGTTCCGCCAGCGGGTGGCGCCAGAAGTACTGGATCGCCGTCATCAGGTCCCTCCACATCTGCTTCGCCTAAGGGTCGGCCAGGCAGGAGTCGACAAACTGCACGAAGACTGCGGCACTGTCGGGGTCGATGGTCCGCAGGGCGGCGGCCAGGGATTCCAGTATGGCCGGAGCCTGCGGTCCACGCCCGTGTGTCATGGCCGAGAGCACCGCAAGGGGGACGTCCCGTTCGGCCTGCCGCTCGTCCGCGATCACCGGCACGTTGTCCGGGCCCAGCACCAGTGGACGTACCGTCAGCGAGTGCCAGTCCCGGAAGCCGAAACGGATCGGGCGCGAGGCCCAGTGAGCGGTCGTGCTGCTTTGCGTGATGACGATGAGCACCGGCTCGCAGCGGTACTTCTCGTACAGGTAGCTCAGGTAGTACGGCCAGCTGCCCCGCTTGCGCTCGTCCACCTTCCCCTGCGACTCCACCACCAGCAGATACGCGCCCTCGTCCGTCTCCGCCCGCAGCAGCGTGTCCACGCGGCGCTCGACCGGTTCGATCTCGGTGAGGTCCACGTTCAGCGCGGCGATCTCCCTCGGTTCGGGGAACGGCACGTGCAGCACCCGCTGTAACGCCCGCGTCAGAAGCGCCGGGTCCTTCTGGAAGATCCGGTGCAGCGCCTCATGCGACTGGCCCACCATCACGCGGCCCCCAGCTCGCACCACACGTACTTTCCCCGGTCCCCGAACCGGGCCGTCGGCTGCCAGCCCCAGTAGTCCGAGCAGGCCTTCACCAGCCCCAGCCCCCGCCCGTCCTCCAGCTGAAGCTCTGCCACCTGCTCCAGCGACCGGGGCGGGTCCGGCGGGGCGGGGTCCGTGTCCCATGCCCCGATCCACACCATCCCCTCCGGGGTGCGGCGGACCCTGAGCGCGGCCGGCCCCTTGGTGTGCCGTACGGCGTTGGAGACCAGCTCCGTCGCCAGTAGCTCCGCCGTGTCCACGATGCCGATCAGGCCGTGCAGGGTGAGGATCAGGCGCAGGGTGCGGCGGCAGACGGTCACCGCTCTGAGGTCGTTGGGGACGTACAGCGTGTAGTCCCAGGACTCGATGAGTTCGTTTTCGGGCATGCGTCATCAACTCCGTTGGGTGAGTGGGAATGTGGCGAGCGGTGGCCTTGCCGCAGCCGTCATGGCGCGACGGAGCAGTGCACTTCCGCTGCGTGCACGTCGCGTCACAGACGGTAGGCGTAACCTGTAACCCGCGGCAAGCCGATCACGCAATCCGCCCCCGAAAGAAAAGGAGCAGGCCGTGGTTCAGAGGCCGGAACCGACAGCACGGCAGGTCCGCCTGGGTGTCGAACTGCGCCGGCTCCGCGAGGCAGCCGGGCTCACAACCATCCAGTCAGCGGCGCTGCTCGGGGCGAGCAGGGTCCAGATCAGCCACATCGAGTCGGGACTCAAGGGTGTGAGCGAAGAGCGGCTGCGCCGACTGGCATCCCACTACGCCTGCACAGACACAGAGTTCATCGACGCGCTCGTCGAGATGGCCACGGACAGAACGCGGGGGTGGTGGGAGGGGTACCGGGGCCTGTTGCCCACGTCTTTCCTCGACCTCTCCGAGCTGGAGCACCACGCCCGGTTCCTGCGCCACGTGGCAATCCTGTACGTACCGGGCCTCCTGCAGACCGAGGACTACTCCCGCGCCGTCTTCTCGTCCAGACTGCCGGAACTGACCCGCAGCGAATTGGAGTTGCGCATCCAGCACCGGAAAGCGCGCCAGGAGTTCACCGTTCCGTACGAAGCGGTGATCCATGAGGCGGCACTTCGGATCAGGGTCAGTGACCGCGCCACGTCACGGGCTCAGCTCGCCCGACTGCTCGAACTCTCCGAGGCGGACCACATCACCGTGCGCGTCATCCCCTTCGATCTGGACGGCTTCGCCAGGGCGGCAAGCACGATGACGTACGTGGGTGGCCCGCTGCCCAAGCTGGACACTGTGGTCCGCGACGCACTGCACGGCTCGGCCTTCATCGATTCCGAGGCTCAGCTCAACACCTACCGGACCAGTTTCCGTAAGGTAGAGGCCGCGTCACTCGACCCCGAGCAATCGCGTGAACTCATCCACCGGCTGGCGAAGGACCTATGAGGTTCATCATGGACAATTGGCGGAAGTCGTCCTACTCGGGCCCGGGGGACGGCAACGAGTGCGTGGAGATAGCCACCACCCCCACCCACACCGCCATCCGCGACTCCAAGGACCCGGCCGTCGGCACGCTCACCGTCCCGGCCGGATCCTTCGCCCTCTTCGTAGAAGCCCTTAAGACGGCTCCTTACCCGGTGTAGCCACCCGTCTCACCGCAGCAAAACCCCCGCCCCCTCCACCACCTCCTCAGAAGGCACGGCCACCAGCCCCAGCTCCGCCGCGGAGGCCAGGAGGCGGTGGGACGGGAGGATGCGGACCGTGTAGCCGTACGGACCGGTGCGGTCCAGGGCGAGGGGGCCCTCGTACAGGAGGCGGCCCTCCAGGTCGGGGGCCCCGGTCGGCTTCAGGGGGACGATCGTCGCATCCGTGATGCGGTCCTCCGCGTCCACCCGGCCCGACACCGCCTGCACCTCCACGTCGTCCGGGGTCAACGAGCCGAGGGCCACCCGCACCCGCAGGCCCACCGTCGTGCCCAGCTCGGCGGTGGGACCCGTCGCCGTCGTCTCGACATGGTCCACGCTCACCCCGGGCCAGGCCGCCCGCACCCGGGACTTCCAGGCGGCCAGGTCGCTCGCCGTGTCCGGGGTCAGGGCGCGGTGGGCCTGGGCCGCGGGGGCGTAGAGGCGGTCGACGTACTCGCGGACCATGCGGCCGGCCAGCACCTTCGGGCCCAGCAGGCTCAACGTCTGGCGGACCATCTGGATCCAGCGGTCCGGCAGACCGCCCCGCCCGCGCTCGTAGAAACGCGGAGTGACCCGCTGTTCCAGCAGGTCGTACAGCGCCGCCGCCTCGATGTCGTCGCGGCGGTCCGGGTCCGTGCCCGCGCCGTCCGCCGTCGGGATGGCCCAGCCGAAGTCCGGCTGGAACCATTCGTCCCACCAGCCGTCCAGGACGGAGAGGTTGAGGCACCCGTTCAGCGCGGCTTTCATTCCGCTCGTCCCACACGCTTCCAGGGGCCTGAGCGGATTGTTCAGCCAGATGTCACAGCCGGGGTAGAGCTTCTGCGCCATCGCCATGCCGTAGTCGGGCAGGAAGACGATGCGGTGGCGGACCCGTGGGTCGTCGGCGAAACGGACCAGCTCCTGGACCAGGCGCTTGCCGCTGTCGTCCGCCGGGTGGGCCTTTCCGGCCACCACCACCTGCACCGGCCGGTCCGCATGCAGGAGCAGGTCCATCAGGCGGTCGCGGTCCCGGAGCATCAGCGTGAGGCGTTTGTACGAGGGGACGCGCCGCGCGAAGCCGATCGTCAGGACGTCCGGGTCCAGCACCCCGTCGATCCAGCCCAACTCGGCGTTCGCCGCTCCCCGTTGGCGCCATGACGCCCGCAGGCGCTCCCGTACCTCCAGCACCAACTGCTCGCGCAGCGTGCGGCGCAGTTCCCAGATCTCCTGGTCCGGGATGTCGGCGACGGAGTCCCAGCGGTCGGTGCCGCCGACGCTCAGCGCGTCCTCGGCCCGCTCCGAACCCACCTGCCGGGCCCCGAGCCGCAGCACCTCCGGGGCGACCCAGGTCGGCGCGTGCACCCCGTTGGTCACGGAGGTGATCGGCACCTCGTCGGGGTCGAATCCCGGCCACAGTCCCGCGAACATCTCCCTGCTGACCTGTCCGTGCAGCAGCGACACCCCGTTGGCCCGCTGGGCCAGCCTGAGGCCCATCACGGCCATGTTGAAGAGGTTGGGCTCGCCACCCGGGTACGTCTCCATACCGAGGGTCAGAATCCGCTGCACGTCGATGCCGGGGAGCTCGGCGTCCGGCCCGAAGTGCCGGGCGACCAGCTCACGGTCGAAACGGTCGATGCCGGCCGGGACCGGCGTGTGGGTGGTGAAGACCGTGCCGCCGCGCACCGCCTCCAGGGAGGAGTCGAAATCCAGGCCCTGCTCGCACAGTTCGGCGATCCGCTCCAGGCCCAGGAAGCCCGCGTGGCCCTCGTTGGTGTGGAACACCTCCGGCTCCGGGTGCCCGGTGCGGCGGCAGTACGTCCGTACCGCCCGGACACCTCCTATGCCGAGCAGCATCTCCTGCAGCAGCCGGTGCTCGCTGCCGCCGCCGTAGAGCCGGTCGGTCACCCCGCGTTCGCCGAGGTCGTTGTCCTCCACGTCCGAGTCGAGCAGCAACAGCGGCACCCTGCCCACCTGGGCCAGCCAGATCCGCGCGTGCAGCGCCTTGCCGCCGGGCAGTGCGAGCGAGACCTGCGCCGGGGTGCCGTCGGCCTCCTTCAGCTGGGCGAGGGGCAGCTCGTTGGGGTCGAGCACCGGGTAGTGCTCCTGCTGCCAGCCGTCCCGGGACAGGGTCTGCCGGAAGTACCCGTGGCGGTACAGCAGTCCGACCCCGATCAGGGGTACGCCGAGATCGCTGGCCGCCTTCAGATGGTCTCCTGCCAGGATGCCGAGGCCGCCGGAGTACTGGGGCAGTGCGGCCGTGATGCCGAACTCGGGGGAGAAATAGGCCACCGCGGCGGGCAGGCCGTCGGCCTGTGTCTGATACCAGCGGTCGCCGGTCAGGTAGTCGTCGAGGTCGTCCGCGACCGCGCCGAGGCGGCGCAGGAAGCGCCGGTCGCCCGCCAGTTCGGCCAGCCGGGCCGGCCGTACCCGGCCCAGTGTCCGCACCGGGTCGCCCCCGGCCGCGGCCCAGGCCTCGGGGTCGACGGACTGGAACAGATCGCGCGTTTCCGCATGCCAGGACCAGCGCAGATTGCGCGCCAGGTCGCTCAGCGGCCGGAGGGGTTCGGGGAGAACGGGACGGACGGTGAACCGACGGATCGCCTTCACATGCCACCTCGGGCGCGTCACGGGGTGAGACGCACCGCGCTGTGCGTCTCGTCGTCAGTCTCGACGGTAGTGGTTACCCGGGCGTCGGTGGGGACGCGCCCGGTGGGGGTGTCGGGGCGTGCGGAAGCGGTCACCGGGCACCCGGAAGAAGGAGGCCGGTCTTGTGGGTGGACATACGCGTGAGTAGTTAACAAAGTATCCGGATTGCCCACCCGAACAGGGTGGGAAGGCTCCTCCGGTACACACCCCACAGGCGTCACCCAGCACCTCCGCAGGACCCACCTCCCCACATCCATCCGCCACACCCACGTTGACGCGGACAGGAGCGGTCATGCCCGCCATGCACCATTCGTCAGCACCCACGAACAGCAGCAAGCTCACGGCAGCGGCACAGAAGGCCCCGAAGAAGACAACGCGCAAGAAGGCGGTGAAACCAGTCAGGGAGACCACCCTCGGCCGTATCCCCGTCCTCGACGTACGCCCCGTGGTCCAGCAGGGGCGCAGGCCGGCCAAAGCGGTGACCGGTGAGTCGTTCGAGGTGTCCGCCACCGTCTTCCGGGAGGGGCACGACGCCGTCTCCGCGAACGTGGTGCTGCGCGACCCGGCAGGCCGGCCGGGCCCCTGGACACCGATGCGCGAACTCGCCCCGGGCACCGACCGCTGGGGTGCCACCGTCACCGCTGGTGAACCGGGCCGCTGGACCTACACGGTGGAGGCCTGGTCCGACCCCCTCTCGACCTGGCGGCACACCGCCCGGATCAAGATCCCGGCGGGCATCGACACCGAACTCGTCCTGGAGGAGGGTGCGCGGCTGTACGAGCGGGCGGCCGCCGGAGTCCCGGAGCGGGCTCGACCGGTGGTACTGGACGTCGTAGCGGCCCTGCGTGACGAGGACCGCCCCGCCGCCTGGCGTCTCGCGGCGGCGCTGGCGCCGGAGGTGGAGGCGTTGCTGGCCCGTCATCCGTTGCGGGAGCTGGTGACCGCGTCCGACGCGATGCCGCTGCTGGTGGAGC
>NZ_JBITZN010000027.1:0-58559 GCF_044546895.1 Streptomyces sp. NPDC053069 | reverse complement strand
GGGTTGTGCACCTCGACACCGGCCGGGGGCGCGATGTCGGCGGCGGTGACCAGACCCGGACCCTGCTTGCGCAGGTACATCACGACCGGCTCGTCGTGCTCCGAGGAGACGACCAGCTGCTTGATGTTGAGGATCAGGTCGGTGACGTCCTCCTTGACGCCCGGCACGGTGGTGAACTCGTGCAGGACGCCGTCGATGCGGATGCTGGTGACAGCGGCACCGGGGATCGACGACAGGAGGGTGCGGCGCAGGGAGTTACCGAGGGTGTAGCCGAAGCCCGGCTCCAGCGGCTCGATCACGAACCGGGAGCGGAACTCGTCGACGACCTCTTCGGTCAACGAGGGACGCTGAGCGATCAGCATGTGTGGATCAGATCCTTCATTCGTGGACGCCCGCTATTTGACGTCCGACGGAACCGTCCCGGCACAAGGGACGGGTACTGCAAGGGTACGGGCGATACGGCCCGAGAGAGCCGTACCGCCCGAAACCAAGCCTGCTCGAAGCAGCCGTGCGTCAGACGCGGCGGCGCTTCGGCGGGCGGCAGCCGTTGTGCGGGGTCGGGGTGACGTCCTGGATGGAGCCGACCTCGAGGCCCGTGGCCTGCAGGGAGCGGATCGCGGTCTCACGACCGGAGCCCGGGCCCTTGACGAACACGTCGACCTTGCGCATGCCGTGCTCCTGGGCGCGGCGGGCAGCCGACTCGGCGGCCATCTGCGCGGCGAACGGCGTGGACTTCCGGGAGCCCTTGAAGCCGACGTGGCCGGCGGAGGCCCAGGAGATCACGTTGCCGGACGGGTCCGTGATCGAGACGATCGTGTTGTTGAACGTGCTCTTGATGTGCGCGTGGCCGTGAGCGACGTTCTTCTTTTCCTTGCGGCGCACCTTCTTGGCAGCGCCCTGACGTCCCTTGGGGGGCATCTACTAACTCCTACGGGAGGTGGTCGGTCCTACAGCGAAGACCGTGGACAGGTGTCCGCTGCGGACTACTTCTTGCCCGGCTTCTTCTTGCCGGCGATGGCGCGACGCGGGCCCTTGCGGGTACGGGCGTTGGTGCTGGTGCGCTGACCGCGGACGGGCAGACCGCGACGGTGACGGAGACCCTGGTAGCAGCCGATCTCGACCTTGCGGCGGATGTCGGCCTGGATCTCGCGACGGAGGTCACCCTCGGTCTTGATGTTGTTGTCGACGTACTCGCGGATCGCGACCAGCTGCTCTTCGGTCAGGTCACGAACGCGGGTGTTCGGGTCGACGCCGGTCGCAGCCAGCGTCTCCTTCGAGAGGGTCCGGCCGATGCCGAACACGTAGGTGAGGGCGACCTCCACGCGCTTTTCGCGCGGGATGTCAACACCGGAAACGCGTGCCATTCAATGGCTCCTGGTGAATCTTCGGAGGTCTTCCACAGAACCGGCTCCCGGCCGCCGTACCAGGTACGAACCGGGTCCCCGGCCTCCGAACCGGGGGTGTCAAGCCGCTTGCGACGGCTTGGGTCCTGCGTATGAACATATTCAGCTCGCGTCGCGCGAATCTCTGCGATGGAGGTGCAGAGGGTAAAGGTCGTGCGTCAGCCCTGGCGCTGCTTGTGGCGCGGGTTCTCGCAGATGACCATGACCCGACCGTGACGGCGGATCACCCTGCACTTGTCGCAGATCTTCTTGACGCTCGGCTTGACCTTCATTGGATTGAGGTTCTCCGGGTCAGTGCCACCACCCCGCCGAGACGGGATGCGGGCAAGATCTACTTGTACCGGTAGACGATCCGGCCACGCGTCAGGTCGTACGGAGACAGCTCCACCACGACCCGGTCGTCAGGGAGGATGCGGATGTAGTGCATACGCATCTTGCCGCTGATGTGTGCCAGGACCTGGTGGCCGTTCTGGAGCTCGACCTTGAACATGGCGTTCGGCAGAGACTCGACGACAGTGCCCTCGATCTCGATGGCACCTTGCTTCTTGGCCACGCTTCGCCCTTCGAATCGACTACCTTGATCGACTCCCCCGCTTTCCCTTACGGGGTGCATGCGGACATGCGGGTGCACGAGAGCCGACGAGTCAGTCTACGTCGCCGCCCTCGGAAAGGCGAATCGAGGAAGTCTGCCCCATGGGGGAGATCTCTATGCGAGAGGGTCGGGAGCGGCCGTGATGCCGTACTCCGCCAGCTTTGCCCTGCCCCCGTCGGGAGCGGTGAGCACCAGGGGGCCCTCCGCCGTCAGGGCGACCGAGTGCTCCCAGTGGGACGACCAGGTGCCGTCCGTCGTGATGACCGTCCAGTCGTCCGACAGGACCTCCGTGCGCGGAGTACCGAGCGACACCATCGGCTCGATCGCGAGGCAGAAGCCGGGCACCAGCTTGGGCCCCTTGCCGCGGCGCCGGTCGACGTAGTTCAGCAGGTGCGGGTCCATGTGCATCTCGGTGCCGATGCCGTGGCCGCCGTAGTCCTCGATGATCCCGTACTTGCCGCCGCCCGGCTTGGGCTGGCGGCGGATGTACGTCTCGATGGCCCGCGAGATGTCGACCAGGCGGTTGCCCTGCTTCATGGCCGCGATGCCGGCCCACATCGACTCCTCGGTCACCCGGGACAGCTCGACCAGCTCCGGGGCGTGACCGGACCCCACGAACGCCGTGTAGGCGGCGTCGCCGTGCCAGCCGTCGATGATCGCGCCGCAGTCGATGGAGATGATGTCGCCGTCCTTGAGGACGACGTCGTCGGAGGGGATGCCGTGGACGACGACGTCGTTCACGGAGGTGCAGATGGTCGCCGGGAAGCCGCCGTAGCCCAGGAAGTTCGACTTGGCGCCGTGCTCGGCGAGGACCTTGCGGGCGACCTCGTCCAGGTCCTTGGTGGAGGCGCCGGGCACCGCGGCCTCACGGGTGGCCGCGTGGATGGCGGCTACGACCAGGCCCGCCGCACGCATCTTCGCGATCTGCTCGGGCGTCTTGATCTGCACCATGGGGCCTGCGCTCTCCCTCACTCACACCAACTGGGTTACGTACACAACAGTACGGCCGCGGCGCCCGGGGAAGGGCACCGCGGCCGGAAGGACCGCGATCTACTTGTTCTCGGCCTTCTCGCGCTTGAGTGCCCCCAGCGCCCGCTGCGTGATCTCGTCCACCGGGCCCAGGGAGGAGATCGTCACGACCAGGCCCTGCGCCTTGTAGTAGTCGATGATCGGCTCGGTCTGCGTGTGGTAGACCTCCAGCCGCTTGCGGACCGTGTCCTCGGAGTCGTCGTCACGCTGGTACAGCTCGCCGCCGCAGACGTCGCAGACGCCTTCCTTCTTCGGCTGGCTGTACGTCACGTGGAAGACGTGCGAGGAGTCGTTGCGGCAGATGCGGCGGCCGGCGATGCGCTTGACGACCTCGTCCTCCGGGACCTCCAGGTCCAGGACCGCGTCCAGCGTGATGCTCTCGGTGCGCAGCAGCTCGTCCAGCGCCTCGGCCTGGGAGACGTTCCGCGGGAAGCCGTCCAGCAGGAAGCCGCGCTCGGCGTCCGGCTGCTCCATACGGTCCTTGGCCATCGCGATGGTGACCTCGTCCGGAACGAGGTTGCCGGCGTCCATGTAGGACTTCGCGAGCTTGCCCAGCTCCGTCTGCTGGCTGATGTTGGCCCGGAAGAGGTCACCCGTGGAGATGTGCGGGATCGCCAGCTTCTCTGCGAGACGGACGGCTTGCGTTCCCTTACCGGCACCCGGCGGCCCGACGAGGACGATACGCATCAGCGGAGGAACCCTTCGTAATTGCGCTGCTGGAGCTGGCTCTCGATCTGCTTCACCGTCTCGAGGCCGACACCCACGATGATCAGGATGCTGGTCCCGCCGAAGGGGAAGTTCTGGCTTGCCCCAAAGCCCACCAACGCCATTGTCGGTACGAGAGCGATCAGGCCCAGATACAGCGAACCCGGCCAGGTGATCCGGTTGAGCACATAGCTGAGGTACTCAGCGGTCGGTCGGCCAGCCCGGATGCCCGGGATGAAGCCACCATACTTCTTCATGTTGTCGGCGACTTCCTCGGGGTTGAAGGAGATCGCCACGTAGAAGAACGCGAAGAACACGATGAGCAAGAAGTACAGAGTGATGTAAATCGGGTGGTCGCCCTTGGTCAGGTTGTTCTGGATCCACTGCTTCCAGTTCGAATTGCCCCCCGCGAACTGCGCCACGAGTGCCGGGATGTAGAGCAGCGAGGAGGCGAAGATGACAGGAATCACACCCGCCTGGTTGACCTTGAGCGGGATGTACGTGGACGTACCACCGTAGGAACGACGGCCGATCATGCGCTTGGCGTACTGGACCGGGATGCGGCGCTGGGCCTGCTCGACGAAGACGACCAGACCGACCATGACCAGGCCGACCAGGATCACGGTGCCGAACTCGATCCAGCCACCGGCCAGGGTGCCCTGCTTCTTGATCGCCCACAGCGCGGACGGGAAGGTCGCGGCGATCGAGATGAACATCAGGATCGACATGCCGTTGCCGATGCCGCGGTCGGTGATCAGCTCGCCGAGCCACATCACGACGCACGTGCCGGCGGTCATGCAGACGACCATCGTGATCGTCGTGAAGATCGCCTGGTCCGGGACGATCTGGGTGGCCACGGAGCAGCTGCCGAACAGCGCGCCGCTACGGGCGGTGGCGACCAGACCCGTGCCCTGCAGGATGGCCAGCGCCACCGTCAGGTAACGGGTGTACTGGGTGATCTTGGCCGTACCGGCCTGGCCCTCCTTCTTCAGGGCTTCCAGGCGCGGAATGACAACGGTCAGCAGCTGCAGGATGATGCTGGCCGTGATGTACGGCATGATCCCGAGCGCGAAGACCGTGATCTGCAGCAGCGCTCCGCCGCTGAACATGTTGACCAGCCCGAAGAGGCCCTGGTTGCCGGAGGCCTCACGGACACACGTCTGAACGGCCTTGTAGTTGACGCCGGGGATCGGGATGTGGGTACCGACCCGGTAGACCACGATGATGCCCAGCGTGAAGAGCAGCTTCTTGCGCAGGTCGGGCGTCCTGAACGCCCGGGCGAACGCGGTGAGCACGGTGCCTCCTGCGACCCCCGCGCAACTGCGTCAAGGGTGACGGTCTTGAGGTTCGACGGATACAGACGAATAACTAACGGTCAACTGCCGCTCAGGGTGCCCCATGGGAGGCACCCGGTGAAAGTAGGCAGTGCTGGCCACCTTACCGGCGAGAGCACCGCCCTAGGAACGACCGACCGGGGATACCCCATTTGTGGGGTATCCCCGGTCGGGATCGTTCACGTCATCGAGTGGACCTGAGGGACTCAGACCAGCTCGGTGACCGTACCGCCGGCGGCGGTGATCTTCTCCTTGGCGGAGCCGGAGACGGCGTCGACCGTCACCTGCAGCGCCACGGAGATCTCGCCCTGGCCGAGGACCTTGACGAGGCTGTTCTTGCGAACGGCACCCTTGGCCACCAGCGACTCGACGGTGACCTCGCCACCCTCCGGGTAGAGCGCGGCCAGCTTGTCGAGGTTCACGACCTGGTACTCGGTCTTGAACGGGTTCTTGAAGCCCTTCAGCTTCGGGAGGCGCATGTGCAGCGGCATCTGGCCACCCTCGAAGCGCTCCGGAACCTGGTAGCGGGCCTTGGTGCCCTTGGTACCACGACCGGCCGTCTTACCCTTCGACGCCTCACCACGACCGACACGGGTCTTGGCGGTCTTGGCGCCCGGGGCGGGACGGAGGTTGTGGATCTTCAGCGGGTTCTGCTCCGCCATGATCAGTCGACCTCCTCGACCGTCACGAGGTGGCGGACGGTGTGCACCATGCCGCGGAACTCGGGGCGGTCCTCCTTGACGACCACGGTGTTGATCCCCTTGAGACCAAGCGACCGCAGGGTGTCACGGTGGTTCTGCTTGCTGCCGATGTAGGACTTGACCTGCGTGATCTTGAGCTGCGCCATGATTACGCACCCGCCCCGGCACGCGCACGGAGAAGAGCCGCGGGAGCGACGTCCTCGAGCGGCAGACCACGGCGGGCCGCGATCTCCTCGGGACGCTGCAGACCCTTCAGGGCCTCCACGGTCGCGTGCACGATGTTGATGGCGTTGTCGGAGCCGAGCGACTTCGACAGCACGTCGTGGATACCGGCGCACTCGAGCACGGCACGCACCGGACCACCGGCGATAACACCGGTACCCGGGGACGCGGGCTTGAGCAGCACCACGCCGGCAGCCTTCTCACCCTGGATCGGGTGCGGGATGGTGCCCTGGATCCGGGGGACCTTGAAGAAGTGCTTCTTGGCCTCCTCAACGCCCTTGGCGATGGCGGCCGGCACCTCCTTGGCCTTGCCGTATCCGACACCCACGGTGCCGTCACCGTCGCCCACCACGACCAGCGCGGTGAAGCTGAAGCGACGACCACCCTTCACAACCTTGGCGACGCGGTTGATCGCGACGACGCGCTCAACGTACGCGGTCTTCTCGGCGGCAGCAGCGCCGCCGTCACGGCCCTTCCGGTCCCGCCGCTCGCCGCCACCGGCACCGCTTCCGCGGCGCTGGGGTCCAGCCATTGGATTACCTCTCTCTTTCCGCTAGCTACAAGCGGCTCAGAACTTGAGCCCGGCCTCGCGGGCGGCGTCCGCCAGGGCGGCGATGCGCCCGGCGTACTGGTTGCCACCACGGTCGAACACGACGGCCTCGACACCGGCGGCCTTGGCACGCTCGGCAACGAGGGCGCCGACCTGCTTGGCCTGCGCGGACTTGTCGGCCTCGCCGCCACGGATCGACGCGTCCAGGGTGGACGCCGACGCCAGGGTGTGGCCCTTCAGGTCGTCGATCACCTGCGCCACGATGTGGCGGTTGGAGCGGGTCACGACCAGACGGGGACGCTCCGCCGTACCGGAGATCCGCTTGCGGATCCGGATGTGACGGCGCTTGATCGCGGCGCGCTTGTAGGCGTCGCCCTTGAGGATCTTCTGCCCGTATGCCATGGCTTACTTACCCGCCTTTCCGACCTTGCGGCGGATGACTTCGCCCTCGTACTTGACGCCCTTGGCCTTGTACGGGTCGGGCTTGCGCAGCTTGCGGATGTTGGCCGCAACCTCGCCGACCTTCTGCTTGTCGATGCCCTCGACCTGGAAGCGGGTCGGGGTCTCCACCTTGAAGGTGATGCCCTCGGGGGCCTCGACCAGGATCGGGTGGCTGTAACCGAGAGCGAACTCCAGGTTCGAACCCTTGGCGGTCACGCGGTAACCGACACCGCTGATCTCGAGCTTCTTCACGTAACCCTGGGTCACGCCGGTGATCATGTTCGCCACCAGCGTGCGGGACAGGCCGTGCAGGGCCTTGTTCTGACGCTCGTCGTTGGGGCGGGTCACCTGCAGGGTGCCGTCCTCGCCCTTGACGACCTCGATCGGCGCCGAGACGGTGTGGGTCAGCTCGCCCTTGGGGCCCTTGACCGAGACCGTACGGCCGTCGATGGTGACGTCCACGCCGGCGGGAACCGCGATGGGGAGCTTGCCGATGCGCGACATAGCTGTTTCCTCCGTTCCCTTCTGCTACCAGACGTAGGCGAGGACTTCCCCACCCACGCCCTTCTTGCCGGCCTGCTTGTCGGTGAGGAGCCCGTGCGACGTGGAGATGATCGCCACGCCGAGGCCGCCCAGCACCTTCGGCAGGTTGGTGGACTTCGCGTACACCCGGAGACCGGGCTTGGAGATCCGCTTGATGCCCGCGATGGAGCGCTCACGGTTCGGGCCGAACTTCAGCTCGAGGGTGAGGTTCTTGCCCACCTCGGCGTCCTCGACGCGCCAGCCCGTGATGAAGCCCTCCTGCTGGAGGATCTCCGCGATGTGAGACTTGATCTTGGACGCCGGCATCGTCACGGTGTCGTGGTACGCCGAGTTCGCGTTCCGCAGACGAGTCAGCATGTCTGCGATCGGATCAGTCATGGTCATGAATTGGCCTGTGGCCTTTCTCGCCGGGGTTTCCTATATGCGCCATCCCTCTCCCCGTACTTCTGCAGACGGGACGGGTGCGGCGCGGGGACCTACGGCGTAGTAAGTCGATCCAGGGCGGCAGAGGCCCAACCCTCCTAGCCTAAGGCATGGAAGGTACGGGCCCCCGCCGACCCAGTTGCTTACCGAGAGGTCCAGGAATCCCTGAAAGTGGGGATTACCAGGAGCTCTTGGTCACGCCCGGCAGCTCGCCACGGTGAGCCATCTCACGAAGGCACACGCGGCAGAGGCCGAACTTGCGGTACACGGAGTGCGGACGGCCGCAGCGCTGGCAGCGGGTGTAGCCACGCACACCGAACTTGGGCTTGCGAGCAGCCTTCGCGATGAGAGCCTTCTTCGCCATCTCGCTCACGCCTCCTTGAACGGGAAGCCGAGGTGACGGAGAAGGGCACGGCCCTCTTCGTCGTTGGTCGCCGTGGTCACCACGGTGATGTCCATACCCCGGACGCGGTCGATCTTGTCCTGGTCGATCTCGTGGAACATGACCTGCTCCGTGAGACCGAAGGTGTAGTTGCCACGGCCGTCGAACTGCTTCGGGGACAGGCCGCGGAAGTCGCGGATGCGCGGCAGCGCGAGCGACAGGGTGCGGTCCAGGAACTCCCACATGCGGTCGCCACGGAGCGTGACGTGGGCACCGATGGGCTGGCCCTCACGCAGCTTGAACTGCGCGATGGACTTGCGGGCCTTGGTGACGGCCGGCTTCTGACCGGTGATCGTGGTCAGGTCGCGGATCGCGCCCTCGATCAGCTTCGAGTCACGGGCGGCGTCACCGACACCCATGTTGACCACGATCTTGACGAGGCCGGGAACCTGCATGACGTTCTCGTACTTGAACTCGTCACGCAGCTTGCCCGCGATCTCCTCGCGGTACTTCGTCTTCAGACGCGGAGTGGTGGTGGTAGCCATCAGATGTCCTCACCCGTCCGCTTGGCAACGCGGATCTTGTTGCCCTCTTCGTCGAAGCGGTAGCCGACACGCGTGACGACCTTCTGACCGTCCTTCTCCACGACCAGCTGAACGTTGGACACGTGGATGGGGGCCTCGGTGGTCACGATGCCGCCGGCCTGGGAACCGCGAGCGGTCGGACCGGCCTTGGTGTGCTTCTTGACCCGGTTGACACCCTCGACCAGGACACGCTCCTCGCGCGGGTAAGCGGCAATGACCTTGCCCTGCTTGCCCTTGTCCTTGCCGGTGATGACCTGGACCAGGTCGCCCTTCTTGATCTTCATGCTTACAGCACCTCCGGCGCGAGCGAGATGATCTTCATGAACTTCTTCTCGCGCAGCTCACGGCCGACCGGGCCGAAGATGCGGGTGCCGCGAGGGTCGCCGTCGTTCTTCAGAATGACGGCGGCGTTCTCGTCGAAGCGGATGTACGAGCCGTCCGGACGGCGGCGCTCCTTGACGGTGCGAACGATGACCGCCTTGACGACGTCACCCTTCTTCACGTTGCCACCGGGGATCGCGTCCTTGACGGTGGCGACGATGACGTCACCGATGCCCGCGTAGCGGCGACCGGAGCCACCGAGCACACGGATGCAAAGGATCTCCTTCGCACCAGTGTTGTCGGCGACACGCAGTCGCGACTCCTGCTGGATCACGTCTATCTCCTGTTTGTCTGCCGGTTCCCGGCAGGGGTTCTACGAACCCCTGCCGAGCCTGGCGGAACTGACCTGCGGGGTTTGCCCCGCAGGAATTACTTGGCCTTCTCGAGGATCTCGACGACGCGCCAGCGCTTCGTCGCGGACAGCGGCCGGGTCTCCATGAGGAGGACGCGGTCGCCGACACCCGCGGCGTTCTGCTCGTCGTGTGCCTTGAGCTTGTTGGTACGGCGGATGACCTTGCCGTACAGCGCGTGCTTGACGCGGTCCTCGACGGCGACGACGACGGTCTTGTCCATCTTGTCGCTGACGACGAGACCCTCACGGGTCTTGCGGAAACCGCGCGCCTCGGTGTTCTCAGTCACGTTCTTCTCGCTCATCAGGCGTTCTCCACCGTCTCGATGCCGAGCTCACGCTCACGCATGAGGGTGTAGATCCGGGCGATGTCCTTGCGGACCGCCTTGAGACGGCCGTGGTTCTCGAGCTGGCCCGTCGCCGCCTGGAAGCGGAGGTTGAACAGCTCTTCCTTGGCCTCGCGGAGCTTCGCCAGAAGCTCCTCGTTGCCCAGCTCGCGCAGCTCGGACGCCTTGGTACCGGCCGACATCACGCTTCACCTGCCTCGCGCTTGACGATCCGGCACTTCATCGGCAGCTTGTGGGCCGCACGGGTCAGCGCCTCACGGGCGATCTTCTCGTTGGGGTACGACAGCTCGAACATCACGCGTCCGGGCTTGACGTTGGCGATCCACCACTCCGGAGAACCCTTACCGGAACCCATGCGGGTCTCGGCCGGCTTCTTCGTGAGCGGACGGTCCGGGTAGATGTTGATCCAGACCTTGCCGCCACGCTTGATGTGGCGGGTCATCGCGATACGAGCCGCCTCGATCTGGCGGTTCGTCACGTAGGCCGGGGTCAGCGCCTGGATGCCGTACTCGCCGAACGCAACCTGCGTTCCACCCTTGGACATACCGTTGCGCTTCGGGTGGTGCTGCTTGCGGTGCTTGACCCTACGGGGGATCAGCATGACGGTCAGGCCTCCGTTCCGGTGCTCTCAGCCGGAGCGGCAGCGGGAGCCTCGGCCTTGGGGGCCTCGGCGCCGGCAGCCTGCTGCGGCTTGCGACCGCGCCGCTCGCCACCGCGGCCACCACGGGCCGGGCGGTCGGCGCCACCGCGGGCCGGGCGGTTACCCGCACGGGCGGCAGCGTTCTCGGCGCGGACCTCGGCGATGTTCTTGACGTCGCCCTTGTAGATCCAGACCTTCACACCGATGCGGCCGAAGGTCGTCTTGGCCTCGAAGAAGCCGTAGTCCACGTTCGCGCGGAGCGTGTGCAGGGGCACGCGGCCCTCGCGGTAGAACTCCGAGCGGGACATCTCGGCGCCGCCGAGGCGGCCACCGCACTGGATCTTGATGCCCTTGGCGCCCGCCTTCATCGCCGACTGCATGCTCTTGCGCATGGCACGGCGGAAGGAGACGCGGGAGGACAGCTGCTCGGCGACGGCCTGGGCCACCAGCTGAGCGTCCGTCTCCGGATTCTTGACCTCGAGGATGTTCAGCTGGACCTGC
Organism: Streptomyces sp. NPDC053069; assembly: GCF_044546895.1. Taxonomy (NCBI): domain Bacteria; kingdom Bacillati; phylum Actinomycetota; class Actinomycetes; order Kitasatosporales; family Streptomycetaceae; genus Streptomyces; species Streptomyces sp. NPDC053069. The sequence continues at coordinate 47,432 of NZ_JBITZN010000027.1, read as the reverse complement.
TTGCCGGTCAGCTTCTCCAGGTCACCGCGGATGCGGTCGGCCTCGGCGCCGCGGCGGCCGATGACGATGCCCGGGCGAGCGGTGTGGATGTCCACGCGGACGCGGTCACGGGTGCGCTCGATCTCAACCTTCGAGATACCGGCGCGCTCCATGCCGGACGTCATCATCCGACGGATGGCGACGTCTTCCTTGACGTAGTCCTTGTACAGCTTGTCGGCGTACCAACGCGACTTGAAGTCGGTCGTGACACCGAGCCGGAACCCGTGCGGGTTTACCTTCTGGCCCATTACCGGGTTCCTTCCTTGCTGCTGACGACCACGGTGATGTGGCTGGTCCGCTTGCGGATCCGGTAGGCACGGCCCTGGGCACGCGGACGGAACCGCTTCAGGGTCGGGCCCTCGTCGACGTAGGCCTCGGAGATGTAGAGGCTGTCGGCGTCGGTGTGGTCGTAGTTGTGCGCGGCGTTGGCGATGGCGCTGTCGAGCACCTTGCCGACCGGCACGGAGGCTGCCTGCGGAGCGAATCGCAGAACAGCCTGGGCCTCCGTGGCGTCCATGCCACGGATGAGGTCCACCACACGGCGGGCCTTCATGGGCGTGACGCGGATGTACCGCGCCTGGGCCCTGGCTTCCATGGTTGTCCCTTCAGAGTTACTTACGTGTCTGAATGCGATCCGCTACTAGCGGCGCTTCGACTTCCGGTCTTCCTTGACGTGACCCCGGAAGGTGCGCGTCGGCGAGAACTCGCCGAGCTTGTGGCCGACCATCGACTCGGTGACGAACACCGGGATGTGGGTCTTGCCGTTGTGCACCGCGAGCGTGTGGCCCAGCATGGCCGGGACGATCATCGAGCGGCGGGACCAGGTCTTGATGACGTTCTTGGTGCCGGCTTCGTTCTGGGCGTCCACCTTCTTCATGAGGTGGTCGTCGACGAAGGGCCCCTTCTTCAGGCTACGAGGCATCTCAACCCGTCCTTAGCGCTTCTTGTTCGTCTTGCGGCGGCGGACGATGTACTTGTTCGACGCCTTCTTGGGCGAACGAGTACGGCCTTCCTTCTTGCCCCACGGGGACACAGGGTGGCGACCACCGGAGGTCCGGCCCTCACCACCACCGTGCGGGTGGTCAACCGGGTTCATGACGACACCACGGACGGTCGGGCGAACGCCCAGCCACCGCTTACGGCCGGCCTTACCCCAGTTGATGTTGCTCTGCTCGGCGTTGCCGACCTCGCCGACGGTGGCGCGGCAGCGGACGTCGACCAGGCGGACCTCACCGGACGGCATGCGCAGGTGGGCGTAGGCGCCCTCCTTCGCGAGCAGCTGCACGGAGGCACCGGCCGAGCGGGCGAACTTGGCGCCGCCGCCCGGACGCAGCTCGATGGCGTGCAGGGTCGTACCGACCGGGATGTTGCGCAGGGCGAGGTTGTTGCCCGGCTTGATGTCGGCCCCGGGACCGTTCTCGATCCGGTCGCCCTGGTTCAGGCCACGCGGCGCGAGGATGTAGCGCTTCTCGCCGTCCGCGTAGTGCAGCAGCGCGATGCGAGCGGTGCGGTTGGGGTCGTACTCGATGTGCGCGACCTTCGCCGGCACGCCGTCCTTGTCGTGACGACGGAAGTCGATCACGCGGTAGGCGCGCTTGTGTCCGCCACCCTGGTGGCGAACGGTCACACGACCGGCGTTGTTACGGCCGCCCTTGCTGTGCAGGGGGCGGACCAGCGACTTCTCCGGCGTGGACCGCGTGACCTCGACGAAGTCGGCGACGCTGGCGCCACGACGGCCCGGCGTAGTCGGCTTGTACTTGCGGATTCCCATTTCTCAGTCCTCGTCCGATATCGGACGATCCGGACCGCCCTTAGGCGGTCGGACCGCCGAAGATGTCGATACGGTCGCCCTCGGCGAGGGTCACGATCGCGCGCTTGCTGCCGGCACGCTGACCGAAACCGGTCTTCGTGCGCTTGCGCTTGCCCTGGCGGTTGATCGTGTTGACCCCGGTGACCTTGACCGAGAAGACCGCCTGGACGGCCTGCTTGATCTGGGTCTTGTTGGCGTTCGGGTCGACGATGAACGTGTACTTGTTCTCGTCGAGGAGCGCGTAGCTCTTCTCGGAGACGACCGGCTTCAGCAGGACGTCACGGGGGTCCGTGTACGACTTGCTCAGCGGGGTCTCGACGGTGTTCTTGCCCTCGGCGGCGTGACGGCGCGCCTTGGCGACGCGCGCGGCCTTGGCGGCCTTGGCGGCCTTCGAGGCGATAGCGGGGTGACGGATGGCCATCAGACCTCGCTCCCTTCGGTGTCGTTGGCCTTCGGGCCGGCGACGAAGGACTCGAAAGCGGCCTGGGTGAAGACCACGTCGTCCGAGACGAGAACGTCGTACGTGTTCAGCTGGCCCGGCTCCAGGATGTGGACCTGGGGCAGGTTGCGGGCGGACAGCCACGCGGCCTCGTCGGCGCGGTCGACGACCAGGAGCAGGTTCTTGCGCTCCGAGATCTTGCCGAACAGCGACTTGGCGGCCTTGGTGCTGGGGGTCCCGCCCTCGACCACGCCGGAGACGACGTGGATGCGGTTGTGACGCGCCCGGTCGGTGAGGGCACCGCGCAGGGCGGCGGCCTTCATCTTCTTCGGGGTGCGCTGCGAGTAGTCGCGCGGCACGGGACCGTGCACGACGCCACCACCGGCGAACTGCGGCGCGCGGGTCGAACCCTGGCGGGCGCGACCGGTGCCCTTCTGGCGGTACGGCTTCTTGCCACCACCACGGACTTCACCGCGGGTCTTGGTCTTGTGCGTGCCCTGGCGGGCAGCGGCCAGCTGCGCGACGACGACCTGGTGGATCAGCGGAACGCTGACCTTGGCGTCGAAGATCTCCGCGGGGAGCTCGACGGAACCGGCCTTCTCGCCCGCCGGCGAAAGGATGTCAACAGTGCTCATCGGTTACCTCAGGCCCCCTTGGCCGCGGTGCGGACCAGGACGAGGCCGCCGTTCGGACCGGGAACCGCGCCCTTGATGAGCAGCAGACCCTTCTCCGCGTCAACGGCGTGGACGGTCAGGTTCTGGGTGGTGACCCGCTCGTTGCCCATGCGACCCGCCATGCGGAGGCCCTTGAACACACGGCCCGGGGTGGCGCAGCCACCGATGGAACCGGGGGAGCGGTGCTTGCGCTGGGTGCCGTGACCGGCGCCGAGGCCACCGAAGTTGTGGCGCTTCATGACACCGGCGAAGCCCTTGCCCTTGCTCTTGCCGGTGACGTCGACCTTCACGCCGGCCTCGAACACCTCAGCGGTGATCTCCTGGCCCAGCGTGTACTCGGAGGCGTCCGCGGTGCGGATCTCGACGAGGTGACGACGGGGGGTGACGTCGGCCTTGGCGAAGTGGCCCTTGAGGGGCTTGTTCACCTTGCGCGGGTCGATCTCGCCGAAGGCGATCTGGACCGACTCGTAGCCGTCGACGTCGTTGGTACGAACCTGGGTCACGACGTTGGGGCCGGCCTTGACGACGGTGACCGGAACAACACGGTTGTTCTCGTCCCACACCTGCGTCATGCCGAGCTTCTCGCCCAGGATGCCCTTGATCTGCTTAGCCATTCTCAGCCCACCAGCCTCAGAGCTTGATCTCGATGTCGACACCGGCCGGCAGGTCGAGTCGCATCAGAGAGTCAACGGTCTTGGGGGTCGGGTCGAGGATGTCGATCAGGCGCTTGTGCGTGCGCATCTCGAAGTGCTCGCGCGAGTCCTTGTACTTGTGCGGCGACTTGATGACGCAGTACACGTTCTTCTCAGTGGGCAGCGGCACCGGGCCCGCGACCGACGCACCAGTGCGGGTCACCGTCTCGACGATCTTCTTCGCCGAGGAGTCGATGACCTCGTGGTCGTAGGCCTTGAGCCGGATGCGGATCTTCTGTCCCGCCATGGCTACTCAGTAGTCCTGTCTCTTCTCACGCTCTGGAACCCGGCGGATTCCTTCTGCTGCCTTCGCTCCTCCGACCCACGCGGTCGGGCGTGTCGCGCTCCCGCTGACACAGATGCCCCTTGTTCGAACATCCCTGCGGGGAATGCGACGGCCCTTCCGGAACCGCGGACCGGGGACCTCAGGCCCACCGGGCGCCTGGCCGGTGCCGCGCCCACACTTCCCGGAAGATTCCCGTACGTCCGCCCCAGTGCTGCCATTCAGGCAGTTAGGGCGACGAGTACTGTGGGACTCGCTTCCGGTCCTCCCGGCGGGAGGCGCGCAGCATCAACACTCGACCGAGCAACTCGGACAGTCTGCCATATGGGGTGGGGGGCTGGCCAATCGGGCCGGAGAGAATACCCCGGGGGTGACGTAGGTCAAACTGCGGGCCCGGGGTTCCTCAGGGAAGGTCACCCTCCAGTCATCCACCATGTCAGCGCCCTGCTGCCCGAAGGTGTCCGAGCTGTTCTGCAGCCCGCCCGTACGGAGGGTGCGCCACCAGGTGTCGACCAGATGCCCGGCCGGGTCCCTGTCGTAAGGAGGGGGCGCGGAAGCCTGCCTCGTCGCCGCCCTGAAGACATCGCGCTGCCATTGCTTCGCCGCCGCATCACCGAGGTCTCGGCGAACGCCGGTGGCGACCGCGTCCAGCGAGCCGAACACACGCGCGTTCCGCGCAGGCGGAACGGTGACGGCGGCGAGCCGCTCAGCGGCCGGGTGGGCGGCACCCCCTTCGGCGGCCCCGGCGGCGTCGGCGGACCGGCCGCCGAGACCACCAAGCGTGGCGTCGAGACGTCCGCCCGTCTTTGTCAAGGTCTCGTTGACAGCGTCCAGAACGGTCTTCATCGTCTGCGCCTGCTGCAGGTCATCCCGGACCGGTAACCGCTGCCCAGCACCGCATGCACGCGCTTGTCACCGAGCAGGTCACGGCACGTCCCCGCGTGCCCGTCCGGGCCAGGAGCAGTCATGCCGCGGTGCCGCCGATCGCCGCCGCACAAGCGGCGCCGGCGGCGATGACGACGCGGCGACGCCGCGGGGAGCGGCGGGAGGGTGCTTCGGGCATGTTTTCGTTGACTGAAGAGTGCGGCCGAAGGGCGTTGCGCCTACTCGACTACCGCGGGCGTTCCATCCTCGGAGCCGTGCAGCCGCGCTGCTTCGCCTCGTGGTCGGCGAAGGCCTTCAGGGCGGTCTTGGCGAATGACGCCGAGTAGTGGCGGACGGGGTAGCCGTCGGTGTCCCGGTCGTAGAGGTGGTAGAGCGCAAACACCGCCTCCTGACCCGACTGAGGGCACGTGGCGGTGGCCAGGGCGTAGTCGTCACTGCGGTTGGTCAGATTGAGCGACTCAAAGTCCTTGGCGACGGCACCGTAGTACGCGTACAGCCCGTAACCCGGCTTGCCTCCCGGGGTGAACAGGTAGCAATTGACCTGCGGCGTGTAGGCGTCCGCGGGGTACTCGACGAATCCGGGCGTCCCGGCGTCGGACGCCTGGCCGGCGAGCCCTCGGAGCGCGGCGCAGGAGCCCCGAGCCTGCGCAAGTCGCCGAGGGGCCGTCTCAGCCCTCGGGGACGGAAGCGAGACATGGGTCAGCTGCCTACCGCCCTGCGCATGGCACCCGTACTGGGCAGCCGCCTTCTGTGCCGTTTCCGTCGTCACTCTGCCCAGCCCGGTGAGCACGGGCCCCCTCGTCTTTGCGTCCTTCGGCCACTGAATGAGGTCGCCGTACGCCACCAGAGCCCTGTTCTTGTTGTTCTGGCAGTCAAGGGCGACCACGACTTGCGCTGCCCCGTCGTACCGGACGAAGCCCGGCCAGCCGTTACCGAGAGGCACCACCTGCCCCTGCAGCCCGTTGGCGCTCTTGCTGAACGGTGCAAGAGCCTCGGAGGTGGCCGACTGGTCGCTCCAGCGGAGCATGAGCTGGAGAGCGCCACCATGCAGACCTGTGTCCGGCCTGTTGATCAGGCAAGCCGCCAGGTACTCCGAATCGTCGACGGCCCTGGCACGCGCATGCGAGGAATTCAGCGCATCCCCGAGGCCACCCTGAGCCAGGGTGCCACCGCATGCCGAGTCAAGGGACCGTTGATCCCGCCAGTGCGCGTAGACACCAGTGCTGTAGAGCGCCTGCGCCACGATGTACAGCGTCAGCAGGATGCCGCCCACGGACCAGCCGACCAGGCGCCGCCTGCGGCTTGCAAAGATCTTCATCGTGCTCTTCCCGTTCGGGCGGTGTCACCCTTCGGCGTCATCGGTCGGCTCGGAGAACGTCCAGCGCCCGGTCACGGCCGTAGTTGTAGTCCTGCTGGCCAACGTGGACGTATTGCTTCGTCCAGTCGCTGTCGATGTCGTTGCCGCGGCTGTGGCTCCACATCCTGACCATGTTCTCCACGTCATGCTGTCCGGCTGCGTAGAGCTTGACGTTCTGTTCCGTGGCCTTGAGGTTCGCTTCGGCAACGTGCTCCTTGTTCGATTCGTACGTATAGAGGTCGAGGGCCCTCGTGGCCGCATCCCCAGCCACGCCGAGGAATTCGGCGTTCTTCGGCTTGAACATGAGTGCCGTACTGAGCGAGTTGCTGAGACCGTGGTTGAAGTCGGCGGCCCATTGTGTTTTGTTGAAGCGTTCATCGAAGATGACGTCGGCGCGGACCCCGTCATACGCGCCCATGGCCCGCGAACAGTCGGTGATGCGATTACTGATCACCGTCTTGCTGGCGTCCTGCGGAAGAGCGGCCAATAGGTCGTGAGCATGGCGCTGCTCCGCACCGTAGACATGTCCGAACGCCGTCGGATCATCGGCTATACCGCGCATGATCTTGGTAAGGGAGTCCCGCGCAACAGTGATGTGTGCTCCGTTCTTGTCACTCCAGACCGAGCCCGTGTTGCCGGGAGGGATTTCAAAACGCGAATCCGACTGCGCGTTGATCTCATGGGTGTCCGGCGTGTACGCCGTCAGTATGTGCGCCAGCGGAAGTGTGAGATTCTCCGGCAGTTTCTCCGCCTGCTTCACGGAGTTCAGTGTGTCGATGGTGTGTTGCAGGATGCGGGCCTGCGGCTCGGTGTGCTGACCGATCGGGTGATAGTCACCCGGCGCCTGGCCGGTCGTCGCGGCCTCCAGGGCAGCGCCGAAGCCCTTGCGGACGTCAGTGTCCTGCACGTCGGATACCACGTAGTCGACCTTGGCGCCGTCGTGCGTGGTGTTGATGATGTTCCAGTCCCGACTGTCCAGGAGGTAATCCAGGCGCTGCTTGCCGGCGGCAGTGCCGGGGTCGAGATAGCCGGTCGCCCCTTCCGGATTGCGTGACATGACCTCAAGGGTGCCGTCGACGGGGTCGTTCGCGAACCAGCCGTCGCCGTCCTTATCGCTGAACTTTCCATAGAGATCCCAGATATTGGGGTCCCTCTTCTCCGCGGCGATCATGCCGTCAGCGACGTCCGCGACAAACTGGGGGGAGTAGCCGTGCCCCTGCTGCATGAGCGTGGCGAGGCTCTGGTATCCGCGGATCTCCTGACCGTGCCCGTACCCGAGGTCTATTTTGTCCCCCGCCGCTTCGAGGGAGTATTTGTCGTCGCCGTGTTCACGTAGCGCCGCACGCCACTTGTTGTAGAACTCGGCGTCATCGGTCTTCGTCCAGGCCTTGAACGCCTCGTTGTACGCGTCGCTCCCGAAGCGCAGGTGTCTGCCCTGGGAGTCCTTGAAATCAGGCACGCGTGTGGCGACCGCCAGGGAGTCCGCAAGCCCACCATTGATCGCGAGGTAAGTGCTCTTGTTCTTGGTGTCGTCAGAGTACGCAAGGTCATCGAGCTTGTTCGTGAACTTGAGGGTGCCGTCTGGCCCCAGCCCGTCCAGGAAGGTCTGGCTGAACGCCTTGTCACCCTTGTTGTCCTGGAACGCGCGGCGCAGTTCGGCGAGGTCGGTGGCGGAGACCTTCTCGCCCTTGGCGACCCGCCGGGCGATGTCGTCCGCCTCCTGGGCCTCGTACTTCTCGATGTCACCCTGCGCCTTGCCGTTGAAGTCAGGGATCGTGCCGTCGCCCATGTCGGGGCCTTTCACGACGGCAGCCAAGGCGACCTCGACGCCCTTGTCGGCGTCGTTCACGTCCTTCACGCACTGGTCGATGCGGGCCTGCCAGGAGGCGACGGATTTGCGGACGCTGAGCCCGTAGTCGGTGTCTGTCGCCAGCCGCTGGCGGTCCCTCGTGCTGAGCTTGTCGTCGTCGAGCGAGACCACGCCCTGGTCCGACACTTTCATGCCCTTGGCGATCGCATCGTCCCGGGCCGACTCCAGCTTCTTACGCAGGTCCGCGAACTGCGTGTGCGCGTCCCGGAGGAGCGAGGCGATCGCCTTGGCCTCGGTCTGGGCGTTCTGGAACTCCGTGAGCCGGACGCCGAAGCGAGCGTTGGCGGCCTGCCGACTCTCGCCCGCGAACGTCGGGAGCAGAGTGATGCCGTGGACGTCCCGCCGGTACGCGGACTCCTGCTTGTTGAGCTCCTTCGCCATGCCGTCCCAGCGTTCGGCGGCCGTGGTAAGCGTGGACAGGTCGGTCGTCAGGATCTCGTGGTAGGTCGGCATGGGTCCCCGTTGAAGGCAGTGAATTCGATGGCGTGCCAGAGAGCTCGGCTGTCCGTCAGTGCTTCGACGGAGGTGAATACGTGTCGAACACAGACACCTTGCGCGCCGTACCGGCCACTCCAACGTCCGTTCCGGTCAACACGGTGTTGTTGTTCCGGAGGGCCGATTCGTCATCCGCCAGCCGGTTCAGAAAGTTCTTGACCTGTTCGCACCAGTTCTTGTGCATTTTGCCCACAGCAGCGGACGTGAGCCAGCCGTACCCGTCCTTCGCATCGAATGCCTTCACCACGGCGACCGTCTCGTCGTCCGCCCAGGCCCCCGCCGTCTTGGTCTCCGGTGCTATGTGATTGTGGAGAGTGTCGGCTGCGGCCTTCTTCTGGTCCGGAGAGTGCGCGAGGTCGGACCCGCCACCACCCGGGATGTCCTGCAGGTGATTGAGCCGTATTGCCACGGCGCGTTCGCCGCCACTACTTGCCACGATGCCAACCCCCGTCTAGCGCTCTGGCGTGCTCGCGTCACGCTAGCAAACGCCCCAGCCGCAACAGGCAGTTGGGCTGCGGGGCTTGGGCTTCCTTTACGACGGCAGGGGGGTGTGCCTGGATTAACGGCACGGCGGAGAGGGCCCCTCCCGACGGACGGCGTGGGTCGACCCGGGACGGGAGGTGTGCTGGACTGGTCGCTGATCACGATTGGGGGATTCATGACAGCTGAGGAAACGGCCGTCCCCGCCGAGGGCCGCTCCGCGGAGGTGCGCCGAGCCGGCGACCGCGTCGAGAAGTGGTCGATCGGGTGGACGATGCTGGCACTGGCGATGTGGGTATGGTTCGCCTACCTGCTGCTCGCGGACCACGGCCCCGAGAACTCGTCGTACGACGGCACCCGCCGCAACGCGTGCCGGGGCCCGCTGATCGATCCCTCCCCGACGAACGGCATCTGCGCCGAGGACCACCTGCGCCAGTGGCCGGCGCTGCTGGGCGTCCTCGCGCTCGCCGTCCTGCCCACCGTCCTGGCGGCGGCGACCACGGTGTACGCCAAGGTCCTGTCCCGGTTGGCCGACCAGGCGAGAGCCCGGTCCTAGGCGGAGGCCTGCCGGGCCGCTCTCGGCGATCCGGGAAGAGGCCCGTGAGCGCATCACCGGCTACGGCGGCCCCGAGATCCCGCGCTCAATACACCTGGCCAGGCGGCTGCGGGCCCCACTGCGGCGGAGGCGCCCACGTGGCGGCGAGCCGTCGGCGGTGGCGGCTGCGGCGGACCGCGGTGACGACGACGATGGCCGCGGCCGAGGCGAACGCGGCGATGAAGCAGCCGATCGCCGCGGCGATGCCGCCGATCATGGATCCCACCTTGGGCTTGTCTCCCAGCGCGAACTCGGCCGGCAGTGCGGAGGTGCAGGTGAGCGTGTAGTCGCCGCTGCTGCCGGGCTTCACCTCGAAGACCCGGTCCCAGGTGCGGGACCCGGCGGTGATGCGGAAGGTGCTGTCCGGCTGCGTCATCGACCCCGACCGCATCTCCGGGATCCGGCAGTCGACGTGCCCCTGCCCGGCCTGGGAGACGTAGATCGCCTTGGTCTTCCCCTGGACGAAGCTGACTGTCCGCGCGTCGCCGCTGGAGAAGCTGTGCGCGGTGTCGATCGATCCCACCGTGTTCTTCACCGTCATCACGATGAAGGCGGCACCGACACCAGCCAGTACGAGCCCCAGCAGTGCGGCTACCAGGTACCAGATACGCCGGGGCCGCAGGTCCTTGGCCGGGATGGCAGGGCGCGCGTTGAGACTCATGGACGGGCGCTCTTGGCCGCGTACGGCAGGAAGCCGGCCCAGGCGGTGGGCGTGACGGCGAGCCGCGGGCCTTCGGTGTTCTTGGAGTCGCGGATGTGGATGGTGGCGGCGGTGGGGGCGACTTCGACGCAGTCGTTGCCGTTACTGCTGTCGCTGTAGCTGCTCTTGAACCAGTGGAGTTCCGGGGTGCTCATAGTTCTCCCAGCGCTTGCTCGATGAAGGCCAGAGACTCCTCTGGCGTGAGCGCCTGAGCCCGGATGATGCCATAGCGCAGATCGAGGACGCGGAGCTGCCTCGGGTTCGAGACGGGTCGGCCTGCGAAGTCACCGTCGGTACGGCCCATCCCCGTGCCGTCCGCGAACTTCAGCACTTGGATCCGGCCCCCCGTCCCTGGATGGTTCGCGCGGGCGGTCGGCATCACCTGAAGCTCCACGAACGGCAATCGGGCGACCTCCAGCATGTGTTCGAGCTGTCGGCGCAACACCATTGTGTCCCCGACCGGGCGGCGCAGCGTCACCTCTTCCTGGACGAAACTGAACTCCGGTGCGGGCGAGCGCTCGAAGACGGACTTGCGTGCCATGCGAGCACCCACCATGCGCTCCAGCTGGTCCGGTGAGTAGGCCGGACGCCAGGTACGAAGCAGCGCTCGCGCGTACTCCTCCGTCTGCAGCAGGCCGTGGATGTTGTGGTTGCTGTACAACAGCATCTCCACCGACCGCCCCTCCAACTCTGCCAGCTCCCGTACCTTCTTCGGATACCGCGCCCTCTTCATGTCCTCCCTGAAGGCCCTCAGATGCCCCTGCGCCTTCAGCATCTGGTCCGCCCTGTCCAGGAACTCCGGCCGGGGAATGCGGGCGCCCCGCTCGATCTTGCGGATCATGTCCTCGCCGTACCCCATGGCCTCGGCCAGCCCGCACACCGTCACCCCGGCAGCCTCCCGGCAGACCTTGAGCAGCCGCCCCACCGCCTGGACCACCGGCTCGATCTCGTCCCCCGGCTCGACGTCCCAGCCCGCCTCGTCCACGTCCTCGCCCATGGCTCCTCCTCCGCCCCGCACTCGTACCCGTACAACGCCCGAGACAGCCGAGACAGCCGAGACAAAGCAGGGACAGTCACCGTACGTAGAGGCGTTGTCACCCACTCACGGAAGCAGGTTCGGCGACGCTGAGTGACGTGAATCAAGAAATGCGTGTCCGACTGTCCCCCACCCCGCGCGGCGCCCGCCTCGCCCGACTGCTCGCCGAACAGCAACTCCGCACCTGGGGGCTGCCGTTGGAGAGAGCGACGCAGATCATCGCGGAGCTGGCATCGAACGCCGCCACCCATGGACGCGTACCCGGCCGTGACTTCCAGTTGCTGCTCTACGTCGTCGACGACACACTCCGCATCGAGGTCACCGACACGCGCGGTGACTGCCTGCCCCGCCTTCGACACCCGGCGGCGCAAAGCGAATCAGGCCGCGGACTCGTCCTCGTCGAAGCACTCGCCGACCGCTGGGGCGTCACCCATGGACGGCACCCGCGCAAGACCGTCTGGGCCGAGGTCACCTTCCCGGCACCGGAACCCGGCGGACCGTGCTCCGGTGCCACGGGCGGTCCGACCGCAGACATGCGACGGCCCCCGCCGGGAGGACCAAGCACCCGAACCGGCGCTCCCACTCCGCGCACTCCGGCGGGCTCGTCCACGAGCACACCCGGCACACCTCACGGTTCACGGTGATCGGCAACGCCGTCGACATCAAGACCCTCGCCGCCTGCTTCCGCGAGGGCACGACCCGTATCGCCGCCGCCCTGCGCGAGCTGGAGACCTACGGCTACTTGCGCCGCGAACGGACCCGCGTCCCCGGCGGCCGTATCGTCACCCGCACCGTCTGCTGCGACCAGCCGGGCCGGCACGGCGACGCGTCCGCAGCACCATCGCCCCGGGCCCCGGCCCGCCGCGCCGCCACCGCACCGCGGCAAAAGCCCCACGCCGCCACGCCGCGCAGCCCTCCCCGCCGTGCCGAATCCCGCGCACCTCTCCCCCACTCTCCTCCAGGCGGCCACCGACGTCCTCACCGGCCTCCGCCGCACGCCCCCCGTCTGCTCCTGTCCGCCACCGACGCCGAGCATCTCCAGCCCCCGGTGCGACGGCTGTGACCCGTACGACTCCGGCCCGGCCGCTCGACGTCGCTGCGGCCTTTCCCCACGCCGGCCCCGCTCGCCCGTACCGCCGTACGGCTGCATCCCCGCACCGGCGCGCCCACCGCGGCGGACGGTTCCATCGGTGGGGGCCCCTTTTGTGGCCGGCCGAGGCACCATGGCCTGTCTGTCCGGAGCACCGCCTGCGAAGAAGTCGCCCGGCAATGCGAAGAGGCCCGTACGACCGAAGTCGTACGGGCCTCCTCTTAGGTCAGTCAGTGACCCTCAAGCAAGCGGAACCTACTTGACGATCTTGGTGACCTGGCCGGCGCCCACGGTGCGGCCACCCTCACGGATGGCGAACTTCAGGCCCTCCTCCATGGCGACGGGCTGGATGAGGTCCACCTTCATCTCGGTGTTGTCACCCGGCATGACCATCTCGGTGCCCTCGGGGAGGGTCACCACGCCGGTCACGTCCGTCGTACGGAAGTAGAACTGCGGGCGGTAGTTGTTGAAGAACGGCGTGTGGCGGCCACCCTCGTCCTTGGACAGGATGTAGGCCTGAGCCTCGAACTCCGTGTGCGGGGTGACCGAGCCCGGCTTGATGATGACCTGGCCGCGCTCGACGTCCTCGCGCTTGATGCCGCGGAGCAGCAGACCGACGTTCTCACCGGCCTGGCCCTCGTCGAGCAGCTTGCGGAACATCTCGATACCGGTGACCGTGGTGGTGGTCTTCTCGGTCTTGATGCCGATGATGTCGACGGTCTCGTTGACCTTCAGGACACCACGCTCGATACGGCCGGTGACGACCGTACCGCGACCGGTGATCGTGAAGACGTCCTCGATCGGCATGAGGAACGGCTTGTCGACGTCGCGCTCCGGCTGCGGGATCGACTCGTCGACGGCGTTCATCAGGTTGAGGACGGAGTCCACCCACTCCTTCTCGCCCTCGAGGGCCTTGAGAGCGGAGACCTTGACGACCGGAACGTCGTCGCCGGGGAACTCGTACTCGGAGAGGAGCTCACGGACCTCGAGCTCGACGAGCTCCAGGATCTCCTCGTCGTCCACCATGTCGGCCTTGTTCAGGGCGACGACGATGTACGGAACGCCGACCTGGCGGGCCAGGAGCACGTGCTCCTTGGTCTGCGGCATCGGGCCGTCGGTGGCGGCGACCACCAGGATCGCGCCGTCCATCTGGGCGGCACCGGTGATCATGTTCTTGATGTAGTCCGCGTGACCCGGGCAGTCGACGTGGGCGTAGTGACGCGCCTCGGTCTGGTACTCGACGTGCGCGATGGAGATGGTGATACCGCGCTGACGCTCCTCGGGCGCCTTGTCGATGTTGTCGAACGGGGTGGCCTCGTTCAGGTCCGGGTACGCGTCGTGCAGCACCTTGGTAATGGCGGCCGTGAGGGTCGTCTTACCGTGGTCGATGTGACCGATGGTGCCGATGTTGACGTGCGGCTTAGTCCGCTCGAACTTCGCCTTCGCCACTGGGGTCCTCCTGTGGAGTGGTTCTGTACGCCTTACTTCATCGGCGCCAGGTGATCTTTGCTGGGAAGCCCGGAACCCGGGGCATTCATCCGGGATTGCGGCTGAATGCCCCTTGAGGCTCCGGAGTCAAGCCTAAAGCGTGTGAACGCGGTGCGTTACTCGCCCTTGGCCTTCGCGATGATCTCCTCGGCGACGTTCCGCGGAACCTCGGCGTAGGAGTCGAACTGCATCGAGTAGCTTGCGCGACCCGACGTCTTGCTGCGGAGGTCGCCGACGTAGCCGAACATCTCCGACAGGGGCACGAGGCCCTTCACGACGCGGGCACCAGCCCGCTCCTCCATGGCCTGGATCTGACCACGGCGGGAGTTGATGTCGCCGATGACCTCACCCATGTAGTCCTCGGGCGTGGTGACCTCGACGGCCATCATCGGCTCAAGGAGCACGGGGGACGCCTTGCGCGCGGCCTCCTTGAAGGCCTGCGAACCGGCGATCTTGAAGGCGAGCTCGGAGGAGTCGACCTCGTGGTAGGCACCGTCGTGCAGGATCACGCGGACACCGGTCATCTCGTAACCGGCGAGGATGCCGAACTGCATGGCCTCCTGCGCACCGGCGTCGACCGAAGGGATGTACTCCTTCGGGATACGACCACCGGTCACCTTGTTCACGAACTCGTACGAGGTGTCGCCACCCTCGAGCGGCTCGATGCCGATCTGCACCTTCGCGAACTGACCGGTACCACCGGTCTGCTTCTTGTGGGTGAAGTCGACGCGCTCGACGGCCTTGCGGATCGTCTCGCGGTAGGCCACCTGCGGCTTGCCGACGTTGGCCTCGACCTTGAACTCACGGCGCATACGGTCGACCAGCACCTCAAGGTGCAGCTCGCCCATACCACCGATGATGGTCTGGCCGGTCTCCTCGTCCGAGTGGACCTGGAAGGACGGGTCCTCCTCGGCCAGGCGCTGGATCGCGACGCCCAGCTTCTCCTGGTCGCCCTTCGACTTGGGCTCGATGGCGACCTGGATGACCGGCGCCGGGAAGTCCATGGACTCCAGGATGACCGGGTTCTTGTCGTCGGACAGCGTCTCACCGGTGGTGGTCTGCTTCAGGCCCATGACGGCGACGATGTCACCGGCGCCCACCGACTCGATCTCCTCACGCTTGTTGGCGTGCATGCGGTAGATCTTGCCGATGCGCTCCTTCTTGCCCTTGACGGAGTTCAGCACGGCGGTGCCGGACTCCAGGCGGCCGGAGTACACGCGGACGAAGGTGAGCTTGCCGAGGTGCGGGTCGCTCATGATCTTGAACGCCAGCGCCGACAGCGGCTCGTCGTCGGACGGCTTGCGCTTGACGACCTCCTCCGGGTCGTTGACCGCGTGGCCCTCGATGGCCTCGATGTCAACCGGGGAAGGCAGGTAGCGCACGACCGCGTCGAGCAGGGGCTGGACGCCCTTGTTCTTGAACGCGGTACCGCAGAACACCGGGGTGATGGTGGTGCCGGTGCCCTTGCCGGAGGCGATGGTGATACGACGGATCGCGGCGTACAGCTGCTCCTCGGTGGGCTCCTGGCCCTCCAGGAACAGCTCCATGATCTCTTCGTCGTTCTCGGCGACGGCCTCGACCAGCTTGCCGCGCCACTCCTCGGCGGCCTCGGCGTGCGTGTCCGGGATGTCGACGACGTCGTACATCTCGCCCTTGGTCGCCTCGGCGGACCACACGAGCGCCTTCATGCGGACCAGGTCCACGACGCCCTTGAAGTCGGCCTCGGCACCGATCGGGAGCTGCATGACGATCGGCTGCGCGCCCAGACGGTCGACGATCATGTCGACACAGCGGTGGAACTCGGCACCGGTGCGGTCGAGCTTGTTGACGAAGCAGATACGCGGAACGCCGTAGCGGTCCGCCTGACGCCACACCGTCTCGGACTGGGGCTCAACGCCGGCGACGCCGTCGAACACCGTCACGGCACCGTCGAGCACGCGCAGGGAGCGCTCCACCTCGACGGTGAAGTCGACGTGACCCGGGGTGTCGATGATGTTGATGGTGTGGTCGACGTTCTCCAGCGGCCAGTGACAGGTGGTGGCAGCAGAGGTGATCGTGATGCCACGCTCCTGCTCCTGCTCCATCCAGTCCATGGTGGCAGCGCCGTCGTGGACCTCACCGATCTTGTAAGACACACCGGTGTAGAACAGGATCCGCTCGGTGGTGGTCGTCTTGCCCGCGTCGATGTGGGCCATGATGCCGATGTTGCGCACCTTGGCCAGGTCAAGTGAAGTGGTAGCCATAAGGCTTCAGTCTTCTCTCGGTCTCGATGTGGGTAGCGACTACCAGCGGTAGTGCGCGAAGGCCTTGTTGGACTCGGCCATCTTGTGGGTGTCCTCGCGCTTCTTCACGGCCGCACCGAGGCCGTTGGAGGCGTCGAGAAGCTCGTTGAGGAGACGCTCGGTCATGGTCTTCTCGCGACGGGCGCGGGAGTAACCGACCAGCCAGCGCAGCGCCAGGGTGTTGGCACGGCCGGGCTTGACCTCGACCGGGACCTGGTAGGTGGCGCCACCGACACGGCGGGACTTGACCTCAAGGGTCGGCTTGATGTTCTCAAGAGCGCGCTTGAGCGTGATGACCGGGTCGTTGCCGGTCTTCTCGCGCAGGCCCTCCATGGCGCCGTAGACGATGCGCTCGGCGGTGGAGCGCTTGCCGTTCAGCAGCACCTTGTTGATCAGGGAGGTCACCAGAGGAGAACCGTAGACCGGGTCGATGATGACCGGGCGCTTCGGGGCGGGGCCCTTACGAGGCATTCTTACTTCTCCTTCTTGGCGCCGTAACGGCTGCGGGCCTGCTTGCGGTTCTTGACACCCTGGGTGTCGAGGGAGCCGCGGATGATCTTGTAGCGAACACCCGGCAGGTCCTTCACACGGCCGCCGCGCACGAGCACGATGGAGTGCTCCTGCAGGTTGTGTCCCTCACCCGGAATGTAAGCGGTGACCTCGATGCCGCTGGTCAGACGCACACGCGCGACCTTGCGGAGGGCCGAGTTCGGCTTCTTCGGGGTGGTCGTGAACACACGCGTGCAGACGCCACGACGCTGAGGGGAACCCTCGAGTGCGGGCGTCTTGTTCTTCTCGACCTTGTCCTGCCGGCCCTTGCGGACCAGCTGCTGGATCGTAGGCACTACTTCTCCGGTTTCTGTGTGCCGATGGGTACAGCTAACCTGGAACTTCGCCGACCCACGCGGTCGGGTGTGTCGAATCCCGCAGATTCTCGCCGCAAGGCGAAAAGGGCGCAGATTACGGTGGCCGGTCGCAGCTCGCCATGCGGTCTGAAGGCACGCACGAGAGCCAGGGCACACCCCAGGCACAAGGTCTGAGCGTACCTACCTCATCCAGCTGGGTCAAAATGAAGGGGCCGGGGGCGCGGAATATCACGGCTAGGATCCCCCACAGATGTCCGGGCAAGGGGCCCGAGAAGGCTGTGATGGGGTTCAGATGGCTGTCGGCAAGGTCCTTCGGTTCGACGGGGTGCGGGGCTACGGGTTCATCGCTCCCGAGCACGGCGGCGAGGACGTCTTCCTGCACGCGAACGATCTGCTGATACCGGAGTCCTCCCTGCGGTCCGGGACGTGGGTCGAGTTCGAGATCGAGGAAGGCGACCGCGGACCCAAGGCGTCCTCCGTCCGGCTCGCCGACAGGGCACAGACACCGATGATGCCCCCGCCGGCGCGGCTCCAGGTGCCTCCGTCCGTGCAGGCCTACACCGCCGGACCCGAAGACGGTGAAGATCCCACGTGCGATGTGCTCAGCGTCGCGGAGTACAGCTTCGAGGTGACCGAACTCCTGCTGACCTCGGCCCCATGGCTGACCGGGGAACAGATCACGCAGCTCCGCCGGCAGCTGGTACAGCTCGGCAAGAGCCACGGCTGGGTCGAGGGCTGACACCTCCAGGACACTGCGCGCCGTACTCCGCATACGCCGAAGGGCGGTCACCCCACTGGGGTGACCGCCCTTCAACTCATGCTGCCCGCTTACTGGTTGTACGGACCGTAGTCGTAGTCCTCCAGCGGAACGGCCTGGCCGGAGCCGGTGCCGAACGGCGAGTAGTCGATGTCGTCGTAGCCGACGGCCGAGTACATCGCGGCCTTGGCCTCCTCGGTCGGCTCGACCCGGATGTTGCGGTAGCGGGACAGACCCGTACCGGCCGGGATGAGCTTACCGATGATGACGTTCTCCTTGAGGCCGATGAGGCTGTCGGACTTGGCGTTGATCGCCGCGTCCGTCAGGACTCGGGTCGTCTCCTGGAAGGAGGCGGCCGACAGCCAGGACTCCGTCGCCAGCGAGGCCTTGGTGATACCCATCAGCTGCGGACGACCGGAGGCCGGGTGACCGCCCTCCTGGACCACACGACGGTTCTCGTGCTCGAAGCGGGAGCGCTCGACCAGCTCGCCGGGCAGCAGCTCGGCGTCGCCCGACTCGATGATCGTCACACGGCGCAGCATCTGCCGGATGATGATCTCGATGTGCTTGTCGTGGATCGACACACCCTGCGAGTTGTACACCTTCTGGACCTCGCCGACCAGGTGGACCTGGACGGCACGCTGGCCCAGGATGCGCAGCACGTCGTGCGGGTTGGTGGCACCCACGGTGAGCTGCTGGCCCACCTCGACGTGCTCGCCCTCGCTGACCAGGACCTTGGCACGCTTGGAGATCGGGTACGCCGTCTCGTCGCTGCCGTCGTCCGGGGTGACGACGATCTTCTTGGTCTTCTCGGTCTCCTCGATCCGCACGCGGCCGGAGGCCTCGGAGATCGGGGCGACACCCTTCGGGGTACGGGCCTCGAAGAGCTCGACGACACGCGGCAGACCCTGGGTGATGTCGTCACCGGCCACACCACCGGTGTGGAAGGTACGCATCGTCAGCTGGGTACCGGGCTCACCGATGGACTGGGCGGCGATGATGCCGACCGCCTCACCGATGTCGACCAGCTTGCCGGTGGCCAGCGAACGGCCGTAGCACATCGCGCAGGTGCCGACGGCGGACTCGCAGGTCAGGACCGAGCGGGTCTTGACCTCCGCGACGCCGTTCTTGACCAGCTCGTCGATGAGCACGTCGCCGAGGTCGGTGCCGGCCGGGGCCAGCACCTTGCCGTCGACCACGATGTCCTCGGCGAGGCAGCGCGCGTACACGGACGTCTCGACGTCGTCCGCCTTGCGCAGCACGCCGTCCGCGCCGACCTCCGCGATGTGGAGCTTGAGGCCGCGCTCGGTGCCGCAGTCCTCCTCGCGGATGATGACGTCCTGGGAGACGTCGACCAGACGACGGGTGAGGTAACCCGAGTCGGCGGTACGCAGGGCGGTGTCCGCCAGACCCTTACGGGCACCGTGCGTGGAGATGAAGTACTCCAGCACGGACAGACCCTCACGGAACGAGGCCTTGATCGGACGCGGGATCGTCTCGTTCTTCGCGTTCGACACCAGACCACGCATACCGGCAATCTGACGCATCTGCATCATGTTGCCTCGTGCACCCGAGTTCACCATCATGAAGATCGGGTTGGTCTTCGGGAAGTTCTCGTTCATCGCCTCGGCGACCTCGTTGGTCGCCTTGGTCCAGATCGCGATGAGCTCCTGCGTGCGCTCGTCCTTGGTGATCAGACCGCGCTCGTACTGCTTCTGGACCTTCTCGTCCTGCGCCTCGTAGCCGCGGACGATCTCCTTCTTCGCCTCGGGAACGACGACGTCGGAGATGGCGACGGTGACACCGGAACGGGTGGCCCAGTAGAAGCCGGAAGCCTTCAGGTTGTCGAGCGTCGCCGCAACGATGACCTTCGGGTAGCGCTCGGCGAGGTCGTTGACGATCTCGGAGAGCTGCTTCTTGCCGACCTCGTAGTCGACGAACGGGTAGTCCTCGGGCAGCAGCTCGTTGAAGAGCGCGCGGCCCAGCGTGGTGTTCAGCCGGAAGCTGTCACCCTGCTGCCACTCCGGCTCGCCCTCCTCGCGCGCCGGCGGGGTCCAGCCGCGCGGCGGGATGGTGCCCACCGGGAAGCGGATGTCCACGCGCGACTGCAGCGACAGCTCGCCGGCGTCGAACGCCATGATCGCCTCGGCCACGGACGCGAACGAGCGGCCCTCGCCCTTGACGTCACGCATCTCGCCGTCGGTGGTGAGGAAGAACAGACCGAGGACCATGTCCTGGGTCGGCATCGTCACCGGACGGCCGTCGGCCGGCTTGAGGATGTTGTTCGAGGACAGCATCAGGATGCGGGCCTCGGCCTGCGCCTCCGCGGACAGCGGCAGGTGCACGGCCATCTGGTCACCGTCGAAGTCCGCGTTGAACGCGGTGCAGACGAGCGGGTGGATCTGGATGGCCTTGCCCTCGACCAGCTGCGGCTCGAAGGCCTGGATGCCGAGGCGGTGCAGGGTGGGAGCACGGTTCAGCAGCACCGGGTGCTCGGCGATGACCTCTTCGAGGACGTCGTACACGACGGTGCGGCCGCGCTCCACCATGCGCTTGGCGCTCTTGATGTTCTGCGCGTGGTTCAGGTCGACCAGGCGCTTCATCACGAACGGCTTGAAGAGCTCCAGCGCCATGGCCTTGGGCAGACCGCACTGGTGCAGCTTCAGCTGCGGACCGACGACGATGACGGAACGCGCCGAGTAGTCGACACGCTTGCCGAGCAGGTTCTGACGGAAGCGGCCCTGCTTGCCCTTCAGCATGTCGCTGAGGGACTTCAGCGGACGGTTGCCGGGGCCCGTCACCGGGCGACCACGACGGCCGTTGTCGAAGAGCGCGTCGACGGCCTCCTGAAGCATGCGCTTCTCGTTGTTCACGATGATCTCGGGCGCACCGAGGTCGAGAAGCCGCTTCAGACGGTTGTTGCGGTTGATCACACGGCGGTACAGGTCGTTCAGGTCGGAGGTCGCGAAGCGGCCACCGTCCAGCTGCACCATCGGACGCAGGTCCGGCGGGATGACCGGGACGCAGTCGAGGACCATGCCCTTGGGGCTGTTGCTCGTCTGCAGGAACGCGGAGACGACCTTCAGCCGCTTCAGGGCACGGGTCTTCTTCTGGCCCTTGCCGGTGCGGATGATCTCGCGGAGGCGCTCGGCCTCCTCCTCCAGGTCGAAGGACTCCAGGCGCTTCTGCAGCGCCGCGGCACCCATCGAGCCGTCGAAGTACGTGCCGAAGCGGTCACGCAGCTCGCGGTAGAGCAGCTCGTCGCCCTCGAGGTCCTGGACCTTGAGGTTCTTGAACCGGGTCCACACCTCGTCGAGGCGGTCGATCTCGCGCTGCGCACGGTCGCGCAGCTGCTTCATCTCGCGCTCGGCACCCTCGCGCACCTTGCGGCGCACGTCGGCCTTGGCGCCCTCGGCCTCCAGCTCGGCCAGGTCGGTCTCGAGCTTCTTGGCGCGGGCCTCCAGGTCGGCGTCCCGGCGGTTCTCGATCTGCTGGCGCTCGACCGAGACGTGCGCCTCCAGGGAGGGCAGGTCGCGGGTACGGCGCTCCTCGTCGACGTACGTGATCATGTACGCGGCGAAGTAGATGACCTTTTCGAGGTCCTTCGGCGCCAGGTCCAGCAGGTAGCCCAGGCGGCTCGGGACACCCTTGAAGTACCAGATGTGCGTGACGGGCGCGGCCAGCTCGATGTGGCCCATCCGCTCACGACGCACCTTCGCGCGCGTGACCTCGACGCCACAGCGCTCGCAGATGATGCCCTTGAAGCGGACGCGCTTGTACTTGCCGCAGTAGCACTCCCAGTCCCGGGTCGGACCGAAGATCTTCTCGCAGAAGAGTCCGTCCTTTTCGGGCTTCAGGGTGCGGTAGTTGATGGTCTCGGGCTTCTTGACCTCACCGTGGCTCCACTGACGGATGTCGTCAGCGGTGGCCAGGCCGATCCGGAGCTCGTCGAAGAAGTTGACGTCGAGCACTATGCGTCAATCCCTCTCAGGGTCGAAAGTCTGTGGTCTGAAACGGGGGCCTGGGGGTCGGCGGGGCCCTTGTGGGTCAGGGCCCCGCCGGACTCCCGTCAGACCTCTTCGACGCTGCTCGGCTCGCGCCGGGACAGGTCGATACCGAGCTCCTCCGCAGCGCGGAAGACGTCCTCGTCGGTGTCACGCATCTCGATGGACATACCGTCGCTGGACAGCACCTCCACGTTCAGGCAGAGCGACTGCATCTCCTTGATGAGCACCTTGAAGGACTCGGGGATGCCGGGCTCGGGGATGTTCTCGCCCTTGACGATGGCCTCGTAGACCTTCACGCGGCCGGTGACGTCGTCGGACTTGATGGTCAGCAGCTCCTGGAGGGCGTACGCGGCGCCGTAGGCCTCAAGGGCCCACACCTCCATCTCACCGAAGCGCTGGCCACCGAACTGCGCCTTACCACCCAGCGGCTGCTGGGTGATCATCGAGTACGGACCGGTCGAGCGGGCGTGCAGCTTGTCGTCGACCAGGTGGTGCAGCTTCAGGATGTACATGTAGCCGACCGAGATCGGGTCCGGGAACGGCTCACCGCTACGGCCGTCGAACAGCCGCGCCTTGCCGGACGGGAGCACCATGCGCTCGCCGTCGCGGTTCGGGATGGTGTGCTGCAGCAGACCCGCCAGCTCGTCCTCGCGGGCACCGTCGAAGACCGGGGTCGCGACGTTGGTGCGCGGGGCGACCTGGTCGGCGCCGATGGCCTGCAGGCGCTGGGCCCACTCGTCCGCGAGGCCGGAGACGTCCCAGCCGCGGCTGGCGAGCCAGCCGAGGTGGATCTCCAGGACCTGTCCCGGGTTCATTCGGGACGGCACACCCAGCGGGTTGAGGATGATGTCGACCGGAGTTCCGTCCTCGAGGAACGGCATGTCCTCGATGGGCAGGATCTTGGAGATGACACCCTTGTTGCCGTGGCGGCCGGCGAGCTTGTCACCGTCGGTGATCTTGCGCTTCTGCGCGACGTAGACGCGGACCAGCTGGTTCACGCCCGGCGGCAGCTCGTCGCCCTCCTCGCGGTCGAAGACGCGCACACCGATGACCTTGCCGGTCTCGCCGTGCGGCACCTTCAGCGAGGTGTCACGGACCTCACGGGCCTTCTCACCGAAGATCGCGCGCAGCAGGCGCTCCTCCGGGGTCAGCTCGGTCTCACCCTTCGGGGTCACCTTGCCGACGAGGATGTCACCGGCGATGACCTCGGCACCGATGCGGATGATGCCGCGCTCGTCGAGGTCGGCGAGGACCTCCTCGGAGACGTTCGGGATGTCCCGGGTGATCTCCTCGGGGCCGAGCTTGGTGTCACGGGCGTCGACCTCGTGCTCCTCGATGTGGATCGAGGAGAGGACGTCGTCCTGCACGAGGCGCTGCGACAGGATGATCGCGTCCTCGTAGTTGTGACCCTCCCACGGCATGAACGCCACGAGCAGGTTCTTGCCGAGGGCCATCTCGCCGTTCTGGGTGGCCGGGCCGTCGGCCAGCACCTGGCCGGTGATGACGCGGTCGCCCTCGTTGACGATGACCTTCTGGTTGACCGAGGTGCCCTGGTTGGACCGGGAGAACTTGGCCAGGCGGTACGTGATGTACGTGCCGTCGTCGTTGGCGGTGGTGATGTAGTCCGCGGAGACCTCCTGGACCACACCGTCCTTCTCGGCCTTGACCACGTCGCCGGCGTCGACCGCGGAGCGGTACTCCATGCCGGTGCCGACGAGCGGAGCCTCGGACTTAATCAGCGGCACGGCCTGACGCATCATGTTCGCGCCCATGAGGGCACGGTTGGCGTCGTCGTGCTCCAGGAAGGGGATCATGGCGGTCGCGACCGACACCATCTGGCGCGGCGAGACGTCCATGTAGTCCACGTCCTCGGGGCCGACGTAGTCGACCTCGCCGCCACGGCGGCGGACCAGCACGCGGGCCTCGGCGAACCGCATCTCGTCGTTCAGCGGCGCGTTGGCCTGCGCGATGACGAAGCGGTCCTCCTCGTCGGCGGTCAGGTAGTCGACCTCGTCGGTGACCTGGCCCTCGACGACCTTGCGGTACGGCGTCTCGATGAAACCGAACGCGTTGACCCGGCCGTAGGAGGCCAGCGAGCCGATCAGACCGATGTTCGGGCCTTCCGGCGTCTCGATCGGGCACATGCGGCCGTAGTGCGAGGGGTGCACGTCACGGACCTCGAAGCCGGCCCGCTCACGGGAGAGACCACCCGGGCCGAGGGCGTTCAGACGACGCTTGTGCGTCAGCCCCGACAGCGGGTTGTTCTGGTCCATGAACTGGGACAGCTGGCTGGTGCCGAAGAACTCCTTGATGGAGGCGACGACCGGCCGGATGTTGATCAGGGTCTGCGGCGTGATCGCCTCGACGTCCTGCGTGGTCATGCGCTCGCGCACGACACGCTCCATACGGGCGAGACCCGTACGGACCTGGTTTTGGATCAGCTCGCCGACGCTGCGGATACGACGGTTGCCGAAGTGGTCGATGTCGTCGGTCTCGACCATGATCGAACGGCCGGACTCGCCGATCGTCTCGGTCTCGCCGGCGTGCAGCTTCACCAGGTACTTGATGGTGGCGATGATGTCGTCGGTGGTGAGCACACCGGCGTCCAGCGGCTCGTCCGCACCGAGCTTCTTGTTCACCTTGTAGCGGCCGACCTTGGCGAGGTCGTAGCGCTTGGGGTTGAAGTAGAGGTTCTCCAGCAGCGTCTGCGCGGCCTCACGCGTGGGGGGCTCGCCCGGACGCAGCTTGCGGTAGATGTCGAGCAGCGCGTCGTCCTGGCCCTGGGTGTGGTCCTTCTCCAGGGTGGCGCGCATGGACTCGTACTCGCCGAACTCCTCGAGGATCTGCTCGGTCGTCCAGCCGAGCGCCTTGAGCAGCACGGTGACCGACTGCTTGCGCTTGCGGTCGATGCGGACACCGACCATGTCGCGCTTGTCGATCTCCATCTCCAGCCAGGCACCCCGGGACGGGATGATCTTGGCGGAGAAGATGTCCTTGTCGGACGTCTTGTCAATGCTGGAGTCGAAGTAGACACCGGGGGAACGGACCAGCTGAGACACAACGACACGCTCGGTGCCGTTGATGACGAAGGTGCCCTTGTTCGTCATGAGCGGGAAGTCACCCATGAAGACCGTCTGGGACTTGATCTCACCGGTCTCGTTGTTGGTGAACTCGGCGGTGACGAAGAGCGGGGCGGCGTACGTGAAGTCGCGCTCCTTGCACTCGTCGATGGAGTTCTTCGGCGGCTCGAAGCGGTGGTCCCGGAACGTCAGGGACATCGACCCGGAGAAGTCCTCGATCGGGGAGATCTCCTCGAAGATCTCTTCCAGACCGGACTTGGTGGGGACGTCCTGACCGTTCTCCAGAGCCTCCTCGACCCGACTCTGCCAGGCGGTGTTGCCGAGCAGCCAGTCGAAGCTCTCGGTCTGCAGCGCGAGCAGGTTCGGAACCTCGAGAGGCTCCTTGATCTTTGCAAAGGAGATGCGCAGCGGGGCGGTGCTGGCGCCGTTGTTCGTATTCGCGGTCGAGGCATTGCGCGAGGCGGCCAAGAGGGGGTCCTTCCGAGGGCTCGGACTCACTACGCGCGTGCCGGCCCCTCTCCCGTACACAGAGACAGAAACCCCAGGTCAAGGGGGCTTTTGTCTTCAGTGCTCGAGTGAGGGCAGACCCCTGGTGACGGGCAGGGGACAGCTAACAGGCAGCGCAAAGGGTCAGTGTAGCCACTTGGCACACTGATGTCCAGTGCGGGTTTGTCGAGACCCTCGCTGTGCTCACCGCTCTTGTCAACGCCCTCGGCATGCCTGCCCTCAACGCACGTTGATACTGCCCTCTTCGCCGTCGATCCATGCCTCGGATTCGGATCCTTGTGACGACGCGTCCTGAGAATTGCGCGCTGCGTGCGGTTCGTCAAGGCCCCTCAGTCCAAACGAGACTGGCCGGAGACACGACGAAGATCACCATACCCCTCGCCGTCGCGAGTGCAAGGTAACCGAGGTCGGTCCTCCGCATACGCCGAAGAGCGACCACCCGGATGGATGATCGCTCTTCGGTGCGTTCGCGTTACAGCCCTGCGGGGCACTTTTCAGAGTGTCCCGGGGCTGCGCTCGGCGCGCGTTCGAGTCCTGGGGACCCGAGAGGTCTTACTTGACCTCGACGGAGGCGCCGGCGCCCTTGAGGGCCTCGGCGGCCTTGTCGGCGGCTTCCTTGTTGACCTTCTCGAGGACCGGCTTCGGGGTGCCGTCGACGAGGTCCTTGGCCTCCTTCAGACCCAGGGAGGTCAGCTCACGCACGACCTTGATGACCTGGATCTTCTTGTCGCCGGCGCCGGTGAGGATGACGTCGAACTCGTCCTTCTCCTCGACGGCCTCGGCGGCCGGGGCGCCCGGGGCGCCGGCGGCGGCAACCGCGACGGGGGCGGCGGCGGTGACGTCGAACTTCTCCTCGAACGCCTTCACGAACTCGGCGAGCTGGATCAGGGTCATGCCCTCGAACTCGGCGAGCAGTTCGTCCTGGGTGAGAGCCATGATGGCTTTCCTTCCACTAAATCGGCTGGTGCCGGATGTACATGACTGGCGGGCGTACGTTCGGGCCCGCTACGACCGCTGCCTGGTGGCGGCGGTCATGATGCGAGCCGAATTACTCGGCACCGCCCTGCTCGGCCTGCTTGGCGCGCAGCGCGTCCACGGTGCGGACGAGCTTCGACGGGAGCGCCTGGAAGAGCGCGGCAGCCTGGGACTGCTTGCCCTTCATGGCGCCCGCCAGCTTGGCGAGCAGAACCTCGCGGGACTCGAGGTCCGCAAGCTTCTTGATCTCGTCGGCGGAGAGGGCCTTGCCCTCGAGGACACCGCCCTTGATGACGAGATTGGGGTTGTCCTTGGCGAAGTCACGCAGACCCTTCGCCGACTCCACCGGGTCACCGGTGACGAAGGCGACGGCCGTCGGACCAGCGAAGAGCTGGTCGTCCAGCGTGATCCCGGCCTCGTTGGCCGCAATCTTGGTCAGCGTGTTCTTCACCACGGCGTACTGGGCGTTCTCACCGAGCGACCGGCGCAGCGTCTTGAGCTGCGCCACGGTGAGACCGCGGTACTCGGTCAGCACGGCGGCGTTGGAGCTGCGGAACTTGTCCGTCAGCTCGGCAACCGCGGCAGCCTTGTCGGGCCTCGCCATAGAGCCTCGGCCTCCTTCCGGGTGATTCGGACCGCGCGGACCCGAAGGAGGACTGGGTAAAACGAAACGCCCCGGCGCAGGCGCACGGGGCGGACTCGACCGGCCGCACACGCGCTCGGCGCGCGCACTCCGGGAGTTCTTCCACTGTCACCTGCGCGGGTCGCCCACTTTTCAGCGGATCCTTCGGCCACCGAGCCCTCGTACGAGCGCACGGCAACGACCAGCGGTCTTTGGCTTCTGCAAGAGAGTACGGGACGGGGGCGCCGCCGAGCAAATCGAGCACAAACGGCTCGTAGGAGGTCCCGCCGCGGGCTCTCCGGCACCGGCTGCCGTGCGGGGTCCGGCGGGGCCCCTCCGGTGGTGCGCGCCGCGTGGGCTGCGACGCGCGCCGCGTGGGCTACGGCCGCCGGGGCCGGGGCGCTCCGGGCCTTCTCGCCGGCCCTGACCGTCGTACAGCCGGGCCGTGCGGGTCAGGCGCCGGTGCTTCAGGAGAGGGTGCCGGTGGCGGAGCCGCTCGACGTGGTGCCCGAGCCGTGGGTCCCGAGGGACTTCATCAGGTCCTTGAAGTCCTTGGTGTCACTGGCCGGCGGCGCCTCGGCGGAGACCGGCACGCCGTAGTCGCTGTAGGAGGCGCTGCTGGTCAGGGTGCCCTTGGCGGTGTCCGCCTTCTCGGTCTTCTTCACCAGCAGGTTCTGGTCGTTGATCCAGATGTCGATGGTGTCGGTGGTGATGCCCGACCGGTCGAGCTGCTTCTTCAGGGCCGTCAGCTGGTCCGCGCTGAGGTTGCTGCTCCGGCCCGCGAGGTCGGCGACGTTCACCGTGCCCGCGTAGTGCCTGGTGTGCACGCCGGAGACCGTCTCCTCGCCGACCTTCTTCACGTCACCGGAGGCCAGCAGCATCTTCACGGCCTGGTTCGGCGACGACGTCTGGGCCTGGTCCTTCAGGTACGAGCCGGACGCGCCGGCGAACTTGGCGAGGTCGTCGTAGCCGTACCTGACCCAGTGCTTGCCGCCCATCTGCTGGGCGAACGCCTCGCTCATCTTCGCGTAGTAGGCGTCCGGCAGATAGCGGGCCTGCATCGACGGGGTACCGGCCTTGCGCATCATCTGGGCCATCTGCCCGCCGGTGTACGTCAGAGTGAGGTTGCCCTTGATGCCGTGGCCCCAGGCGAGGGCGCCGTCGCCGGTCGCCGACATCAGGTTGCCCAGGGACATGGTGGAGTGCACCTTGGCCGAGTCCGCCTTGTCGGTGGACTGCTCGGCGGTGCGCAGGACGGCGGCTATGGGGCTGAGGTGGATCGCGCCGCCACCGGCCGCCTTGCCGTCCTTCCCGGAGCTGGAGGAGCCGCAGGCGGCCACCCCGGTCAGCGCGGCCACCACCGCCACGGAAAGGGTCATCCGGCGCGCCGTCGTGCTCTTCATCTTGTCCTACCCCCATGCAAGTCGAGTGCCTGCACCGTAGCCCAGGCCACTGACAGTCGTCCCAAAGGGCCTGCAAAGACAGGTCGTACAAAGAAAGGACGGGCCCTGCACCTGGAAGGTTGCAGGGCCCGCCCTTACTCACGCGTACCTGACGCGGCTACCGGGCCGAGCGGAGGGCTCAGACGGCGGCCGGGTCCTCCTCGACGAGGAGGTTGCGGGTGCGGTTCGGGTCGACCGGGATGCCGGGGCCCATCGTGGTGGTGATGGCGGCCTTCTTGAGGTAACGGCCCTTGGCGGCGGACGGCTTCAGACGGAGGATCTCCTCCAGCGCGGCGCCGTAGTTCTCCACCAGCTTGGCGTCGTCGAAGGACGCCTTGCCGATGATGAAGTGCAGGTTCGAGTGCTTGTCGACGCGGAACTCGATCTTGCCGCCCTTGATGTCGGTGACGGCCTTGGCGACGTCGGGGGTGACGGTGCCGGTCTTCGGGTTCGGCATCAGACCACGCGGGCCGAGGACGCGGCCGAGGCGGCCGACCTTGCCCATGAGGTCCGGGGTGGCGACGACGGCGTCGAAGTCCAGGCGGCCCTTCGAGACCTCGTCGATCAGCTCGTCGGCGCCGACGATGTCGGCGCCCGCGGCACGCGCGGCCTCGGCACGGTCGCCGGTCGCGAAGACCAGGACCCGGGCGGTCTTACCGGTGCCGTGCGGAAGGTTCACGGTGCCACGGACCATCTGGTCGGCCTTGCGCGGGTCGACACCCAGACGGAAGGCGACCTCGACGGTGGCGTCGAACTTGGTCGTGGAGGTCTCCTTGGCGAGACGGACGGCCTCGAGCGGGGCGTAGAGCTTCTCCCGGTCGACCTTGGCGTCCGCAGCGCGGAGAGCCTTGCTGCGCTTGCTCACAACTTGCTCCTGTGTGTTCTGAAAGGAGTCGTGGTCCCTGGGCCGAGCAGGCCCTGCCACGTGCGACCGCTACGGCCGCATGACTGCTGGGTGGGTTGAGGTCAGCCCTCGACCGTGACGCCCATGGAACGCGCGGTACCGGCGATGATCTTCGCGGCGGCGTCCAGGTCGTTCGCGTTCAGGTCGGGCATCTTGGTCTGGGCGATCTCGCGGACCTGCGCCTCGGTGATCTTGGCGACCTTGGTCTTGTGCGGCTCGCCGGAGCCCTTCTCGACACCCGCGGCCTTGAGGATCATCTTCGCGGCCGGCGGCGTCTTGGTGATGAAGGTGAAGGAGCGGTCCTCGTAGACCGTGATCTCCACCGGGATGACCCACCCGCGCTGCGACTCGGTCGCGGCGTTGTAGGCCTTGCAGAACTCCATGATGTTGACACCGTGCTGACCCAGCGCGGGGCCGACCGGCGGAGCCGGGTTGGCGGCACCGGCCTGGATCTGGAGCTTGATGAGCCCCGTGACCTTCTTCTTCTTGGGAGGCATAGCTCTCCGGGTCCTTTCAATCGGGTCCATGCCCGCGCGAGGATCGCGATCCTGACGCAGGCATACCGCACAACGATAACGGGTATGGATGCGCGGCCAAAAACCGTGCAGGTCAGACCGGCTGAGGACAGCCCGCCTGACCTGCGCGGAAGGGCGACGTCCAGAAATGGACTGGTTCTTGTGGATCAGTTCTTCGGACTAG
The DNA here is from genome assembly GCF_044546895.1 of Streptomyces sp. NPDC053069. Classification (NCBI taxonomy): domain Bacteria; kingdom Bacillati; phylum Actinomycetota; class Actinomycetes; order Kitasatosporales; family Streptomycetaceae; genus Streptomyces; species Streptomyces sp. NPDC053069. The sequence continues at coordinate 17,358 of NZ_JBITZN010000027.1, read as the reverse complement.
TGGTCGTTGTCCGTCGGCGCCGGACGGCCCAGAGACGGCCCCAGCGACTGCGCCGTCGCGGCCGCTCGGCAGACTCACGTGCCCAGGCGTACGGCATGGGCTCCTTGTCGTCCAGGACCCAGGGCTCGGGATAGCGGGCGTGACAGCCGGAACAGCGCGCGACGAAGGTCCCCACTTCCGGGTTCGTCATGATGCTGTAGTGCGAAGAAGGCACCGCCCTGAGCACGTAGCCATTGGCTGTGGTCTCCAGCCCCGGCCAGCTGGGCGAGCAGCTGCACGCGGCGCTCTTCGCGAACGTCTCGTCGCCCGCTGCGTCGTGCGTGTTCTCCAGCGTCGCGTACAGCTCTCCCATCGCGCGCACCATGCGCTCGCCTTCTGCTGTCATCCGCCCCTGCCCCTCAGACCTCCGTGTTGAGCGGACACCGTAGCGCGCGGCCGGCGGAACGGCTTCGGGCTGGTGCTCGATGAGGGAGCGGCCCCTGGACACGACAGAGCCCCTGCCCAACGGGAAACCGCTGGGCGGGGGCTCTTTCGGACGATCGCGAAGCTAGTTCTTCTGGATCTGGTCGAAGGACAGCTCGACCGGCGTCTCCCGGCCGAAGATCTCCACCAGGCCCTTGACCTTCTTCGAGTCGGGGTTGATCTCGTTGATGGTCGCCTGCAGCGTGGCGAACGGGCCGTCGGTGACGGTGACCGAGTCGCCGACCTCGAAGTCCAGCACCTGGACCTCGACCTTGCGCTGCGGAGCGGGCTTGCCCTCGGCCTCGGCGGCCTCGCGGGCGGCCTTCTCCTCGGCCTCCGGGGCGAGCATCTTGACGATCTCGTCCAGGGTCAGCGGGTACGGGTCGTAGGCGTTGCCGACGAAGCCGGTGACGCCCGGGGTGTTGCGGACGACGCCCCAGGACTCGTTGGTCAGGTCCATGCGGACCAGGACGTAACCCGGCAGCTTGTTCTGCTTGATCGTCTTGCGGTCGCCGTTCTTGATCTGGACGACCTCTTCCTGCGGCACCTCGGCCTGGAAGATGTAGTCCTCGACGTTCAGCGAGACGGCGCGCTGCTCCAGGTTGGTCTTCACGCGGTTCTCGTAACCGGCGTAGGTGTGGATGACATACCACTCGCCGGGGAGGGTGCGCAGTTCCTCGCGCAGGGCCTGGACGGGGTCGACGGGCGCGGCCGGCTCCTCCTCGGCAGCCTCGGCGGCGGCCTCCTCGCCGGCTTCCTCGTCCTCTTCGTCCTCGACGTTCAGGGCAGCCTCTTCGGCCGGCTCCCCCGCCTCGGCCTCGGCAGCCTCGAACTCGTCCTGCTCGTCCGCGCCCTCGACGATGTCGAGCTCGTCGTCCACCATCTCGGCAGCGGTCGCGCGCGACTCGATGGCGTCGTCGTTCAGGTTCGGGTCAGACACGGTGGCTGCTTCTTCCTGGATACATAGGGGTGGAACATGCGAAAACGGGCGCCGGTACCACGGCGCCCTTCGCTCCTGGCTCAGCCGAAGACGTACTTGGCCGCGTGGTTGAGCCCATAGTCAATCACGGTCACCAGCGCGATCATGATGGCAACAAAGAAGATCACCACGGTGGTGTACGACGTCAGCTGGTTACGCGTCGGCCAGACGACCTTGCGGAGCTCCGCGATGATCTGGCGGTAGAAGGTGGCGAGGCGCTTCAGCGGGCCCTTCTTGGCGCGCTTGCCGCCCTTGCGGGCCTTCTTCTTGGACTCCGGCAGCTCGTCCTGGGCGTCAGGCGTGTCGATGGAGCCCACGGCGTCCGTCATTCGTCCTCACCTGGTCCCGGGTCGTGGCCGTGCCGCGCCCGGTTTCTGAGCCGCACGGCGGTGCATTGCTGTACGTACATGCGCACACATCCTGGCGGTGTGTGTAGCAGGGCCGGAGGGACTTGAACCCCCAACCGCCGGTTTTGGAGACCGGTGCTCTACCAATTGAGCTACGACCCTTTGTGTGTCCCCCAACGTACCGCATCCGGCCGGGTGCGCGGTGTGCACCGGTTGCGGCGGCGGCTGCTGAAGGCCAACGAGGTGAGAGTGTACGTGGTCCGCGGCCCGGCGTCGAACAGAAAGTGCCCGTCCGGAGCCACTTGACCAGAGATCCTCCTGACCGGGGACCGGATTCGGACCCGTGTTCACGCCTCGACCCTTTGTTGTTCAGTCTGTGAAACCCGCATGCCGGGGGGATTTCCGGTCTGGAACGATGGGCTCCATGAGCGCTGCAACCCCACCCACCGAGCGCCGGGTCTCCGCCCGAGTCGGCGCGATCTCCGAGTCCGCCACCCTCGCCGTGGACGCCAAGGCCAAGGCCCTGAAGGCCGCCGGGCGTCCGGTGATCGGCTTCGGCGCCGGTGAGCCCGACTTCCCGACCCCGGACTACATCGTCGAGGCGGCCGTCGAGGCCTGCAAGAACCCCAAGTACCACCGCTACACCCCGGCCGGCGGCCTGCCCGAGCTGAAGTCCGCGATCGCCGCGAAGACGCTGCGCGACTCCGGCTGGGAGCCCGACGTCTCGCAGATCCTCGTCACCAACGGCGGCAAGCAGGCCATCTACGAGGCGTTCGCCGCGATCCTCGACCCGGGCGACGAGGTCATCGTCCCGGCGCCGTACTGGACGACATACCCCGAGTCGATCCGCCTCGCGGGCGGTGTCCCGGTGGAGGTCGTGGCCGACGAGACCACCGGCTACCGGGTGAGCGTGGAGCAGCTGGAGGCGGCGCGCACCGAGAAGACGAAGGTCGTCCTCTTCGTCTCCCCGTCCAACCCGACCGGCGCGGTGTACTCCGAGGCCGAGACCGAGGCGATCGGCCGCTGGGCCGTCGAGCACGGCCTGTGGGTGCTCACCGACGAGATCTACGAGCACCTGGTCTACGGCGACGCCGCCGCGGTGTCCCTGCCGGCGCTGCTGCCCGAGCTGCGTGACAAGTGCATCGTGGTCAACGGTGTGGCGAAGACGTACGCCATGACCGGCTGGCGCGTGGGCTGGGTCATCGGCCCGAAGGACGTCGTCAAGGCCGCGACGAACCTGCAGTCGCACGCCACCTCGAACGTCTCCAACGTGGCACAGGTGGCCGCCCTGGCCGCCGTCTCCGGCGGCCTGGACGCCGTGGCGACGATGCGCGAGGCCTTCGACCGGCGCCGCAAGACCATCGTGCGGATGCTCAACGAGATCGACGGCGTGGTCTGCCCGGAGCCCGAGGGCGCCTTCTACGCCTACCCGTCGGTCAAGGCGCTGCTCGGCAAGGAGATCCGCGGCAAGCGCCCGCAGGACACCGTCGAGCTCGCCGCGCTGATCCTGGAGGAGGCCGAGGTCGCGGTCGTCCCGGGCGAGGCCTTCGGCACGCCCGGCTACCTGCGGCTGTCGTACGCGCTCGGTGACGAGGACCTCGTCGAGGGCGTGAGCCGGATGCAGAAGCTGCTGGCGGAGGCCAGGGACTGAGGTCCATTTTTGGACAGGAGCACCTCCCGACGTCGGGAGGTGCTCCTGTTCGTTTGTGCGAGCAAGACCACGTACGGGGAAACGGCTACCGGTGTGACAGGTGCGTACGGCAGGATCCTGGGATGGAGCGTGTACGTGACCTCTCTGAGCTGCCGAAGGCCCATCTGCACCTGCACTTCACCGGTTCGATGCGGCCGGGAACCGTTCTGGAACTGGCCGACAAGTACGGCGTTCGACTGCCCGAGGCCCTGACCGAAGCCCTGACCAGCGGCGAACCGCCGAAGCTGCGGGCCACCGACGAGCGGGGCTGGTTCCGTTTCCAGCGGCTGTACGACGCGGCGCGCTCCTGCCTGCGCGAGCCGGAGGACATCCAGCGCCTGGTCCGCGAGGCGGCCGAGGAGGACCTGAGGGACGGCTCGGGCTGGCTGGAGATCCAGGTGGACCCGACGTCGTACGCGCCCCGGCTGGGCGGGCTGATCCCGGCCCTGGAGATCATCCTCGACGCGGTGGACACGGCGTCCCGGGAGACCGGGCTCGGCATGCGGGTCCTGGTCGCCGCCAACCGCATGAAGCACCCCCTGGACGCCCGTACGCTGGCCCGCCTCGCGGTGCGGTACGCGGAGCGCGGCGTGGTCGGTTTCGGGCTCTCCAACGACGAGCGGCGGGGCATGGCGCGGGACTTCGACCGGGCCTTCCACATCGCGCGCGAGGGCGGTCTGCTGTCGGCCCCGCACGGCGGCGAGCTGACCGGCCCGGCCTCGGTGCGCGACTGCCTGGACGACCTGCACGCCTCGCGGGTCGGGCACGGCGTACGCGCGGCGGAGGACCCGCGGCTGCTGAAGCGGCTGGCCGACCGGGGCGTGACCTGTGAGGTGTGCCCGGCGTCGAACGTGGCGCTCGGCGTGTACGAGAAGCCCGAGGACGTGCCGCTGCGGACGCTCTTCGAGGCCGGTGTCCCGATGGCGCTCGGCGCCGACGACCCGCTGCTGTTCGGCTCCCGGCTGGCCGCCCAGTACGAGATCGCCCGCCACGCCCACGGCTTCTCGGACGCCGAACTCGCGGAACTGGCGCGCCAGTCGGTGCGGGGCTCGGCCGCCCCCGAGGACGTCAAGGCGCGGCTGCTGGCCGGCGTCGACGACTGGCTGGCCCGCCCGCCCGTCTGAAGCGGGCTGCGGGGCTCGTCCTCCGGCCGTGCCTGCGGTGCCGGTGGCTGGGCCCCAGCCCGTACGTGTGGTGGCCCGGCACCAGACGCGCGGCGAGCTCAGGCGGTGGCCGGCGCAACGGAGATTCCGCCCAGCAGCGTCCTGGCGAGCCGCGCGGCGAAGTCGTCGACCGGCGGCCGCTGCCCCGTTTCCGTCGCGTCGTAGGCGAACGCGCGCTGCGCACAGGCGCCCAGCAGCAGGGAGGCGGCCGCGTAGGTGTCGGCGTCGGGGCGGACGCGGCCGGCGGCCTGTTCGGCGCGGAGGTAGGCGTCCAGGTCCTGGATGGGCTTGTGCGGGCCGGAGCCGAGCTTGCGCAGCGCCTCGTGGTGGCGCTCCTTGAGCTGGGTCTCGGCGTACAGGGAGCCGGCGATCGGGAAGCTCTGTTCGTAGAAGAGGGCGGCCCGGCGGGCGATCTCGGTGAGGTTGCCTTCCAGGGTGCCCTGTCCCGGTTCGGCGGCGAGGCTGTCCAGCAGCGGGGTGAGCCGGGGAAGCCGCTCGGTGAGCACCCGGACGAACAGCTCTTCCTTGCTGTCGAAGTACTTGTAGAGGGCCGCTTCGGAGCAGCCGGCCGCGCGGGCGATCTCCTTGGTGGTGGCGCGGGCGAGTCCGACGGTGAGCATGAGCTCGTGAGCGGCGTCGAGGATGCGGACACGCGCCGGCTTCGGCTCCATGGGGGTCCAATCGGGCTTGACGAGTGGGTGAGTACTTACTCACTCTAGAGCGAACAGGGGTGAGTGAATACTCACCCACCTAACCCGAGTACGGGGACACTCATGAACCTCACCGTTTTCGGCGCCACCGGCGGCATCGGCCGGGAGATCGTGCGCCAGGCGCTCGGCGCGGGCCACCGGGTGACCGCAGTGGTCCGCGATCCGGCCCGGCTGGACGTCAGGGGGGACGCCTTGGAGGTGTTCCGCGCCGACCTGACCGACCCCGAGGAGCTGCGTGCCGCCGTCAGCGGCCGTGACGCCGTCCTCTCCGGCCTGGGCCCCCGCAGCCGCAAGGACGCCGGGGTCACCACCCGGCTGACCCGTACGGTGCTGCGCGCCATGGAGGCGGAGGACGTACGGCGGCTGCTCGTGGTCAGCGCCGCCCCGGTCGGCCCCGCCGCCGCGAACGACGGCCCGCTGGACCGCGCCGCGCGGGGCCTGGTGTCGGCGATCCTCAAGGACATCTACGCCGACCTGCGCGAGATGGAGGGCGAACTGGCCCGCAGCGGCACGGACTGGACGTCCGTACGACCGCCCCGCCTGCAGAACAAGCCGCTCACCGGCCACTACCGCACCATCGTCGGCGGCTTCCCGCGCAAGGGCCGCTTCATCGCACGCGCGGACGTCGCGCACGCGATGCTGGCGATGATCGACGACGACGGAACGGTGAAGCAGGGGGTGGGGGTGGCGTACTGAGCGCCCCTTACAGGCTGACGCCGACGGTCACCGGTTCGTTGACGAGCGTGACCCCGAAGGCCTCACGGACCCCTGCGACCACCTCACGGGCCAGCGCCAGCAGGTCCTCGGTGGTGGCCTCGCCCCGGTTGGTGAGGGCGAGGGTGTGCTTGGTGGAGATGCGGGCCGGGCCGGTGCCGTAGCCCTTGGTGAAGCCCGCCTTGTCGATCAGCCAGGCCGCGGAGGTCTTCGTACGGCCCTGCCCCGCCGGGTAGGCGGGCGGCTCGACACCGTCCCCGAGCCGCTCGCGCACGCGCGCGTGGAATGCGGCGAACTGCTCGTCGGTGAGGATCGGGTTGGTGAAGAAGGACCCCGCGGACCAGGTGTCGTGGTCCTGGGGATCGAGGACCATGCCCTTCCCGGTACGCAGCTTCAGGACGGTCTCGCGGGCGTCGGCCAGCGGCACCCGGTCACCGGGCTCGACGCCGAGCGCGCGCGCCGCCTCGGCGTACTTCACGGGCGCGGACAGCCCGGCAGCGTCCTCCAGCTCGAAGCGGACGCGCAGCACCACGTAGCGCTCGGGGTCGGCCTTGAAGCGGCTGTGGCGGTACGAGAAGGCGCACTCCTCGTTCGTCAGCGTGACCGTCTCGTCGGCACGCCGGTCGTAGGCGAGGACCTCGGTGATGGTGGAGGCGACTTCCTGGCCGTAGGCGCCCACGTTCTGGATCGGCGTGGCGCCGGCGGATCCGGGGATGCCGGCCAGGCACTCGATACCGGCGAGCCCGGCCTCGACCGTGCGGGCCACGGCGTCCGTCCACACCTCGCCGGCCGCCAGCTCCAGCGTCGTGCCGCGCAGTTCGACACCGCGCGTGGCGATCCGCAGGGCGGTGCCGTCGAAGCCCTTGTCACCGATGACCAGGTTCGATCCACCGCCGATGACCAGCAGCGGCGTCCCGCTGTCGTCGGCCTCACGGACGGCGGCGATCACCTCGGCGTCGGTCACCGCAGTGACCAGCCGCGTCGCGGGACCGCCCAGCCGGAAGGTGGTCAGCGGGGCAAGAGGGGCATCGTGGAGTACCTGCACGGGCCCAAGACTACGAGACGGCCCCGCCTGGCTGGACGGGCACGGTCCGCCGCCCCGCGAGGACCTGCGTTCCGGATGTGCGTAAGGGGCGCCCCGCCATGGAGGACGCCCCTTACGGCATTGCTGCTTCCTTGTGCGACTGCAGCCGGCCCTTGGCCTTTGCCGCCCCGCCGGCGGACCGTCAGGCCAGACGTACGACCGCCCGGGACATACCCAGCACCTTCTGGCCGCCGCTGGTCGCCGTCAGGTCCACACGCACGGTGTTGTCGTCCAGCTTGGCCGCGACCTTGCCACTGACCTCGATCAGGGCGCCCTGGTCGTCGTTCGGCACGACGACGGGCTTGGTGAAGCGGACGCCGTACTCCACGACCGCCCCGGGGTCCCCGGTCCAGTCCGTGACCACGCGGATCGCCTCGGCCATGGTGAACATGCCGTGCGCGATGACGTCCGGCAGGCCGACCTCCTTGGCGAACTTCTCGTTCCAGTGGATCGGGTTGAAGTCCCCGGAGGCGCCCGCGTAGCGCACGAGTGTGGCACGGGTCACGGGGAAGGTCTGCGCCGGCAGCTCGGTGCCGACCTCGACGTCCTCGTAGGTGATCTTCGCCGTCATCAGGTCCTCACGCCTCCTCGGCCGCGCGGGCCACGAGCTTGGTCCAGGCGGTCACGACGTGCTCGCCCGCCTCGTCGTGCACCTCACCCCGGATGTCCAGGATGTCGTTGCCCGCGAGGGACTTGATTCCCTCGATGGTGGAGGTGACCGAAAGCCGGTCCCCGGCCCGGACCGGGCGGCGGTAGGCGAACTTCTGGTCGCCGTGCACCACGCGGCTGTAGTCGAGGCCGAGCTGCGGGTCCTCGATGACCTGCCCGGCGGCCCGGAAGGTGATGGAGAACACGAAGGTCGGCGGGGCGATCACATCGGGGTGTCCGTACGCCTTGGCGGCCTCCGGGTCCGTGTACACCGGATTGGTCTCGCCCACCGCCTCGGCGAACTCGCGGATCTTCTCCCGGCCCACCTCATAGGGCGCGGTGGGCGGGTAGGTCCGTCCTACGAAGGACTGGTCGAGCGCCATGGCCCGGCACCTCCTGATGTCTGCTGTGATGGCCCCAAATTAGCCGGAAACCAGCCGTGAGCCGTTGGGCCGGCGGTCCGACTGAAACGACGCGAGGCCGCCCCCTCGGAAGGGGACGGCCTCGCGTACGAGCCTGTTTATCGCGTCTCGCGGTGCGCGGTGTGCGCGTTGCAACGCGGGCAGTGCTTCTTCATCTCAAGACGGTCCGGGTTGTTACGCCGGTTCTTCTTGGTGATGTAGTTCCGCTCCTTGCACTCCACGCAGGCCAGCGTGATCTTCGGGCGGACGTCGGTGGCAGCCACGTGAGTGCTCCTAAGACGAACGGGTGGACTGATTCAACGCAAGAAAGAGTAGCCGATCGAAGGACCGACCCCGCAATCGGCTACTGTCAGTAGCGGTGACCGGACTTGAACCGGTGACACAGCGATTATGAGCCGCTTGCTCTACCGACTGAGCTACACCGCTGAGATGCGATCGGGCCCCGCCTTTCGACGGGAACCTCTCACACCAGAGCCCCAAAACGGAATCGAACCGTTGACCTTCTCCTTACCATGGAGACGCTCTGCCGACTGAGCTATTGGGGCGAGCGATGAAGACATTACACGGTCCGCCGCCGTTCACCCAAATCCGTATCCGGCCGCCCATGACCACCCCCATCTCCGCCCCCGCAGCGGCCTCATGCACCGCGCGGGTGCCGGCTCGGGGCGACGTGCGGCGGGGGGCACGCGCGCGTGGGCTTCGCCGGAAGTGACGGGGCGGTGCCACGCGTGTGGGCGACACGTGTACCGCCAAGGGCGGACCACACCGGTACGACTATTGCGCTCCTGCGCGCCCAGCGCGGCTCACCACCCTAGGCTCGACTCACTCTGCGTGATCTTGGGGTGCGCGAGCCCCGACTCTCACGCGGACCGCCCGAGCCCCGGCCCCGATCCTGGAGCGCGATGCCAGACAGCCAGCCGCAGCCCCACCCACCGTCGAACTCCTCGGGATCCTCCGGCCAGTCCGACGCGGCCGCCCTGCTGCTGTGCGGGGCGCGGCTCACCGACGGCCGGACCGTGGACGTACGGCTGGGCGGCGGACGCATCGAGGCGGTGGGCACGGCCGGCAGTCTGGCGCCGGGTCCGGCCCGGTCGGGCGCCACGCGCGTGGACCTGAACGGATACCTGCTCCTCCCGGCTCCGGCCGAACCGCACGCGCACAGCGACACCGCGCTGTCCGCCGAGCGCCCCGGACCGGTGTCGTACGCCCCCGAGGACGTCCAGCGCCGGGCGACGGAGGCGGCTTTGCTGCAGCTCGGGCACGGGGCGACGGCGGCACGCGCGCACGTGCGCGTGGGCGACGTCCAGGGCCTCGGCGCACTGGGTGCCGTCCTGCAGGCGCGGCGCTCGCTGCACGGGCTCGCGGAGCTGACAGCGGTGGCGATGCCACGGCTGCTGACCGGGGTGGCCGGCGCCGACGGTCTGGCGATACTGCGTGACGCGGTCAAGATGGGCGCCTCCGTGGTGGGCGGCTGCCCGGACCTGGACCCCGATCCCACGGGCTACGTGGAGACGGTCCTGGAGGTGGCCTCCGAGCACGGCTGCCCGGTGGACCTGCACACGGACGCCTCCGATCCGGCCCGGCTGTCCCGGCTCGCCGCCATGGCGGGGGGCTTGCGCCCCGGCGTGACGATCGGGCCGTGCGCCGGCCTCGCACGCCTGCCCGCCGAGGCCGCATCACGCGCCGCCGACCAGCTCGCGGCGGCCGGGGTGACGGTCGTGTGCCTGCCCCAGGGCGGCTGCTGCGGTGCCGACCGTCGGGGCGCCGCTCCAGTACGGCTGCTGCGCGCGGCCGGGGTGCGGGTGGCAGCCGGCAGCGGCGCCCTGCGCGACCTCTCGAACCCGGTCGGCCGCGGTGACCCCCTGGAGGCGGCCTACCTCCTCGCGTCCGCCCACGGCTTGCGCCCGCAGGACGCCTACGACGCCGTGAGCACCTCGGCGCGCGCGGTGCTGGGAATGGCGGAGGTACGCGTGGAGGCCGGTTTCCCCGCCGAGCTCCTGGCCGTGCGCGGCGACCGTCTGGCCGGTGCCCTGTCCCTGGCCTACAGCCGGATCGTGGTGCACCGGGGCCGGGTGGTGGCGCGCACGAGCGCGGTGCGCGAGTACTGCAACTCGGCGGTCGCGGCAGAACTCGGGCTGCCACGGCAGGGGCGGGGTGAGCTGTCCTGAGGCCGGGCGGGGGCGTGCGGGCCCTGAGGCCGGGCGGGGGCGTGCGGGCCGGAGGACGCGCGCCGGGTGCGCCGGCTGCCTGGCGCGGGCGCGCGGTTCGGTGTGCGCGCTGGGCGCGTGCTGGTGCGCGTGAGCCCGGCGCGCTGCGGCCGTGCCGGTCCGACTTGCGCGGCAGATGCGCCCCTTCCGGCGTACGGTCGGAGTCATGCGCATTGTCATCGCTGGTGGTCATGGTCAGATTGCGCTGCGGTTGGAGCGCCTGCTCTCCGCGCGCGGGGACGAGGTCGCGGGCATCATCCGCAAGGCGGAGCAGGGCGACGACCTGAGGGCGGCCGGTGCCGAACCGGTCCTGCTCGACCTGGAGTCCGTGTCGGTCGAGGAGGTAGCGGCGCATCTGCAGGGCGCCGACGCGGCGGTCTTCGCGGCGGGCGCGGGCCCGGGCAGCGGCACGGAACGGAAGCAGACGGTGGACAGGGGCGCGGCGGTGCTGTTCGCGGACGCGGCCGTACGCGCGGGCGTGCGCCGCTTCCTGGTGGTGTCCTCGATGGGTGCGGATCCCGCCCACCAGGGCGACGACGTCTTCGACGCGTACCTGCGCGCCAAGGGCGAGGCGGACGCGTACGTCACCCGCCAGGAGGCCCTGGACTGGACGATCCTGCGCCCCGGTTCGCTGACGGACGACGCGGGCACCGGTCAGGTCCGGCTGGAGGCGCACACCGGGCGCGGCGCGATCCCGCGGGACGACGTGGCGGCCGTGCTCGCGGAGTTGGTGGACACCCCGGCGACAACCGGCCTGACGCTGGAGCTGATCAGCGGATCGACGCCGGTGTCGGTCGCGGTGAAGTCGGTGGCGGGGAACTGAGGCCGGCCACGGGCCGTTGAACGGTCACCGCCCGCTGCAAGGCCCTCCGCACTCCCCCGTCACCCCGTCAGAACCCGCAAACCACCCACCCATTGGTGTCCGCTCTCAGAACAGAGGCAGCTGCCCGGGAAAGTCCGGTACGGCGTACCCGTCCAACGTTGGCTGGAGCGCCCCCGGTTGCGCCTGCCGCCGCGATCCGGCGCAGGAGACCAGCTCCCCGCTCTGCCGTGCCCCGGGCGGGTCGTGCCGCGCGAAGCGGCCGGCGACGACGGCGATCTCGCGGCGGCACACGGGACAGGTTCTGCGTGGGGAGGACATGCCGCCAGTGTGCCCACCGGAACGCGGAGGCGACACCGGCGTCAGGTGCGGGTCTCGGCTTCCCAGCGGTCGGGGCCCACCCCGCGCCAGTCGATCAGCGGCGAGTCGGCCACCTGCTCCGGCTCCATCTCCAGCCCTGCCCGGCGCAGGAACTCCACCAGGTCCCGCACGCTGTGCGCCAGGCCGAGGATCTCGCCGTCCACCCGGACCCGGCGACCGCCGGTCGGGGACGGCAGGTGCACGATGATGGGTCGCTTCCCGGCCATGACTCCAGCATCGTCCGGACCATCCGGGCCCGCACCCGGACCGGTCATTCCAGAATGCCCAGCACGGTGTCGGGGCGGCACAGCGGACATGCGGGGACACCTCCCTCGGTGAGCGCCCGTACCGCCTGGTCCCGGCCGACTCCCTTGGCCCGCCCGCCGGCGCCGGCACAGCCGCCGACGTGGACGTACACCGCACTGCGGCCGTTCAGACCGCGCTCGATCAGCCACTCCGGCGCGGCCTGCCGGGGCGTGGGGCGGCGCTGCCGTTCGGCCTCCCGGCGTTCTTCGTCCGCGATCCACCGGTCCATGAGGGCAAGCTGCCTCGCAGCCTGATGTTCGACGACGCGGCGGGCGAAACGCAGCATGTCGAGACGCGTCAGCGGACGGTCATCGTTCACGCGTTCGATTCTAGTGAAGAGTCCGGAACCGCGACCAACGGATGCGGCTGCCCTGCGCCATCGCACCTTGCCGCAAAATGAGTGACGGACCTTTGGGGGCGGAGTGCAGTCGAACAATGGACCCGGTGTGGGTCTCAGCCCGAGGGAGACAGCTGCCCTCCTACTGGACAAGATTCGCGAAGGCAACGACTACGCCCGAAGCAGGAAACAGCGATTCCGGCGCAGCGCTTCGGTGATCAAAATGCTGACGCTGACACTGTCCGCCGCGTCCACCGTCATTCTGGGCCTGCAAAGCCTCAACACATGGGCCGGTCTGGCCTTTGCCCTGGTGGCCCTGGTGACGTTGCTGGGGGCTGTCGAACCGTTCTTCAACTGGCGCTCCCGCTGGGTGCTCATGGAGGAAGCTCAGTACCGGTTCCAGCGGCTTGCCGACGAGCTCGAATACCTCGCGGCATCGACGGCCGCCGACGATCTCACGCATGACCGCCTGGGTGAGATTTTCGACAAATACCAAACTATTTGGGATGACTTGAGTCGCACATGGCTGGAGCATCGCCGGGAACCGGCGCCGTCGACCAGGGCCTGAATCGAGACTGCGCCCCGCCCCGGCGCGTGCGGTCTGTCCGGTGACACCGGAGCGATCCGGTCGTTGCACAAGTCATGAAAACCACCCCCCGCATCCTCGCCGCCGCCGCGACCGGCGCCCTGCTGATGGCCGCCGCGCCGGCACACGCGGCCAATGGCTCCGACGCACTCGACCTGGTCAGCACCACGCGCATGCCGGTCTCCGCCCTCCCGGGCCCGGTACCTCTGCTGGGGCCGCTCCTCCACCCTGAGACGATCTACGACAGCCAGGACACCGGCTTCGTGATTGAAAACCTGAAAAGGGACATCAACTAGCCGCCGACCGGGCAGCACCACCACGGAAACGACCGCCACGGAAACGACGAGAGCCCCGTGATCTGCTCTCACAGATCACGGGGCTCTCGTTCCCGTGTGGCGGCGCCAGGATTCGAACCTGGGAAGGCTGAGCCGGCAGATTTACAGTCTGCTCCCTTTGGCCGCTCGGGCACACCGCCGGGTTGACCACCAGATCGAACCGCTTTTCGGCGGCGCTCCCTGGCGACGACGTAAACAATACCCGATACATGGGGGTGCTTCGCCACCCGGTTGATCTCCACCCCTTGGCCCGTGGGGTGGCTAGGCTGGTGCGGATGCGGCCCGGCGCCACGCCGGGCCCGGCGGCCGCCGCCGCGCACGCCGGCACGCACCCGATATGCACCCCGATACAAGGAGCCACAGGACATGGCCGACTCCAGTTTCGACATCGTCTCGAAGGTCGAGCGGCAGGAGGTCGACAACGCCCTCAACCAGGCCGCCAAGGAGATCTCGCAGCGCTACGACTTCAAGGGCGTGGGCGCCTCGATCTCGTGGTCCGGTGACAAGATCCTCATGGAGGCGAACTCCGAGGACCGGGTGAAGGCTGTCCTCGACGTCTTCCAGTCCAAGCTGATCAAGCGCGGCATCTCGCTGAAGGCGCTGGACGCGGGCGAGCCCCAGCTGTCCGGCAAGGAGTACAAGATCTTCGCGTCCATCGAGGAGGGCATCTCCCAGGAGAACGCGAAGAAGGTGGCGAAGATCATCCGCGACGAGGGCCCCAAGGGCGTGAAGGCCCAGGTCCAGGGCGACGAGCTGCGCGTCTCCTCCAAGAGCCGGGACGATCTGCAGGCCGTGATCGCGCTGCTGAAGGGCAAGGACTTCGACTTCGCGCTGCAGTTCGTGAACTACCGGTAAGAAACCGTAAGAGGTGGGCACCCCGAGCGGTGCCCACCCTTCCGTGCCGCCGATGCCGCGCTCAGTCCCGGGAGTTGCCGAACAGGATGCGGTAGACGATCAGCAGCACCAGCGAGCCGCCGATGGCAGCGGCCCAGGTGGCGCCGTCGTAGAAGCTCTTGGTGATCGGGTGGTGCAGCCAGCGGGCGGAGATCCAGCCGCCGATGAACGCGCCCGCGATGCCGATGAGGGTCGTGCCGATGAAGCCGCCCGGGTCGCGGCCCGGCAGGAGGATCTTGGCGATGGCTCCGGCCAGCAGTCCCAGGATGATCCAAGCGATGATGCCCATGCCGTGAACCTGCCCTTCCGCGCTGTGTCCGCACTGTCCGGCTGCTGAGAGTCCGGTGCGGACCGCTGTCCGCGCGCGTGTTCGTGCCGTGTCGATGAAAAGGACGTCACAGGTCCATCCCGCGGTTGCCGTGCTCAGTAGGGTGCGGCGCATGACTCCTTCCGGCGTCGGGCTGCGACGCACCCTCGGCGTGCGGGACGCCGTGGTCGTCGGGCTCGGCTCGATGATCGGAGCCGGCGTCTTCTCCGCCCTGGGGCCCGCCGCGGGCGCGGCTCGGTCGGGACTGCTGCCCGGCCTGGCGCTCGCCGCCGTGGTGGCCTACTGCAACGCCATGTCCTCGGCCCGTCTCGCCGCCCGCTACCCGGCCTCCGGCGGCACGTACGTCTACGGGCGGGAACGGCTGGGCCCCTTCTGGGGATACCTCGCGGGCTGGGCGTTCGTGGTCGGCAAGACGGCGTCCTGTGCGGCCATGGCGCTCACCGTGGGCGCGTACGTGTGGCCGGGGCAGGCACATGCGGTGGCGGTCGCTGCCGTGGTGGTCCTGACGGCCGTGAACTACGGCGGGATCCAGAAGTCGGCGTGGTTGACGCGCGTGATCGTGGCGGTGGTACTGGCCGTTCTCACGGCTGTGGTGTTCGTGTGCCTGGCCTCCGGGCGGGCCGGTACCGGGGGGCTGGACGCCGGGCTGCCGCCGGGCGCCGGCGGGGTGCTCCAGGCGGCGGGGCTGCTGTTCTTCGCCTTCGCCGGGTACGCCCGCATCGCGACCCTCGGGGAGGAGGTACGGGACCCGGCGCGCACCATCCCGCGCGCGATCCCGCTGGCCCTGGGAATCGCGCTTGTGGTGTACGCGTGCGTGGCCGTCGCGGTGCTCGTTGTCCTCGGCGAGGCTCGGCTCGGGCACGCGGCGGCACCGCTGGCCGACGCGGTGCGGGCGGCCGGCGTGCCGGGGCTCGTGCCCGTGGTGCGGGCGGGGGCGGCGGTGGCGGCGCTCGGCTCACTGCTCGCGCTGATCCTGGGCGTGTCCCGTACGACGCTCGCCATGGCCCGGGACGGGCATCTGCCGGGGGCGCTGGCGGCCGTGCACCCGCGTTTCCGGGTGCCGCACCGTGCGGAACTGGCCGTGGGCGCGGTGGTCGCCGTGCTGGCCGCGACGGTGGATGTGCGCGGCGCGATCGGTTTCTCCTCCTTCGGAGTGCTCGCCTACTACGCCGTCGCCAACGCGTCCGCCTGGACGCTGGCTCCCGCTGCGAGGGCCCGTGCGGTGCCCGCGGTGGGCCTGCTGGGCTGCGCGACGCTGGCGTTCGCACTGCCCGCCGTATCGGTGGCCGTGGGGGCGGGCGTACTCGCGGTGGGCGTGCTGGCCTTCGGCGTACGGCGATGGGCGCGGCGCCACAGCGAGTGACACGGCGAGTGACGCGACGTCAGTGCGTCACTCGCTGTCGCACGCGCATCCGGCGCCTGGGTTCCGCCGGCCGGCTCAGCGGGTCGCGAACGGCTGGTCCGTGGGGACGATTTCGCGGCCCAGCGGCAGCAGGGAGACCGGGATCAGCTTGAAGTTGGCGATGCCGAACGGGATGCCGATGATCGTGAGGCACAGCGCGATACCGGTGGCGATGTGTGTGAGCGCCAGCCACCAGCCGGCCAGGACCAGCCAGAGGACGTTGCCGATGCAGGAGGGGGCGCCCGCGTCGCGCCGCTCGACCGTGGTGTATCCGAAGGGCCACAGGGCGTAGACGCCGATGCGGAACGCGGCTATGCCGAAGGGGATTCCGATGACCGTGACGCAGAGCAGGACACCGGCGAGGAGATAGCCGAGGAACAGCCAGAAGCCGCTCAGGATGAGCCAGATGATGTTCAGGATGGTCTTCACTGGTAGCGACCTGCCATCTTTTCGAGCCGGGCGATGCGGTCCGCCATGGGCGGGTGCGTGGAGAACATCTTGGTCAGTCCCTGACCGGGGCGGAAGGGATTGGCGATCATCATGTGGCTGGCGGTCTCGATCCGGGGCTCGGGCGGCAGCGGGAGCTGCTGGGTGCCGGTCTCCAGCTTGCGCAGGGCACGGGCGAGGGCCAGCGGGTCGCCGGTGAGCTGGGCGCCGGAGGCATCCGCCTCGTACTCGCGGGAGCGGCTGATGGCCAGCTGGATGAGGGAGGCGGCGAGCGGGCCCAGGATCATGATCAGGAGCATGCCGAGCAGGCCGGGACCGTCGTCGTCGTCCGAGCGGCCGACCGGGATGAGCCAGGCGAAGTTCACCAGGAACATGATCACCGAGGCGAGCGCGCCCGCCACCGAGGAAATGAGGATGTCCCGGTTGTAGACGTGGCTCAGCTCGTGGCCGATCACGCCTCTCAGTTCGCGCTCGTCCAGCAGGCGCAGGATGCCCTCGGTGCAGCAAACGGCCGCGTTGCGCGGATTGCGGCCGGTCGCGAAGGCGTTGGGGGCCTCCGTCGGGGAGATGTAGAGCCGGGGCATGGGCTGGCGGGCCTGCGTGGACAGCTCGCGCACCATCCGGTACAGCGCCGGGGCCTCGAACTCGCTGACCGGGCGGGCGCGCATCGCGCGAAGGGCCAGCTTGTCGCTGTTCCAGTACGCGTACGCGTTCGTACCGAGGGCGACCAGGACCGCGATGACCAGACCGGCGCGCCCGAAGAAGCTGCCGATGACGATGATGAGCGCGGACAGCCCCCCGAGGAGTACTGCGGTCCTGAGCCCGTTGTGCCGGCGGTGCACCGTACGCCCTCCAAGTCGTGCAGCAGGGAACCCTCAGGTCCAGTGGATCCTCCTGTACTGCTCAACGCCAGGCGGGCGGCGCGAGTTCCCTGGTGCGGGCGGTGCGGTGCCTCGGCCGTACGAGTGAGGCGGCCTGCGGTACGCGCGCGTGGGAGCACGGGACTCCTGCGCAGGCTCTAAGTGTATTGACCTGAAGCGTTGTTCACACGGCTGATCGGTGGCTGGCCTCCGAGTGCTGTGTGGCAGCGATGGTGGTTGTAGGTGTGCAGGAAGTC
>NZ_JBITZN010000026.1:0-64112 GCF_044546895.1 Streptomyces sp. NPDC053069 | reverse complement strand
AGACTTCCTGCACACCTACAACCACCATCGCTGCCACACAGCACTCGGAGGCCAGCCACCGATCAGCCGTGTGAACAACGCTTCAGGTCAATACATCTAGGCTCCTCAAGGCGTCCTTCGGCCTTGGCCTTACGCAGCCGTATCGTCCGTTACGTAGGATTCTTGAGATAGCCCACCCGGAATGTTTCCACGGCAGTGTCACTGTCGTATTTGACGGGAACAAGAAGAGTCCAGCGCCCGGCGCTGCTTTTTACGCAAACGCTTTCATTCGCGTGCATCTCATACAGAAAAACCACGTCCTCAGGGCGCCCGCGGGAAGCACACGCGGGGACCAGGTCATTGGTGATTACTGACACCGTAGTATCGGCCGTCCCATAAGTGTGGCCATAGAAGAGCCGTTCGCCATCCAAATGAACGTCGTAATTCTGTCCCCCCTCCCGACCGAGACGCATGCTGTCAACATCGAGGTAATTTCCCTCACCAACCTCGATGTCCTGTGGGGCGTCCATGTACTTGTCCAGCGCGTGCGCCGGGTCCGATTCCGGAGTTCTGTCCGGCGTTTCCGAGACGCCGGCTGCTGAGGGAACCTCACTCTGCGTGGTGGGCACCGGTGCACTTTTCGAAGGAGCACTTGAAGGCGAACGTGATCCGGGATGTGCATCAACCTTGTCTCGACCGCCACTGAAGGTCCCGACCACCCCAGTGATCAACGCGACCACAATCAGAACAGCTCCCAGGCCCACCAGCTTGGATTTGTGCTTGTCGTAGATCGGGGCAATTGATCCAGCGACCACTCCACCGATGCCGGCCAACAAACTTGCCCACTGTGCACTGTTCATGATCGGCCCCCCGGCTCCATGCGATGTCCGCATCGTGCCCCACATCAATGTCACTCACACGACGATCGAGTGAAACAGCCGCCCTTGTGGCGCTTCTGTTGCAGAGCGGTGCAGGTCCAGAAGATCCGGAAGTCGGCGACGGTGATGTTCGGCGAACGGCTGGACCCCGTCGGCGTCGCCGCCGACCACGGCGCCCGCCTGATCATCCGTCAGGGGCCGCCGCAGCTCACACAGGCCTCGTACCAGTACTCGGCCTCGGACACGATGACGAGGGAGTCCAGTCTCCCCGACAGGAACATCCACGGATCCTCGATCGCCTCCCGCAATCGGGCCGTCCAGCCTTGCCCGGGGACCTCGCACTCCAGCCAGGGCAAGATACCGAGATGGCTCCTCACGTAGAGCCGGCCGCTCATGGAGGTCCGGGTCAGCAACCCGTCCAGCCACGCGTCGAGTTCCTCCGGCGACGTGTCGTCGGGAAGCCGGTCGGTCGGGTCCGTGTGGATGCACCGGGATCGCCTGATCGCAGCCGTCACCCACTCCGGCTCCGCACCCGGCTGAAGGCTGCCGCCGGTGCGCACATCGCCGAGCCTGTCCTCGATGATCTTCAGCGCGGCCTTTTCCCGGTGCTCCCGGAGTTTCCGCTGCAACCTGCTTTCCACCGCACCGCTCCCGCTCGGGTACATGACGCTTCGACAGCATCCGGGGCCCGGTTGCCCGCCCCGTCGCTGTCCGTCGGCGACCCCCTCGCCCGGCCCGTCGACCGGTAGGGGCAAGATCTTCCTGCGGTGGCCGCCCGGCCGGGCGGCCGCCCGTGTCTGTGCTCCGACAGCGCAATTCTCCGGGAGGAACGACATGCGATTCCGCTGCGCCGTACTCGACGACTTCCAGAACGTGGCGGTCACGTCCGCCGACTGGTCGGTGCTGGGCGACCGCGTTGAAGTCGTCTCGTTCGGCGAGCACTTCGCGAGCGAGGACGAACTCGCCGCCGCGCTCGCCGACTTCGACTGTGTGGTCACACTGCGCGAGCGTGTGCCGTTCCCGGCGAGTCTGCTGAGCCGGCTGCCCCGGCTGAGGCTCCTGATCGCCTCCGGTATGCGCAACTCGGTGATCGACCACGCGGCGGCGAAGGCGGGTGGCGTCACCGTGTGCGGGACGGAGAGCTCCGGCACACCGCCGGTCGAGCTGACCTGGGCCCTGCTGCTGGGCCTCGCCCGCGGCATCGTCGAGGAGAACAACGCGCTGCGCGCGGGCGGCCCCTGGCAGTCCACCGTCGGTGCCGACCTGCACGGCCGTACGCTCGGGCTGCTCGGCCTGGGCAGGATCGGCAGCCGGGTGGCGCAGGTCGGGCTCGCCTTCGGGATGGAGGTCGTCGCCTGGAGCCAGAACCTCACCGAGGAGCGCGCCGACGAGGCCGGCGTACGCCTCGCCCCCTCCAAGGAGGAACTGCTCGCGAGCAGCGACTTCGTGTCCGTACACCTCTCGCTGAGCGACCGGACCCGCGGGCTGATCGGCGCCGCCGAACTCTCCCTGCTCAAGCCGACCGCCTACCTGATCAACACCTCGCGGGCCGCGATCGTCGACCAGGACGCGCTGCTCGCCGCGCTGCACGAGGGCCGTATCGCCGGCGCCGGTGTCGATGTCTTCGACGTGGAACCGCTGCCCGCCGACCACCCGATGCGCAGCGCGCCGCGCCTGCTGGCCACCCCGCATCTGGGCTATGTGTCCCGCGCCAACTACGCGCGCTACTACGGCCAGGCCGTGGAGGACATCCAGGCCTATCTCGACGGCGCCCCGGTCCGGCTCCTCGGCTGACGTGCCCGTCGCGGCCTCCGGCGGACCGCACGCCCGCCGGAGCCGGCCATGGGTCGAGGAGCGGGAAGAGGGCCGTCTCCTGCTCAGAAGAGGGCCGTGCCGCGTTCGAAGTCCAGCAGCCGGCGCTTGCGGTCCAGGCCGCCGCCGTAGCCGGTGAGGCTGCCGTCGGAGCCGATGACGCGGTGGCAGGGGACGATGATCCCGACGGGATTGCGCCCGTTGGCCAGGCCCACGGCACGGGAGGCACCGGGACTGCCGAGGGCGTCGGCGAGTTCGCCGTAGGTGCGGGTCTCGCCGTAGGGGATGCGGGTGAGCTGTGCCCAGACGCTGCGCTGGAACGGCGTTCCCCCAAGGGCGAGTTCGACGGTGAACAGCGTCAACTCCCCCGCGAAGTACGCCGTCAGCTGCTCCCCGGCCTCGGCGAAGACGGCCGGGGTGTCGTCCCGCGGGCCGAAGTTCTCCTCGGCCGGGCGGTGCCGCTGGCCGTTCATGTACAGCCCGCACAGGGCGCCGTCGGCGTCGGCGACCAGGGTGAGCGGGCCGTAGGGGCTGTCGATCACGGTGTGGCAGGCCACGGATGTCGCGGCTGTCATGGAAGTCACGGGTGCAACCTTCTTACACGGGGAGGAAGTTGATCGGATGGCTGTCGGTCGCCCACAGGTACTGCACCGCGTACGCCCGCCACGGCCGCCATGCCTCGGCGCGGGCGGTGAGCGCGGCCGGGGTGGACGGCAGGCCCAGCTCCCCCGCCGCGCGCCGGATGCCGAGGTCGGTGGGGAGGAAGGCGTCGGGGTCGCCGAGGGCGCGCATGGCGATGACGTCGACGGTCCAGGGGCCGAAGCCGGGGAGGGCGAGGAGCCTGGCGCGGGCCTCGGACCAGTCGCTCTCGACGCCCAAGTGGAGGGTGCCGTCGGCGAGTTCGCGGACGAGGGTGGTGAAGGTGGTGCGCCGGGTGCGGGGCATCGCCAGCGCCCCGGGGTCGACGGCGGCCAAGGCCTCGGGGGACGGGAACAGGTGGGTGAGGCCGCCCTCGGGGTCGTCCAGGGGCTTGCCGTGCGCGGTGACCAGGCGGGCCGCATGGGTGCGGGCGGCGGCCGTGGACACCTGCTGCCCGAGTACGGCACGGACGGCGAACTCGGCCTCGTCGACCGTGCGTGGCACACGGCGGCCGGGCGCCTTGTCGACCAGGGGCGCGAGGAACGGGTCCGTGCGCAGGTGGTCGTCGACGGCGACGGGGTCGGCATCCAGGTCGAGCAGGCGGCGGCAGCGGCTGATCGCCACGGTCAGGTCGCGCAGGTCGCTCAGGGTGAGACGGCAGGCGATGTGATCGGGGCGGGGGGTGAGCGCGAGGATCCCGTGGCCGTACGGCAGCCGGAGCGTGCGCCGGTAGGCGCCGTCCCGCCACTCCTCGACGCCGGGTACGGCCGTGGCGGCGAGGTGGCCGAAGAGGTTGGAGGGGTTGAGCGGGGCGCGGAACGGCAGCCGCAGGCTGATCCCGCCGGGTGTGCCGGTCCCGGACTCGGGCGCTCGGGTGCGCAGCTCGCTCGGGGTCAGGGCGAAGACCTCGCGGACGGTGTCGTTGAAGGTGCGGATGGAGGAGAATCCGGCCGCGAAGGCGATCTCCGCCATGGGCAGTGGGGTGGTCTCGATGAGCAGCCGCGCGGTCTGGGCGCGCTGGGCACGGGCGAGCGCGAGGGGTCCTGCGCCCAGTTCGGCGAGCAACTGCCGCTCCACCTGGCGGGTGCTGTAGCCGAGCCGGACGGCGAGGCCGGGCACGCCCTCGCGGTCCACGACGCCGTCGGCGATGAGCCGCATGGCGCGGGCCACCAGGTCGGCGCGCTGGTTCCACTCCGGCGAGCCCGGGCTGGTGTCCGGGCGGCAGCGCTTGCAGGCCCTGAACCCGGCCTGCTGGCAGGCGGCCGCGCTCGGGTAGAACGTCATGTTCTCCGGTTTGGGCGGGACGACGGGGCAGCTGGGCCGGCAGTAGATCCGGGTGGTCACAACGGCCGTGAAGAACCACCCGTCGAACCGTGCATCCTTGGACTGCACGGCGCGTACGCAGTGCTCACGGTCGAGGTGGGTCGCTGTCTGCATGCCTCCAGCATCGGCCACCCGGGGCAGCCCGTGCTGGCGGAAATCCGACACCAGCCTCCGCCGGCCTGCCCGGTTCCCGAATCCGGGGTGGGGTGCGAGGGATGCCCGGGGGCCGGTGCAAGCCGGGGGTCGGCCGCCGTGGAGCCGTGTCGCGGCCCAGGGGGTGTCGTATGGATCAGGCCGGCCGACACCCCCTAGGCGGGGGTCTCCTGCCGGAAGCGGGTGACCCACTCCGCGGTGTGCCGCAGCCCGCCGAAGGTGTAGAAGTGCACCTTCACCGCGCCGTGCCGCTCGGGGTCGTAGCGGCGGGCGAGCGCGTGCAGGAAGCGGTCCGGGCCGGTCGTGCCCATGAGGTTGGTCAGCGAGAAACCGTACTTGCGGGCGACCGAGGCGCTGGTGGCGACGCCGAAGCGGGTGGCGTAGCCGAGCAGCCGGCGCACGCCCGCCGGTCCGGGCACACCGATGCGGACGGGCAGGTGCACGCCCCGGGCGCGGGCGGCCTCCAGCCAGGTGAGGACCGGGTCGGCGTCGAAGCCGAACTGGGTGATGACGTCGCCGCCGAACCGGTGCGCCCCGATGGCCGCCGCCTTGTCCGTGAGCGCCGACCACAGCGTGCGGTCGGTTATCGCGGGGTGGCCCTCCGGGTAGCCGCTGATACCGACGTGGCGGACGCCGTGGCGCTGGAGCAGTCCGGTACGCAGCACGGCGAGGGCGTCCTCGTAGGGGCCCTCGGGGTGGGCGGGGTCGCCGCCGACGACGAAGACGTTCTCGGCCGTGCCGTCCTCGGACAGCCCGGACAGGAACTCCTCCAGGGCTGCGCGGGAGGGCAGGCGGCGCGCGGAGATGTGCGGTACGGGGACGAAGCCGAGCCGCTTGACCGCGCGGGCGGCCGCCAGCCGCATGCCGAGGTCTTCGTTGGCGAGGAAGGTGATGTTGATCCGGGTGCCCCGCGGGATGCTGCCCTGAGCCTCCTCCAGCCGCGGCACGTCCTTGCCGGTCATCTCCAGGGAGAAGTCGTCCAGCAGAGCGGCACCGACGGCCGGGGGGACGGTGAGAGCGGGGTTCATCGTGCTCCTCGTACGACGGCGTTCCTGACCTCGGCCGATGATGTCACGCGGGCAGCCGGGCCAGGGGCGAGGGGGAGGGCAAGCGTCTGTCACGTCCTTCCGGACAGCTCTAGACGACGGGCGGGCACCCGGACGCCGGAATCCCGGGCCGCTACGGCGCCGGGTTCAGCGGGTCGTCGGGCGATGGCGCACGCACCGCTCGTCTACCAGTGCCACGCGCTGCTCGCCCCGGCCCTGTTCGCGCTGTGGCCGTTCGGCCGTCCGGTGCACGCGTTCGCCGTCCCCTTCGGCTACGTCGTGCGTCCGTACGTCGTCCACCGCTCCCGGGGCGGCGGCACGGGCGCCCGCGGCGCGGTCGTGGACCGGTGAACGCGGTCGTGAACCCGTGGCCGCGGTTATGGACCGGTGAGACGCACCCACTTTGGCTCTGGTGAGTGGACCACGCTCCCGGCAGGGTGGTGTTCCCGACCCCGAGGAGCGACCCCGAGGAGACCCTCACCATGCGATTCCGGCACGCGGACACCATCTGGGCCACGTTCCCCGAACTGGCCTCCGGCGCGCTGTACGCCACCGGCGTCGGCGCCGCTGCGGACACCGGCCCGCGCGCCGCCGCGTACACCAGCCGCGCCCGGGCCCGGCTGGCCGGCGCCGGCGAGGGCGAGTTCCCCGAAGTACTGGCCTGGCGGCGGGCGTTCACCCGGCTGGGAGTGAAGCCGACGCAGTACCGGTCCGCCTCGGAGTCGCTGCTGCGGCGGCTGCGCAAGGACGGGGCGCTGCCGCGCATCCATCCGCTGGTCGACCTGTGCAACGCGCTGTCGGTGGCGTACGCCGTCCCGGTGGCGGTTCTCGACGCCGACCGGATCGCCGGGCCGCTGCTGGAGGTGCGGCCGGCCGTCGGCGACGAGACGTACACGGCGTTCGGCGGTGGCGTCGAGCGGCCCGCGCCCGGCGAGGTGACGTTCGTCGACTCCGCGGGACGGGCGCACGCCCGGCGCTGGACCCACCGGCAGAGCGGCCACTCGGCGGTCGGGGAGCACACCCGCCGGGTGCTGGTGGTGGCGGAGGCCATGCACGACGGCGGCGCGGAGACCGTATCCGAGCTGCTGAAGACGGTGCAGGAGGAGGTGGCGGCGCACTGGGGAGCGGTCACCGGGACGGCCGTGCTCACCAGGGGCGCGCCTGAGTTCGTCTTCGGCGACTGAGCCGGGCGGCATGGCAGCATCGGCAGGATGAACGAGGGGACACTCATGCCCGCCACAGGTGAACTCCCGGGGCGGGGCTCGGACTTCCTGCAGCTGGCGGCCGGTGACGTGCCCGCCGGCGGGAAGGCGGAGTGGCTGGCGGGCCGGTTGCGGCAGGCGATAGCGGACGGCCGGCTGGCGGTGGGCAGCAGACTGCCGCCCACCCGGGTACTGGCCGCCGAACTGCACGTCTCCCGAGGAGTGATCACCGAGGCGTACCGCCGCCTCGCCGAGGACGGCCACCTGGAGGGCCGCCGCCGCGGGGGCACGGTGGTGGTCGCGGCCCCGTTCGTCCCGGCGCCGTTCGCTCGGACGCGGGGGGTCTTGGAGGGCGGGTCTCCGGACGACGGCGGGGCTGCGGCAGACGGGGGGTCTGCCGAGGACGGCGGGTCTGCCGAGGACGGGGGGCCGCTGAGAGGTGGGGGGCCGCCGAAGGGCCCGGCGCACACCGCACCGGGCAGCCCCCTTCCCGGCACGTCCGCGACACCGCCCGTCCACACGCCCGGATCGCCGCACACCGGCGTGCCCGGCACAGTGCCCCCCGGCCCGACCGACACCCGGCCCCACCCCGCATCACCCCGCCCCACGTCCGGGACACCGACGCCGTCCTCCCGCGTCCCCGAGGCCGATGTCTTCGACGCGCTGCGGACCGCACCGGCCGTCGTCGACCTCACCCCGGGGCGGCCGGACCTGGCCACCTTCCCGCGTACCGCCTGGCTGCGTGCCGAGCGTGCCGTCCTGGCGGACCTGGCCGCCGAGCACCTCGGGTACGGCGACCCCCGGGGCGCACCCGCGCTGCGGCGGGCCGTCGCCGACTGGCTCGCGCGGATGCGGGGCGTGCGGGTGGAGCCGGACGAAGTGCTGATCGTCGCGGGCACCGCCCAGGCCCTCACGCTGCTGCACCAGGTGCTGCGGGCGGACGGCATCGACACCGTCGCCGTGGAGGACCCCGGCTCGCTCGGGAGCCGTCAGCACCTGCGCAACGGGGGCCTCGGTACCCCGCCGGTGCCGGTGGACGAGGACGGGGTCCGGGTGGACGCGTTGCGCGCGACCGGCGCCCCGGCGGTACTGCTCACGCCGGCCCACCAGTTCCCGACGGGGGTGGTGACCAGCGGCGAGCGCCGGCGTGAACTGCTGGGCTGGGCGCGGGACGGCGGGCTGATCCTGGAGGACGACTACGACGCGGAGCACCGCTACGACCGCCCGCCGGTCCCCGCGTTGCGGGCACTGCTGGCCGACCGGGTGTGCTACATGGGCAGCGTGTCCAAGCTGCTCGCCCCGGCGCTGCGCATCGGCTGGCTGGTGGCCCCGCCCCGTCTTCGTGCGGGCCTGGTCGACGCCAAGCGGTTCAACGATCTGGGCAACCCCGTGCTGCCGCAACTGGTGCTCGCCCGGCTGATGGCCTCCGGTGACCTGGAGCGACGGCTACGGCTGGTGCGGCGCCGGCACCGCGACCGCCGCGACGCGATGATCGCCGCCCTCGCCGAGCACCTGCCCGGCGGGACCGTGCACGGCGCCGCGGCCGGGCTGCATCTGACGGTCACGTACGCGGCGGACGTACCCGACACCGAGGTGGCCGCCGCCGCGCTGGCACGGGGCGTGAAGTGCCAACCGCTGTCCTGGCACCGGCAGTTGCCGGGCCCGCCCGGACTCGTCCTCGGCTATGCGGCCACCGCTCCGGGAGCCATCGCCGAGGGCGTGGCCCTGCTCGGCAGAACCCTGCGCGAACTGTCCTGACCGGACGAACCCCCCTCAGGATTAACCGTCTTGGGAGGCGTCGGGAAGGTCACCACACAGGGGACGCCTGGCACCTGACCCGTCCGTAGTCCGCCATGCCTGGTTGCGCCACCACGGACATCGGGGGGCCAGGAACCCACGGCGATCTGGTCAGCGGAGCTGCGCGGCGAACGCCTCGTACGCCCGCTCGTCGAAGAGGACGAACCGGACCTCCTCGACCGCCGTGTCCGTGGCCCGCACCGTCTCCACGGCGATCCGGGCCGCGTCCTCCATCGGCCACCGGTACACACCGGTGGAGACCGCCGGGAACGCGACCGTGCGGGCGCCGAGTTCGCCGGCGAGTTTCAGGGACTCGCGGTAGCAGGAGGCCAGCAGCTCCGAACGGTCCTCGCTCTGGCTGTACACCGGACCTACCGTGTGGATGACCCAGCGGGCGTCCAGTGCACCCGCCGTCGTGGCGACCGCCTGGCCGGTGGGCAGGCCCCTGCCGTACCGGGAGGCGCGCAGGGCGCGGCACTCCTGAAGGATGGCGGGGCCGCCGCGCCGGTGGATCGCGCCGTCGACCCCGCCGCCGCCAAGGAGGGAGGAGTTGGCCGCGTTGACGATCGCGTCGGCGCTCTGCCGGGTGATGTCTCCCTGGACGAGGGTGATGGTGGTCATGTCTGCCTCAGTCTGCGCCAGACGGCCTTGGCCGCGTTGTGCCCCGACATGCCGTGCACGCCCGGTCCCGGCGGGGTGGCCGCGGAGCAGATGAAGACGGCCGGATGCGGGGTGTGGTACGGGAACAGGGACGGTCTCGGGCGCAGCAGCAGCTGGAGTCCGGACGCCGCGCCGCAGGCGATGTCCCCGCCGACGTAGTTGGCGTTGTGGGCGGCCAGCTCCGCGGGGCCGGAGACCGCGCGGGCGAGGACGCGGTCGCGGAAACCGGGGGCGAAGCGCTCCAGTTGGCGTTCCATGGCGTCGGTGAGGTCGCCGGACCAGCCGTTCGGGACATGGCCGTACGCCCAGAAGACCTGCTTGCCCTCGGGGGCACGGGTCGGGTCGACGACACTGGGCTGCACGGTGATCATGAACGGCCGGCCGGGTGCGCGGCCCTCGCGGGCGGCGGCGCGCAGGGCGGTGGAGATCTCGGCCTGGCTCGCGCCGATCTGGACGGTCGTGGCGGCGCGGGCCTCGGGCGCGGTCCAGGGCACGGGGCCGTCGAGCGCGTAGTCGATCTTGAAGACGCTCGGGCCGTAGCGGTAGGTGCGGTAGTGGTCGCCGAAGCCGGCGATGCGGGCGAGAGCGGTGGGCGAGGTGTCGAAGACGTACGCCCGCGCGGGCGGCAGGTCGTCCAGCCGCTTGACCTCGTAGTCGGTGTGTACGGCGCCGCCGAGGTCCTTGAGATAGCCGGCGAGGGCGTCGGAGATCGCCTGGGAGCCGCCGCGGGGCACCGGCCAGCCGCGGGCGTGCGCGGACAGCGCGAAGACCAGGCCGATGGCGCCGGTGGCCAGGCCGTTCAGCGGCGCGATCACATGCGCGACCAGACCGGCGAACAGGGCCTTGGCCCGCTCGTCCTTGAAGCGGCGCAGCAGCCAGGTGGACGGCGGCAGCCCGGTCAGACCGAAGCGGGCCAGGGTGACGGGGTCTCGCGGGAGCGCGCTGAGCGGCAGGGACATGAAGTCCTGTACGAGGGTGTCCCAGTGGTGGAGGAACGGCTCGACCAGTCTGCGGTACGCGCCCGCGTCGCGCGGCCCGAAGGAGGCGGCCGTCTCGGCGACCGAGCGGGCGAGCACGGCCGCGCTGCCGTCGAGGAAGGGGTGCGCCATCGGCAGCTCGGAATGCAGCCACTGGAGGCCGTAGCGGTCCAGGGGCAGGGCGCGGAACGCCGGTGAGTTGATGCCGAGGGGGTGGGCGGCCGAGCACGGGTCGTGCCGGAAGCCGGGCAGCGTCAGTTCCTCGGTGCGGGCGCCTCCGCCCACGGTGGACCTCGCCTCGAACAGCGCGACGGAGAAGCCGCGGCGGGCCAGCTCCACGGCAGCGGTCAGTCCGTTCGGTCCCGCACCCACCACGACCGCATCGAGCATCGACGGCACCTTCGGACCCCTTCGTCAGCCGATGGCCACTCGGGGCCAGGATATGCCGGAGGACTGACGCTCTCCCCGTCCGGGTGGTCCGTGCGACCGGTTCCGGCCCGCGGGCGGGGCCGAGAGGAGCCGTACCCGGCGGGGCCCGGCGGACCCGCGAGCACCTCCCGGCCGCCCGGTGGCAGGGGCGGACCGGACGCCACGGCCTTGCCGTGCGCCGCTCCCAGCCGAGCGCCAAGCCCTGACCGTCACCCGCACCCGACCACCGAGAACGGATCCGACGCGACGGCACGGGCCCGCCGGTCGTCGGCCGCCGGGCCCAGCCGACCGTCAGCCCCCCGACCGCCGGACACACCAGCGAACGCAAACACAACCGCACCCCCATTCGCCCCACACAGCGAACCGCGAGCCCCCGACCGCCGCGGACCGGGGCGGGCAGGCCTGGGCCTCAGGGGGTCGTGCGCAGCAGTTCGGTCAGTCGGTGGGCGGTCGCGGTGTCCCGGGCCGCCGTGAACGGCAGCGCGTTGCCGCCGGTCACGCGGAACGGCTCGCCGGCGCGGGTGAGATGCGTGCCGCCCGCCTCCTCGACGAGGAGCAGGCCGGCCGCGTGGTCCCATGCCGCCTCCCAGGAGAAGGCGACGGCATCCAACTCGCCCCGGGCGACGGCGAGATACTCCAGGCCCGCCGAACCGCAGGGGCGGGGGGCGAGGCCGTCGGTCCACAGGGCACGCAGGGCGCGCTTCTGCTCGTCGGTGGTGTAGTCCGGGTGGGACGTGGCGACGACGAGGTCCCGGCCGGGCGTCGGCGTGCCCGCGAACAGCCGCTCGCCGTCGAGGAAGGCGCCCCGGCCACGGACCGCGGTGGCGAGCTGGTCGCGCGCCGCTGCGTAGGTCCAGGAGGCGCGGACGACGCCCCGGTGGGCGAGCGCGACCAGGGTGCAGAACCCGTCGTCACCGTGCACGAACTGGCGGGTGCCGTCGACCGGGTCGACGATCCAGACCGGCGCGTCGCCCTGGAGCGCGGCGTACGTCGCCGGGTCGGCGTGCACCGCCTCCTCGCCGACCACGACCGAGCCGGGCAGCAGGGCGCCGAGGTCCTGGGTGAGCCGCAGCTCGGCGAGCCGGTCTGCGTCCGTCACCAGGTCGTGGGGGCCGCTCTTCTGGTCCACCTCGTGTTCGGCGAGGCGGCGGAAGCGGGGCAGGATCTCGGCCGCGGCCGCCTTGCGGACCGCCTCCTCCACGTCGGCCGAGCACCGGTCGAGAAACTCGTCGATGGTTTCCGTCTCTTCGATCATGCCTCCATGAGAGCACGCCCCACTGACAATCCCCGCCCGCCCGGTGCACGCCCGGTGGAATCGGGATGAAGAACGGGTGCCGGATGATCGGTCAGCGGCCGACGGCGTACCCCTGCATCCCGCGTGGGTTGGCCGCCGCCGACAGCACGCCGGTCTCCGGGTCCCGGGCCACCGCGCACAGGCGTCCCTCGGACCAGGCGGGGCCGATGGTGACGTCGTGGCCGCGCCGCCGCAGCTCCTTGATGACGCCGGGGGCCATGCGGGACTCCACGGTGACGCTGCCGGGGTGGCGGCCGCGCGGATAGAAGGAACTGGGGAAGCTGTCGGTGTGCCAGTTCGGTGCGTCGATCGCGCCCTGGAGGTCGAGGGCGCCGCGGACCGGGGCGCGCAGGGCCGCGGCGAGGAAGAAGTGCAGCTGCCACTGGTCCTGCTGGTCGCCGCCGGGCGTGCCGAAGGCCAGGACCGGCACTCCGTCGCGCAGCGCGAGGGAGGGGGTGAGGGTGGTGCGCGGGCGGCGGCCGGGGGTGAGGGAGTTCGGCAGGCCCTCCTCCAGCCAGGTCATCTGCAGGCGGGTGCCGAGCGGGAAGCCCAGCTCGGGCACGACCGGGTTCGACTGCAGCCAGCCGCCGCTGGGCGTGGCCGCGATCATGTTGCCCCAGCGGTCGACGACGTCCAGGTGGCAGGTGTCGCCGCGGGTCGTGCCGTCGGCGGCCACCTGAGGCTCGCCGGGGAGCTGTGCGACCGTCGGCTCGCCCGCGCCCATCGGGTCGAAACCCCGCTCGTTGCCGGTCTCCACGCGCGCGTGCGCCTGCGCCGGGAGCCGCGGGGTGCGTCCGCCGGGGCTGCCGGGCCTCAGTTCCCAGGAGGCCTTGGCACCGACCAGGGCCCGCCGGCCGGTGTTGTAGCCGTCCGAGAGCAGTTGGGCGACCGGTACCTCGGCGGCGTCCCCGTACCAGGCCTCCCGGTCGGCCATGGCGAGTTTGCAGCCCTCGATCAGCAGGTGGACGTACTCGGCGGAGCCGTAGGCGGGCAGCTCGGCCGGGAGCAGGGCGAGCTGCTGCAGGAGTGCGGGGCCCTGGCTCCAGGGGCCGGCCTTGCACACGGTCCAGCCGTTCCAGTCGTAGGTCACCGGGGTCTCGTAGGTCGCCGACCAGCCGGCGAGGTCGGCCTCGGTGAGCGTGCCGGTGTGCCGCATCCCGCTCGTGTCCATCGTGGGCCGCCGGGACTGCCGTACCAGGGCCTCGGCGATGAATCCCGAGCGCCACACCTCGCGCGCGGCGTCGATCCGGGCCTCCCGGTCACCGGCGCCCGCGGTCTCGGCCAGCAGCCGCTTCCAGGTGGCGGCGAGCGCGGGATTACGGAAGAGTTCACCGGGCCGGGGCGCCCGGCCGCCGGGCAGGTACACCTCGGCCGACGAGGTCCACTCGGTCTCGAACAGCTCCCGTACGGTCTCCACGGTCGCGGCGGCCTTCTCCACGGGCGCGTGCCCGTGCTCGGCGTATCCGATGGCGTACCGCAGGACGTCGTCCAGGGCCTTCGTGCCGTGGTCGCGCAGGAGCAGCAGCCAGGCGTCGAACGCGCCGGGCACGGCGGCCGCGAGCGGTCCGGTGCCGGGTACGAGGTCCAGCCCGAGCCCCCGGTAGTGGGCGACGGTGGCCCCGGCCGGGGCGACCCCCTGCCCGCACAACACCCGCACCGCATCGCCCGCCGGGGCGAGCAGAATCGGTACCTCTCCGGCCGGCCCGTTCAGATGCGGCTCGACCACATGCAGCACGAACGCCCCGGCCACGGCGGCGTCGAAGGCGTTCCCGCCGCTCTCCAGCACCGCCATCGCCGACTGGGAGGCCAGCCAGTGGGTGGACGACACCATGCCGAAGGTGCCCTGCAGGGTGGGCCGGGTGGTGAACTGCATCTCTCACCTCGCTGTTCATGGGCATCGGTCGGTCCGGTGAGGCTCAGGACACGCCTTGGGGAGGATCCGGGACGCTGGGGCTTCGCGGCACGTTCGGAGGTCACCAGGCACACCACATGATGCGTCATCGAAGAGACGTCACAGGGAGACCGGGCAGCGGCCGACACCCCCGTGGCAAGACTCCCTCAGTGCGAGGGCCACTCCTGAACCGCGGCGGTCGGCGGGCGCAGAAGCGGTATCGCCGGCCCCTGCGGCTCGCCTTCGCAGCGGCAGGAGCGGCAGGAGCTGTCGCAGGTGAGCGTGCGGGTGTGATCACCGTCCGGGGAACACGGCGGCCCGCCGAGGCGTTGATCTCGTGCGGCAGGAACGGAGGGCCAGGCAGTGCACGGTGAGTACAAGGTGCCCGGCGGCAAGCTCGTCGTCGTGGATGTGGAGGCCGAGGACGGCGTGCTGCGGCAGGTGCGCGTGGCGGGCGACTTCTTCCTGGAACCCGACGAGGCATTGGACGCGGTGAACGGCGCCTTGGAGGGTGCTCCCGCGGACACGGATGCGGCGGGGCTGGCCGCCCGGATCGAGGCGGCGCTGCCCGCGGGGACCGTGATGTACGGCCTGACGCCGGAGGGTGTCGGGATCGCCGTGCGCCGGGCGCTCGCGCGTGCCACGGACTGGACGGACTACGACTGGCAGCTGATCCACGAGGACCCGCAGCCGCCCGCACTGCACATGGCCCTGGACGAGGTGCTGACCACCGAGGTCGCCGCGGGCCGGCGGCCACCGACCCTGCGGGTGTGGGAGTGGGCCGCCCCCGCGGTGATCATCGGCAGCTTCCAGTCCCTGCGCAACGAGGTGGACCCTGAGGGTGCCGCGCGGCACGGCATCGAGGTGGTGCGGCGGATCTCCGGCGGCGGCGCGATGTTCGTGGAGCCCGGCAACACGATCACGTACTCCCTGTCGGTGCCCGAGTCCCTCGTCCAGGGCCTGTCCTTCCAGGACAGCTACGCCTATCTGGACGACTGGGTGCTGGGCGCCCTCGGCGACATGGGCATCCGCGCCTGGTACCAGCCGCTGAACGACATCGCGACCGACCAGGGCAAGATCGCGGGCGCGGCGCAGAAGCGGATCGTCGGACCCGGCGGGGGCCCGGGAGCCGTGCTGCACCACGTGACGATGGCGTACGACATCGACGCCGACAAGATGACCGAGGTGCTGCGCATCGGGCGGGAGAAGCTGTCCGACAAGGGGACGAGAAGCGCGAAGAAGCGGGTCGATCCGCTGCGGCGGCAGACGGGGCTGCCACGGGAGGCCGTCATCGACCGGATGATCGAGTCGTTCCGCGCGCGGTACGGCCTGGCACCGGGCAAGATCACTGACGAGGAGCTGGCGCGCGCCCAGGAGCTGGCGCGGACGAAGTTCACCTCTGCGGAGTGGACGGCGCGGGTGCCGTAGCCGCCGGCCCGGCCGGAAGCCCTGGTTCAGCAACAGGTCAAGGGCTGCCCTCGCCTCGGCCAAACGGTCGTATGAGTTCCGTGTGCCGCCGTCACTGCACCCCGACACAGCCGGATTTGCCCCGTTGATCGCCGGCTACGGCGCCCTGCCGCCGGGGGTCCGCCGCGTGTGGGACTGGGCGCAGGTGGCGGCATCCGTCGTGGCCCTCGTGTGGGGGTGGCTGGTGCAGCGCCGGGAGCACCGCAGGAGGCTCCTCGATCC
The DNA here is from genome assembly GCF_044546895.1 of Streptomyces sp. NPDC053069. Taxonomy (NCBI): domain Bacteria; kingdom Bacillati; phylum Actinomycetota; class Actinomycetes; order Kitasatosporales; family Streptomycetaceae; genus Streptomyces; species Streptomyces sp. NPDC053069. Next base: position 48,343 of record NZ_JBITZN010000026.1, on the reverse strand, counting down.
GCCTGGGCCCGACGAGTTCCGTGCCGCCAAACGGGACGAGCACCGCCGCTCCACCGGTCTGGCCGTCGCCGGTCGCGTCCTCTGGCTGGTCGCGGCACCCGTCCTGCCCGCGTCGGCCGCTTGGGCCGTCGGCTGGTCCGTCGCGGCCTTCACCGTCCGCGCATACCCCAGCGAAGTCGGCGCCCGTCGCCGACTGGAGGCGCATAACGGGCATCCCAGGACGTCCTGAACATGCTGCCGTGATCGCGCGGGCACGCTGCGAGTTTTCGCTTCCGCCGCACAGGGACTCATGTGACACTGGCGTCCCCATACCGCCCCGCGGACCCCTTCGTACCCGCTCCCCCACGAGAAGTGCGCCGTGCGTTCCCTTCCTCTGCCGCTCGCCCTGACCGCGCGGATCTCGCCGGTCGCGGTCCTCGCCTGTGCCGGCTGGGCGCTGACGTCCGGACCGGCCGCGCCGCCGGCGGCCGCCGGGCACCAGGCAGCCCAGAAGACGTCCACCCAGTCCGCCCCGGGCTCCTCCGGACCCTCCGGCTCCTCCGACCCGACGGCCGGCGCGAAGGCGTACTCCGCCGCGCCCTCTCCCTGCACCAGCGTGCCCGTGGCGACCGTCAAGTCCCTGGTGCCGGGGGCGAGGACGGCGGGCAAGGAGATTCCGTCGACGGACCCCAAGCTGCGCCGCACCTGCTCCTGGAACGCGCTGCAGGGCTACGACTACCGCTGGCTCGACGTGTCGTTCGAGATCAGCGAGTCGGAGCAGGAGGCGAAGCAGGAGTACCAGCAGCGGATGAGCGAGAAGAGCGGCGGCGGGACCGTGCCGGGGCTCGGGGACGGCGCCTACTCCGTGGTGAACCTGACCACCGAGGACAAGCAGCAGACCCGCGAGGGCGTGGTGATGGTCCGGGTGTCCAATGCTCTGGTGGTCGTCACCTACAACGGCAGCGACTTCGAGACGAAGAAGGCTCCGGGGACGGACGAGATCAACAAGGGGGCCATCCAGGCGGCGCGGGCCGCGGTCGGCGCGCTCGGGGGCGGGCAGTCCCAGTCCGGCTGACCGCCCCCGGACCCCCTCAGGCCAGGGCCCCCTTGCGGCCGGTCAGCTTGGTCAGGGTCAGGTACAGCACCAGGGACGTGCCCAGGCCCACCGCCCAGCCGTAGTCGGCGAGGGAGGACAGGGCCGGGATGGGGCGGCCGTCGATCAGGGGCTTGAAGCCGGCGCCGCCGACGGCGAGGACGCCGCCCGCCAGGAACGCGACGACCGCCCGCCAGTTCCAGCCGGCCGTGTACCAGTAACGGCCGCCCCTCCGGTAGAGGTCGGTGAGGTCCAGGCGGGTGCGGCGCAGCAGCCAGTAGTCGGCGACGAGGATGCCCGCGACCGTGCCGAGCAGGCCGCCGACCAGCCCCAGCCAGGTGAAGATGTAGCCCTGCGGGTCGGAGTACAGCTTCCAGGGGAAGATCAGGACCGCGAGGACGGCCGTGATGAGCGCTCCGGTGCGGAAACTCACCTTTCTCGGCGCCACGTTGGAGAAGTCGAAGGCGGGCGAGACCAGGTTGGCCGCGATGTTCACCGAGAGGGTGGCCACCAGCACCGTGACCAGGGCGTAGAGCAGACCCACCACGTTGTCCGTCTTCGCCGCCAGCTGCACCGGGTCCCAGACCGGCTTGCCGTACACCGCCTGCGAGCCGGAGGTGACCAGGACGGACAGGAACGCGAACAGGGTCATCGTGGTCGGCAGGCCGAGTGCCTGGCCCCAGGTCTGGGCCTTCTGGCTCCTGCCGTAGCGGGTGAAGTCCGGGATGTTCAGCGAGAGTGTCGACCAGAAGCCGATCATGCCCATCAGGGAGGGCCAGAACAGCTTCCAGAAGCTCCCGCCCCAGCCGAGCCTGGAGGGCTGGTCGAAGAGCGGGCCGACGCCTCCCGCCTTGCTGCTCATCCATCCCAGCATCACGAACGCGCCGACGAGCACGAAGGGCGCGGCCCAGTTCTCGAAGCGGCGGATGGTGTCCATGCCCCGGTGGATGATCGCGACCTGGATCGCCCAGAAGATCGCGAAGGACAGCCACATGGTCCAGGCGTAGCCCCCGATGTGCGCCGCGTTCGACCAGCTGTCGCCGATCAGCTTCCCGGCGAGGAAGTAGATGGCCTCGCCGCCGATCCAGGTCTGGATGCCGAACCAGCCGCAGGCCACCAACGCCCGTACGACGGCGGGCAGATTGGCGCCGCGCACGCCGAAGGAGGCGCGGGCGAAGACCGGGAAAGGGATGCCGTACTTGGGGCCGGCGTGTCCGGTCAGCAGCATCGGCACCAGCACGACCAGGTTGGCGAGGGCGATGGTGAACACCGCCTGCTTCCAGTCCATGCCGACGGCGATCAGACCGGAGGCCAGCGTCCAGGAGGCGGTGTTGTGGGCCATGCCGACCCACAGGGCGGAGAAGTTGTACGTGGTCCAGGTGCGCTTCTCGACCGGGACCGGCAGCAGGTCCGCGTTGGCGTAGGGGCCGCTCGGCTGGGGAGCGCCGGGGGCGATCGTCACCCGGCCGTCGGGGAGGGTGACCTGGGAGGACGAGGGTATGGCCGTGGGGGCGGTGTCGGTCATGGGCAGGCCAATCGAACGAGGTGGGACGGGAGAGGCCGTGCGGGCACCAGCCCCTCCCCGGGGACTGCGGGGAGGGGTGACCAGGAGGCGGGGGACTCGGAATCGCGGTGGGAGTTCAGGAGTTGACGGCCGGGATCACCTTCGTGCCGTAGGCGTCGATGGTGGTCTCCTGCGCGTCGTGCATGTCGTACACCGCGAACTGGTCGACGCCCAGCGCGCGGAGCGCGGTCAGTTTCTCGATGTGCTTCTCGGCCGGTCCGATGACGCAGAACCGGTCGACGATCTCGTCCGGCACGAACTGGGTGTCGGGGTTGCCGCTGCGCCCGTGGTGGGCGTAGTCGTAGCCCTGCCGTGCCTTGATGTAGTCGGTGAGCTCCTCGGGGACCTGGGAGGAGTGCTCGCCGTACTTGGCGACCAGGTCGGCGACGTGGTTGCCGACCATGCCGCCGAACCAGCGGCACTGGTCGCGGGCGTGGGCGAGTGCCTCGGGCGAGTCGTCCTCGGTGACGTACGCGGGGGCCGCGACGCAGATGGTGACCGCGGAAGGGTCGCGGCCGGCGGCGACGGCCGCGTCCTTGACGGCCTTCACCATGTACTCGGTCAGGTAGAGGTCGGACAGCTGGAGGATGAAACCGTCGGCCTCCTCGCCGGTCATCTTCAGTGCCTTCGGGCCGTACGCGGCCATCCAGACGGGGAGTTCGGCGCCCGGCTTGATCCACGGGAACCTGATCACCGTGCCGCCGAGGTCGGCCTCCTCGCCCCGGCCGAGGGCGCGGATGACCTTCATGGCCTCGCTGATGCGGGCGAGCGTGTTGGGTTTGCGGCCCGCGACGCGCATCGCGGAGTCGCCGCGGCCGATGCCGCAGACGGTGCGGTTGCCGAACATGTCGTTGAGGGTGGCGAAGGTGGAGGCGGTGACCTCCCAGGTGCGGGTGCCCGGGTTGGTGACCATCGGGCCGACCTTCAGCTTCGTCGTGTTCGCGAGGATCTGGCTGTAGATGACGAACGGCTCCTGCCAGAGCACGGCGGAGTCGAACGTCCAGCCGTACGTGAAACCGTTGCGCTCGGCCCGTTTCATCAGGCTGACGACGCGGGAGGCCGGCGGATCGGTCTGCAGGACGAGTCCGAAGTCCATGAGCGCCACTCCTAGGTGAGGTACTGACAGGTGGAGCGCGGGGTGAAGACGCCGTGGCCGGCGTGTCCGGTGTACTCCCGCTCGGTGACGACCGGCTCGCCGCGCGAGAGCACGGTCTCGACCCGGCCGGTGACGCGCTTGCCCTCGTAGGCCGAGTAGTCGACGTTCATGTGGTGTGTCTGTGCCGACATGACCTGCTCGGCGTGCGGGTCGTAGATGACGATGTCGGCGTCGGCGCCCGGCGCGATGGTGCCCTTCTTCGGGTACAGGCCGAACATGCGGGCCGGGGTGGCGCAGGCGATCTCGATCCAGCGGCGGCGGGAGATGTGCCCGTCGACGACGGCCTGGTGGAGGAGGTCCATGCGGTTCTCCACGCCGGGCAGGCCGTTGGGGATCCTGGAGAAGTCGCCGCGGCCCAGTTCCTTCTGGCCGGAGAAGCAGAAGGGGCAGTGGTCGGTGGAGACCACCTGCAGGTCGTTCGTCCTCAGGCCCTGCCACAGCTTGGCCTGGTGTTCGCGCGGCCTCAGGGGCGTCGAGCACACGTACTTCGCACCCTCGAAGTCCGGCTCGGCGAGGTTGTCGGTGGACAGGAACAGGTACTGCGGGCAGGTCTCACCGAAGACGTTCAGGCCCTCGTCGCGCGCCTGCGCCAGCTCGGCCACCGCCTCCATGGCGGAGACGTGGACGACGTACAGCGGGGCGCCCGCGACCTGTGCGAGCCGGATGGCTCGGTGGGTGGCCTCGGCCTCCAGCAGGGCCTTGCGGACCTCCCCGTGGTAGCGCGGGTCGGTCTCGCCCCGGGCGAGCGCCTGCTCGACCAGGACGTCGATGGCGATGCCGTTCTCGGCGTGCATCATGATCAGCCCGCCGTTCTCGGCGGAGCGCTGCATGGCGCGCAGGATCTGGCCGTCGTCGGAGTAGAAGACCCCCGGGTAGGCCATGAACTGCTTGAAGCTCGTCACCCCTTCCTCGATCAGCAGGTCCATCTCCTTGAGCGTCTCCTGGTTCACATCGGAGACGATCATGTGGAAGGCGTAGTCGATCGCGCAGTTGCCCTCGGCCTTGGCGTGCCAGGTGTCCAGGCCCTCGCGCAGGGTGTGGCCGACGCTCTGCACCGCGAAGTCGACGATCGTCGTCGTACCGCCCCAGGCGGCGGCCCGGGTGCCGGTCTCGAAGGTGTCGGAGGCGGAGGTGCCGCCGAAGGGCAGCTCCATGTGGGTGTGCGCGTCGACACCGCCCGGGATGACGTACTTGCCGGTCGCGTCGATGACCCGGTCGGCGGTGAACGCCTCTGCGGCGGGGGTGCCGGAGGCGGCGAGCGCGGCGACGCGGCCGTCCTCGATGAGTATGTCGGCGTGGATCTCGTCCGAGGCGGTGATGACGAGGCCACCGCGGATCACTGTACGGCTGCTCATGCTGCCTCCTGTGTCGAACGGCATACGGTCACGGCGCCGTCAGCGGTGTGTACGCCCCCGGCGCCCGGTCCCGGTAGAACTGCCAGCGGTCGCGGACCTCGCGGAGTTTCGCCAGGTCCAGGTCGCGTACGACGAGTTCGGTCTCCTTGTCGCTCGCGACCTCGCCGACGAACTGGGCCTCGGGATCCACGAAGTAGGTCGTGCCGTAGAAGTCGTTGTCGCCCAGGTTCTCCACGCCGACCCGGTTGATCGCGCCGACGAAGTACTCGTTGGCCACGGCCGCCGCCGGCTGCTCCAGCTGCCAGAGGTAGCGGGACAGGCCGCGCGAGGTGGCCGAGGGATTGAAGACGATCTCGGCACCGGCGAGGCCCAGGGCCCGCCAGCCCTCCGGGAAGTGGCGGTCGTAGCAGATGTACACGCCGATCCTCCCGGCGGCCGTGTCGAAGACGGGCCAGCCGCTGTTGCCCGGTCGGAAGTAGAACTTCTCCCAGAAGCCCTGGACCTGGGGGATGTGGGTCTTGCGGTACTTGCCGAGGTAGGAGCCGTCCGCGTCGATCACGGCCGCGGTGTTGTACAGCACTCCCGGCTGCTCCTCCTCGTACATCGGCAGCACGAGGACGATGCCCAGCTCGCGGGCGAGGGCCTGGAAGCGCCGGACGGTCGGGCCGTCCGGGATCCGCTCGGCGTACTCGTAGAAGGCCTTGTCCTGCACCTGGCAGAAGTAGGGGCCGTAGAACAGCTCCTGGAAGCAGAGGACTTGGGCGCCCTGCGCGGCCGCGTCGCGCGCCGCCTGCTCGTGGACCTGGATCATGGATTCCTTGTCGCCGGTCCACGCGGTCTGGAACAGGGCGGCACGGATCACTCGGCTCATCGGGACCTCCGGTAGCTCGGTGTGCCGTGAGCCTAGGAAGCCCGCGAGGACCGGTTGAGTGGCAGCGTGTCACGTCTGCGGGCGTGCGGCGTGCCACCGTGTCACGCGTTCGCGATCCCATGTTTCACCGCCGTTTTCGCAGGTCGTCGCATATTTCACCCCTGTTGCGCGTCATGCGCGAGGAGCGCGATGTGCACGGAGGCCGCCTGTTCGAAGTCGTCCAGGTCGACACCGAGGCGGGCCTGTATGGCCTCCAGGCGGCGGTAGAGGGCGGGCCGGGAGACATGGTGGAGCTGAGCGGTGCGGGACTTGTTGCGGCCGGTCGCGAGATAGGTCCGCAGGACGTTCAGCAGCTCGGGCTCGGCCTCGCCCAGCAGCCCGTCCAGCTCCCGCTCGGCGAAGGACTGCACCTGCGGGTCGTCGCGCAGCAACCGGATCAGTCCGCGCAGGTGGACGTCCCCCAGGCGGACGACGGGCGGGAGGTCGAGGGCGGCACGGGAGCCGGCGACGGCGTCGGCGACATGCCGGGCCTCACGCAGTCCGGCGGGCACCTCGTCCCAGGCCGTACCGGGGCCGGCGGCGACCACGGCCGGCGCCTGCGCACGCAGCCGGGCCGCGAAGTGGGCGGTGAGGACCTCGGCGTCCTGGTCGCGGGCGAGGCTGAGCAGCACCGCGGCCATGCCGTCGGCGAGTTCGGCGACCAGCCCGGGCAGGCCCAGCAGCCGCAGCACGCGGTCGAGTTCGGCCGCCGTGCGGTCCAGGACGACGAGCGGGACGAAGGTGCGCCGGCTGACCGGCAGCCCGGCCGCACGGGCCCGGGGCAGCAGCCGGCAGGCCGGTACGACCCCGGAGACCAGGTCGGTCAGCAGACTCTGTGCGGACTCCTCCTCCCAGGAGTGCGCGGAGCCGCCGCCGAGCATGCGGTGCAGGACCAGCGCCTCGGCGGCCCGGTCGGCGAGCAGCCGCCCGGTGGCCGCGTCTGCCCGGTAGCCGCAGAGCAGCAGCCGGCCCCAGCGCTCGCCGCGGCCGCCGAGTTCGGCGCTGATCCAGCCGCCGTCGGCGCAGGCGGAGGCCTGGCGGGCGATCCGCTCCCAGTCGCGCAGCACGTCGTCCACCGCGGACCGCTCCCCCGCCGTGGCGAGGACGCGGTGGGCGAGGTTGGTGACCACGACCGGACAGCCGCTGTACCGGGCGACCCCGTCCAGCAGGCGCTGCAGGGGGGCACCGGCCGTGATCAGGGCGGTGAGTTCGGTCCGTACGGTCTCCGAGAGGCTGACGGCGGCGAACTTGCGCCGGACCAGCCGGGACTGGACCTCCTCGGTCAGCTCGGCGAAGGGGAAGGGCCGGTGCAGGACGACCATCGGCAGTCCGCACCGCTCGGCGGCCCGGCGCATCACCTCCGGCGGCGCGGGGAAAGCCCGCCCGAGACCGAGCACGACGGCGGCGGCCTCCGCCCGGTGCAGCGACTGGATGTACTCGGCCTGTCGGGCCTCGTCGCCGGCCAGGAGCACGCCGGTGGTGAGCACCATCTCGCCGCCGCTGAGCATCACGCCGACGTCGGCGGCCTCGGCGACATGCACCCAGCGCACGGGGCGGTCGAGCTGCCCGGCCCCGGCCACCACCTCGGGCTCCCCCGCGAGCACCCGCTCCAGGGTGAGCACCTGGCGGACGGAGAGGGCGGGTTCCCAGGCGTATCGGCTCTCCGAGGTGGTGGTCATGACCGTACCGCCGTTCTCTAGTACGTACTCCTGAGCGCCCGTTCCAGGATCGTCGCGCCCTCCTCGGCCTCCGCGACGGTGAGCGACAGCGGCGGGGCGATGCGCAGGGCGCTGGTGTCGTGGCCGCCGCCCTTGCCGATGAGCAGGCCGCCCTCGCGGGCCGCCTCCAGCACGGCGGCGGCCGCCTGCGGGTCGGCCTCGTCGGTGCCGGGCCTGACCAGCTCGATGCCGATCATCAGGCCGCGCCCGCGCACCTCCCGCACGCCGGGCAGCTGGGCGGCGACGGCGCGCAGCCGCTCGATGAGCAGGCCGCCGACGCGGCGGGCGTTGCCCTGCAGGTCGTGCTCCAGCAGGTACGTCAGGTTCGCCAGCCCGGCGGCCATGGTGAGCTGGGTGCCGCCGAAGGTGGAGATGCTGTTGGCGTCCAGGCAGTTCATGATCTCGGCGCGGGCGATCACCCCGCCGATGGACATGCCGTTGCCGATGCCCTTGGCGAAGGTGACGAGGTCCGGCGGGCCGCTGCGGGCGTGCGCCTGCCAGCCCCAGAAGTGTTCGCCGGTGCGGCCCCACCCGGTCTGCACCTCGTCGGCGATCCACAGGATGCCCTGCTCCTTGAGGACCTCGCGGAAGGCGGCGTAGAGCCCGTCGGGCGGGGAGGTGAAGCCGCCGACGCCCTGGATCGGTTCGGCGATCAGCGCGGCGGGCGGCCGGGTGTGCCCGAGGATGTCCTTCAGGTCGGCGACGCACGCGTCGATGAACGCACGGTCGTCCAGCTCCGCGAACGGGCCCCGGGTGCGCACGCCGCCGTGGACGTACAGGGTCTGCAGCGGGGACAGCGAGGTCGGCGACCAGCCGCGGTTGCCGGTGATGCCGACCGTGCTGAAGGAACGGCCGTGGTAGCTGTTGCGCATCGCCAGGACCGTGTTGCTGCGCCGGTGGGCGGTGGCGAGCAGCAGCGCGGTGTCGTTGGCCTCGGTGCCGGAGGTGGTGAAGAAGACCCGGGCGTCCGGGATGCCGCTGAGCTGGGCGATGCGCTCGGCCAGGTCGACCATCGGCCGGTTCAGGTACAGCGTCGAGGAGTGGATGATCCGCCCGGCCTGCTCGCTGACCGCCTTGGTCACCTCGGGCAGCGCGTGCGCGGTCATCGTCGTCAGGATGCCGCCGAAGAAGTCCAGGTACTTGTTGCCCGCGGAGTCCCAGACGTGGCGGCCCTCGCCGTGGGTGATCTCGATCGGCTCGTCGTAGTAGAGGGCGAGCCAGTCGGGGAGGACCTGGCGGTGGCGGGAGTAGAGGTCGTTCACGGCTGCACCAGTCCTTCGTAGGCGTCGGGGCGGCGGTCGCGGTAGAAGGCCCACTGCTGCCGCACTTCCTCGATCAGGTCGAAATCGAGGTCACGGACGAGGAGTTCCTCGGACTTGTCGCTCGCGACCTCGCCGACGAACTGCCCGCGCGGATCGACGAAGTAACTGGTCCCGTAGAAGTCGTTGTCTCCGTACTCCTCCTGTCCCACCCGGTTGATGGCGGCGACGAAGTACTCGTTGGCGACGGCGGCGGCGGGCTGCTCCAGCTGCCACAGATGCGCGGACAGCCCGCGGTGCGTGGCCGACGGGTTGTAGACCAACTGGGCGCCGTTGAGCCCGAGTTGCCGCCAGCCCTCCGGGAAGTGCCGGTCGTAGCAGATGTAGACGCCGACCTTGCCGACGGCGGTGTCGAAGACGGGCCAGCCGAGGTTGCCCGGCTTGAAGTAGTACTTCTCCCAGAAGCCCTTGACCTGCGGGATGTGGTGCTTGCGGTACTTGCCGAGGTAGGTGCCGTCGGCGTCGATCACGGCGGCGGTGTTGTAGTAGAAGCCGGACTGCTCGACCTCGAAGACGGGAACCACGACGACCATGCCGGTTTCCCGGGCGAGGTCCTGCATCCGCCGTACCGTCGGCCCGTCGGGCACCGGCTCGGCCCAGCGGTAGTGCTCCGGCTCCTGGACCTGGCAGAAGTAGGGCGAGTTGAAGACCTCCTGGAACCCGATGACCTTGGCACCCCGACGGGCCGCCTCGCGGGCGTGCTCCTCGTGTTTCGCCACCATGGACTCGGTGTCGCCGGTCCAGGTGGCCTGGACCAGTGCGGCTCGTACGACGTCGGTCATGAGCTGCTCCTTCGACGGGACCGTCAAAGTCTCTACGCCCGTAGAGCAGGCGGTAGAGGGACGAAAGTAAGCCTGGCCGGAGGCCCTTGCCAAGACCATCGTCGTCAACCCGCGGAGTCGATCACGTTTCACACCCCTGTGGGTGAGCGGAGCGGCCGGTCGGAGGGGTGAAGCGGGGCAGACCGGGACGATGACTCCCGGCGCCGGTCACATCGTGTACCCGGCCACCCGCAGGGCGTGCACGAGGTCCCAGTGCCGCTCGTCGGAGACGGCCTGCGCGGAGCGGAGCAGCAGCGGCACGATCCGGCGTGGATCGGGTGCGGCGCTGCGGGCGGCTTCCTCGGCGGTACGGACGCGCACGCACGCGTCCAGTAAGGCCTCCGCCTCCCACCGGCGCCCTGCCTCCGCCAGCCGCAGCACGGCCGCGCCGATCTGCTCCGGCGGGCGGGCGACGCCCTGCCGCAGCAGTTGCCGAGCGTCTTCGTCCCGGCCGGCGGCGGTCAGCGCGTCGGCGACGGCGACCAGCCGCTCCGCGGGCAGCGAGGCGGCTTCCCACAGCAGCGTCGCCCAGTCGGCACCGAGTCCGGCACGGGCCAGCGCGTCCGCGAGCGCCGGGAACCGGCCGGCGGGCCACTGCGCGGCCTCGGTCAACAGCACATGCGCCTCTCCACTGCGCCCCTCGGCCCGCAGCCGCGCCAGTCCCTCCACGACTCCGGCGACGGCCGCCCCCGCCTCGACGTCCACCACCTCCCCGCCTGCGCCCTCCGCCTCGACGCCCTCGGCACCCCCGGCGAACCGGGCCCCTCGCGGCACCCGACGTACAGGCGCCTCCGGCATCACCGGCAGCGGCACCTGCTGCACGACACCAGGAGCGTCCCCGTCCTCCACCACCCCGGCGAACCGCGCACTGCCGCGCCTGCGTTTACGGGGCTTGGCCGGAGGGGGCGGAGGGACAGCCTCCGGAGCGGACCCTCCGGGGACCGCCGGGGACGGCACGGCCGCTTGCGGGTCCGAATCGGACACGGCGACGTACGGCCCCCGGACAGATCCGCCGACGGCCGGGAAGGGCTGGGCCGCGCGAGGAGGCGCGGCGGCGGCGCTGGACGCGGCGGCATACGAGGTCCGAACGGCAGCGGCTGCGGCATCGGGGGCGGGCAGGGACGGCGGAGCCGGGACGGAAGGCCTCACGGCGGAGCCGGGCGCGGCGACAGGCCCGTACGGAGCACCCACCGAGCCATCGGAGCGCGGGTCCGACGCGGCGGCATCCGCGAGCGGGGAGGGCTGGGCCGGGGCGGGAGGACTGGTGGCGGAGCCGGTGCGGCGGGGGTCCTCGCCGAACGCGGACGCGGCGACGCGACCCGCGGTGCCGGAGACGGGGCCGTCGGGCCTGGGCTCCGAGCCGACCGTGGAACGGGCCGGGAGCTCCACAGAAGCGGACTCGGACGGGCGCCGGGCGGCGTCGCCTTCGGCCTCCCGACCACGCCAGGCAGCGTCCCCCTCAGCCCCCTGACCGCCCCAGGCAGCGCCACCATCAGCCCCCCGACCACGCCAGGCAGCGTCCCCCTCAGCCCCCTGACCGCCCCAGGCGGCATCACCCTCAGCCCCCCGACCGCCCCAGACGGCATCGGCCTCAGCCCTCCCACCACGCCAGACGGCATCCCCCTCAGCCCCCCGACCATCCCAGGCGGCATCACCATCGGCCCCCCGACCACGCCGGGCAGCATCACCCTCAGCCCCCCGACCGTGCCAGACGGCATCGCCATCCGGGTTCGGGGTGCGTGCGGGGGGCTCGGCGGGTGGGTTCCGTGTCGTCGGCGTTCCCCGGTGCGTGGGCTCGGTCCGTGGTGGCGCGGAGTCGGTCGGGCGCCGCACCGCGTGTGCGTTCCTCGGTTCCTGTCGGTCCAACTCCGCCAGGCGGCCACGGAGTTCCGTGCACCTCGCGGTGGCGCGGGCGTGGTCGTCGTGGGCCCAGGCGAGGTCGAGGCGGAGGGAGTCGGCCTCTTCGGCGGAGGACGGTGTGGACAGCAGACGGCTCAGTTCGGCCTGGCGCTCGGCGGCGTAGCGCTGTTCGCGGAGCATGACGTCGAGCCGGTCGAGCAGGGTGTCGCGTGCGCCCGGGTGGGCGTCGTACGCCGCCAGAGCGGCCCGGTGCAGGGCGCGGGCGCGCTCCCGCTCGGCCACCGCCGCGGCGCGGCCGTACGCCGCGGCGAGGTCCTCCAGCAGCGCCTCCACCACGTCCCAGGGCGGCACCTCGCTGCCGTCCAGGCAGGCCCGCATGCCGTCGGGGTCGCGCTGCCAGAAGACCCCGCTCCAGCCCCCGCCCTGGTCCAGGCGCGCCAGCAGACCGTCCAGGTAGCTCGCGAACTCCCGTACTCCACCAGGGAGTCGATCCACCGCCATCGCTCAGCTCCCGCCCGACCGCCGGCACTTCCAACGGGCAGGCAACACCAGTTGTGTTACGGCGCTGCTACGCAGAGTTTTCCGGCAGTGCGCGGACGCCTCATCGCGGCCCCGGGGCCGCTGCGCGGACCGGGCGTCTCACGCGGCCACGAGCAGGCACTGCGCCATCAGCTCGTCCATCGACAGCCCGAGGACTCGGGCGAGCGCGGCCACGGTGAAGAACGCGGGTGTCGGCGCCCGGCCCGTCTCGATCTTGCGGAGCGTCTCGGCGGACACGCCGGCCTGCGCGGCGACCTCGGCCATGCTCCGGCCGCCGCGCGCCTCGCGCAGCAACTGCCCGAGCCGCTCGCCGCGTTCGCGCTCTTCCGGAGTGAGAGGGGTGCGCACCATCCCCCCATTCTAATACCGGCCCCTCGACCGCCACCCCATTAAAATACCGGTATAGTAATTGGCATGGTGGAACTCAAGACGGACGCATCGATCGACGCCATGCACGCGGCGGGCCAGGTCGTCGGACGGGCCCTGACGGCCGTACGGCAGGCCGCGGCCGTCGGTGTCTCGCTGCTGGAGCTGGACGAGGTGGCGCGGGAGGTGCTGCGCGAGGCCGGGGCGTCCTCCCCGTTCCTCGGCTACCGCCCCTCCTTCGCCCCGACCCCGTTCCCGGCCGTGATCTGCGCCTCCGTGAACGACGCGATCGTGCACGGCATCCCCACCCGGTACCGGCTCCGCGACGGCGACCTGCTCTCCGTGGACTGCGGCGCGGAGCTGGACGGCTGGGCCGGCGACTCCGCGGTCAGCTTCACGGTGGGCCGCCCGCGCCCGGCGGACCTCCGCCTGATCCGGACGGCCGAGCGCGCCCTGGCGGCGGGCATCGAGACGGCCGTCGCCGGCCACCGCATCGGCGACATCGCCCACGCCGTCGGCCGGGTCTGCCGTACGGCCGGCTACGGCATTCCGCAGGGCTTCGGCGGCCACGGCGTCGGCCGCCGCATGCACGAGGACCCCGAGGTCCCCAACGAGGGCCGTCCCGGCCGGGGCCTGCCCCTGCGCCCCGGCATGGTCCTCGCCATCGAGCCCATGCTCATCGCGAGCGGCGAGGACGGCTACTACGAGGCACCCGACGGCTGGACCCTGCGCACGACCGACGGCTCCAGAGCCGCCCATGTGGAGCACACGGTGGCGATCACGGAGACCGGTCCCAGGGTTCTCACGGCGAGGTAGGCGCCCCCGAAGGGACACGGGGCCGTGTCGATGTGCGGTTCCGCCGCGGGCCCCAGCACCCGTACACCGCCCGCAGCCACCGTACCGGACCGCGTCCCACCGCCCGTAGGCGAACATGCCTCCGCAAACGGATCGTGTCATCGTGGGCATGAACAGCCCCCCACCCGGTTACCCGGCGGAGCCAGTCGTCAGCGAAGGAAGCGCAACGCCATGACCAACGGCTACCCTCCTGACCCCTTCGGCGAGTTCCTGGCCCGCTTCTTCGGCGGGCCCCCCAGCGGAGCCAAACGCCACATCGACATCGGCCGTCTGCTCAGCCAGCCGGCTCGTGAGCTGGTCAGAGGGGCCGCCCTGTACGCCGCCGAGCACGGCAGCCGGGATCTGGACACCCAGCACCTGCTGCGCGCGGCGGTGGCGGCCGAGCCCACCCGGAGCCTGCTGAGCCGGGCGGGCGCCGACCCGGACTCGCTCGCCACCGAGATCGACGACCGGGCCGGCCCGGTGCAGCACCCGCCGGGCGAGGTGCCGCCGCCCACCTCGCTGTCGCTCACCCCGGCCGTCAAGCGCGCCCTGCTGGACGCGCACGACATGGCGCGGGCGAGCGGCGCCGGGTACATCGGCCCGGAGCACGTGCTGAGCGCGCTGGCAGCCAACCCCGACTCGGCGGCCGGCCACATCCTGCACGCGGCACGCTTCTCGGCCGGCTCCCTGCCGACCGAGGTCCCGGAGAGCACCCCGGCCCGCCCGGAGCGGCCGCGCGCCACCGGCACTCCGACGCTGGACAAGTACGGGCGCGACATGACCGAGCTGGCCCGGCAGGACCGGATCGACCCGGTCATCGGCCGGGAGAACGAGATCGAGCAGACCATCGAGGTGCTGTCGCGGCGCGGCAAGAACAACCCCGTCCTCATCGGGGACGCGGGCGTCGGCAAGACGGCCATCGTGGAGGGGCTCGCCCAGCGCATCGCCGACGGGGACGTGCCGGACGTCCTGGCGGGCCGCCGCGTCGTCGCGCTGGACCTCACCGGGGTCGTGGCCGGCACCCGCTACCGGGGTGACTTCGAGGAGCGCCTGAACACCATCGTGGAGGAGATCCGCGCCCATTCCGACCGGCTGATCGTGTTCATCGACGAGCTGCACACCGTCGTCGGCGCGGGCTCCGGCGGCGAGGGCGGCGCGATGGACGCCGCGAACATCCTCAAGCCCGCCCTCGCCCGGGGCGAGCTGCACATCGTGGGCGCGACCACGCTGGAGGAGTTCCGCCGGATCGAGAAGGACGCGGCGCTGGCCCGCCGGTTCCAGCCGATCCTGGTGCCCGAGCCGACGGTCGAGGACACCGTCGAGATCCTGCGCGGGCTGCGCGACCGGTACGAGGCCCACCACCAGGTCCGCTACAGCGACGAGGCGCTGGCCGCCGCCGTGGAGCTGTCCGACCGGTACCTCACCGACCGGCGGCTGCCCGACAAGGCCATCGACCTGATCGACCAGGCGGGCGCCCGGGTACGGCTCGGCGCGCGGACCAAGGACACGGACGTACGGGCGATGGAGCGCGAGGTCGAGCAGCTGGTCCGGGACAAGGACCAGGCGGTCGCCGACGAGGACTACGACGAGGCCAAGCAGCTGCGCGACCGGATCGGCGAGCTCAAGCAGCGGATCATGGAGGCGAGCGGCGAGGAGAAGGTCGACGAGGGGCTGGACCTGGAGGTGACGGCGGAGGCCATCGCGGAGGTGGTGTCCCGGCAGACCGGCATCCCTGTCAGCCGCCTCACCCAGGAGGAGAAGGAACGGCTGCTCGGCCTGGAGGAGCACCTGCACCAGCGGGTCGTCGGCCAGGAGGAGGCCGTCGGCGTGGTCGCCGAGGCGGTACTGCGCTCCCGCGCCGGGCTCGCGAGCCCCCACCGGCCGATCGGCAGCTTCCTGTTCCTCGGCCCGACCGGCGTCGGCAAGACCGAGCTGGCCCGGGCGCTCGCCGAGGCGCTGTTCAGCAGCGAGGACCGCATGGTCCGCCTCGACATGAGCGAGTACCAGGAGCGGCACACCGTCTCCCGGCTGGTCGGCGCCCCGCCCGGATACGTCGGGCACGAGGAGGCCGGTCAGCTCACCGAGGTGGTGCGCCGGCACCCGTACTCGCTGCTCCTGCTCGACGAGGTGGAGAAGGCCCACCCTGACGTCTTCAACATCCTGCTGCAGGTCCTGGACGACGGCCGGCTGACCGACTCCCAGGGCCGGACGGTGGACTTCACCAACACGGTCATCGTGATGACCAGCAACCTCGGCTCGGAGGCGATCACCCGGCGCGGTGCCGGGATCGGGTTCGGGCCGGGCGGCGCGGAGGCCGACGAGGAGGCGCGGCGCGAGCAGGTCCTGCGCCCGCTGCGCGAGCACTTCCGGCCGGAGTTCCTCAACCGCATCGACGAGATCGTCATCTTCAGGCAGCTGACCGGCGAGCAACTGCGGCAGATCACCGACCTGCTGCTGGAGGGCACCCGGCGGCTGCTGGACGGGCAGGGCATCGGGGTGGAGTTCACGCCCGCCGCCGTCGACTGGCTCGCCGAGCGCGGCTACCAGCCGGAGTACGGCGCCCGCCCGCTGCGCCGCACCATCCAGCGGGAGGTGGACAACCAGCTGTCCCGGCTGCTGCTGAACGGCACGATCTCCAAGGGCAGCCGGGTGACGGTGGACGCGAGGGACGGCCGGCTCGACTTCCGCGCCGAGGAAGCGCCGCCGCCCGCAGCCGAGTTGTGACGCCGGCCGTCCGCCGGTGAGGTCGTCTCGTGGTCCCGGCGCCGGGTCCACGGCCGCGCTACGGCGCCGGACACACCACCATCGCCGAGCCGCCGCCGCGTCGTACCTTCTCTGCGGCGGCCAGCCACCTGCCGTCCGGCAGCCGTTGCACACCGGTGGCCGCGCCGATCTCCGGGTTGAGCTTGAACGAGTGCCCGATGGCTTCCAGCTGCTTGCGCAACTCACTGTTGTACAGGGCCGGTTCGAGCTCGGTCTGGGCGGCGTTGCGCTGACTGGCGCGGGGTGCGGCGATCGCGTCGACCAGCGGCAGATGCCGGTCCAGGAACCCGGTGAGCGTCTGCAGCACGGTGGTGATGATGGTCGCGCCGCCGGGTGAACCGAGGGCCACCACCGGCCGGCCCAGCCGGTCCAGGACGATGGTCGGGGAGATCGACGAGCGGGGCCGCTTGCCCGGACCGGGCAGGTTCGGGTCGTGGACGGCCGGGTTGGCCGGGGTGAAGGAGAAGTCCGTCAGCTCGTTGTTGAGCAGGAAGCCCCGGCCGGGCACGGTGATGCCGCTGCCGCCGGTCTGCTCGATGGTGAGCGTGTAGGCGACGACGTTGCCCCACCTGTCGGCCACGGTCAGATGCGTGGTGTTCTCGCCCTCGTACGTCGTCGGGGCCGCCGTACCACCCTTGTGGCAGGCCGCCGGGTGGCGCGGGTCCCCGGGGGCCAGCGGGCTGGTGAGGACCGCGTCGTCCTTGATCAGGCAGGCGCGCGAGTCGGCGTACTTCTGCGACAGCAGCTGCCGCGTCGGTACGTCCTCGAAGGCCGGGTCGCCGACCCAGCGCCCGCGGTCGGCGAAGGCGATCCGGCCGGCCTCGATGTAGTGGTGCAGGTACTGCACCTCGTTCGCCTTCGAAAGGTCGGTGTTCTCCAGGATGTTGAGGGCCTCACCGACCGTCGTGCCGCCCGAGGAGGAGGGTGCGATGGAGTACACGTCCAGACCGCGGTACGACGTCCTGGTGGGCGCCTGGAACTTGGCGCGGTAGACGGCGAGGTCCTTCTCGGCGAGCTTGCCGGGGCGGGCGTTCCAGCCGGAGGCGGGGTCCACGGGCGGGTGTTCGACCGTGTTGACGATGTCGTCGCCGATGTCCCCGCGGTAGATCGCGTCGATGCCCTTGCGGCCCAGCTCCTCGTAGGTGCGGGCGAGTTCGGGGTTCTTCAGGGTGGACCCGACGACGGGGAGCTTTCCGTCCGGCAGGAACAGCTTCGCGGTGTCCGGGAAGTAGCGGAACCGGGTCTCGTTGGACGCGGTCTGCGAACGGAAGGTGTCGTCCACCGTGAAACCGTCCCGGGCGATCCGCTCGGCCGGCTTCAGGACGGTGCCGAGCCGCTCGCTGCCCCACTCGTCCAGCGCCTGCTGCCAGGTGGCGGGCGTGCCGGGGGTACCGACGCTCAGGCCGCTGCTGACGGCGTCGGCGAACGCGAGCGGCTTGCCGTTCTCCGTGAACAGGTCGGAGTCCGCGCTGAGCGGCGCCGTCTCACGGCCGTCGATGGTGTGCACGGTGCGGGTTTTGGCGTCGTAGTAGACGAAGTAGCCGCCTCCGCCGACGCCCGCCGAGTAGGGCTCGGTGACGCCGAGCGCCGCGGCGGTGGCGACGGCCGCGTCGACCGCGTTGCCGCCGTGTCTGAGCACCTCGATGCCGGCGGCGGACGCGTCCGCGTCCACGCTGGCCACGGCACCGCCGTAGCCGACGGCCACGGGAACCTTGGCGGCCGTACGACTCGTTGCCGGGGCGGGCGGCGCCGCCGCCCCCACCGACACCACGGCGGCCGAGACCGCCAGAACCGCCAGTTTCCGCGTACCTGGGCGACCCATGCGTACCTCCCGTCGGGACAGTCCGCGCAGCGTAACCAGATCGGTCCAGTACCGACAGTACGCGTCCGCGCCCTGCCACACGAACGTCACGCGTCGAACACAAGTACGTTGCCGTCGCCCGCGCCCGCTACCATGCGCGGCCATGAACGACGACGTGCGCAACATCGTCCTGGGCCTGGTGGCGACCGGGATCTCGGCCTCACTGGGCTGGCTCGCCCGGACCTGTCTGTGGCGCCGCAGACTCCGCCGCAAGCAGGCCTTCTTCGGGATGCCGGACCACTCGGAGTCGCTGCTCGTGGTCAACCACACGGCGGGCGGGCCGGAGCTGTCGGTGAAACGCCACGACGTGTTCGCCCTGCTGGAACTCTCCGCCCTCGTCAAGGACTGCAACGCGCACGTCCGGGTCGTGGGGCACGACGACATCCAGCAAGGCTTCGGTGAGCGCACGGAGTTCTGCGTGGGCGGGCCCTACTCGAACCGCCGGACGGAGGCTCACCTGTCCTCACTTCTGCCGGGTGTGTGGATGAACGTGGAGACGGACGCCGGTCCGCAGCTGGGCGCCCTGCGGATCGGCGGGGAGAACTACCGCATGGAGCGCGGCCGGAACGAGTACGTGCTGCTCGCCCGGCTCACCGCGGACGGCCGGGCGGACTCCCGCCCGGTCTTCCTCTTCTGCGGCCAGCGCGCCATCACCAACCAGGCCGCGACCCGGTACCTCGCCCGCCACCACGAGCGGCTGCACCGCAAGTACGGCACCGGTTCGTTCGTCCTGCTGCTGAAGGTGGTCAACTCCCAGGCGTACGGCCCGGATGTGGTGGAGCTGGTGGCGGACGTGACGCGGGCGGCGCGGACGCCCCTGCCGGAACCGGCTGCCGCCGCGGGTGAATGACACCCTCAACAATCTTTACTGGCACGTAACTTACCGACGGGTTACTTGCGGTAAGGAAGAAAGGTTACCGTCGGGTCACTTTGCACTGTTGACGAGTGAAGGAGTGACCCATGGGACATGGTCGCACCACGCTGCGCAGCACCGCCGCCACAGCCGTCTCGGCCGCGCTGATCGCCGGTACCGTCGTCGGCCTGGCGCCCGCCGCTCAGGCCGACGACCCGTCCGTCCGCTTCGTGGACATCACGGGCGACGGCGGCACCCTGCTGAAGGGGAACGTCGTCACACCCGCCGGCGCCGACGGCTCGCGCCGCTACCCGCTTCTCGTGCTGCCCACGAGCTGGTCCTTCCCGCAGGTCGAGTACCTCGCCCAGGCGCAGAAGCTCGCCGACGCCGGCTATGTGGTGCTCACCTACAACGTCCGCGGATTCTGGCAGTCCGGCGGTCAGATAGAAGTGGCCGGTCCGCCGGACGTAGCGGACGCCTCCAAGGTCATCGACTGGGCCCTCGCGAACACGCCGGCCGACCCGCAGCACGTCGGCATGGCCGGAGTGTCCTACGGCGCCGGGATCAGCCTGCTCGCCGCCGCGCACGACAAGCGCATCAAGGCCGTGGCCGCGCTCAGCGGCTGGGCGGACCTGATCGAGTCCATCTACTCGGGCCGCACCCAGCATGTGCAGGCGGCGGCCGTCCTGGACGGCACGGCCACCCTCACCGGCCGCGAGAGCCCCGAACTGAGGAAGATCTTCGACAACCTGTACTCCTCGAACCTGTCGAAGGAACAGGAGATGATCGACTGGGGACGGAAGCGTTCCGTCGCGACCCATGTCGACCAGCTGAACAAGAACGGCGCGGCGGTGATGCTCGCCAACGCCTGGGGCGACACGGTCTTCCCGGTCAACCAGTACGCCGATTTCTACGAGAAGCTGACCGTGCCCAAGCGGCTCGAACTGCGGCCCGGCGACCACGCGACCGCCGAGCTGCCCGGCCTGTTCGGACTGCCCAACGACGTGTGGACGGACACCGGACGCTGGTTCGACCACTACCTCAAGGGAGCCGACAACGGCATCGACCGTGAACAGCCGGTCCGGCTGAAGTCCCGTAGCGCGGGGGAATACGAGGGCTACCCGGACTGGAAGTCGGTCGAGGCGACACGCAGGAAGTTCACGCTCGACGGCTCCAGCACCATCCACGCGAACGTCGACTCCGGCGCGGACGGCGGGATCGTCTTCCTCTCCAGCATCCTCGACCAGATCGCCCAACTGCCGCCGATGGCCTCCATTCCCCTGCTGCCGCGCCGTTGGGCGGCCGTGTGGCAGTCGGAGCGGTACGGCAGCGCCCAGCGGGTGCGCGGCACGGCACGCCTGCACACCACACTGACGCCGACGGCGGAGAGCGGCACCCTCGTCGCCTACCTGTACGACGTGGGGCCGCTCGGCATCGGCAAACTGGTCACGAACGCGCCGTACACCTGGCACGGGCGGACGCCCGGCGAGCCGTTCCACGTCGACCTGGACCTGTTCTCCACCGCCTACGACGTGCCCGCCGGGCACCGCCTGGCGCTGGTGGTCGACACGGTCGACCCGCTGTACATCGAGCACAACCCGTCCGGCGCGCAGCTGACCTTCTCCTCGCCCTCGGACGACCCGTCGTACGTGTCCGTCCCCGTGCGCGAGCAGTGATCTCCGGCTGCCGCCGGACGAGCCTGGCCCGTGTGAACTGCCGCCCCCTGGGGTTTCGCAGCACGCACATCCCGGTGCAGATCGGCGAGCTCACCATCACCACAGGGATGAACGGCACATCCTAGTCGAGGCCGGAGGTGCTGAGCTTCCCCGGTGCCGAAACGATCCACTGGGCGGCGAGGTTGAGGGAAGCTCAGGTCTCGGCGATCTCCGCGTACAGCTGGGACAGCTCGGGGACACCGCTCGCCGCCCAGTCCTGCCCGGCGCCCACCACCTCGATCTCGCGGCCGGAGGCCAGCCGTACGACCGCCTCACCGTCGGGGCGGATCCGCCAGGCGGCGCCGGACACGGTGCGCACCACGACCGTGCCCAGGTACAGCCCCGCGTCATGGCCCAGCCAGGGCAGGGTCTCCGTGTCGTCGCGCCAGCGCGGGACCAGCTGGTCCAGGGCCTCCAGGGAGGCCGGGGTGTCGTCGAGGCGGACACCCGCCCGGGCCGCCTGCGCGCGCAGCAGCTCGCACTCGGAGAGCAGCGCGGCGACCGCCTCGGGGTCGGCAGGGGGTGCCCCCACCCTCGAATCGGCTCGCGCGGGGGCACTCCCCTCGTCACCGTTCTTCTTGCGCCGGTGGCCCAGGAACGGAAGATTCATGGAACCAGCGTGGCATCAGACGTCGAGGTCGACCACCACCGGAGCGTGATCGGAGGCACCCTTGCCCTTGCGCTCCTCGCGGTCGACGTAGGCGTCCTTGACGGCCTTGGCGAACGGTTCGTTGCCGTACACCAGGTCGATGCGCATGCCGCGGTTCTTCGGGAAGCAGAGCTGGCGGTAGTCCCAGTACGTGAACGGGTGGTCGTACTTCAGCGGGCGGGGCACCACGTCGGCCAGGCCCGCCTCGCGCAGGGAGGCCAGGGCGGCGCGCTCGGCGGGGGTGACATGTGTGGAGCCCTCGAAGGCGGCCACGTCGTAGACGTCGTCGTCGGTCGGCGCCACGTTGTAGTCACCCATGACCGCGAAGGGGCGGCTGCCCTGTGCGTCGCCGTACACGGCCGCCTTGAGGGCCTCGAACCACTGGAGCTTGTAGGCGTAGTGCGGGTGCTCGACCTCGCGGCCGTTGGGGACGTACACCGACCAGACGCGGACGGGGCCGCAGGTCGCCGAGATGGCGCGCGGCTCGGTGACGCCGTCGAAGCCGGGATCACCGGGCAGGCCCTTGACCACGTCCTCCATGCCGACGCGGGAGAGCACCGCCACGCCGTTCCACCGGCCGGTCGCGTGGACCGCCGACTCGTAGCCCAGCTCGCGCAGCTCGTCGGACGGGAACTGGTCCTCGGCGACCTTGGCCTCCTGGAGGCAGAGCACGTCGGTGCCGCTGCTCTCCAGCCAGGCCAGCAGCCTCGGAAGGCGGGCGGTGATCGAGTTCACGTTCCAGGTAGCGATGCGCATGCCTCACAACCTACCCGGCGCCTCTGACAACGGACTCAGATCTCGGTGGAGGCCCCCGGCGACAGCCGCTGGTGGTCCGTGCCGCCCAGGGCGCCGATCTGGCGGTCGTAGATCGGGCGGGCGAGATCGGTGAGCAGGGCGTCGTGGACGTCGTAGGCGCGCTGCGGCCGCACCTCGCGGACGTAGTCGATGACCTCGGAGATCTTGTTCCAGGGGGCCATCACCGGGAGCATCAGCGTCTCCACCTGCCGGCCGGGCACGGTGAGGGCGTCGCCGGGGTGGAAGACCCTGCCGTCGTCGATCAGATAGCCGACGTTGGTGATGCGCGGGATGTCCGGGTGGATCACCGCGTGCAGCTCGCCGTGGACCTGCACCTCGAAGCCGGCCGCGGTGAAGGTGTCGCCGTGACCGACGGTGTGCACCCGCCCCGGGAAGGCCGCCGAGATCTGGTCGGCGACGGACTTCAGCGTCCAGATCTCGGCGGCCGGGTTGTTCTCCATGGCGGCGCGCAGCCGGAACTCGTCGAAGTGGTCCGGGTGTTCGTGCGTGACCAGGACGGCGTCCGCGCCGAGCGCGGCGTCCGGTTCGCTGAAGCCGCCCGGATCGATGACAAGCGTCTGCCCGTCCTTCTCCAGGCGGACGCAGGCGTGGGACTTCTTCGTGAGCTTCATGGCTCACCATCCTGCCGAACCCGGCGGCCGGCCGGGCCCGGCGGCGCGCGGCTCACTCTGCGGGCGTGGTCTCCTCCTGGATGACCTGCCGGGCCACCCGGAACGCGCCGGCCGCGGCCGGCACCCCGCAGTACACGGCCGTCTGCAGCAGCACTTCCTTTATCTCGTCCGGGGTGAGCCCGTTGCGCAGGGCCGCCCGGGTGTGGGAGGCCAGCTCCTCCAGATGGCCCCCGGCGACCAGCGCGGACAGCGCGACGCAGCTGCGGGTACGGCGGTCCAGTCCGGGCCGGTCCCAGATCTCGCCCCAGGTGTAGCGGGTGACGAGATCCTCGAAGTCCCCGGAGAACGCGTCGGCCTCGGCCAGCGCCCGGTCCACGTGTGCGTCGCCGAGCACCTCCCGGCGGATCTTGAGCCCGGTCTCGTACCGGTCGGGCCGCGCGGCCGGCTGCGCCGGTGCGGCGGCCGGGGCGATCTCGGCGACCGGCGCGGCCGACGGCGCCACCGCCGGGACCGGGACGGCCGACGCCGCCGGCAGGACCGTCTGGCCGGTCTCGTAGGGCTGCTGCCAGGCGGTGGAGAAGTGGTGCACCAGCAGGTCGGTGACGGCCGCCGGCTGCTCGACCGGGACCAGGTGGGAGGCGCCGGGGACGACCGCGAGCCGGGCATCCGGGATGCCGGCGACCAGCGTGCGGGCCTCGGCGGGCCCGGTGACCTGGTCGTCGGCGCCGACGAGCACGAGCGTCGGCACGCCGACCCGGCCCAGTTCGGCCCGTACGTCGAACACGGCGAGCGCCTCGCAGGCGGCGATGTAGCAGCCCGGGTCGGTGGTGCGGACCATCTGCACCGCCCACTCGGTGATCGCGGGCTGCGCCGCGGCGAACCCGCCGGTGAACCAGCGGTCGGGGGCGGTCCGGGCGACCGGGTCCAGCCCGTTCGTCCGTACGACCACCCCGCGCTGCCGGAACTCGTCGGCGGTCCCGAACCGGGGCGAGGCCGCGACCAGCGCCAGGGAGGCGAGCCGTGCGGGGTGGCGCAGGGCCAGCTCGATGCCGATCGCACCGCCCAGCGCGCAGCCCGCGTAGCCGAACCGCTGCACACCGAGGGCGTCCAGCGTGGCCAGCAGCCGGCCGGCCAGCTCGGCGACGGAACCGGCCGGGTGGGCGGGGGCCCCGCCGTGACCGGGCAGGTCGAACCGCAGGACCCGCCACTGCTTGGTCAGCTCCGGCACCTGGCGGTCCCACATGTGCCATGTGGTACCCAGTGAGGGACCCAAGATCAGGACCGGAGCGTCTTCTGGCCCGTCAAAGCGGTATTGCAGGGTGTTCGGTGGTGTCTCACTCACGCCCCAGACCCTCTCACGTCTCACGGACGCCCCTATAACGGGGGAACACTGGATACCGTCCTGACCAGGTTGAAGACCTCTCGGGCGGCATATCGCTTGAGGCATCGGATGATCTCACGCCGGGTCTTGCCTTCCTGGGTGCGGCGTTCGTAGTACGCCCGGGTGCGCGGGTCGTGGCGCAGGCGGGTGAACACGATGCGGTGCAGGGCGGCGTTGGCCTGACGGTCGCCGCCGTAGTTGAGCCGGCGCGTGCTCCGCCGGCCGGAGGAGTACTCGATGGGGCTGACTCCGCAAAGGGCAGCAAAGGACGCCTCGGTGTTCAGTCGCTCGGGGTTGTCTCCCATGGTGATCAGGAGAGTGACGGCGCTGTCCGGACCGATGCCCACCGGTACGAGCAGCCGTGGGGCATGGTGTTCGACGAGCCGGGTCAGTCGCTGGTTCAGCTCATTGATCTGCCCGTTGAGCTGTTCGATGCGCTCGGCGAGCATGCGCAACGTCAGGTGGGTGGCCTGGACCACCGCGTCCTCTTCTCTCCCGCCATCGGGTGGGCTGAGGGTCGCGCAGGTGCGGAACAGCTCGGCGTTGCCCAGGCTCGACAACCGTTCCCGCAGGGCGGGGTCGGCGATCACTAGGACGGCCTTGAGCTGGTTGATCGCCTGGGTACGGGCCTTGACCGCGGAGTCCTTGGCGAGTTTGTAGATCCGGGCGCTGTGCACGGGTCCGTCGCCGGATTTGGCCTGGGCCCGGGTGCGACCGCTGAGCACGGCTCGCGCGGCGGCCTGCGCATCGAGCGGGTCCGACTTGCCGAGCAGACGGCGGGCCGAGCGGTCGGGCCGGTTCACTTCGAACACCTGGATCTGCTGGGTCAGCAGGTAGCGGGACAGGCCCGCGCCGAAGGTACCGGTGCCCTCCACGCCGGCCCGGCGCACCGTACCCCGCTTGCGGGCCCACACGAGCAGCCGACGGTAGCCGGCCGCCGTCGCCGGAAAGGACTCGGTGCCCAGAACCTTCCCCAGCGAGGACACCACGGCGGCGACATGGACCTCGCCGTGCGTGTCCACGCCCAGGACGACCTCGCCCCGAACAGGAGGATCCGCGCTGGAGGAGGTGCTGTGCTGTCTGGTCGTCATGGTGTTTGGCCTCCCGCGTGGTGACCGGCTGGGCGGATGGCACCGGCCCGCTCGGGCGGTCTGAACCGTGATGGCGCCTGGAACTCGGCAAGGCCCCTATTGGGACACGCCCTGTGGCTCGGTGACAGCAGAACCCATCCCGCGACGACGGTCGACAAGTCTGTGACTGGACACTTCGGTCAAAGATCTCAAGAGTCAGACCCCCGTCCGGGACGGCATCGCGCAACCATCCCATCCATCCCGGCGCATCGGCACCCACCGACCACAGCCGGATGGCTTCGCCCGAACCAATGCCCAACCTGGCCGGAGCAGGCTGAGAATGAGTTGGCTCCCCGCCCCCTCGCGACCGGCAATGACAGACAGCCGTCTGGGCCGCCTTACGGTCGCCCTCCATCAGCCATCGCACGAACGGCTTCGAGCCCTCATTCTGGTGCACGGTTGTCCGCAAGTCATGGAGCGGGCTGCCAAAGAGACGGCCTAGCAACTCGGCAAGAGCACCGGCGAGTGCTTCGGAACTCGGCCTACTCGAGTAACGGAGAACCAGCAGCACCGCACGAAGGGGCGCCCGCGTGGAAGGCATGGCGCATGTGGGCGCTGCCGGACCCGATGCTCGCGGCCCCCGTCTCCGACCCGGCGCCGCCCGATGGGTGGGCCGCCGAGGAGAAGTGGGACGGTTCTCCAGACACCTCGTGATGTCTCATTCGCGTTGGCACCGTTCAGCTGGGTCACGACTGGTCCTTCGTGCGTGCGGCTGAGGCTTGCCGGGTGTCTGCGCCGGCGCTGACGTGCCGCTGGGTCTCCTGGGGGCCGTGCCAGTCCAGGCAGACGGCGGTGGCATCGTCTTCGAGCCGGCCGTCGGCGGCGTCCCGGACCGCGGACGTCAGCGCCAGCACGGTCTCCCTCGGGTGCAGATTCCGGGTGCGCGCCAGCAGGGCGGGCAGATCGACCTTCTCTCCGTGACGTTCGAGCATGCCGTCGGTGAACATGAGCAGACGGTCACCGGGCCGCAGGTCGAGGTCCTGCGCACGGTACGGGTGGGGAGTCAGCTCAGACAGCCCGAAGGGATGGTCCACCTCGCAGGTGATCGTCTCCACAGCCCCGTTGCGCATGCGCAGTGGCCAGGGATGACCGGCGTTGACGAGTTGGGCCCGCCCGGTATGGAGATTGATGCGCAGGAGCTGCCCGGTGGCATGACCGTGGCCGTGTTCGATCAGTGCCTGGTCTGCCCGGTGGGCCTGTTCGGCCAGGCCGGTGCCCGCCCGGCGGGCCCCGCGCAGGGCGCCCACCAGGACCGTGGCGGCCAGGGCGGAATCCATGTCGTGGCCCATGGGATCGGTCACCGACACGTGCAAGGTGTCGCGGTCCACGGTGTAGTCGAAGGTGTCGCCGCTGAGGTCCTCGGAGGGCTCCAGGTTCCCGCACAGGGTGAACTGTGCGGCCTCGCACGACAGCGACAGGGGCAGCAGCTGGTACTGGATTTCAGCTGCCAGGGTGGGGGGCTTGGAGCGTTTGCCCCAGGTGTAGAGATCGGTGAAGTGGCCGTTGGCGATCACGATGTAGGCCAGGATGTGGGCGGCTTCCCCGACTGCGTCGAGCACGTCCTCGCCAGGGCCGGTCGGCAGGAGCAGTTCCAGCAGCCCGATCGCATCCCCGCGGTTGGTGACGGGCACGATCACCCGCTGTCCCTCGCCGGTCGCGTCCTGATACAGGCGCTGGGTACGGATCACCTCCTCGTAGACGCTGCCGAACAGGGGAATCCGCTCGGCCTGCCGCCCACCCCGAGTGGGAGCGGTGGACAGCCGAGCCACCGCCTTCCCCGTCAGGTCCACGATGAGGAAAGAGACCTTCGTGGCCTCGAAACGCCGCCGCAGGTCCTCCGCGATCACGTCGACGGCGTCCGCCGGCGCCGCTGTCTCCGCTGCCGTCAGCAATCGGGTGAGCCCACTCTGTCGACCACTCACGACCGCAGTCCCTTCCACAGCCCCCCCACCAGCTTGGTAATCGCCGCAGTGAGCGTCAATCCGTGAACAGTCACGCTCCGGCATCCGCCCGCGGACGCGGCCGCCACGGCTGCTCTGTACAAAAGCGGCTCGACGGGCCCATGTCTTATAAGACACACCAGAGTCTGGCTAACGATGGCTGGCGAGCGCTGCTCTCTCTGGATGCCGGGCGTTTGGTGTTGCGCTCTCGCAGGGGCAGGAACCTCGCACCCTCCTTCCCCGAGGTTCGTTCCGGGCACGGTCCAGCTGCCCGACGCGACGGCCCTGGACGGCGAGCTGGTCGTAAGACTCGCCTTCGAGCGACTCCGGGGTCGCCTCCAGCGGCGCGGTGCCGGCGCTGCCCGGCTCGCCGAGCAGTGGCCCGCCCACTTCGTCGCCTTCGACTTGTTGCGCCTGGCGGGCACCGACACGACCAGGTGGCCGTACGCGGGCGCCGCAGGGCTGCTCTGGAACGCCTCTTTGCCGAACAGAACCTCACCGCGCCGTGGGCACTGTGCCCGTCGTTCCCGCTGACCTGGGGATTCACGAAACTGCGGACAGAGCCCTGAAAACGGCCAGGGCTACTTGTCGCCCCACTTGGTCCGGCGTTCAACGGAGTGGGGAGTTTCAGCGAGCGTCGCGCGCGCTGCCGACCACGCGGCCGTTACGTTGGCGGCCACCGGTCCCGGCTGACGTGGACCCGCAACGCAGCCGGCCCGCAATCCCGCAGTTCAGGGGCGGCCACTCCGCCGACCTGACCGCCGAATACCGAGCCGGGTCCCATGGCCGGCCGCTTCACCGTGCCGTCGGGCCCGTTCCGCGGGGAATTCCTCGATACCGATGACCCGCAGCAGTTCCAGCCGCTCGCGAGCCTCGGCGACGCCGAGCGCGGCGCCGTAGTCGGCGAGCAGAAGACGGATGCCGCACCGGCCGCTCCCAGGAAGGCGCTGTGCACGGTGGCCAGCGGGGAGTCGGGCGGTGCGTCCAGGTCCACCCGCTTCTCAAGGACGGGAGCGCCTCCGTTCAGTACCTGGACCAGGGGCGAGTGGGTCGCCTCCCCGACCGGGGGCAGATGACCGCGCCAGTCCTCCTGCCAGGCTTCACGGCTCTCCGGGCCGGTCACGGCAACTCGGTGCACCTGACGGGATCCGACCCGCAGGTCCACCGCGGCCCAGTCGGCGAGGCGGGGAGCAAGGCCGCGGCTCAACCGGGCGAGGGCCTCGTCCACCTCCAGGGTCTGACCGAGCACCTCGGTGATCTCCGCGACGAGTGTCAACCGCTCGGCGAGACTCTCCAGAGCGCTCGCACGAGCGGCTCGTTCCGCCTGTTCCATCCGTTCTGACTGCCCCGCACGTTCCGCGCGTTCCCTACCGGCACGGCGGTCCGCCGCGGTCTCGACGATCAGCACGACCAGGCCACGCAGACGCCGGAGACGTCGTCCGCCAGGGGTGGCCGACGAGGAGATCGGGACCAGCCGTCCGTCACCACGCAGGCATCTGTCGTCGTCCCCGCGTGCCGAACGCCTCTCGGCCAGTGCCCACAGCAGCGGGCAGCGCTCCCGCGGGACGAGGGCACCTCCCGGGTCGCGATGGCACAGGGTCTTGCGTGGAACTCGCCGTCACCACCCGCCACACCAACGGCGGGGCCATGGGCGCCATCGTGGGGCGCCACCACTGCGGTCCCGTCAGCGGCTCCCCCGGCTCGTTGGCTGAACCGGAGGAGCCTGAGTCGAGCCAGCCCCATGGATACGCTGCTGAACGCGGCCCACCTCCGGGTCCCCCTCCCGAGTCCCCCACCCACACCCGAATGCCTGCCGCGATGTGCGACAGGCGCTCAATCGAAGCCGCGACCGGTCGTGCGCAGGACGCCGGGAGGAGGGGATGCTCTGGGACGCCGCGATCAAGACGTCTTCTTCCGGCTGCGGTTGATGCACTCCGAACGCACGGCCGTCCGCGCCCCCACCGGAGACCCTCGAACCGACTCTGAAGACGGTCAGCCGAGCCAGGACGACACCCGGCCTCGTGATCCTGCCCCGGTATCTGATGGTCGAACAGTCCTCCGCCCGGATCAGGCGCGCCGGCAGCCACCCGCGACCATGGACGGCACATCCCGCGATCCGAGCGGTACTGGTCGTCGCAGGGCAGGGCCCACCGTCATGGCCGAGTTGAACCCCGAGTGAGCTCCGCTCCACCGGCCGCTGCGCGCCGTGGAACGGGATGCACGAAAACGGCAACCTGGGGTAATGGTCGAACTGTCGTCCTCGCAATTCCATACGGCACCGGCGACCCGGACGGGAAACCCGAGGTCTGGGATGTGATCATGATGGAAGACTCTCTGAACGGCACCCCCGATGCGACTCGAGGGGCACTTGGTTCCGGCACGGACACCGCTCCTGAACAAGATCAGCGAGTTGCAGACGGAAATCAGTCAGCTGCAGGAGGCCGTCGTCTCCACCCCGTGGTAGACCAAGCGATCGGTGTGGTCATCACCCTCGGTGGCCTGCGTCCCGAGCAGGGCTTCCAAGTGCTACGAGAGGTCTCACAGCACACCAATACGAAACTGCGGCAGGTCTCCGAACTGATCGTGGAGTGGGTACACAGCGAACATCTGCCCGACGAGATCCGCACCTCCCTGGACAAGGCACTGGCCACCGCACGGTCCATCTGAACGCAGAACAGCTCTGCCGCCCGCGTTCTGAGCCGGACGGCAAGGCGGGCGGACGAGTTGAATGCCAGCTCACTTCCGAACCCGCACGCGACGCGACCTCCGCTCAACGTGTCCCCGAACCCATCTGACCAAAACGTCGCACGCCAGACTCTCCGGCGGTCGCTGATCACGCACGCTACGAAGCGCCGGGGCCAAACCGGAACGCAGCTCGGGACAACGTCGTAGCCGGTCCGTTCTCGTCTGCGTCATGCGCTGAGCGAGAAGCCGTATGTACGCGGGCCGGTGCCTTCCGAGGCCGCGTACCGGCACCGAGCGGCAGGCCGGCGCGGGTCGAACAGCCGCTCAGTACGGCTGGGACCTGTGCGCTGGAGATCCTCCAGGGCGTCCGGGATGACGGTGCGTCGGTGTCATGCCAGCCGGCTGCCCACCACGTCGACGGTTTCGCGCAGGGCCGCGAGCTGGCTGCGGGCGAATCCGGCGATGGGCCGGGCGTGATGCGTCGAGATCGCTCCCAGCAAGGCACCACGCTCGTCGAGCAGCGGGACGCAGTGGCAAGCGCGGCTGCCGACGTGCAGGATCACGTGCCGGGAACATCGGCGAGCCGCACATGGCCCATGGCGGTCTCGGTGATCTCCCGTACGCGGCGCAGCCCCGCGCCGAGGACCGCGCCCTGCGGAGCCGTCGGGCTTGTGCTGCCGGACAGGCGGAGCCCCGGAAGCCGGGGAGCGCCGGCCCGGGCGCGGGGGGAAACCAGCCGCCGGTCCGCTCATCCGGCCCGGCGATGCGGTTGACCGCGTCCGCAAGACGCCTGGCCGGACGGACTCGGACGGGTGCTGACGTGAGTGTCGATCTCCTGGCCCACGGGTGGCCGCCTCGCTCTCCTCGCTGCTCGGCAGGCCGCCCGTACATGATCCGGTCTCTTGCGTTGTCTCCTTGCCGGCGCGCACACACCTGGTGTCACGGTCGCAGGATCATGGCGTACGGCCTGCACTGCGTGGCCTCAGGGCGAGACGCCGTCGTCCGACTGCGGCAGTCGCAGGGCGAGCAGGGCGATGTCGTCGTGGGCCCCTGCCACGAGTCCGTTCATCAGCTCGTCGCTCAGCTCGTCGATGTCCTGGCCGACCAGGGCGGCAGCGCGCTGCCGGAGCCGGGTCATGCCGTGATCCATGGATTCGCCGCGCCGTTCGATCAGACCGTCCGTGTACAACAGCAGGGTGCTGCCCTCGGGCAGGGACAGGCAGGCACTGGGCCGTTCGGCGTGCGGGTCGACGCCCAGCAGGAGGCCGTGTGCTTCCCAGAGGTAGGTGGTGTCGCCGTCCGCGGTGACCAGCAGGGGTGGTGGATGTCCTGCACTCGCCCATTCCAGCTGGTACGGCCCTCCTTCCTGGCCCTTGAGCAGTGCGTACACGCAGGTGGCGGTGCGGTGGCTGTAGAGGGCGTCGACTGCGAGGTCCAAGCGGCGCAGGATCATGCCGGGGGGCTCCCGGCGGTCGCAGGCGATGCCACGCAGCATGTTCCGGATCTGGCTCATGGTCACGGCGGCATGCAGATCGTGGCCGGTGACGTCGCCGATGATCAGAGTGGTGTCACCGCTTTCCGGCAGGACGAAGCTGTCGTACCAGTCACCGCCGATCTGCGCGGTGGCGAGCGCCGGGGAGTAGCGGGCGGTGATGCGCAGACCCGGTACGACGGGCAGGTCCGGCAGCAGGGAGCGCTGGAGGCGCTCGGCGACGGCCTGGGTCTCGGCGTAGAGCCTGGCGTTGTCGAGGGCCAGCGCGATGCGGTGGGTCAGGTCCTCGACCAGTTCCAGGTCCGCCTCGGCCCACGGCGGGTGTCCCTCGCCCCGGACCAGGGTCAGCGCACCCAGCACTCGCCGGCGTGCCCGCAAGGGGGCCACGATCACGGAGTCTCCCCCGAGTCGGGCGAACGGTTGCATGGTTGCCGTGTGCAGCGGATCGGACGCCTCCTGCGCGGCCGACAGCCGCCCGGCCGACAACAGCAGCGGGCCGGCGCCGCGAAGCACCCGGGACAGCGGGCCTGTCGCCGTCTCCGGCACCGGCGGCAACGGTCCCGTCAGGCCGGTCAGGGCGGCATTGGGGTCACGGTGCGAGACACAGACCCGCTCGACGGCGCCGTCCTCGTCCATCAGATCGGCCGCGGACCAGTCGGCCAGTCCCGGCACCAGCACCCGGCACACCCGCCTGAGCCCCTCGACCGCGTCCAGCGTGCTCGACAGCGCCGCCGCGCTCCGGGTGGCGAACGCCAGCTGGTCGAGCGCCGCTCGCAGCGCCGCGTCCGCGTCATCCTCGTCCATGGCGACCACCTACCCGCCTGGGGGCTCTACGGCCGCTTCCGCCCTGGGAAACCACTCCCCGGGCAGTCCACCGCGTCCGTATACGGCAGGGGCCCGGGCATGTGCTTACGGTCTCCCCGGGGCCGAGTCTCGTGCTTCCGGCGTGTTACCGAGCGTTCTGATCGGCCGGTCCGGCCGGCTCTCGCTCTGCGATCGCAGCATGCGCGGACGTCGCACGGCCTGTCGGACACCCTCTGGACGCCTCCGGCCCCCGTCGCGGGTCAGGTCTCGGGCCTGACCGACATCCAGTCGGCACGGCCGCCCGCCCCGAGCACGTCGGCCTCGGCCCCGAGTTCGTCGGTCGATCCCTCCCGCAGTTCGCGTCGGGCGATGCGGCCGACCACGAACGGGAAGACCGGCCGCAGCGGCTGGCACCAGCGCAGCCACGGGGGCGCGTAGATGCTCCGGGCACGGTGTGTGATGCCGGTGGCGAGCCAGTCGGCCACCTGCGCCGGACTGTGGACCCGCCGAGCGAAGGGCGGCTGGTGCCGGCGGAGGGCTCTCAGCACCGGGTGCTCGTCCATTCCGGCGATCATGTCGGTGCCGGTCCAGTGCAGGTAGGCGATGCCGACGGCGACCCCCTCGGGGGCGACCTCACCGCGCAGTGCCAGGGCGAAGGACTCCGCGCCTGCCTTGGACGCGCAGTACGCGCTCATCATCGGAGCGGAGCCGAACGCTGCGGTCGAGGCGATCTGGAGGAAGTAACCTCCGGTCCGCGTGAGTTGGGGAAGGAAGGCCCTGGCGGTGTTCGCCGCCCCGACCAGGTTGACGTCGACGACGCGTCGCCACAGCTCGGCCTCGGTGCGGGTGAAGGGCCCGCCGACGGCGATGCCGGCGTTGGCCACGACGACGCCGGCCGGTCCGAGCCGCTCCTCGACCTGCCGCGCAGCCCTGTCGAGGGCGGCCTGATCGGTCACGTCCGCCTCGATGCAGACGGTCATGACGGCCAGTGACGCCGCCACCTGGGACAGCGTCTCCTCCTCACGACCGAGCAGAGCGATCCGCATGCCCTCCGCGGACAGGCGCCGCACCAGTGCCTCGCCCACGCCGCGCGCCGCCCCCGTGACCACAGCGACCCGGCCCCGCAGTGGGCTGCCGCGCACGGCGGCAGGCGGGCGGCTGCCGAGGACAGTACGCATGCGAACCTCATCTCTCCCGCTGCCGTGGTCGGCCGCCTCCCCGCGTACCCGTAACTCACAGCCGGTCACCCCGCACGAGAGCCGGATCGTCGGCGGCATCGAGGCTTGAGCCGCGACCGCCCATGTAGGACTTCCGGACGGGAGCAGCGTGCTCCCACGGTCGGCGACCTGCTGCTCGCCGAACGACGGTTCGCGGGGCCTGTGCCCGCGCCGCCGCTCATGCCGCGTCGCGCCAGGCGGCGATACCGGTCACCGTGACCGCGACGGTGACCGGCTCTGCGGCACCGTGGGTGGCGAGGTGGGTGACGAGGGCGGCTGTCACCCGGTCGTGGACGTTTCGGGCGATGTCCAGCGCCCGCCGACCCTCCGTCAGGACGCAGCGCACCTCGATGTGCCATCCCGAACCGTCCGGCGCCCGGTCGGCGCGTACGCCGGCCTCGGGTGGCGTGGTGTCCGCCCGGGTGGGCGCGGCGGCTGCCGCGAGGCGCCGGGCGAGGCGGGGTTGCAGGGCGGCCACGCCAGGAACCGCGAGGGCTGCCTCGGCCGCGACGCCGGGGAGCGCGGTGGTGCCGGTGGCGGTCATCATGCGCCACCGCCCGTCGGGAGGCGGGGACCGAGGGTCGGTCCCGGTTCCAGTACGTCGGCCACGGTGATGTCGACGGCTGTCACCGTGAGCCCCAGGTCCTGTCCGGCCGAGTGGAGGACCGATCGGCGTACCTGGTGGACCCGGTCGGGCAGCGGGCGGTCGAGGGCGGCGGCCAGGGTCATGGTCACCCGCACGTCGGTGCCGTTGCCCTCGGGTACGAGCCGGCAGGTCGCGGCCCTGGCACCGGGGACCGTGTCCGCGGCCCGCCTCAGCACCTTGGCCGCGGCGCTCTCGGCGATCCGCAGGTCCCGGTCGGGGTCGGCCAGGGGCAGCAGCCGCCCGAACCGGACCTCTGCCCTGACGACGTCCATGACCCGGTCGGCGAGTGCGTGCAGGCCCGGAGGGTCCTCGTCGCGCAGCGTCCGGGCGGCCGCGTTCACCGTGGCCAGTCCCTCGACCGCCTCTCGGCAGTATGGACAGGACACCGGGTGCGGGTCCGCGGCCGGTGGTGCGTCCCGCGCCTGTTCCCAGACCCGGCTGAGCAGGCGGCCGCAGGGCAGTACCTCATCGCCTGCGATCGGGGGCACGTCGGCGGCGGCCCAGCCGTTGCGGGGCCCGCCGGCTCCGGGCGGTTCGGGAGGCCGCGTGTGCGGGTCGTCTAGCGCCATGAGCCCATCGCCTCCTGCAGGGATCGGCGTGCCCTGAACAGTCTGCCGCGTACCGTCTGCTCGCCGGTACGCGTCACGTGCGCTATCTCCTTGTAGGGCAGGCCCTGCACCTCCCTCAGGATCCAGCAGACCCGCTGTCCGGCGTCCAGCTCGGCGAGCGCGCGGAACAGGGCGGCCATGGCCGCGTCCTGCTCGGCGGTCCGGGCGGGCTGGCTCCACGCGTCGCCCGCCGCGGGTTCGGCGACGGTGTCCAGGGAAAGAGGCGGCGGCCGTCGGTGGCACATGGTCTGGCAGCGGTTGACGGTGATCCGGTACATCCAGGTGTGGAACTCCGCCCTGTGGCGGTATTCCGGCAGGTGGCGCCAGGCGCTGACGAAGGCGTCCTGAACGGCCTCCTCGGCGTCCTGGGGGTTGCCCAGCATGCAACGGGCCAGGGTCAGCAGGGACCGGCTGTGCCGCTGGACGAGAACGGCGAAGGAGTCCTCGTCCCCCTCGGCCGCCCGTACGGCCAGCAGGCGGTCGGGCAGGTCGCATCCCAGTCGTGGGGAAGCAGTGTGTTCGATCATGGCGCTCCCACGCAGGCTCGGAACGACCGTGTACCCCCGAAAAGACATGTGATGCACGTCACACACCAGGGCACGTGAGGACTCCGCCGCTCGATATGTCCAACTTTCGACGGGCATCATTCCGGTGTCCGGCCGACCGATCGAGGCGACCGCCATGACGGACAACATCACCAGCGTCGGCGGGGGCAGCCGGCCCGAAGCAGGCGTGAGCGCGCTCAAGGGCCGCACCGGGGCCGGGGCTCCGGCCGAGACACGGGGCAGGACCACCATCGCGGACGGTGTGGTGGCCAAGATCGCGGGCATGGCCGCCCGCGAGGTACCGGGCATCTACAACCTAGGAGCGGGGATGGCCCGCGCCTTCGGCGCCATGCGGGAACGCGTCCCCGGCGCGGGCGGAGGCGGAGCGGTCACCCGCGGCGTCAAGGTCGAGGTCGGGGAACGGCAGGCCGCGGTGGACCTGGACGTCGTCGTCGAGTACGGCGTCTCCATCGTCGACGTCGCGGGCGGCGTACGCACCAACGTCATCAGCGCCGTGGAGCGGATGACGGGCCTGGAGGTCGTCGAGGTGAACATCGCCGTCGACGACGTCCACCTGCCCGACGACGAGGAGGAACAGACCGAACCGAACGAGGGCCGCGTGAGGTGACCGCTGCCGGGAGCACCGCCGTGTCCTCGGGCCCGAGCGGATGATCACGGTGAGAGGGGCGCTCGCGAGACGGGTGAGTGCGAGATGAACACAGCAACGACGGGACTCGCGGCCGGCATGGCCCTCGGCTTCGCCGGCTACTTCGGCGGCTTCTGGGCCTTTCTGCTGGTGCTGGTCCTGGGTGCGGCAGGGCTGATCGTCGGCCTCGTCGTACAGGGCGACCTGGACCTCCGGACACGGAGGCAGCGGTGAAGAGCCGGCCCGGTTCCCCCGGTGAGGGGTCGAGCCCGCCGGCGTCGGCCGCCGGGCTGCCGCCCCCGGCCGAGCGGGGCGCCACCGTCATCCCGGACAGGGTGGTCGCCCGTATCGCCGCGCAGGCCGCGCGCGCGGCGCAGGCGCGGCGCGCCGCGGTACCGCCCGATCGGGGCGGACCTGCGGCACCCCACGCCTCCGCCGCCGTCCGTACCGGATCGGTGCGCCTGCATCTGACCATGGACCTGCCCTACCCCACCGACATCCCGCGTGTCTGCGAGCGGATCCAGCGGGACGTCGCCGAACGGGTCGCCCAGCTGACCGGGCTGCGAGTGGGAGAGGTCCTTCTCACCGTCCGGCGGCTGGTGACCGCCGCCGACTCGAGCCGGGGGCGGGTCCGGTGAGCGGCCGGGCGGCCCGGGTCACCGGGCACGCCGTGCAGGAAGGGCGATCGTGATGACATCCGGTCCACGTCCCCCGGGCCGCGGCTCCGCGTCGTCCGCGCACCGTGCCGCGGTGCCGCTGACGAAGGAGCCCGATCCTCCCGAACGCGACGTGTCCACCTCGGACGTCACAGCCGGTGAGCGCGAAGGAGGGCACCGAACCCGTCGCAAGTGGTCGGCGCGCAGCGTCACGGCGGCGCTGGTCGCCGCGGTGATCCTCGTGGCCGCGGTCGCGACGCTCGTCGACGTCGTCGCCGTACGGGCGGGACGTCCGGCCGCGGCCTGGCGACGGCACCTGGCCGACGAACTGGCGACCCGCCCGGTGGACGACGTGTGGATGCTGACGGGGGCCGCCGTGGCCGCCGCCGTCGGCGTCTGGCTGATCGTCCTGGCCCTCACCCCCGGTCAGCGACGCTGGCTGCCCCTGCGCTCACCCGCCGGCTGCCCGCGATTGCGGGCCTTCGTGGACCGCAACAGCGCCGCCGTCCTGCTGCGCGACGCCGCCATGCGGGTCCCCGGAGTCGGCGCGGCGCACGTCATGGTGGGCCGCCACCGCATCAAAGCCCGCGCGGACGTCCGCTTCCGAGACCCCCGACAGGTGAAGGACGACCTCACCGCCGTCCTCGACGAGGAGCGCGACCGGCTCGCCCTCGCCCGTCCTCCCCGCATCGCCGTACGGACGCGGCGACGCACCCGCTGACACAAACCCGGAGCACCGGAGCCCGCCATGACGCCGCGATCCGCCCTCAACCGCACCCTGCTGGCCCTCGCCGGACTGGTTTTCCTCGGCGGCGGACTGCTCATCCTCTTCGCCGGGCTCGACCTCTACCGGCGGCACGATCTGGCCCCACCCGCCGGCTGGCCCCTGACCACCCCGGCCGACGTCCTGCTCGGCTCCGCCGACCGGGCACGCTGGAGCAGCCAGGGCTGGTGGTGGTGGCCCGCGGTCATCGCCGCCCTCGTCCTCACCGCCCTGCTCGCCCTGTGGTGGCTGCTCGGCCAGCTGAGCCGACACCGCCCCGGCTCACTGCCCGTCGGCGGCACACCCCCGCAGGAAGGCGTCGAACTGCGCGACCGCGCACTCAGCGAAGCGATCGCGAACGAAGCCAGTGCCCTGCCAGGGGTAGGCCATGCGGCCGTAGTCATCACCGGCCGACCGGCCCGCCACCGCACCCGCATTGACCTGACCCTCACCCCCGAGGGCACGCCCGGCGCCACTCTCGGTGCGCTGTGCGAAGGCCCGCTCGGCACCGCGCGTCGGTCCACCGGCCTCATCGACATGCCCGCCGAGGTCCGGCTACAGGTCAGCCGCCACGGACCACACCGTGTGGAGTAAGGAGGAGAGAGATCGGCCGTTCCCGCCGACGCCCTTGCGGCCCATAGCAGTTCGCGGGCGCGCCGGCACCCCCCCCCGAAGGAGACATCATGATCATCCTGGGCGTCATTCTGCTCGTCGTCGGCTTCCTCACCGGCCTGTCCATCCTGTGGACCATCGGGATCATCCTGCTGGTCGTCGGAGCCATCCTGTGGATCCTCGGCGCGATGGGACACGCCGTCGCCGGTCGACGCCACTACTGGTAGGCGGGATCACTGCCCTGCAGGGCAGTGATCCAGGCTGCGGGCAGGCCGGCAGACGGCGCGGACCCCACCAAGATGTTCGCGGCGGCGGACGACGACGGCGAAGAGGTCGATCCGCCTGAGGCCGCCGCCGGTGCCGGCCAGCCGCCGCGGCTCGGACGCGGGGCGCCCGGTGGCCGTTGTGCCGGTCCTCGCCGCACGAGCGCACGGCCGACTCGTTGGGGAGTCGGTGGATCGGCCCCCACGGTCCGGGCGGAAGTTCCCCACCGCGTCGGCCGGTGAGTCTCCGTCGGGAGTTCGTATGCACAGCACCTTCGTGAGGATCCGCCCGAACGTCCCCCGGGGCCACGGCGATGACGGGCGGTGAGCGGCAAGGACCCGCGGAAGGCTCCACCCGGTCGGAGCGCTTCGGGGAGGAGTTTCTGGGAATCCTGCTGGACCAGGGGCACGAGCTGCCGCCGCACCAGCTCGGTCCGCTCGTCGCACGGCAGATCGGCAGGCTCGACGGCCGCGAGACCTCGCTCTTCCTGCAGGACTACGGCCAGGTGTGGCTCGTCCCCCTGCCGGGCGACGGGCTGGCAGCCGGGGAACCGCAGCCGATCGACGGCTCCGACGCCGGACGCGCCTTCCGGGAAGCGCGTCCCGTCGAGGTTTCGCAGGCCGACGGTGTGCGGGTCTATCTTCCCCTGCTGGACGGTGGCGACCAGGTGGGCGTCCTGGCCGTCACCCTGGACCGTCTCCAGGACGACGAGCGACGGCTGCTGCGCAGGCTCGCCTCGCTCGTGGCCGACATGCTGGTGACCAAGCACGGTTACACCGATCTGTTCTTCCGGCTGCGCCGCAGAGAACCGATGAGTGTGGCGGCGGAGATCCAGTGGTCGCTGCTGCCACCGCTGGCGATGTCCACGCCCCGGGTCGAGCTGGCCGGGATGCTGGAACCCGCCTACGACGTGGCCGGCGACAGCTTCGACTACGCCCTCAACGGCGATGTCCTGCATGTGGCCATGGTCGACGCGATGGGCCACGGACTGGACGCCGCCACGATGGCCACGGTGGTCATCGGAGCCTACCGGCATGCCCGGCGCATCAGCGTCGGCCTGTCGGAGATCTATACGTTCATGGACCGGGCCGTCGCCGATCAGTTCGGCCCCGACCACTTCGTGACCGCTCAGATGATGCGGCTCAACACGGCAACGGGCAGGCTTCAGTGGGTCAACGCCGGACATCCCGCTCCTCTGTTGATCCGTGGACACCGTGTCGTACGACGGCTGCAGGGCCCGACGACGCTGCCCGTCGGCTTCGGCGGTCACGAGCCCCGGATCAGTGAAGTGGCTCTCATCCCCGGCGACCGGATCCTGTGCTTCACCGACGGACTGATAGAGGAGCGCGATGTCGGCGGTGAGGAATTCAGTGAGGAGCAGCTCATCGGGTGGGTGAACCGCCTTGAGCCCACGGCCCAGCAGATCCGGACGGTGGCGCGCTCCCTCTCCCACACGCTGCAACGGGCGCGGGGCGGGATCACGACGGACGATGCGACGCTCCTGCTGATCGAATGGCGCGGGAGCGCCACCGACGACCTCGCCCTCCCGGAGTGAGCCGGCCTCCCACCCCCAGGAGGCCGACGGCACGCAGCCTTTCCCCCACCGCCGATCTCTCACACTCCTGCTGCCGCGGTGGGCACGTGACGGGTGACCGGTCCGTCAGGAGTGCGTGAGGCGGGGTGGGGGGGCGTCGTGTCCGCCTTCGGAGTCCCAGACCGCCTCCCGGAGCGAGTCCGAGTCGGCCGCTGCCTCTGCCGCGGCCCGGAAACGTTCGGCCTCATGGATCAGGCCGGTCGCCGTGAGGCTCCGCGACGGGTCGGTGGCCGTGGCCATGAGCCGGGCTGCGGTGGCCGGGGCTGTCTCCGGTGGGATCACCAGCAGGTCCCAGCGGCCGAAGGTGTGGGACAGCAGCAACAGCTTGTGCGGGTCCTGCCCGGCGTTGGACCAGCCGACGCGCACCATGTGGCCGTGCGCGGGCACTTCACCCGGGATGACCGGCCACAACGTGCGGCTCACCGCTATCCGGGTGATCCGCCCCCACAGCGGGTCGAGACATTCGACGAGCGCCGGGAGCTCCTCCGTCAGGTTGCGCGAACGGGGCCACCAGGCACCGTCGATCAGGGCCGGAGGGGCGCCGGCCCGCGCCAGCGTGAGTCGGAGCGGTGACGAAGAAGGGGCCCGGTCTCCGACTGCGGGTGTGAACGGAATGGTCGCGGTCATGACGCGGACCCAACCCCGGGCCGGTCACGGCCGGCCCGGTTGCCATGAATCGCCGAGAACGACCCGGCGTGGAAGCCGGTGTACGAGATGCTCTCGGTAATCACCAGGATACTCCTCGCC
Organism: Streptomyces sp. NPDC053069; assembly: GCF_044546895.1. Taxonomy (NCBI): domain Bacteria; kingdom Bacillati; phylum Actinomycetota; class Actinomycetes; order Kitasatosporales; family Streptomycetaceae; genus Streptomyces; species Streptomyces sp. NPDC053069. The sequence goes on along the minus strand of NZ_JBITZN010000026.1, from coordinate 7,827 downwards.
CGCGCCCGGCGGACCGATGCGGAGCGAGGGGTTGAACGGAACACGAGGAAAACCTCCCGCGCAATACAGCCAAGGAGTGCCGGCCAGGGCATGCGAGCCGTCGGGCGTGAGACCGGTCCGGTAGCCGGCGTACGACGTGCCCCGGCGCCCTCAGCCCACTTCCCGCCGGTATCGACAGCCGCTTCACCGAATGCGGCGGCGTCTCCACAACCGCCCCGGCGTGTGCGGAGTACCGTGGACAGCACCGAGGGCATTTCGCACACCGGCTTCCACGCCGGGTCGTTCTCGGCGAGAGACGAAACCCGGGGCGCCGCCAAGGCGGCCCGGAGACGGGTCCGCATCATGTCGGCGGCCTTGCACCAACTCCTGCCACACCACGAGCCCGTCGCAGCCCCGGCCGCGCGTCTCGCGCTGAAGACCGACGGCCCGTCGCGCGGCCTCCTGGACGGTGCCTGGTGGCCCCGCTCCCGAGACCTGCTGAGCGAGCTGCCCGCACTGACCGATGTGCTGGACCCTCTGTGGGGCCGCATCACCCGCATCGCCGTCAACCCGACGTACTGGCCGGTCATCCCGCACGAGATCCCCGTGGGCGGTCATGTCGTCAAGGCCGGATGGTTCACCCCGGAGATCGACCCGCACAAGCTGCTGCTGCTCTCCTACGGCACCGGCCGCTGGGACCTGCTGGTCATCCCACCCGAGACCGAGACGAAGTCGGCGGCCCGCCTGATGGCGGCCGCGTCCGACTACGACGGCCCACCGCTGACCGCAAGCGCTCTCATGGCCGCGGACGAGACCCGGCACGCCATCTCCGCCGCCGACCGGCCACTCGAACCCGACGAGGCAGGGAAGCACGAGGAGGACGGCCCCGCCTCAGCGGCCGTTCCGGCAGGGACGGATCGCGCCAGTCGCCTGGTCATCGGCATGTGAGACGGCCGCCCCGACCGGTGCCTTCCCGGGTTTCGGCCCTGCCTCGCGAACGGGCGCAGGCACATGCAGGGGTCTCGACCGGCGGATCCCCGCCCCCGTGGTCCTCGTCCCGAGGAGCAGTACATGCAAGCCCTGATCGTTCTCATCGTCGTGATCGGTCTTCTGGCCGTCCTGGCCCTCGCCCTGTCCGTGAAGGTCGTCAAGCAGTACGAGAAGGGAGTGCTGTTCCGCTTCGGCCGACTCGTCGGAACACGCTCCCCGGGACTGCGGTTCATCATCCCGTTCGTCGACGCCCTGCACCGGGTGTCGCTGCGGGTCGTCACCATGCCGATCCAGTCCCAGGGCATCATCACCCGGGACAACGTGAGCGTGGACGTGTCGGCGGTCGCCTACTTCCGGGTCGTCGACGCCGTGAAGTCGGTCGTCGCCGTGGAGAACGTCAACGCGGCGATCAACCAGATCGCCCAGACCACCCTGCGGAAGGTCGTCGGCCGGCACACGCTCGACGAGACGCTGTCGGAGACGGACCGTATCAACCTGGACATCCGCCAGATCCTGGACGTCACCACCGTCGACTGGGGTGTGCAGGTCACCCTGGTCGAGCTCAAGGACATCCAGCTGCCCGACACCATGAAGCGCGCCATGGCCCGCCAGGCCGAGGCCGAGCGGGAGAAGCGAGCGAAGATCATCAACGCGGAGGGCGAGTCCCTGGCCGCAGCCGCGCTCGGCGACGCCTCGGACACCATGATGGCCCACCCCCTGGCGCTTCAACTGCGCAATCTCCAGAGCCTGGTGGAGATCGGTGTCGACCAGAACACCACCGTCGTCTTCCCGGCCCCCCTCATGAGCACGATCGGCGAGCTCGGCTCCTTCCTCGCCCGGGAAACCGCTGCCGCCGCACCCGCCGCGGCAGCGCCCCCGGCCGGCACCGGCCGCACCGACACGTCCCTCAGCCCGGCAGGCAGCGCGCCCGGCACCGCGGCGTGAAGCCGACCACGGCCCGAGCGATCCGTGGCACCAGGGAGGATTCGTGACCGTCGCCTGTCGCGCGCGTCCTCCGGGCACCGGCTGATGATGGGGGTACGGCCGAACACGCGGAGCTGATCATGACGGGTTGGCGGGTCAGGGACTACACCCAGGACGATCTCGAAGCGGTGATCCGTGTCGACATGCAGAGCGGCACGACCGAGGAGCCGCCGCTCTTCCCACTCTCGGACGCCGTGACGGCCCTCCAGACCCGCCACCCGGCCGTGGTGGCCACGGCCGACGACGTGCTGATCGGCGCCGCGGTGAGCAGGGTGGAGGGCGAACGGGCATGGATCCTGCGCATCTGCATGGCGCCCGGCTGGCGGCAGCGCGGGCTGGGGAGTGTCCTGATCACCGCCCTTGAGCAACGGCTCTTCGCCGCCGGCGCCCGCGCGGTGCACGCCGCCCTGCCCGAGGGCGAGACCGGTGCCACCGCCCTGCGCAACTGCGACTTCGGCGCCCGCCCCGGGCTGGTCTTCTTCGAGAAACGCGGTCCGGTGACCCCGCAGTCGGCCGGCACGCTGTCCTCGCTCGGAGCGGAGCTGCCGCCAGGGGGGCTCTGGCAGAAGGTCGCGGGCATGCAACGGGAGAAGCAGCTCATCGAGCGGCGCCTGGTCCTGCCGCTGGCCCATCCCGAACTGGCCGCCCAGCACGGAGTGGAACCGCCACGGGCGGTGATGCTGTTCGGCCCGCCCGGGACCGGCAAGAGCACGTTCGCGCACGCGATCGCCAGCCGCCTGGGATGGCCCTTCCTCGAACTGTTCCCCGCCCGTCTGGCCGCCGAGTACGGCCTGGCGACCGGGCTGAACCGGCGCTTCGACGAGATCGCCCGGCTCGACCACGTCCTCGTCTTCATCGACGAGGTCGAGGAGGTCGCCGGCGAACGCGGCGGCGCGGACGCGACCGCTGTCGGCGTCGTCAACGAACTGCTCAAGGCGATCGTCCGGTTCCGAAGCCAGGACGGACGGCTGCTCGTCTGCGCCACGAACAACGTGACCACGCTCGACTCCGCGTTCCTGCGGCACGGCCGCTTCGACTACGTGCTGCCGATCGGCCCTCCCGACCACACCGCCAGGACCGCGCTGTGGGAGAGCTACCTGGACCGAGCGGGCGCACGGGCCGACAGCGCGGTACTCGCGTCCGCCAGCGAGGGGTTCACCCCCGCCGACATCGCCCACGCGGCGCGCACCGTCTCCCAGGCCCAGTTCGAGCGCACCTTCGACACCGGAACCCGGACCACCCCCACCACCGACGACTACCTGGACACGATCCGCGACACCAAGCCCACGGTCAGCGCCGCCATGGCCCAGGACTTCGCCCAGCAAACGGAAAAGTACGCCCGCATCTAGCGTCCAGGCCGATAGGGGAGTCGATCTGCGACGGACGTGTCAGGCCGGCGCAGGAGGCATGCCGCCGCCCGTATCAATGAGGATCTGCCTGGCCTCGGTGACGTTGTCGGCCCGTACGGCCCTGGCCATCGCGGCGCGTGCCCCGTCGGGCGACGTGTCCGGAGGGACCAGCAACAGAGAGAAAAGGTCCCCTTCGCCTCGGGTGATGAGGACGGTGTCGTCACCGACCGGGAAGGAGTCGATGTGCACGACCCGGTCGTCGACCATCACCCGGGTCGGCAGTTCGTCCCAGGCGCTGCCGTCCAGACCGACCCGGGTGACAGGCCCGAGATGCTCGGTCAACGCGGAGATCAGCGAGGGAAGCTCGGCACCGATGTCCCGGGACCGCGGCCACCATGCGCCGTCCAGGATTCCCTCGCGTGCGTGGGTGGTCTCCAGTCGCAGCAGGGCCGTTCCGGGTTTCACCGACCGGTGCACGGCGTCCGGCAGGAGCCTGGGGAAGTCGGGGGTGTCTGAGCCTGCCATGGTGTCCGCCCGTCCGCAGAGAGCAGTGCGACCGCACGGCGTGCGACCACGATACGACCCTGCTACCTCACGGTACTCCGCACGACGCTCCCGCGAGCGCTTCGCCGCAGGCGCGGTTGCGGAAACAGGCAACGGCTCCGGCGTATACCCGCCGGAGCCGCCCTTCCGGGTCATCGCACGTGAGCGTGCGCCGACCCGCTTTCCAGGTTACGTCAAAGGGATTAATCCGCCATAAGCAATCCTTGCGAGGGTTCACTTCGGTCCGAGAAGCCGACGCGGCCGCTCAGCCACGCCCTTCCTCTTCCGTCTCCATCTGCCTGATCCCCTGGTGCGTCAGCGTGATCATCGCGGGCGTGTTGCCCCTCCCCCAGTCCACGACGACCCAGCCTTCGCCCGCCAGGTACATGCAGGCAGCGGCCATGTCCTGCTCAGGGATACCGAGGTCCGTGCGGAGCTTCGCCCCATCGACGCCCAGGAGGCGATTGCCCTCGGCAGCTCGGTAGAGAGCCTGCATGATCCTCTCGCGATACGTCTTCCGGTCTCGCAATATCGCCATCACGCGCCTTCCTCTACTGCCCACCGTCGGGCCGAAGTCGATGTCATCCGCGGTCGCCGTCGCGGTGGGGCGCGTCGGAACGGGCGCGTCCACCGCCGGCCGACGGTGCCTCCGGGGCGGACGCCCGATCCCCGGCAGAACATCGCTGTAGTGGAAGGCAGCGATCCGTTCGGCGTGCTGGCCGTTGAGCTGGTGGATCAGAACGACTCCGACAGCGATCAGGACGAGCAGCACGGCCACGGCGATGACGAGCATGGGATCTCACCTCCGCCGACCGGCGGGCGAAGGCCCTGCCGAGCCGATGGGCCGGGGCCGGGGCCGGGACGACGGGTCACCTGCTCCGCCGTCGGCCTCCCAGGCTTCTTCCCTGTTTCGTGCATCGATCCTGTCTGCTGCTTGCTCCCGGGCCGAGGCATCGACGCCGTCGCCGGCCATCAGCTGCGCGGCAACATCCGCACCGGTTTCCGGCGGAATCACCAGCACGTCCCGGCGGCCGTCAGCGGAGAAAAGAGTGAGTCTGTGGGGGTCCTGCTCCTCGGTGGACCAGCCCACCTGCACGGTGCGCCCGGCGTAGGACACCCAGTGCGGCAGGACGGGCCAGTAGGCCGGGTGCACGGTGACACCCGTGATACGACCCCAGAGATCGCCCAATGCGGCCGTCAACGACGGCAGCTCACGGGTGAAGGCACGGGAGCGAGGCCACCACATACCGTCCAGCCCGCCCGGCGCGGGCGTCAGGGACAGCCGGGCCGGCTGCGGCGGCGCACATCTGATCGATGTCGTACGGTCAATGGTCACAGCCATGGCGCGGACCTGTCCCCGGGCTCGTGGGTGCGGCCCGGCGCTGTCGATCACCGGGAACGGCACCCGCATCGGAGCCGGTGCGCGAAGAACTCCCGGTGTCTTCAACACTACTCCGCTCACTGGTCCGAAAAGCCCGGGATGACCAGGCAGTTTCCTACCTTCAGGACCTGGTCGCCGGTGCCGATGCCGGTCAGAGCCAGTCCTTGCGCTTGAACGTCAGATACAGCAATGCGGACAGGAGCACGATGACTGCGGCGGAGGTGATGAATCCCGACTCGCGGCCGAAACCGGGATAGGGGAGGTTCTGGCCGTAGTAGCCGGTGATCGCGGTGGGTACCGCGATGATCGCGGCCCAGCTCGTCACCTTCTTCATGATCAGGTTCATGCGATTGGCCTGGACCGAGAGGTTCGTCTCCATGACCGAGGCCACCAGGTCCCGCAGCGATTCCGTCCACTCGGTGGCACGCAGCACGTGGTCGTAGACGTCCTGGTAGTACGGGACGAGAGGGTCGCTGATCAGGTGCAGGCCGGGGCGCATGAGCCCGTTGACCACCTCGCGCATCGGAAGTACGACGCGGCGCAGCCGGACGAGCGACTTACGCAGTGCGAAGACCCGGCGCTGCACGGCTTCGACCTCACGGCGCCCGGCCGCGAAGAGCAGGCCCTCCAGCTCCTCGATGCTGTCGTCCAGTTGCTGGACCGCGGCGAAGTGTCCGTCCACGAGATGGTCGAGCAGACCGTGCAGCAGGAATCCGACGCCGTGACCGGCCAGGTCCGGGCTCTCGTCCCAGCGGGCGACGACGTCCTCGATGTCGAGGCCGTCGTTCTTGCGGACGGTGATCATGGCCTGGCTGGTGAGGAATACGGCGATCTCGCTGTACGTCAGTTGCGCACCGTCCGGGCTGACGGTCACGGCGTAGGCGCTGAGGAACTCGTGGGTGCGATAGCGGTCGAGTTTCGGCCGCTGTCCATGGTGAGCGGCATCCTCCAGAGCCAGTTCGTGGATGCCGAACTCCTGACCGAGCATGGTGAGTTCAGCGGCTCCGGGCCGGTGCAGGTCCAGCCACAGGACCGACTCCGGATCAGCGAGATGCGCAGGGACGTCACTGATTCCTAATGCTGTCTGTCAAGCGGCAAGAGTGGTAGGTGGCGCGGCCTCGTAGGTCCGTCCGTCGCGTAGGAGTGCCCAGAGGACGTTGACGCGGCGGCGGGCCAGGGCCAGGACGGCCTGGATGTGACGCTTACCCTCGGAGCGTTTGCGTTCGTAGAACCGGCGGGAGTCCTCGCAGCTCCGGATGCTGAACAATGCGGAGATGTAGAGGACTCGTTGGAGTCGGCGGTTGTAGCGGCGTGGGCGGCGGAGGTTCCCGCTGATCTTCCCGGAGTCGCGGGGAACGGGAGCAACGCCGCCGAAGCCGGCGAGGCGGTCAGGAGTGCCGAACAGACTCAGGTCGCCGCCGGTCGCGGCCAGGAACTCGGCACCGAGGATCACGCCCAGGCCGGGCATGCTGGTGATCACCTCGAAGTGTCGGTGGTCGCGAAACCGGGCCTCGATGAGCTTGTCGAGCTCGGCGACCTGCTGGTTGAGGGCCATCATTTCCGCCGCCAGGGTGTGCACGAGCTGGGCGGTCAGTTTCTCTCCGGGCAGGCTGGTGTGCTGGCGTTCGGCGGCCTCGACGGCTGTCTCGGCGAGCCGGTCAGCGCGAAGGACCCTGCGATTGCGCAGCCAGGTCTCCAGCCGTTTGACCCCGATCCGCCGAATGGCGGCCGGGGTCTGGTAGCCGGTCAGCAGCACGAGCGGACCGGTGTTGGTCAGGTCCAGTGCCCGCTCCAGACCAGGGAAAATACCGGTGAGCTGGGCGCGGAGCCGGTTGACGATGCGGGTGCGGTCGGCGACGAGGTCCGTGCGCCGGCCGGTGAGGATCTTGAGGTCGGTGACGGTCTCGTCGCCGGCGCGTAAGGGATGCAGGTCGCGGCGGATGCGGACTTGGTCGGCAATGACGGCGGCGTCCTTGGCGTCGGTCTTGGCCTCGCCGCGGTAGCTCTCGGAGGCACGGTGGATGGCCCGGCCGGAGATGTAGTGCACCGGCTGGTCGTGGTTGAACAAGAGCGTGATGGCCAGAGCGGCACCGCCGTCGGCCAGGTCGATGCCCCAGGTCACCTCGTCGCCCAAGGCCAGGACATCGCCGAGGAGTTCGAGGAGTTCGGGTTCGTCGTTGGCGACGCGTCGGGACAGCAGCCGTCGGCCGCTCTCGTCGATCGCGACGCAGTGGTGGTGGGTCTTGCCTGCGTCGATGCCGGCCCAAATCATGGCCATGTGGTGCCTCCGTGCGGTGTGCTGCTGGTGCCTCCCGACGGACGACCTCGCTGTCGATTCCCTACTCAGCGATCATTCGCAATTCCTAATTGGCAGCCGAGTCGTCGTGGGGTACTGGGCGGCCAATCAGTGGAAGCCACAAGCGGCAGAGCCTTTTGAACCACACCCGGCACCCCTGGGCGGGTCAACCATACGAGGGGCTCACCACATCCCGCGGAACAACGTAGGGAGCGTTTTCAGCGTTGCTTCTCCAAGGTGAGGACGGCCTTGGTGATGACGCTCATGCGGTTGGGACTGATGCGGGATCTGCGGAAGATCTGCCA
>NZ_JBITZN010000025.1:0-79718 GCF_044546895.1 Streptomyces sp. NPDC053069 | reverse complement strand
CGTGCGGTGAAGATTCGACACCTCCACCACACACGGGGGCCTTCGCCACGATCAAGACCGGCCAGCGTTAACAACGCTCGTGATCAATACATCTAGGGCGTGTATCGGAAGTGGATCAAGTCGTAGTGGTGAGTTCGACGAGGTGCTGGGCGGTGCCAGCAGGATCGATGATCTGATGGAGGTGTGCGCCGGGCAGGTGTGCCACGGCCCAGCCGCGTTCGCGCGCCTCGGCGGCAAGGTCGTCATACGGAGGACCGAACAGCAAGTAGGAGCAGGGATGGTCATCCCAGCCGTCGGGGACCGGGATGTGCTGCTCGTAGTAGGACAGCGGCAGGGTGGGCTGCTCCTCAACGACTGTCTGCCGCACCAGCGGATCGGAGAACATGGGTGCGACGTCTGCTTCGTCCCACCAGTCGGTCCAGCGCGGGAGCCTGCCGTTCACAGCCATCGGGCGTAGGAAATCGAGCAGTTCGGGTGTGGCGACGGGGGTCGGTCCGGTCCGGGCCGGCAGCGCGGCATCGACGAAGACCGAGCTGGTCACCGGATGGTCGAGGCCCGAGCGGATGGTCGGGAGGAACAAGCCTGCGTTGCTGTGTGCCACCAACGTGACGGGGTTTCCGGCCGGGACCTGCCGCAGATCGTCGCGGACGGCGTCGACGATGCGGGGCCAGAAGGGCGGAGCACCGGCGCCTATGTGCAGCAGGGACGGCACCCGCACCTGGTTTCCCGCCGCCGTCAAGTGTTCGGCCACAGGGTGCCAGGTCGAGGGACCTACGGACGGACTGTGCACGAGAACGAAGATCGGCTGCATGTGACGATCCTGTCGCCCGTGCCTTCCGAGGCGCGACAGTCTTGGCTGACAGCAGAACGCATCGCGCCGACGTAGCCGATGCGTCTTCACAACAGGGCGTTCACAGCCATTCGTTGATTGCGGCGATGAGGACAGTGGCCTCGTAGCGGACCGCGAGCTTGTCGTACCGCGTGGCCACGGCCCGGTGTCTCTTGAGGCGATTGATGCCGCACTCGACCGCGTGCCGAGCCCGATAGTCCTGCGGGTCGAACTTCGGCGGCCTGCCGCCGCGCGAGCCGCGCTTCTTGCGGTTGCTGGCCTGGTCAGCCTTGTCCGGGATGGTGCAGCGGATCCCGCGACGACGCAGGTAAGCGCGGTTCTTGCGGGAGGCGTATGCCCTGTCGGCGCGCACACGATCGGGTCGGGTGCGCGGCCTACCCGGCCCAAGACGCGGGACACGGACCTTGTTCAGGACCGGCTCGAACTGCGGGGAATCGCCCCGCTGCCCGGCCGTGATCACGATGGACATGGGCTTCTGGCCCTGTTCGACAGCCAGGTGCAACTTGGTGGTCAGACCGCCACGCGAGCGCCCGAGCCCGTGGTCGTCCGGCTCGACGCAGAAGCCGCCGGGCGGCTCCTTCTGAAGCTCCCCTTTTTCCTCGCACCGGCGGCGTGCTGGTGGGCCCGGCACACTGTGGAGGCGACGTTGATGTCCCATGTGATCAGCTTTCCCGCGTCGGCCCGGGCCTGGAGTTCGGTGAAGATCCGATGCCAAGTGCCGTCCCGCTGCCAGCGGCGGAACAGGTCGTACGCCCGGCCCCACGGCCCGTACTCGGCGGGCACATCCCGCCATGGGATCCCGGTGCGGACCCGGAACCGTATGCCGTTGATCAGCTGCCGCCTGGCCCACGTCGGCGGCCGTCCGGGCTTCTTACCCTTTGGCAACAGCGGCTCCAGCACCGCCCATTGCGCGTCTGTCAGATCTCCACGTGCCACGAACCAAGATCATCTCACGCTCGAGATCCACTTCCGATACACGCCCTAGTCGAGGATGCCCAGGGCCGTGTCCGGCCGGCAGTGGACGCTGTTGGCGCTCTTTGAAAACGGCTCTGTCCGGAGTTCCGTGAAGCTCATGGTCGGGTGAGGATCCGGATGCGGAGGAGCCGGAAGGATGCCCGGCCGTATATGGCCCGCTTGAGGGTTTTCACGCGGTTGACATGGCCTTCTACCATTCCCGAACTCCAGTCGTGGTTGCGGCCGGCGATGACGGCGTCGAGGTCCTGGCGGAGGAATCCGGCGAAGGACCGCATCGGTCCGTGGCCGTCACCTTCGGCCTGGCGGATCCACTCCAGCAGGAGGTGACCTCGGCGGTTGCGGACGAGGTCCTGGAAGACCCGGGCCAGGTCGCAGGCACGGGCGATGTCCGGACAGGCGAGACGGACCTGGTCAAGCTGCTCGATCTCGCTCTCGGAGAGCTTCTCCCGGGGCCTCATGATCCAGCTTGTGATCTTCCGTGGGCTGGGGACGGCGACGCGGACGGGTTCGGCGGTGCCGGATTTGAGGGCGGCGAGGTGCTTGCGGACGACCTGGACGCTGCCCAGGTAGCCGCGGTCACGGATCTCCTGGAAGAGCTGGGTGCCACTGGTGGCCCGTTGGTGAAGCGGGCGTTGAGATACGGCTTGAACGGTTCCAGCACCCCGTTGGGACGCCGGTCGTGGGCGGAGGAGAGCAGGACGTCGAGGTCGGTGTTCTTGAACCGGCGGGCGGTCTTGCGGTACAGGCCGAGGCGGCGGCCGATGGCGCTGATCGTCCAGCCCCGTTCCAGCATCCGGTGCACGTCGGCATGCCGGTGTCGGGTCCGCTCCACCATCGAGGTGCGCGGCAGTTCCGGGGGCACGTCCGGCACCTCCACCTCGTCCGGGAGCTGTTCCTCCTCCAGACGTTTCCGCAGGCAGCCGCGGTGCTGGTGGCACGCCTTCTCCACGGCCGAGGGCAGGTTCTGCAGCAGATGCCAGCGGTCGGCGATCTCCAGGGCGTGCGGGGCGGCCTCCTTGACCGCGCGGATGTAGGCGGTGGCCCGGTCACGGCACACGATCTCGATACCCGGGGTGCTCGGCGAGCCAGGCCGCGAAGGTCTCGGAGGACCGGTCCGGCAGCACGTCGACCGGGCGGCCGGTATCGATGTCGACCAGGAGGGTGCCGTATCGGCGCGCCGCGGCGGAAGGCGAACTCGTCGACCCCGAGTACACGCGGGGCCCGGTCGGGGACCGGCGGCGCTTCGAGCAGTTCCAGCAGACGGCTGCGGCCCGCGGCCAAGTGCAGCTTGCGACACAGGCGTTCGCCGGCCCGGCCGCCGAGCTCGACGGCGACGGCCCGCAGTCACTGCTTCAGCCCGAGGCTGGAGCGTCGATACCGCTCGCTCAGCCCGTCGACCTGCTCGACGAACGTAACGGCGTCGGCAGGACGGCCTGTCCGCAGAAGAACCGCCGAACCCGCAGCCGGACAACCAACTGCCTTCCGCCGAGGGGGCGTTCGCCGAGACTACGTTCATACGCGGAATGCACCCGCCTCGCCCTCGCCCGGCAGCCCGGACACCGCGGCGGCGGACCGCAGGCCGCCGCCTCCACGCAGAGCACCTCGGCGGAGACGCTCACCCGCTCCAACCGCACATCGATCCCGTAAAACAGCACACCTTCGAGCGATCCAGCCCCCGTGATCGAGACTGCCCGGGAGGAACGTTCCCGCATGCGGCCTCTGACCTGGGCATTCACGGAACTCCGGGCAGAGCCGTTTTCAAGGCTCTGCCCGGAGCTCCGTGCAGCCTCGGCCCACCCATGCCCGGACACAGCAGATGCCCGGTTTGGACCACCGATGCGCCTATCCGAGTGCCTTGCGGACGTCCCGCGAGCGAGGGACGCGCAGTGGGGGGTATGTCCTTTCGCGTGACGTGACCTTGGGATCCGTGAGGAGATCAGCTATGTACGCAGTAGTTCGGCGGTACGAAGGGGTGACCGATCCTGCCGAGGCAGGACGCCGAGTGGACGAGGGGTTCGTGCCTCTCCTGCGCCAAGTCCCCGGGTTTGTGGCCTACTACTGGGTGGACTCCGGGGAGGGAGTGATGGTCTCCACCAGTGTCTTTGAAGACCAAGCCGGGGCCGAAGAGTCGATCAAGAGGGCGGCCGACTTCGTACGGGACAACCTTGCGTCACTGCTCCCCAACCCTCCTCAGGTCATGGCCGGCCAGGTTGTGGCTGCTGGATAGCCACCTGGCGGTATGGCGCTGCTTCTCACCTACCACCATGCCGACGACCTGTTGGGCGAGGCATGCCGTGTGGTCGGGGACGTGGATGCCGCGGCAGCCGACCGGGTCCCCCGGAGGGCGCCGTGGCCACAGTATGGCCAGTCAGGGATAGTTGGGGACGGTTCGGGGCTCGGGTGTGGCATACCCGAAGAACGATCGAGCGCGGCCGGATAGCTACGAACCTCGCCTACAAGGCCGCAGTACTGAAATCTTCGCTGCGGCACTGAAATCTTCCGTGCGGTCCGACAGCGTTCACCGACAACCCTCGGTCATGCATCGGGATAAGCTCCCCGCCTCAGGCCTTCGCGGGGTACCACTCGGGAGGCAGGAACAGCCTGTCGGACAGGGGCTTGTCAGACGCCGGCACAAGACCCGATGGCGGTCGCCCCCTCGCCGTCGACAGGTCGACCGTGGCGACAGAGAACGTTGCGCCACGGAAGGTGACCTTGGCGCCGGAGAACGTCGCGCCGCGGAAGGAGACCGAGGCGTCGAAGAACTTTGCGCTGCTGAAGTCGACTGTGGCGCCCGAGGACTTCGCGCCCCTGAAGTTGCCGCCGTCGAAGGTGACACCAGTGAAGTCGAAGCGAAGGCCCGCCCAGGAGTGCGGGTGCCCGGGTTCAGGACGGAGACGGTCGCGGATGACGCGGATGACGGTGTGCCGCACTTCCCGCAAGGCCAGATAGGTGTTCCGGGCTCGCGCGTCGTCTGCTGGCAAATCGACCTCCGCTGTGTAGGGCAGGTGGAGGCAGGCACGCAGCACCTCGATGCAGGTCTGGCGCAGAGCGGAGATGGGGGCGTCGTCGGCGAGGCCGGCCAGGGCGTGGACGGCTCCCAGACGTACGGCCTCGGACTTCTCGCCAAGCTGTGTGACTGCAGGCGGTGAAGTGTTCGGTGTGTAGACGGGTGTCTTCGCGCAGGGTGCCGGCTTCGTCGACGCGATGGCGCGCCTCGTCGACACGCTGGCGCCGGTAGGCGTTGACCAGGGCGACCAGAGCGCCAGCACCAGCGACGCCCCTGAAGGACAGCTTCACGAGGTCGAACAACGTCTTGGAGCCGATGTGCTGCTCATGCGCCAGGTCGTGTACATGGAGCAGTTTCAGCCAGCGATGAACGCCGCGGCGGACGCGGCGATCGCGGCGGTGAAGGCCAGGACAAGGATCCGGCGGCCCGGCCACAATCGCAGGCCGTTTTTGCTGTTCCGGTCGGTGCCGGGGCAGTGGTGCGCTCACCCTTCCACCACCACAGCGCGGGCCGTGCACGGGGGCGTCAACGCGCCGCGTAACGCGACCTCGCCCCGGGATGCCGCATGGACTCCATATCGAGGTTCCATGGAAGCCCGTGAATCCAATGAATGGGGCTTTTTGTGTCGGATGGTTAGAACGCGGTTGAACCGACCGTCGTCCCGGCCGCGCCAGCCCGGCCGGAGGAGTACGACGCTGCGACCCGGGCCGCGCTCGACCACATCGACCTCCAGGCCGTGCGCACCGTCGCGGACGGCTGCCCGCCGAGCACCCGCAGGAGCTACGCCCAGGACTGGGCGAGCTGGACGAAGTTCTGCGCCGCCTCCGGGGTACCGGTGCTCGCCGTCACCCCGGGCTCGTCGAGTGGCTCCGGCTCAAGCAGCTGGTGAAGGAGATGGAGGAGGGGGAGACCCACGGCCGGGGTCAGGCCCTGCCGCTGCTTGTCGAGCACCTGGTGAAGATCAGCGCCGCCTGCCCGGGCAACCTCACGGGCCTGCGCGACCGCGCCCTGGTGCTCATGCACTGCGCCGTCGCCGGCCGCCGGCAGGAACTGGCCTTCAATCGGTCCGCGACTATGCCGAGACTCCCGGCGGCATCCAGGCCGACCTGCGTGTGTGTAAGGTCCGCCCCCGCGTCGGTCCCCTACGGCTCCCGGCCCTCGGGTGAGGGCCTGGCAGGCTTTGGAAGGAGGCGGCTGGCCTCACCGACCCGGACGGCTACGCCTGGCGCCGCCTGCACAACCGGTGGCACACCGTCCTGGAGGGCGGCCTGCAGCCCGAGGCGATCGGCGATGTCGTCACCCGCGCCGGTGAACCGGCCGGGACCGAGTTCCGCTTCACCGGCCGCAGCCTCACCACGTCCTCCCGGCCACCGAAGTGATGCGATCATTGCGAACCAGGGCCCATGCCCAGAGCACGGCACCCGCCTCGGCGCTTCGGGGCGCTGCGCGGGGTGCGAGCTGGACGACGCAGTCCCCCGGCCTGCTCTCGTCCCGGTCCCGCGTGTACCGGAGAGCCCACCGCGCGGTTCCTGCGGAGACTGCGGCGCACGGATTCTGTTGGCTGGTCGCGCGCTCGAGGACGGACTGTGCAAGCTGTATCGCGAGGAAGCCGCCGCTCTGGCCGCTGCAGACGCGCTCCCCGGAGTGACCTCAGGGACCATCCCCGCGGGCGCGCGGAGCACGCTTGCTGACCTGCATTCATACCGCGCCGTCAGCTCTCATTGCTTTCACCGAATTCGACATCACGGACAAAGCACCCTTCCGTCTTGCTGAGGTGTGGCTCACGGCCTCTGCGCCAGCGACCGATTCATGGTGTTCGTCGGTCACTTCGGCTGCGATGCCAGCTTGAGGCGGTTATGACGATTGCCAACACGTCAGCAGGATGAACGCCGGCATCGACACTTCCCGGGCGTCGTTCTGCGGAGGCCAATCCCGCACAGGCAAGCAGAGACGCTGCGCTCGCCGGTGTCGCGGGCGGGGAGAGGTCACCGTGGTCATGTTCCTTGGTGTGGTGTAGCGGCGGGAAGCTGTTCTCTGCCCTGGGTGGTCAGCAACCTGTTGCGGCGCCCGTCGCGTCAAGTGGTGATGGCATGGACCGTCGCGTGCGTCGGGCCAGGAAGCGGTTCGCGAAGAAGGTAATCCATGGGCTATTTGCGGCCCGACCAAGAGTGGCCGCCGACGACTAGACTTGAACGTGTTCAAAATCCGTGCCAGGGTACGGCATGAATTCTTGAGCCCATCGGTCGCGCACGTGGCCTGCGGAACCCATTAGGGGTGGAGTGTGTTGCGTTGCTGTCGTACTGCGCTGATCTTGCTCGCCTTGGCGCTTGCTCTTACGGCCTGCGGCAGGTTGACGGTCATGCCGCCGCCCGAGGGCGAACCGGTCGTGCTGAAACCAGCCGAACTTGCGACCACGTGGACCGATGCCGACGGCGGCACCCTCACGCTGAAGCAGGACGGGACGTTCATCGCCGACAAAGTCTGCGTCGCCGTCAGCTGGTACGACAGTTTGACCTGGTCCGGAACAGGCACCTGGGAGCAAGTCTCCAACAAGAAGCAAAGCTTCGTCGGTGTGACCTTCGACGCCGCTCACCCTGTCGACACCTATCACCCCGAAATGGTTGAGCGGCGGCCCGACTCCTACGCCGCCTTGAGGCAAGGCAAGGTCCTGAAGCTCTGGGTCGCCGTCGGCGATCCGGACAACGATTATCCGAACTGCGTCCTGACCAGCCCGGCGAGTTGACCCCGCTGCCGCGCGGCCGGGTGAGCTGCACAGGTCCGGCATCGCACATGAGCGGCTTTAGTCGATCGTGTCCCCCTGTGGCCGCAGCCGACCGCTCAGACCGCGGCCTCTTTTGCAATTCAGGCCGCAGCAGTTGCCGCTCCCGTGGTCGTCCGCCATGCGGCCCCTGTCGCCACAAAGGCGGTCAATAAGGCGGCCCCTGTGGTCAGGGACGCGGCCAGGGAACACCTCTCCGC
This sequence comes from Streptomyces sp. NPDC053069, assembly GCF_044546895.1. Lineage (NCBI taxonomy): Bacteria > Bacillati > Actinomycetota > Actinomycetes > Kitasatosporales > Streptomycetaceae > Streptomyces > Streptomyces sp. NPDC053069. The sequence continues at coordinate 71,907 of NZ_JBITZN010000025.1, read as the reverse complement.
CACGCTTCTGCGACTGTCCGCGATGCGTGCCCGGGAAATCATGAGTACATCGTTCAGGTCAGGTGAGGCCTGTTCGGTCCAGGAGCTACCACGGCGAGGCGTCGCACACGGAATCCTGTGCGGCGTCTAGTCGTGTTCGCCCGCGCACTATCAGTGGCCGCCGGTAGCGTGCTGCGCGTGACGGCGTCCAGGACGGTGCGCGGGAGGCCCGGCGGTGACAATCGACTGGACCACCACCTCCTGGTCTACGTGGACCGGCAGCTTCGGGAATACCGGGCCCAGCGGGCTTCTACCGCTCGCGCAGCTCGTACGGGCTGATCTCCTCGTGCAGGCCGTCAGACTCCTTCAGGCCGAAGCTCGCTTCCCAGCGGTCCGGCCAGTTCGCCGGACCGCCGACGCGGAATCGGGCATCCGCCCACCGCGGTTCTCCCACCCAGAAGGCATGAACCTGGGGCTGGTCGTCACCAGACCGGCGGATGAACTTCTCGTCATGGATACGGAACAACAGCCGACTGAGCCCGGCCCGGGTAGGGCGCGCCAGCGGCTGGGCACCGCGAGCGACCAGACTCGTGCGCCTGGCGGTGAAGGCATCGGCGACCGGCTTGCTCGGGTGGACGGTCTCATCAAAGACAACCACGTCAGGACTTGCTTCAGCCCTCAGACGGCGGGTTGTCAGTGGTGCTGGATCCACCAGTTGAGGACCGCGAGGCCGGCAGCGCCAGCGGACCCGGCGAGACTGAGTACGGCGCGACGGCCGGCTTCCCGCCACAGCGGCAAGGTGCCGTTGGATCCGCAGCGGCGGGTTGCGGGACTGTGGTGGCGGGCGGCGTGGCGGCGGGCTTGCGGCGGCGAACAGCCATGATCGTTCTTCCCCTCAGTTGCGAGACAGATACGGTTCGCCGGGCCCGGCGTTGGTCCGAGATTCGCTCGCGCAGGGGGCAGTAGTCCTGATTGCGGGGTGGGTGAGGCGAGTTGGGCACTAACCTGCTGGTCCAGCCCGTGCCGTGCGGCTGCCCGATCCACCCGTTTCAGGCAGCTCGAGAAGATGGGCGGCTGATGCGGGCGTGTACAGGACGGGGAAGCAATGGGAGTGCACCGCCAGAGGCTGCACCTGCGGCTACGGCAGCTGCGCACCAAAGCCTAGGACGCGTATCGGGCCCGGGGCGGGGCCGGGGGCCTGCAGAGGGCGCTGGAGAAACAGGTGCGACTCACCGGTCTGCCGGGCGCTTCCTCCTTCGAGGGCAAGGTGGCCAGCCGGTGGGCGCCGCAGCGTCCGGAGGACTTCAATACCCCGCGCCCGGACAGCTTCGAGCAGGTGCTGTCTGTGGTCGCTGTCTGGGAGTCCTGGACGGGAACCCGCACTCTCGACTCCGACGGCCGGGTCAGACAGGCATGGATGTCGGGCGAGGTGTGCAAGGACTGGCAGCAGCTGCTGGAGAATGCGCACCAGGAGACCATGAGCGCCTGGCGCCGCAGCCCGGGGACTTCTGGGACCGAAGCCGAAGCGGATGCGGCCGTAGCCCGCTACCGCCGGCGGCTGGTGCAGGCCTACGGTCGGCTGAACCTGGATGTTCTCGGCCCGGACGAGCGAGCTGGTGAGCAGCCCGTGATCGGGTTACGCCAGGTTTTCGAGGCACCGCTGGTGGCGTGGGATCCGCCGCGGCCCGAGCTGCCGGCGCGGTTGTGGCGGGAGCTGGTGGAACGCGGTGAGTTGACCGAGGAGGACCTGCCGCCGGGACTGCGCCCGGAGCAGGTCGACACCTGGCGCAAAGCGCGTACCGAGCGGCCGCCGCAGCCGGTGCTGGAGGCCCTAGTCTCGGAGGCGGGGCAACGGCTGGTGTTGCTGGGAGATCCGGGGGCGGGCAAATCGACGCTCGCGAGATACCTGGCGCTGGCACTGGCGGGGGGCCTGGAGACGGTACCGGACGAGCTGGAGTACTTGGCAGACGCAGTGCCGGTAGTCGTGGAGCTGCGTCACCTGGCCGCCGAGCGCTGGCAGGGCGGACCGTGGAGGACTTCTGGGAGGAGTTCAACACCACCGAGCGGATGTTCCTGCCCCGCAACGTCCTTGAACACCTGCGACGTGTGCGCCAGGTAGCGGTCCCGGATTCGCCCGCATGCACTGAAGGGGTGACCTCCGACCAGTCGGTGATTCCGAAGGGTGTGTCGGCCAGATCCATTATTCCGCGCGCCTTTCTTCGGCACTCGCCTGCCATGTGCGTCCCATTGCTCGAAGCAGCGCCGGATACACCCACACGTACCGGAAGGGCTTGATAGCGGCCATGTATGTTCTGCCGAACAGCCCGTTCGGCTTCACCAGGATGGCCATCTGGCCGCGGTGGCCGCCGGCCTCGTCCGGGACCCAGCCGATGTGCATCACGGCGTGCACGGTCCGGTTCGCCGTCTCGGCCGCCCACTCGTCGTGCAGTTGGTAGAGGGAGGTGAACGGATCCGAACGGACATCGGGCCCCCGCGGACCCTCGCGGAGGTCCGCCGGCAACCGGTCGCGCAGCGTCGGCACCCGGGTGCCGATGCCGGAGTCGGCTTTGTCCCAGCCGAGCAGCCTCCCGAGCTTCCAGCGAACCGCGAAGAGCAGGCGGTACACGAGGGAGGGGGAGGATGTGGTGGCCCCGTCTCTCGGCCCGTTCGCGATCTGGCGGACCAGGTGCGGGAAGTCGTGGGGACCACCCGGTGTCGGCAGCACCCAGACATCCTCGACGCGAAAGTCACCGGCGATCTCGTGGATCCGCCAAGGGCGGGACGTGTGCGCCGCTGTGGGGAGCCTCATCAGTTGGCCTCTATCCCTACGTTGCTGCATCGTGTGGCGATTTGTGATTGCGCATCAGAGCGCCAACTTCCTGTAGAAGCACACCCGGTCCTGCCCAGGACCGTCGTAGTCACTGTGTACGGGCAGACCATCGACCTCTCGGTCCCCGCTTTCCAGGGTGAATCCCATAGCGCGGTGAAAGGCGATGGATCCCTTGTTTCCCGGCGAGGTGATCGCACGCACCTCTGTGCGGCCGACGTCGGCGGCATGCTGGAAGAAGGTGGTGTACAGACGCCGGGCAACCCCCTGCCCACGAAGCTTGGGATCCACTCCCACGAAGTGGATGTACGCCTCTTCGTCGTTGTCGGCGGCGTGAAAACCAATGAGGAACGCCCTGACGCCGGCTTCGTTCTCCAGGACCAGGCTGGTGCCTGAGAAGAACTGCAAGAACAGCTTGGGCAGCAGTAGTGATAGCTCGCGGGCCTGCGCGGGGGCGCGCGAGTCCCCCCACCACTGCTGTACACATGCGACGATCGTGCCGTGGTCGGAGACGCGGGCCTGTCGCAACACTGGCATGTCGTTCCCTCTCGGAGTCATGGCGTTACTGAAGGAGCCGGTGGGGTGGGGCCGCGCGGCCGACTGAGACGAGCAACAAAGTCCCTGATGGCAACGCCGCGACGCGGGATGCCAGGCGCTCGAGCCGGGCACCCGGTTTGCGCCGGACTCCTGGTCAGACGCTGACGGCTATTTTCCCGCGCGCACGGCCACTCCTGAGGTAGCCGATGGCCTCGGGGACGTCGGCCAGCGGGTAGGCCCGGTCGATGACGGGGGTCATCGCGCCCGCCTCGATGAGCTCCGCGAGGAGCCGCAGGTCGTCGTGGCTCTGCGTGGAGAAGAAGCCGCGAAGGCGCTGTCCGGTGAACGGAGACAGCAGCAGCGCTCGCAGGAGTCGGCCCATGCCGCCGAACCATTTCCCGCCGTCCTCACCGCCGACCATGACCAGCGTCCCGCCGGGGCTCAGGACGCGGCGGAGCCGGGCCAGGGGGCGGTTGCCGGCGATGTCGAGGACGAGATCGTAGCGGCGGGTGCCGTCGGTGGGGTCCTGACGCGTGTAGTCGATCACCTCGTCGGCGCCGAGGGAGCGGACCAGCTCCGCTGTGGCGTCGCTGCAGACACCGGTGACATGGCCGGCCCCGAGGGCCTTGGCCAGTTGCACCGCGAAGGTGCCCACGCCGCCCCCGGCGCCGATGACGAGGACACTCTGCCCGGACCGCAGCCGCCCGACATCGCGCAGCGCCTGAAGGGCTGTGCAGCCGGAAACCGGGACGACGGCCGCCTGCTCGAAGCCGGCGTTGCCGGGCTTGCGGGCGAGCCTGTCCTGCTTGGCGCAGGCGTACTCGGCGAACGACCCGTCGCAGGTGCCGTACACCTCGTCGCCCGGCTGGAAGCGGGTGACGTCCGGGCCGACGGCCTTGACCCGTCCGGCGACATCCATGCCCCGGACGCGTGCCTTGGGCGCCCGCAGCCCGAAACCGAGGGCGCGCAGCAGATACGGCCGGCCTGTGGTGAGGTGCCAGACGCCCGGGTCTACGGATGCCGCCCGGACCTGGATGAGCACCTCGCCGCTACCGGGCTCCGGCTGTGCGATCTCTTCGACACGCAGGTCCTCGGGCGGTCCGTAGGCGTCTTGGACGATGGCCTTCACTTGCTCTCTCCCTCGATTTCGCCGGTTTCATCGGTTCCGGGGTACTGGAAAGCCTCTTCGAGCGGGACGCCGAACACTCGGGCGATCTGGAAGGCCATCTCCAGGGAGGGCGAGTAGCGGCCCTGTTCGATGGCGATGACGGTCTGGCGGGTCACGCCGATGCGGCGGGCGAGTTCGGCCTGGGTCATCTCGCCGTGGGCGAAGCGCAGCGCCCGGATCGTGTTGGTGACCCTGGTCGGCCTCACCATGGGTGGAAGCCCAGCCGGTAGGCGACGATCTTCGCCGTGGATGACAGGATCGCCGACAGGACGAACGCCAGGTAGATGGCGTTGGCGATCCAGAACTGATCGGCGCGGACCATCGCGAGGACGAGTCCGGCCACGCCGCCGATCACGATGAACGACTGCCCGATGTACATGCCGAAGCGGTGGATCTCCCGGTCGCGCTGGTCCTTGGTGTTCGCGCCCTCGGGAGACACGATCGACACCGTGATGTTCAGCGCGATCTGCGTGGCGATCGCCGCACCGACGGTCCACAGCAGCGGGGACGCATAGGACGTCTGCGCCAGCGGCGCCGCTCCTTCGTGCCGCCCGAGGACGACGCCCAGGTACGCCGCGTATGACGCGACCGTGACCAGGACCATGATCCAGGCACGTTTCTCTTCGAATGCCACTGCCGCTCCCGATGTAAAGAAAGCTTGACACGGGTAGTGTCAAATAGCAGCGACATGATGTCAAGTTTTCTGTACATCGCAGGGGGGTGGCAGCGGTTGGGCCGACAAGCGCTGACCAACCCGGCCTCCCCCCATCGCCACTGAGGATGCCTTCGAACCGGGCTGGAAGCCGGGATCGTCAATGGCCGCTGCCGCACCGCCGACCCCGCGCAACGCCCGTCGCAGCCGGGCGGCGGGAGACCGGTCAGGCGGACGGACGCCGGGCCCTGCTGGTCCGCACGGAGGGGGACGCGCCCTGACCGACCCGGTGCACCGCCGCCGCTCGGCGTTCACGGCGCCGTGGCCCGCGCCCGACCGGCCCCTGTTCGCCCGCCCTCTGACTCCTTCATCGAAGCCCTCGGCGGCCTGCCGAACCGAGCGAACTGGAACCCGCCCGCCGGCTCCGGCACACACCACCGGCCCAACCCGGGGGCTCAGCCGCGGGATCTGAGCCGCCGGAGCATTCACGCGTCCTGGAAGCCGACCGAGCGGGCGGCCGATTCGACCGTCGCGCCCTGGCCGATGAGGTGTTCGGCCCGCTCGACGCGCGGGAGTTGCTGGTAGCGCAACGGGGTCAGGCCCGTCGACTCCGTGAAGCGGCGAGTCAGTGTGCGTTCGCTGACGCCGACGGCAGAGGCGAGATCGGCCAGGCCCAGGTGCTCGGTGAAGCGGGAGTCGATCAGGTTCTGGGCGCGGTGGACCGCGTCGTTCACGTGCGCGCGGTGCCGCAGCATCGCGCGCACCTGCTGGTCGTGGCCGTTGCGGCGGGTGTAGACGACCATCTGGCGGGCCACGCGCGCGGCGGCGGCCGGGCCATGGCGGGGACGGCGATCAGATGGAGAGCCACGTCGATGCCGCTGGCGATGCCCGCCGAGCTCACCACGCGATCGTCAACCACGTACAGCACGTCCCGTACAACGCTCGCCCGGGGATACCGCCGGGCGAGCTCGTCCTGCACATCGTGGTGGGTGGTGCGGCGCCGACCGTCGAGCAGCTCCGCCCGGCCGAGTGCGTCCGCCCCCACGCAGACACTGGCGACGGTGCCGCCGGACGCGTGATGATCCGCGAGCCACCGCAGCGCGGCCGGGCCGATCGGCCCACTGCCTCGGAGCCTCACCTCGCGCCAGCCAGGGACGATCAGTAGATCGTCAACCGCGGGCTCCGGGAGGCTCACCTCCGCTTTCAGCGTCACGCCCTGCGCGGTGGGAACGTCCTCCCGCTCGGCCACATAGCCCACCTCGTAGCCGTAGCCGAAATCGGCCGCCGTGGAGAAGACCTGGGCTGGTCCGGCGAGATCCAGGAGATGCAGCTGCGGGACGAGAAGGAAGACGACACATGTCACGATCCGGTCAGCCCCTTTCGCCGCTCGTGGCTGCCTTGCCGGTCAGCGGCTCCCGGATGACGGGCACCGGGGGCATCAAGACCTGCTCGGGCGGTCCTGTGGCCTGTACCAGCGAGGTGGACCTGGAGTTCTACAACGACTTCTCGAACTTGTGGATGACGGCTGGGACCGCGCGGCAGTCCAAGTGTGCGCCGCCGCTGCGGTCGTCGACCGCAGCAGCAACCTGTGTGAACCGCCCGGGCGACCCGAAGGTGGCCTGGCGCACCAGCACGGTGGGGACCCTGGTGAGTTCGGGCGGGTCCCACGGCTCGGGCACAGCCAGGGGCAGAACTTCCAGACCTGGCTCGACTCACTGCGCAAGGGCGACATCTCCGGCGGCAAGCCGGCCGAGCAGGCCTACCAGAGGCGCGTGGCGGGCTTCCCCGAGTTCGAGATACTCATCCCAGCAGGGATCAGTCCATCCAACACCCTGATGGTCGACGGATTCCGCAACCTCGACGGGATGGCGGTCGAAGCAAAATACGTGAACGCCCGGTCCGGGCCTGCAGGCCTGGAACGAGGCGGCCGGCCTCACCGACCCGGTCGGCTACGCCTGGCGCCGCCTGCACAACCGGTGGCACACCGCCCTGGAGGGTGGCCTGCAGCCCGCGGCGATCGGCGACGTCGTCATCCCGCGCCCGCGAACGCGCCGGAAGCGAGATCCGCTTCACCGGCCACAGCCCCCGCCGCGGACTCGCCACGTCCGCCCGCCTGAACGGCCACGACCAGACTCGTCATCGCCAAGCAGGGCGGCTGAGCCCCACTCCAAGGTGCTCGCCGGCTACCTCGAAGTGGTCGACCAGTGGGAGGACAACGCCCTGCTCGGCGTGCTGTAGACGGGGCTGTCGCACCGAACGGGTCCTCCCAGGCGGCCGGATGCCCCGATTACGAGGCGCCGTCCTGACCGGTGGCCGCGTCCAGCGCGTACACCTTCTCAAGACCATGCACCTGCTCGCCCCGGTCGCCCCGGTCGACGACACCTACCGGCGGCTGATGAACCGGCAGCTGGCAGTGCAGGAGTCCCGCCACCGCCTGGCCCGTGCGATCTGGCATGGCGGGCGCGGGCAGATCCGCCAGGCCTATCGCGAGGGCCAGGAAGACCAGCTCGCCGCCCTTGCCTGGTCCTCAACGCCGTCGTCCTGTGGGACACGCGCTGCCTCGACGCTGCCGTCGCCCGACTCCGCGCCGAGGGCCACGACATCAAGGACGAGGACATCGTCCGCCTCTCCCCGCTCAAAGGACCGATACATCAACTTTCTAGGCCGCTACCTGTTCAGCAACCGCGACGGCGGCCCCGGCCAGGGCCTGCGCCCACTACGCGACCCCAACTGCCCCCGGGGAAGACGACGAAGACTGACCGCTGGCGCACCCGTCTGCAGCATATTTGTCGACCTCATATGGCGGGCGATCACCGAGTGTGGTGGCCGGTACCACACGTCGGAATACTGTCCTGCTGCGGATCCCGACTTCCTAGAGTCTTGCTGTGAGAGATCTTGCCCTATTGCCCAAGGCCCACCTGCACACCCACCTGGAAAGCACCATCCGTCGCGCTACGATCCGCGAGCTGGGAGGCGAGCCGCCCCACCAGAACCGGCCGTTCACCAGTTTCAGGGAGTTCGCCGACCAGCGGGCCACGGTGCGTGCGCTGCTCCGCGACTATGGGCACTTCCGTCGTATCGCCGAGGAGTTCTGCCAGGATGAGGCGGCCCAGGGTGTCCGCTATGCGGAGGTCACCTTCACGGCGGCGGCTCACGGTGAGCGCCTCGGCGATCCGGACATGCCGTTGGAAGCGGTGCTGGAGGGACTGGCTGTCGGCGGGGAGCGGTACGGCATTCGAACTCGGGTGATCCTGGACCACTCGCGCCGTCGCTCCGTCGACCGGCTGTGGCACAGCCTCGAGCTGGCCACCCGGCACCCGCAGGTGATCGCCATCGGGCTCGCGGGGGATGAGTCCTACCCGGCGGCGCCGTTCGCCGAGGTGCTGCAGGCCGCCCGCGAGGCAGGGCTGCACCTGGTGCACCACGCCGGAGAGACGGCCGGCCCGGCCGGCATCTGGGAAGCCCTGACGGTGGGGCACGCGGAGCGGGTAGGCCACGGCATCCGGGCGCTGGAGGACCCAGCCCTGATCGCCGAGCTGCGGACACGCCGTGTGCCGCTGGAGGTCTGCCCATCCTCCAATGTCCTGCTCGGACTGGTGCCGTCGCTGGCGGAGCACCCGCTGCCGCGCCTGGTCGAGGCCGGTGTGACGGTCACTGTGAACACTGACGGGGAGACGGCGTTGGCGGCGGAATACCAGCGCGCCCGGGAGATCTTCGGGTACGGCGACGCCGAACTGGCGGACCTGGCCCGTGCCTCGGTCGAGGGCAGCTTCGCTCCATCAGAGCTGAAAGCGCAGCTCGGCGCCGAGATCGAGCAATGGCTGAGCAGCTGAGAACACTGGTTCACTGGTGGGCTCCTGTGATCAACTGTCGCGCATCGGTCTACCAGCGAGCTGAACAGTGACTTTCGGGTGACGAGGCCGGGGAGTGTTGAGTCCTGGCAGGCGGTGAAGTGCTGATGGGCGCGCGTCGCCGGCCTGGCCGGCCGTGAGATGGAACGCCAGTGGCCGGCACAGGACCGTCGGCCGCGAGGTGGATCTTTGTGGTCAGTCCGCCGCGGGACCGTCCGATGGCGTGGTCGCCGGGTTCGCCGGCCGGGGCCCCTTTTTGCGGGCCCCGGCCGCGTGCTGGTGCGCCCGCACGATCGTGGAGTCGACCGAGACGGCCCAGTTGAGGTCCTCGTCTGCGTCGGCCTGGGCCATCAGCGCGGTGAACACCCGCTCCCAGGTGCCGTCGACCGCCCACATTCGCAGCCGGTTGTAGACACCTCGCCAGTTGCCATACGTCTCCGGCAGGTGGACCCACTGTGTGCCGGTCTGGAACTGTGGGCGATCGCGTCGATCACCTCACGATGGTCGCGCCAGCGGCCACCCCGCTTCGGTGTCCGGTCCGGGAGTAACGGCTCGATCCGCGCCCACTGCGCATCAGTCAACGACACACCGGACCAACGATCCGATGATCTAAACGAAACGCCCGAGGGCCCTGCGCGCCCTGACCGCCGACGGGCAGACGGCGCGGGCGGTCGGTCTGACCGAGGAGGCGATCTGGACGATCCGCGGTGTGGGGTGCCGCTGCACGCGCGGAAGAGCTCGGACCATCGGGCGGACGGCATGCCACCCTCGTCGGTCACCCAGGCGCTCTTCGCGTCTCCGGGCCTGCCGGGCTTTCCCAAAGCGGCGACGGTCCTGCCCGCCCTCGTCAGCGCCGAAGGGGGACTGCCGCGGAGGTGCTTCGCGTGCTCCATGGTCCAGGCGGTGAACTCGGTCATCGAGGGGGTGTCGAGCTCGGGGACGGCCCTCGCCCCCGGCGCAGGACCTGCTGACCGGGTCCGACCGGCTGATTCTGGAGGAGAAGGCCGCAGCACTGAGCGCTTCGGGCCGCAGGGCCGCCATGGAGATCCCCGTGTCCGGAGGCCGGATGGCCGCACTCCTGGCGCAGCCCGTGGCGGACGCGCGCGAGGGCATCGAGGTCGAGGTCATGCTCCCCGAGAGCGGGGCCCTGTTCTCCATAGGCGGTACGCCCGTCCCGGGCCCGGTCGTACGGCCGAACGACACGGCGGAAGCTCGGGGAGGACCGGCACGGTCCTGCCTCCGCGCCTGCGGCTTCTCCCGCGGTTACGGCCGTGGGAGAGGGCGAGCGGAAGGACCACCGATGGCTGTTGGCCGTCGGGGAACCGGGGATCGGCAGGCTCGCCGTCACGGCACGGCGCCATCCAAGGCTCGTTGACGGCGCCGGGCCATGTGAAGGAAGCTGCCCGGGCAAGTCCTGCCCGGGGCGGGCATCTGTTCCGTCACGCAAGCGTGGTTGGCCGTGCGGGGGCACCGACCGGCCGGGGCGGGAGGGGAGTGCGTGGACCAGGACGCCAGGGCTCTGTTGCTGTCGGAGCAGGAGGCGCGGCTGCCGGACCTGTGCGCGCCGTGGCGGTCCGCGGCGGCCATGGACACACCGGTGGACACGGCTCTCGCCGAGGTGGCGCTCGCCGACATGTACGACCACCTCGGCCTGGCGAGGCCGCTCGTGGTGTGGGTGGACTCCCCGGGAGCGGCTGCTCGGGCGCTGCGCGAGGCGGGTGTGGAGGCCGAGGACCGGTGCAAGCACCCCAACGGGTTACCGGGATCGCTTCGGCGGGTACTCGCACGTTCACACCGTGACGACGACCTTTCCACGTGCGTGCTGCACCTCCAGATACCGGATGGCCTCTGCCGCCTCGGCCAGCGCGTACGTCCGGTCGATCACCGGAGTCAGCTTCCCGGCATCGGCGAGTTCCCGCAGCGACACCAGGACCTCCTTGCTCGGTGCCGGGCCGACCAGCGGACGCAGCCGCTGGGGGACCAAGGGGGAGAGAGCGATGCCCTTCAGGATGAGGCCGATCGCGCCGAGGAATCCGCCCGGGCTGCCCCCTCCGGCGAGGACGAGTGTGCCTCCGGGCTTCAGGGCGCGCCTAAGACCTGAGACCGAGTGGTTGGCGACCAGGTCAAGGACGATGTCGTACCGTCGCCCGGAGCGTGTGAAGTCCTCCTTGGTGTAATCGACGACGTGAGACGCGCCGAGCGCGCGGACGGCGTCGGCGTTGCGCCGGCTGCACACGCCGGTCACCTCGGCACCGAGCGCCTTGGCGATCTGCACGGCGAACGTCCCGACCCCGCCCGAGGCGCCGTTGACCAGTACGTGCTGTCCCTGCCGCAGCCGTCCCACATCACGCAGGGCACGCAGGGCGGTGTTCCCCGCCAGTGGCAGGGCCGCCGCCTGCTCGAAGGTCAGTTTGGCGGGCTTGAGCTCCACCGCGGTGTCCGGTACGCACACGTACTCCGCGAAGGTCCCGTCGACTTCACCGAACACCTCGTGGCCGGGGCGGATCTGCTGCACGTTCCGGCCGACGGCCTCCACTTCTCCCGCGAAGTCCCGGCCCCGGATCCTGGCGCGGGGCGCGCGAAGCCCCAGTGCCAGGCGGGCCAGGTACGGGTCGCCGCGCATTTGGTGCCAGTCGTAGGCGTTCACCGCGGCCGCCCGCACCCGCACCAGCACCTCTCCGTCGGAGGGCACCGGTTTGTCGACGTCCGCTACTTCCAGCACGTCCGGTGAGCCGTACCGGTACTGAACGACTGCCCTCATGAACCTCTCCCCCTCGTGGTGTACTGGCAGGCTAGGGCGAGCCCGCCCGGCCGGACATCGGGGACATGCCGTAGTCCTGGGGGAGGAGAGCCGATGGCCGTCGATCGGTGGCGGCCTTTGCCGACTCTGGTACGCGGCGGCCGCTCATGGTGGAGCCGCGGCCAGGGGACGCGAGGTTCTGGGAACTGCAGTTCGGCTGTGCAGTCCACTCCACGTCGGAGGTCCTCTCCCGTGGCCGGTCGGCCTCCACCGGGTCTGCATGGCTCGCCTCGTGGGCTGGACTCAGCCCGACGGTGCGCAGGTCGAACCGCACCTTGCGCTTTGGGCGCATCTCCAGACGATCACGCCTCATCGATGTCGTTCGGCCAGGCGGACCCCACGTCCACGTGGCCGAGCTCCACGCGTATCCCGGGGAGCGCCCGCGGGGCGGGGCTCGGGGAGAGCAGGGCGGTGAGGGACCGGCAAAGCCCGTTCTCGTCGCCTTCAGGATGCTTCGCGTGCAGGTGGTGAGGCCGGGGGTCCTGGACGAGGACCCAGCTCGGGTCCCAGCCGCCGGTGCGACGGCCCCGTACGACCGCGACGGGGTCCACGACCGTGCAGTGGTAGGTCACCCGGACGGGGAAACGCACCGCGGAGTCGGATGTGCGCAGGTGCCATGTCGCGAACAGCCGCACGTCGGGGCGGACGTCGACCAGGGTCACGGCGGTGGCCCGCGCCGTGTCGACGGCCCCCGTCCGGTGTTCCCCGTCGATCTCGTGCACGAACGCCACGCGCTCCACCGCAGCCGGGGCCGCAGTTCGCGGTGGCGGAGGATCGGGTACCGGGTCGTCACGCCGCCGCCTCCTTCAGTACTGCAGGGCCGTGGCCACGTCCCCGCCGATGCGCTTGACCGCCGCGAGGTCGAGACCGTAGTGGACGTAGCGGCCGTTGCGTTCCACGCGCACGAGCCCCAGGTCGCGCAGGGTGCGAAGGTGACGGGAGACCTGGGGGCGAGTCATCGACAGCCGGTCCGCGAGGTCGGCCGTGGTCATCGCCTGGCGGGCGATGAGCCGGCACAGCCGGACCCGGCGAGGATCGGTGAGCGCCAGCATGCGACTGCGGGCCAGGGTGACCCCGATCTCCGGGGCGTGCACCGGGAAGTGGACGACTGGTGGGAGCCCCGGTTCGTCCTTCACCAGCAGGTGCGGGGCGCCGTATCGGGTGGGGATGAGCAGGATCGGCGTACGGGCCGGGCTGATCACCGCGTGGTGCACCTTGTCGAAGACAACCCGCGACGGACCGGCCGGCCGCGCGCTGGACGGGCTGAGCGAGAGCAGGGCCGCCTCCGGTCCCTCGTCCGCGAGCCGCTGCCGCACGAGGTGCGCGGCACGGGCGAGCGCGGGCTCGGTCGTCGCCCACAGCTCGGCGAAGAAGACGCCGCGGCACAGGTCGAGGAAGGCGAGGATGTCGGTGCGCAGTTGCTCCGGGTCGCGCAGCAGGTCTTCGGCGAGGGCCGGGTGCGGTTCCAGCAGACCGGAGGCCGCCCGGCGCAGCGCGGCGGCCTGTGCCGGGTCGTGGAGCAGGCGGCTGAAGTCGAAGCCGCGGTAGCCGCTGGCACAGGTGTGGGCGGTGAGTTCGGCGAACCGGTCCGTCGTCAGTTCCGGCAAGGGCGCGTTCAGCCCCGGGTAGAACCCCCGCCAACGCAGCGCCGTCCACAGCGGGGAGAAGCGACGCAGGCCGGCTCGGAACGCGGGCGGGGCGTCGCGGGTGGTCTCCTCGGCCCAGGGCGCGTGTTCGGTGTGGTGGGCGTGTTCTGTCAGGACGTGCAGGCTCGCTGCCAGTTCCGCGAGCGGCGACACGGTGACGGTGAAGCGGTCGGGGGCGGCCCCTTCCAGGACGATCACGACCGGCATGACGAGAAGTGTAGGATCGCGGGCTGCTCACGTCAGCACCTCGGCTCCCGCAGCGATCTGTGCGAACTCCGCTCGCACGGCCGTCAACAGCTTCTCGTCCGTGAGCAGTTCGGCGACCACGCGAGCCAGACCGGTCGCCGCGATCTCGGTGCGGTCGTGGGCGAGCGAGGTCGCCGCCGCCTCGCGCATCGCCTCGGAGTGGGCGGGCGTACCCGGCTCGGCGATCCGGATGTACGGGTGGATCACCGGCAGAAGCTGCGAGAGGTTGCCGATGTCGGAGGAACCGGCGGGGCTGTCCGGACCGGCGGGCGCGATGTCCAGGCCCAGTGCGCGCACGGCTTGCCCGAACCGTTCGGCGAGCACGGTGCTGTCGCGGCGCTCCGCGTAGAGCGGTCCGGTCTCCGACACCTCGGCCGCGGTTCCGGTGGCCAGCGCCGCTCCCTCCGCGGCCGCGCGAACCCGCTCGACCAGGGCCCCGGCCGATACGGCCGTACGGTCCCGTACGTACAACTCCACGGCGGCGTGGGCGGGAACGACGTTCGGGGCTTGCCCGCCGTCCGTGACGACGCCGTGCAGGCGTGCTGCCGGCGGGACGAACTGCCGCAGCGCGTCGAGGGCGGTGAGGAACAACTGGGCAGCGGCCAGTGCGCTGCGGCCCTCCCACGGTGACTTCGCGGCGTGCGCGCTGACGCCCGTGAAGGTGACGCGCAGGTGCGCCGCGGCCAGCGAGTGCTGGGTGGTGACCGAGCGGTCGGCCGGGTGGAACATCATCGCCGCGTCCACGCCCTCGAACACCCCGGCCTCGGCCAGCCGGATCTTGCCGGCGCCGCCCATCTCCTCGCCGGGCGTGCCGATGACGGCGACCGTTCCTGGGTGCGCCGGCAAGGCCCGTACGACGGCGATCGCGGCCGCGGCGCACCCGGCTGCGATGAGGTTGTGCCCACAGCCGTGCCCGACGCCGGGCAGCGCGTCGTACTCCGCCAGGACGGCGACGTACGGGCCGGGTCGGCTGCCCTCGTGCACGGCCACGAACGCGGTGTCCATCCCGCCCACCGCCTCCGTCACGGTGAAGCCGGCTTCCGTGAGCCAGCGAGTCAGCGTCTCCTGGGCGTGGAACTCGGAGAACTTCAGCTCCGGCCGCGCGTGGATCGCCAGGCTGACCGCCTCCATGCGGGGACGCAGCGCGGCGAGTTCAGCGGCCAGGGCCTCCAGCGGGGGCGGCGCGATGGTGGGCATGGGGGCCTCCGTCGTACGGGTCGAGCACCGTGACGTACGGAACGAGCTGTCACGGTGTGCGTCGAGACTGCGGCAGCCGTCGCGTCGTCGGCCCGCGATTACCGCGCCGGAGGTAACCCAGGCGGACCGCGCGCTCCGGACGGACAGAATGCCTCCGTGACGAAGTGATTTCAGGGGCGTCGGCCCGGGTCCTGCCGTTTGACTCGGGACGCCGGATGTTGTGGAGGGGGAGCATGGGCTCGGACGAGGGACGACAGACCTCCGTGCGGGATCGCGCGGAGGCACTGGGTCTCGGCGAGGAGCGAGGAAGTTATGCCGTCGCAGGGCTGTGGGGTGCCCTCGCACAGCTCGCACGGCGGTTGCTTGCAGGGGTGTTCGTCGTCTTGCTGGTCTGTCTGGTCGTCGTCTCGCCGGGATTCCAGAAGGGCGTCATCACGATGGGAGCCCTGATGCTCTCACTGTTCGGTCTCACCCTGGCCTGGCGCGGTCTCAGCGCCAGGTTCGGGCTGCGCAGGTGCTACCTCTACACGCGCGGTCTGGTGGTCACCGGCACCTTCGGCCGAGTGCGCCATGCGGTGGCATGGAGCGAGGTGACCGAGCTGAAGTGGATGGCCAACCCGACGCTCTTCCTGGCTTTCCACCGATTCGAGATCGAACGGCGCGGTGCCGGGCGCGTGGCGTTCCTGGCCCTCGGCATCAAGCCCCGACTGGTGGAGGCCCTGCAGACGCAGGCGGCAGCGAATGGTGTCCGCTGAGAGCGGACGGCGAAGCCGACGGCCCTTGCTCAGGAGCGTTGGGCATACGTCGCTGCCGTGGAAGCCCGAGTAACCTCAACGCCGAGCGTGGCGGTGGGCCTCCCCCCCGGGCGGCGGTGGCGTGCTGGGTGCGGTACGCCTCGCGGGGCCGCTGTTGTGGAGCCGTGCCGTGTCGGACGTGTGCGCCACGCCTGATGAGCAGTGGGCGCGGATCGAGCCGTTACTCCCGGACCGGACGCCGATAGGCATCGCCACCCGCTACGAGAAGACAGCCGCCATCTACTTGGCCGGACTGTACATCGCAGGCATCTTCCTCTGTTCCGCCCGATGATCCAAACGAAACCGCCCAGCTGGAGGTGCAGCCCGTGACGATCACGGAAGGTGACTGTCACGCTGTCACGCCCAGGGGTGTCACGCACCCCCGTCCGGCTGTCACGACCGGGTGTCACGCGGTCGATTTGGCCCGGAACCACGGGCCCGGACCCCCATCCCGGGCCTCTTTCGCCTGATCAGCGTGACACGGCTCGCGCCCGGTTACCGTCCGCTCCTGAACAGTCCGGCCGGGCAGAGCCGACCTGTGTCATCAACCCCGGCTTCCCCCAGTGGACATGCCTATCTGTGTCACTGATCAGCTGATCAGTGTCATCGCCGACCGGGACCTGGGTGGCCCAGCAACCGCCCACAACCTGGGTCCCTGGGTCCCGAGACCGGTGTTTTCCCTGGTAGACACGAACGGGCCCCGTACCCGGGTCGACCCGGGTCCCTGGGTCCCACCCGCCCGCCCAGGCCGGTTCGTCCGGAGTGGTCCCCAGCAGCGAGTGCGGCCGATACCGTTGGAGAGACGCCAGTTCCGCCCTTACGGAGCCCTCGATGAGCGAACAGCCGGCACCCGCCGACCACGCCCGGCAGCAGCTGGACCCCGCGGCCGCCGACGCGGTCCGCGCCTACGCGGCCAAGACCCGCGAGAACGCCGACCAGCTCGCCGCCGTCCTGGAGGACATCGCCACCAACGGCCTGCCGTCGGTGGAGGACTGCACGCCGTGGGAGGAGCTGCGCGAGGCCCACGTCGCCCGGCTCGCCTCGCAGCGCCCGGCCGTCGCCTGATGGCCCCGCAGCACGGCCCGCGCCGCGCCCGGATCGCCTTCTCCGGCTCCGCCGCCAAGCAGCTGGAGAACATCACCAGCGAGACGGAGATCCACGCCCTGGACCGCGCCCTGGTCGTCGTCTCCGTGGACCCCGACGTCGGCGAGTCGATCCCCGGCGACACCGCCGGCCCCCAGCTGCGCCAGTACACCGACGAGATCGAGTCCGTGCGCGTCCTGTACTTCGTCACCGCACTGCGCACCGTCGTGGTCGTCGCCTACATCGAGGTCTAGCCCGACCAGGCCGGTGCGCCGCAGCGGCCTGGCACCCATCACCGCGCGTCGGCCGCCCCGGACCGCACTGTCCCGTGCCACTGGATCCTGACCGTTTGCCATCGGACTTTGACGGACACGAGTTTGTGTCATCGGAGTTTGATCACCGCAGGTCAGCGACTCAGCGCACCTTCGGTGCGCGCCGGGGGCGTGGTAAAATCCGTGGCGCGCTGGAGGTGCTTCTGTCTGCCCTGACGGCCATCTGCACGGGTGCAGCCTGTTGTCACCGTTCCGTCACAAGAGTCGCCGCACGGAACCCTGCCGCTCTCCCGCCCTGTCTGCACTCACGTACCACGACCACGCGTACCGCGGGGCAACAACCGACGACCGAAACCCGCGGACGAGACGACTCAGGGGGACGACAGCATGCGTCACAGCAACGGCATTCGCAGGGCGGCTCTGGCAACGACGGCGGTCACGGCCGTCGCGGCGGCGGTGACCGGCATCCTGCCCGGCACCGCCATGGCGGCGAGCACCACCACCTCCACCCCGCCGCCCGCCTGCCCGGCCTCCGCCCTCCAGGTCAGCGCCTGGCAGGCCGTCCACCGGCCCGTCGGGACCGGGACCGGGGCGGCGGTCGTGCAGTTCACCAACGTCTCCCGGAAGACGTGCGTCCTGAAGGGCCATCCGACGGTCGCGGGCGCCGGCAACGGCTCCCCCGCCCACAACACCCCGCTCAAGGTCACCCCCACCGGCAGGGCGGCCACCGTGACGGTCCGGCCGCACGGCAAGGCGTGGGTGAAGCTGACCTTCGTCCAGGTCCAAGGGGAGGCCGACGGCTACTGCGTGTCGGGCAAGGACCCGGTGACGTATCCGACGATGGTCATCGGGCTGCCGCACTCCGGGAAGCACCAGGTCGCCCTGAACGACGGGGTGTGGGCCGAGTGCGACAACAAGGTGACGGTCACCCCGGTCTCGGCGGTCAAGCCTTCCTGACCCCACCGTCCCCACAAATCGAGCAGCCTGCATGACGATCGCAAGGCTCTGACCTAGATGTTTGCGAGGAACTGGACATGAGTGCAGGTCAGCGACTCAACGCACCGAAGGTGCGCTGAGTCGCTGACCTGCGGTGATCAAACTCCGATGACAGCCCGCGGCGTGAGCCGGCCAGACGGCGGGTCATGAGCAGGACCATCGACCAGTGGACCATCTCGACGCGGTCGCCGTATGTGCAGCCGTCCAGGGCCTGGCGCAGCCGGGCGATGTAGGCGGTGGAGACGGAGATCAGCGGCCCCCGCCGATGGAGAAGAAGTGGGCGTCCATGCGGTCGACGCGCCGGTGGACGCGCTCGACGTCGCTCATGGACAGGCGCCCGCTGGAGGGGGTGTCGTCGATGCCCAGGGCGACGGCGACGGTGCCGGCGGCGGACGCGGTGACGAACCTGCGACGGTGCACGGGTCCCCCCTCCTGCTGTGTCGGCCGCGGAGGGCGGGGGAAGTTGGCGCCGGCCTTGCCACGCGGCACGAACCCCAGCGCCTGGGCCGGACGATCGAAGATCCGTTCCAGTGGCAGAAGGTACGTCCTCCACGGCCACCGAACCTCGCCTGAGATCCATCTCGGACGTGCCTGTCGCTGCAGTCGCCGGGCTTGCCGAAGATGGCTTCGGCCTCGCGGTTCACCTCCTCGGCGAGCGCCTGGTGGGTGTAGTCGTACTCGTCGAGCAGCGCTTCCGGGATGGTGTTGCGCTGTCTGTCCATCGGGCCCCCACGGTGCTGTGCGTGCGCGAGACGGTAGTGCGACGGCACCCCGCGCGTAGGCAAAACCGGCTTCGGAGACCGATCGAACAGTCATCAGCGGTAACGGTCATTCCGTTTACCGGGCGAGACGACCTGGCAGCCGCCCTGAGGTCGGCAAGGACAGCGGCAGGTGGTTGTGCGCCGGTTCCCGGATTACTCCAGGTCGTCCCATGCCCATGGAGGGGCGGTACTCCCGTCGGGCTCACGCCCGAACCGGAAGCGCATCGGATCGCCTCCAGACCTGATCCATTGATCGAAGCACCCCGCGGCAGGAAGTCGGTCCAGCAGGCCGGCAGCCTGCTCGTCCGCTCCCGCCTCCCGCAGCCGGTCCAGCAGCCAGATGACCGCGTGTGGGCTGTCGAGAGACACACGGGCGGCGGGGTTTCGGTCCAGCAGGGCGGCAGTCTCCTTGTCCGCTCCCGCCCTCCGCAGCCGGCCCAGCAGCCAGGCGACCGTGTGCGGGTCGTCGAGTGACATCCGGGCTGCGGCCCGGTCCAGCAGGGCGGCAGTCTGCTCGTCCGCTCCGTGAGAAATCCATGAGCGTTTCAGCAAGTAATAGACACGAAAAGCAGCGGGCGATTCGCTAGGGTAAGGGGCGGAGGTGAGCGCGTGCCAACTGAGAACGAGCTGTTCAGCGCTGTCGATGCGCTACTGGAACAGGTCTCCCACGATGACCTGCCGCCGCCTGCCGAGCGCAGGCGTCTGCGTGAGGCCGCCGGGCTGACCCAGGCCCAGATCGCGACCGCTTTGGAGACGCGCCGCGAGACCGTAGCCAACTGGGAGCTGGGCAAGACCGAACCGCGGCCGCCACAGCGCGCTGCCTACGCCCGGCTCCTGGAGAAGCTCGCCGAACGCTTCCCCAGTACCGCCCCAGAGCCGGATATGCCACAGGCGTTCGCCGGGCAGCCCACGGCGCCGGAAGCGCAGCCCTCGCCCACGGGGCAAATCCGTGAGCCTGCTGCGGCGCCAACCCCCCAAGAGCCGCCGTCCGGTTCCTCCGTCATTCCTGCCCCGGCCACCGTCCAGCGACCTCCAGTACCCGCCGCTCGGCCCTCGTCGACGTCGCGCCGCCCGGGCACGAAGAAGGCGGCTGCGGCCTCCAACCCGGCGCGCGGCACCGATCCGCGCTTTGAGAACGGACCCCTCGCGGTTGTCGACGTCGAAGACGGCCAGGTGCTGGCGTACTGCCCCGGCGGCCTGATCCTGGACGTGCCCGCCAAGTCCCTCCCGGCCTTGGTGGACTGGACGCTGCGCGAGGCGAAGCTTGGGCAGCCGAAGCTGTCCGGCCCGGGCAAGGACGCCGACCCGCTGCTGGTCCTCACCGAGGCCGCGCTGGAGCGCTACGGCCTGCCGGTCGCCCTCACGGATGAGGAGCGGCTCGCCGGACGGATCCCGGAGGGCCACAAGGTCATCAAACAGCTGACGCGCGCCGACTGGAAGCTGACGAAGCGCGGGTTCGGGCCGTGGGCGCGGATCTACCGCCCTGCCCAAGGCTCGGAGCGGGCCTGCGTCCAGCTCTGCATCCCGTCCTGGCACGCGCTCGACTCCCGCCACTGGGGCCATGCCGCTCAGCTTCCTCCGGCGGAGCTCGCCCGGCTCCTGGGCATGTACGCGTCCCGGGTGATGACACCGCGCGGCTCCACCGCCGTCACCGGCCTGGAGCTGATGACCGCGCTGCACCCGCCGACCCGCGCTTCCGAGCCCGACGCCGACGGCCGGCGGCACTCCGAGCACAACCCCGGCAGTCTGGGGAAGGACCCGGTGGACTGTGCGCCGTGCGAGGCCCCGGATGGGCACCCACTGCTGAAAGACCTGCCGCGTTTCCACGTCCGCGGCCCCGGCGAGAAGCTCTTCGAGGAGGCGTACGACTGGGCGCGCCCGCTCACCGACGCGGAATGCACCAAGCGTTTCCTGGTCGGCATCGACGTCAACATGGCCTTCGCCGCCGGCGCCAACGGGGCGGCCGTGGGCCTCGGAGCGCCCACGCACGTCACGGCGCCGGTGTTCGACCCGAAACTGCCCGGCTCATGGCTGGTCGACCTCTCCCACGTCGACCTGTCCCGTGTGAAAGCCGGCAAGGAGTGGGTGGAGCTGGACGGTGAGCTGCTGCCCAGCCCGTTCACGCCGACAGGCGACCGTCCTGAGGGGCCGGCCTGGTACGCCACGCCGACGGTCGCCTACGCCGTCGAACTCGGCTACGAGGTGCGCCCAATCGAGGCGTATGTCCGCTACGACAACGGCCGCTACCTGGACTCCTGGTACAACCGGCTGCGCGACGCCTACGTCGCCACGATGGCCGACCTGGGCGTACCCGCCGACCTCTCGCCACAGGAGTTCCTTGAGGCGATGGACGGATACAAAGAGCGGGACCCGGAGCTCGCGATCGTGGTGGCCGCGGTCAAGGCGACCGTGAAGGGCGGCATCGGTAAGCTGCGTGAACGCCCACGCGGTGAGGGCTGGAAGCCGGGCGAGCCATGGCGTGCTCTGTCCCGGCCGACCTGGCGACCGGACATCCGCGCGGCCGTGATCTCCCGGACCCGGGTCAACATGCACCGCAAGATCGTCAAACACGCGGCGTTCACCGGCCAGTACCCGGTCGCGATCCTCTCCGACTGCGCCGTGTACGCAGCAGACGGCCCCTCGCCAATGGACTTCCTGCCCTACCGGGACGGCAAGCCACTCCCGGGCGGTTGGCGACTCGGCGTGAGCCCCGGCATGGTCAAGCACGAGGGCACCCAGACCGTGCTGTGGGGCGAAGGCGTCCGTGAGCAGTTCCAGGCGCCCCAGCTCAACCTCGCCCGGTACATCAAGACCGGCGAGGTCACCAACGAGGACGACGGGGAGTAGGTAGACCGCGATGAGCATGTTCGGGGACGGCCTGGACAAAGCGGTGCAGCGCGCGTTCACGCGTCCGATCCCCAAGTCGGCTGGCGCGCAGATGCGGTACCTGGTCAAGCAGCTCAAGGGCACCCGGCCCGTTGCCCAGATGCTGCGGATCTCCCAACGTACCGTCGAGCGGTACGTCAAACACCAGATCAAAAAGCCCCGCCCGGACCTCGCCGCCCGCCTGGAGGCCGAAGTCCGCAAGCGATGGCAGCCGCAGGTTCGCGCCCGGGCCAGGCAGCGGGCGGCGACCACCGCCGGCATCGTCATCGACACCCGCGCCCGCATCGGCTACACCGCGCCGATCGGCTCAACCGACGATGCCCGCCTCAGGCACCTGACGGTGGCGCTGCCGCCGCAGTACGCCGCCCGCCTCTTCGACGCCCAGGAGCAGGGGGCCACCGACCAGCAGCTGCGGGAGATCGCGGCCGAAGCGCTCAAGGAGGTGTACTTCCAGGACAGCGGCCTGCGCGCAGGCCAGCTGGAGGAGGTGCGCTTCACGGACGTCGAGCAGGTCGAGTTCGACCTGTAGCAGGCGCGCGCCCCGAACAGCCGCGAGCCTCTGGACTACCGGTCCGGGGGCTCGCCCACGTCCCCGGAGCGCCTTTCGAGGCAGGCCCTTTCTCGGTCGTCTCCAGGTGGATCTGAGCGATGTCGGCGAGGCACCCGTCAGGCAGGGTCCCCAGTCCAGGCGGCCACGGCGCTCCAGCAGGTGCAGCGCAGCGCGGCACTCTCCTTGGCCTTGAGGAAGTAGCGCGGGTGGTCTCTTGCCCTTGACTCTTGCGTACATGGCCCGCTCTTCCGAGCTGATCACCGAGGGCAGCCTCCCCCCATGCGTTGATCACGCTGTGTACCGGTGGTCAGATCAGCTGTCCTGTGACAGCGAACCTTGAGCGTGGCCATCGAAGTTTGAGTGATGCCGTTCCAGCCACCGCCCCATTGATGGGCTGCCTGCCAGTTGCCACCATGTTGAGATTGGCCAGCGAATCACGGTGGGGGAAACGTGCTCAGTCTCCGGGGAAGGCCGTCTCAGAAGAGCCGGACACTCGTTGCCGCCTCCTGCGTCCTGTCCACCTTTGGGCTCATCCTCGGGACCCCTTTCATTCTGAACGTACTTGCCCCAGATGATCTGAACTGGGGTCAGCTGAGCAACGTCAGTCAGACCTACGGTGCGCTGTCCGTGCTCTTCTCTGCAGCTGCACTGGCCGGAGTGGCTGCCTCGCTGTGGTACCAGGCCCGACAGACGCAGATAGCCCAGGAAGCCGCGCGACGCGATGCCCATCGAGAGCTGATCATCCTGGCGCTCGGCGATCCTTCGCTCCTTGCGTGCTGGGAGCCGCCGCAGACGCCGATGACAGCCACCCGAAGGAAGCAGATCCTGTTCACCAACCTCATCGTCACCAACTGGGAGTCCGACTTCAGGCTCGGGAACTTGGGCGAGGCCGCGCTCCGGGACATGTTCGACGGCCACTTCCAAGGTGAGATCGCACGCGCGCACTGGGTGACCGGCGGCCCTGGATGGCGCGTCTCGGCCGAGTTTTCCGCCGACCCTAAGCGACGCCAGTTTGTCGAGATTGCCGACGAACGGTACTCACGTGCCGTCGCCGACGGCTCTCCGGTGGCTGCTGCTGAGTACTTTGAGCCTGCTCCTTAGCAAGCCCGGGCTGCTGGCACGTCGCTGCAGCTCGGGTCGGCCGATGGCGAGCCAATCGAGCTTCGGTTCGTGGTGGCTGGGGGAGACGGGCGTGTCCACCGGGTGCAGCCAGCGGACCGGCACGGTGAGCGTGTTGATCCGGGGGAGTTCGACGGGCTCGCCCTCGGCGTCCAGCAGTATCCCGGAGACCTGGTAGCCGTCTGCGGCTGGGAGGCCGGCCTCCTGCGCCTGGTCCTCGGTGAGCTCCACCGTGACCCGGGTGCTCACCTCAATCATCACCAGGCCCTGCGCGGTCCGGGCGGCGGTGTCCACGTCGACCACGGCCAGCGGGACATACGTGCCGAGCAGCCGCGTCAGCGGCCACCAGGAGTCGCCCATCGTCTCCGGCCGGTACCTACGCCACGGAAGCGCGAGGGGCACGTCGCAGCGGTACGTCTCGCCCACCGGGACGTCCTTGGTGCGCATGTCTCCAGGGTGCTCCCCTCCAGGCATTGGCCCCCCGGCGCGCGCCCCAGCTCCTGCTGGATCTACCTGGGTCTGCTGGGCCCTGGGTCCAGGTCGACGAGGCCGGGTTTCTGTCCGTACCGTCCCGGAACACCCGGCCCCGGCGCTACCGTAAGGACACACGCCAGCCACGCCCAGGAGCCTCGGACGAGTCAGCAGCCGGCCCCCGTGTCCGACCGCCAGCTCCTCGATGAGAACGCCGCCGCGTCGATCCGCGCCTACGCGGCCGAACAGCGCGCCCGGGTCGACGTCCTCGCCTCGGTGCTGGAGGACATCGCAGAGCACGGCTACCCGACCGCGGAGTCCGGCGTGCTGTGGGAGGAAGCCCGCGACGCCCACCTAGAGCGCCTCGCCGACGAGCAGCCCCGTGTCGCCTGAGCGCGCACCGCGCCGATCCCAGGTCGTCCTGGTGGAGCCCGCGCTGAACCAGCTGGCAAAGCTGACAGCAGCCGAGACCCACCGCCTGGACCGCGCGATCGTCGCGATCAGCGTCAACCCCGAGCTGGACACCCCGGTTCCCGACACCCTGCTGCGCAACTACGTGGACGACGTCGACGGAGTCCGCGTGATCTACTACGTAACCGCCCTTCGGCAGATCACCATCGTGGCCTGCGTTGAGGCGTAAGGCCTCCCGAGCAGACGCAGCAGCGCCCCGGACTCCACCTTCGTCCGGGGCGCTGCTGTGTCTGCTGCATGGGTCTTCGGGGGGCTGGGGTGCTGTTGCTGGTTGCTGGTTGCTGGAGAGCGATGACACTCGGGGACGGCGGCCGGGCGGCGCGAGGGTGGTGCGAAGAGGCGGGCGTTGGAAGAGTCATCGCGGGGTGGTCAAAGGCATCCCCTTCCGGCAGCGGACTGGTGTTCCGTGGCGTGATCTGCCGGCACGGTTCGGGAAGTGGAAAACTGTGCAGGACCGGCATCGTAGATGGTCGGCGGACGGTACATGGGAGAGGATCCTGCGAGCCGTCCAGGCCGATGCCGACGCTGAAGGCCGGATCGACTGGAGCATGGCCCGCGTGGATTCGACTTCTTGCCGAGCTCATCAGCACGCTGCGGGTGCCCGCACCACCGCGCCGCGTATCCCTGGACGACGCGGCCGGCCCGCTCAGCATCGGTCCGATGAGGCACTGGGCCACCCCGGGGCGGGTTGACCTGCAAGATCCATCTGGCTGGTTGGGGCGGCCGCCGTCCGCTCGCGTTCGTCTCACGCCGGGTCAGTGGGGGCGATGCCACACAGCTGATCCCTGTCCTCGACCGAATACGTGTCCCGCGGCCGGGTGGTGGCCATCCGCGTAAGCGGCCCGATCACCTGCTGGGCGACAAAGCCCACTCGTCCCGACGGAACCGTCGGTACTTACGGCGGCGGCAGATCAAGCACACCATTCCCGAGCGCAAGGACCAGCGGGCCAACCGCCAGCGCCGAGGCAGCACAGGATGCCGCCCCACCGGCTTCGACAAGACGCTCTACAAGCGCCGCAACGAAGTTGAGCGGACGATCAATGCGCCCAAGGGATTCCGCCGTAGCTACCCGGTTCGACAAGAGGGCGTACATCTTCCACGGCCCGTGGCTGTCGCTGCCATACGCCTTTGGCTTCGCTCGTGGCCCGGCGGACAGTGCCTAGGGCTGATCCTTGCGCAGTCCGCGGACAGCGCGGCGCTTGACCGCGCGGTCGATGGTGTACGCGATGGGCCAGAACACGACGATGGCCCAGACGAAGAAGAACACGCCCCGGACGACGAAGTCGGAAGCGTCCTGGAAGACACTGATGTTGTTCTTGATCGGCTCGTCCAGGATGAAACCGAGGACCGCTCCGAGGACGAGAAGGCCTGCGCTAACGCCGACCTTCACGGCCTCGGAGGGCTCTATCTCGCCGTCGGTGGTGTCCGGGGTCTTCCGGTTCTGGGTCATGGGTTCTCCTCGCCGCTGGACTGTGTGCGTGTAGCACGTGGCGCTAGTGGTGCAGACGTCACCCACCGCAACTTCGTTTGCTGTGACCGTCGATCACGTGGGTGCTGTTGACGGATTCGGGAATCGCGCGTGCGCCGCTGTTGGTGCGTAGGGGCCCTCTGATGGGTCTGGCACCTGACCCATCGGACAGGCCCTAAGGCCAGGGGTTGGCGTAGACGACAGCCACGGTGACGGCGAGGGTGGTGACCAGACGGATCTGGCCAGAGGGGCGGGGCTGGAATGTACGACCGTGTCGGAGGCCTTCCAGACCGATGGGCCGGTGCCCTCGGTGCAGACCGGGGCGGTGCTGGCGCGCGCGTTGAATCGGCCCCGGACTCCTATCTCTGACCCACGGTGCACAGTAGACGCGGGCCTCCCGCCTTCCCGTTTCCTTGTGCTCTGACATCTCGTTAGCCCGAATGGGTAGTCGTCAGAGGGGCGGGCGTAGGTGCGTCGGGACTGGTCCCCGGAGGATGTGGTGGCGTGCTGGACGCCGGTGGGAAGCAACAGAAGCAGGCTGCAGATGTGGCAGGTTCCGGTGGAGTGGTGGACCGCCGGCGCTCTGGCGAGCGCCCGGCTCGGCGGGGGGGGGGTACGGCTTCCTGGCCACGGCGCTCGGCACACTCCGGCACCAGGGCGTGGACACGCCGCCGCCGGACACCGTCGAAGGGCTCCTGTACACGCTCCCGGGAGGGCCACTGCTTCCCGACACCACGCGGCTGACCACCGCCCTCGGCGACACTCGGCCCGCACACCGGGTGTCCCCCTGGTTCGGCTACTCCCCGCTCGACCCGGCCCGGTTGACGGCCGGCGACGGCATCGTCTTCGTCAGGGACGTCCCACGGAGCTAGGCGGTTTGCTTCAGAGCAAGCCCGTTTGATGCCTCCGGTCGGTGGGCCAGGGCCCGGACCGGAACTGGGTGGTTATGGCTGACCCCGAGCTGCTCATAGGCGTCGCCGAAGGCGGGCGGACGGCTGTCGCGCAGGCCGAGCGCGGGTCTCGTCGGCCGGCTGTGGGATCACCGATCGGATCCCGCGCCGTCGCAGGTGACAGCGGATCGCCCGAGGCGAATACGCCTTGCCGATCGGGTCGATCACCCGCCGGTGCTCACGCCGCCGTCCTCTGCACTTCGGTGTCCGGTCCGGCAGCGGCGGCTCGATCCGCGCCCACTGGGTATCCGGCCGGCCCGGCACCCGCAGACCGGAGGAGCGGTCCTGGGCCGGGGGCCGGCCCTCGCCCGTCGGCTACGGGGTGGGGTTCCCGTACCCGGCCGTGTACCGCCGCATCGCCCACCACCCGAGAGCGAACCACACCGCCGCCACCGGCAGGGTCACCACGACGGGCGCGGGGCGGCCCGCCGCGAGGACGCTGCCCACGGCCGTGGCCAGCCAAGCCAGTGACGCTGTGACGAATCCCGTACACGCTCCGCCGAAATGCCGTTGCCAGCCCGGGCTTCCGGGCGCCAGCAGAGCGATGACCAGGGTGGAGAGCCACAGAGCGAGGGTACCCAGGAGGGCGATCAGGGCCGGGACGGCGGACTGCGGGAGGAACCGCAGCCGGTATCCGAATGCCTGGATCGCGGTGAGGACCATGAGGAACGCGCCGATCAACGCCGTCTGCAGCAGGTTGACCCGCTGTTGCCGCAGTTGCAGGGCCGCTTCCCGCCGCTGCAGCTCCTCCCTGCCCAGCTGGATCACTTCCTCGGCGCGGACGGTCAGGGCGGTCAGCAGGTCCCGGAGCCGCTCCCGGTCGAGTTCCAGGTAGGCGACGGCGTCCGCCAGCCGGTGCTGGAACCACTGGGTCACCGCGCGGTCGTCGGCGAGCGGACCGCCCGCGGGGGCGGAAGTCTCCATGTTCGACACCGCGATCTGCACCGTCTGCTGCATCTCGCGCAGGTCCATGAGCTGTTGGCTCAGCCCACCCGGGCCGGACAGGGCCGTGAGCAGGCGGTGCCGCGTGGACGTCAGCTCTCGGGCCTCCTCGGACACCGTGCGGGACGGACTCCCTGGCGTGGAGCCGCTCCCTACACGGGCCAGCGCCTCCTCGGCGAGGTCCGCCGTCCGGGGCGCGGGCGTGGCCGTCAGTACGCGCATCTGCAGGCGTGCCTTGGCCGCGTGGCCGAGGTATCGGGCGAACGGGGGGACGGTGGCGGCGCGCTCGTACCACAGCCAGCGTTCCAGCCGCTCCGGCAGGTCGCCGGTGCGCGGTGCCACCGCCACCAGGCGCCGCAACCGGCGGTCGTCGGCGCCGTCGGTCTCCCACAGCGTGGCCCGGGGGCCGTGCAGCCGGACGGCCGCGGACAGCACCGCCGTTCCCCCTGCGACGGACGGCAGTGCGGCCGCCAGCTCTCGAGGGGAGACCCGGCCACCGTCGGCGTACGCGACAAAGAGGCGGGCCTCCCCCCAGGCCCATTCCTCGACGCCCTGAGCCGCCGCTTCCCAGCGCCGTTCCATCTCCTGCCAGTCCGCGCCGGACAGGGCCACCGATACCACGAGGAGGTCGCCGCTGCGGCGCAGGACGGCCTGCGCATGGTCCCGGGGATCGCGGCGCGCGGCCACAGCTCCGTCGTCGGGCAGGCTGTCCGGCGAGGTGGGTATCCGCTCGGGCAGACAGGTCGCAAGCGCTGGTTCCGCCATGCCCAGGGTGTCGGCGAACCGGTCCCACAGGGCGCGCAGACCGGGCGGGACCATGCCGTCGCGTTCCGGTGTCACCGAGGTGTGGAGATGGACGACGAGCGACTGCTCATTCAGTGACATTCGGCGGAGTCCTTCCACGCGGCGCAACCGCCTCGGCTTCTTCGGACACGGCGTGCCGGATGCGGTCGAGGCGTTCGCGGATCCGCTCGGGCGGCTCGTCCGCGTCGTCACCGAGCCGGGTCCGGATGCGCAGGGTGTCCGCCAGCGCCAGTTCGGTCAGGGCGCTGTCGAGGTCCGCCGGGTCGTCGGCGGCCAGGGCCTGCGCCACCGCATCCAGGGCCGCTTCCAGCCGGTCCCAGCGGGACGGTGACACGCGCGCACCCGAGATGCCGCGGACGGCTTCGAGGACGTCCCGCCGCTGTTCCGGCGTGATACCGGTGGGGCCGTGAGAGCCGGGCATGTCCGTCGCTCCGTTCGTCGGGAGAGTGCGCGCCCCGGTAGGGCCACGGGAGGAAGTCGGGGTCACATCGACCGGTTCCGTCGGCCGGTGGTCGTCTGCCGCCCCCAACCGGGTGGCAGACCGAAGTAGGTGAACGGCGCCCAGAAGGCGGGGTGCCGGAAGGAACGGTGCTCGCGCAGGTGGGCGCGCGCCCGGGCGAGCGCTTCCAGCGGGTGAAGGCCGCCGTCGATGAGGCTTTCGTAGAAGGCCTGCATGAACAGGCTCGTCGGACGGTCACGCACCGGCCACCGGGTGGCCAGCACCGCGCAGGAGCCGCTCGCGAGGAACGCCCGTACGAATCCGATCATCTCGTCCGCGCCCTTGACCGAGCCCCACCCCGTCTCGCAGCCGCTCAGCACGGTGAGGCAGGAGTCGAGCCGGACCGGAAGCAGGTCCCGGACCTCCAGGTTTCCCGAGCCGTCCGGGCTTCCACCGGCCAGAACGATGCCGGAGAACGCCGGGGCGTCCTGCTGGAGGTCGGTGTGCGCGGCCAGGTGCAGCAGCCGTGCCGTGGGCGCCCACTGCGTGAACGCCGCCTTCGTCGCCGCTTCACCGATGAAGGCGGTGCCTCCGGCGAGGTGACGCACGTACCGGCGGAGCGCCGCCACGTCGTCCTCCGCGCCCGGCAGGGTCCCATCCGGGTTGGCCATGATCAGGGCGGGTTCGAAAGTGTCCGGCAGCCCGCGCAGGAACCGGGAGACAGACAGGGAGGGCAGGTACGACACCGCGTACCTCTCGAACACGTAGCCGTCCGCGCCCGCCAGTGCTTCCACGGGGAACTCGAACACCTCGGGAGTGGGTACGACGATCAGCTCGGTCGCTGCGGACAGCACTCCGGCGCGCTCGACGGGGTCCAGCAGGCGGGTGTGCAGGAGCCGGGAGAGCGAGGTGATCCGGTTCGTGTCCGGGCTGTCCCAGCACACGTCGGCCAGTTCGTGGTCGAGGGATGCGATGTCGGCGGCGTCACCGTGCCGGTGGACCGACAGTTCCCCGTGATGCCGGACCAGGCTGATCAGCTCCCCCCCGACGACCGCGTACTCGACGACGGCGACCCGCTCTCCCGCACGGGTGTCGAGGTCGGACTCGTCACCCGACTCGACCGAGGTGAAGGACCGGTAGGTCGGGAAGGACTGGGAGGCGAACGCCTCGTACTCATCGAACTCCTCCTTCGCCCGCTGCAGTTCCTGCCTCAGTAGCCGCAGCCGCTCGGGCTCGGTGTCCCCGGCGGAGCGATCGCTCTGCAGCAGCCGTTGCCGCATGCGGACCTGTCCGGCCAGGTCGGCGAGTCGGTCGCCGACCTCGGCGGGCAGGGCCGCGGCAGCCGTGGGCGTGGACCCCAGCCGGTCCACGAGGACCCGCACCCGGCTCCGTTCCAGTGCGGCGAACAGGCGTGACCGCCACAGGCGGGCGTCGGCCGCGCACCGGCTGCTCTCCGCCATGGCAAGGGCCAGTGACATCGCACCGGCGACACAGTCGCGGGTGGCTTCGCTCAGACCCAGCTGCACGGACTCGGCGAAGGTCAGCCGACGGACGGCCTCGTGCGCTGCCCACGACCGCTCGTAGTGCTCCCAGGCGGCGTCCGGTAGCCCGAGGCGGGCAGCAAGGTCCCCCATCTCCTCGTGGATGGTGGCGAGGATACTGGAATCGCCCATGGCGGAGCAGATGTCCGAGGCCATGCCCAGGAAGTGCAGCGCGTCCGACTGCTCCCCCTGCCTGTCCAGCACCTGCGCCAGGTACCGGAGGGCGACAGCCTGCCCCTGCCGGTCGCCCAGTTGGGCGTAGATGCCCCAGGCTTGTGTGATCAGTCCCCGTGCCTCCCGGGGCTCGGACGCGTAAGACAGGTTCAGCAAGGCCAGAGCCTTGTTCTCGCGGTCGTCGAGCTCCGTGGCGGAATCCAGCGCCCAGCCTAGATAGGTTACGGAGAGGGCCACCTGGCGGAGCTCCAAGTAACAGGTGGCGATGTTGTTGAGCAGCGTCACCTCCTGGTCGCGTCTGCCGACCTTCGCATGTTCCAAGAGCGCCTGGTGGTAGTGACGCAGGGCCAGTCGCGTCTGCCCGCTGCCGTTGCACACGTTGGCCCGGGCCAGCAGTGCGGCGGCCAGCACGTCCGGTGCCCCTCCCGCCCTCGCGAGCTCGATCGCGCGATCGGCGACCTGGGCCGCCTCGTCCCATCGACCGATGTTGTGCAACGCCGCGCTGAGACTCGCAGCGGTCAACGCCCGTGGCTCGGGCGGCACATCGTCGGACATCATCGCGTCGGCGGTCCGGAAGTCCGCGACCGCCGCATCGCTCCGACCGCTCCTTTCGCGCAGTATGCCGCACCAGCGGAACAACTCCGCGGTCTCCGGGCGGGTGGACCGGCCGGCTTGGGCGGTCTCGGTCAGCACCGCGATCGCTTCGTCGATCCGTCCCGACGACGCCAGGAGCCGCGCCATGCCGAGCGCCATCTGTGCCGTCGGTCCCTCGTCCGGGACGACTTCCCGCAGTCGGCGCAGAGCCTCCTCGCTCCTGCCCAGTGCCAGCGCGCAGGCGGTATAGCTGCTGACGATGTAATCGGCCACGGCGACCTCGGGGGCGTCGCGCATCAGGCCCAGGGCGTCGGCGAGCCGGTCGTAGGCCGGCTGCTCCTCCGCGAGCGTGCGTAAGGCCGCTCCCAGCAGGAAGGAGACGGTCGCGGCGTCGGCGACCTCCAGCGCCGTGCCCGACAGGGTGGACAGGGCGGCGACGACACGGTTCATCGCGGCCGGTTCGAGTCTGGCGTCTATCGCCTTCGCCGCGGCGCTCAACTTCACCGGCAGCGGAGTGTCGGCGGATTCCAGTACCGAGAGCAGAGTGGCGGTGTCCACGGCGGTCATCCCCCGCCTTCCGGGAAGTCGCCGCTGTGCGGCTGCGAGGCCCGCAGGTCACGACAGGCAGCCATGATGGCCTGTGCCTGTGCGTGGTCCGGGGATCGAGACAGGAGTTGGGCCGCGGTCCGTTCCGCCTCGCCCACGTCGCCCGTCGCCAGGTGAAAGGCGGCGACGGCCAGCAGGGTCGTCGGAGCCGTCGGCGCCAACTGCCGGGCACGCACGAGGCAGTCCCGGATGAGCGATCCGTCCGCGCCGTCTTCCGCGGCGTTGAGGGCTGCCAGGGCCAGATTGGCCCAGTGCAGTCCTTCGTCGGGGCTCAGTTCGACGGCCCTTCGGAGGCAGACGAGGGCGTCGTCCCGGTCCCCGGTCTGCTGAAGAGTGATTCCCAGGTCGTTCCAGGTTCTGCCGTCGTGGGGACGCAATGCCAGATAGCGCCGGTAGAGGCCCACCGCCGTGTCCAGTTCTCCCGCACCGCAGGCTGCATGGGCTCTGATCCACAGTGCGGCTGCGGAGGCCGGCTCCCTTGCCAGCACGAGGTCGGCGCAGGCGGCGGCGGTCGCCAGGTCACCGGCCCGCAACGCCAGATCGGCCCGCATGAGCGCGGTCTCGACGTCCGGTCGGCCCTGCCCCGCCCGGGCGAGGTACTCCTCCGCCTCCGCCGGGCACCCCAGCTCACTTGCGGCGAGCGCACGCATCAGCCACCACTCGGTGACCTGGGGCTGCACCTCGCACCCGGCCGCGGCCACGTGGGCCAGCGAGCCGAAGCGCCGGCCCGCGAGCGCCTCCGCCGCATGGCCGGCCAACGCGCGGGCGGCGTCGTCCACCTGCTCCGGCGGGAGCTTCCAGGTGCCGGCGCGCGCCCCCGTGCGCAGGAGCTCCTCCGCCTCCAGGTGCCGTCCCCGTCCGGCCAGCACTCGGGCCTTGTTCAGAAGCGCGGACGCACGCCCGGGGTCGAGTTCCAGGGCCCGGTCCATGGCCACCAGTGCCTCGTCGTCCCGGTCGGTCACGAGGAGGGCTGTGCCGCGTGCGGCATGGTACGCGGGGTTGTCCGGCTCCTCATGGCACAGCACGTCGAGCAACCCGATCGCCTCGTCGCCGTCGCCGGCGTGGATCAGGCACAGTGCACGGCTCAAACGGGCATTGCGGTTGTCCGGCAGGAGCCGTGCGACCTCCGCCCAGCACGTGGCTGCCTCGCGGTGGGCACCGCGGCCTCCGGCCGCAAGTGCCTTGCGCGTGAAGTCGTCGGCGCGTTCCCGCCGCCTGGACTCGTCCGGGCCGACGAGCGTGAAGATCTGCTCGCCCGACATGCGAGGGGGCAGGTAGAGGCTCGCCGTCCTCCTGGTGAACGTCCACATCATGCGTTCGAGGGCGTCTTCCGGAGGGGCGGGCAGAGACGCGACATGCTGGGCGAACTCCGTCCGGCAAACCTCCCACGTGCCGTCCGCCTGGAGTTCGACGAGCGTCTCGCGTACGAGTCCGCAGGAGTCCGCGATGCTGGTGAGCAGGCCGATGGCGTTGATCCGTGGCCGGCCGGAGCCGGTACGGCAGGCGTCGGCCAGGGTCTGCACGAACGTGCGCCGCCATGCCTCGGGAAGCGCCTCGTCCGCGAGGAAACCGGACGCCATCATGGCCAGGGTCGCCACCTCGTTCGTGACGTGGGGCGGCGTCGCGGCGAAGACGCGTGCGGCGATGTATTCGAGCGGGTCGACCTCGTACAGCTTCGGATCGTCCGTGCTCATTCCGGCCGGTTTCAACCGGCGACCTCCCAAAGGCACTACGAGCCCCCCGTCGGCTCCTGCCGGTCGGTCTCGTCGCGGCCGCGACCACGGACCTCCTGGCAGCACTCCCGAACACCCCTCAGGAACTCGACGCTACCCGGAGCGATTTCCGTACAAACAATGATCTCAGGGACGATCGGACAATCCTGGTGACGTGTCCGAGGCGGTCCCGGCGCCGTGGCTGAGGTCGTCCGGGTGGGTGGCGTTCTTGCTGATGTTGCGGGAGATCCGAGAGCAGAACCGGTCCACCGGTACGCCGTACACGGAGGCGATACGGGCGAACGGTCGCACCCGGGCTAACGGCCGGCAGTTGCCGCCGCAGCGCCGGCCGGAGCCTCTTGTGGAACTGCGCTTGGCCACCGTGCGAGCGGTCGCCACTTTTCGTCGCTTCCGCGGGCAGCAGGACTACCTCCTGTACGCCCAGGCCTTCATCCCCGACGACCTCCAGTGTGAGGCCGCCGTCTCCGACACCTTCGACATCCTCTGGCTGTCCTGGAACGACGCTCTGGCCGGCCCCGACACCCGCCGCTACGCCTGGACGGTACTGCGACGCACCGTCATGTCCAGCACCCCCCATATCGACGGCCGCCCCTGCTTCAGCCAGGCGGCCTTCAACACCGTCGCGCTCACCTACCTCACCGACGAGGAAGCACCATCGCCAACTGAGCGAGACCATCGCTCTGTTCCAGGTGATGAGCCGGCTGCCCGCCAACCAGTTCGACGTGATCGCCCTGCGCATCCTGTGGCGCA
This sequence comes from Streptomyces sp. NPDC053069, assembly GCF_044546895.1. Lineage (NCBI taxonomy): Bacteria > Bacillati > Actinomycetota > Actinomycetes > Kitasatosporales > Streptomycetaceae > Streptomyces > Streptomyces sp. NPDC053069. The sequence goes on along the minus strand of NZ_JBITZN010000025.1, from coordinate 37,600 downwards.
TGCCCACCGAACGGGTCTCCGAAGTCCTGGGCCTGACGCCAACCATGGTGCGCTCCAGCCAGCGCAATGCCGAGCCCTACCTGAAGAGCACCCCCTACCCGCCCGAGACCGACGAAGGGACAACTCCATGACCCGCTTCGACGACCTGCTGTCCAGGGCCTGCCTCGTCAAGGAACGCAACGTTCCCCGCGACACCGTTCCTCCCTACGCTCCAGACGCTTCCACTGCCTCCACCTTCACCACCTCGCCCAGGGCGAGCAGGGCACCGCCCGGTGGTGGCACCAGCAGACCGACGACCTGGAACCACCACCCGAGCCCGCCCCCTGCAGGAAACATCCCGACCGCCGGCCGACAACCACATGGCGTCCCGCCACCGGATTTCGCCCATCGCATCACCGTGCTCCTGGTAGCAACCACGAACAGGCCAGACGTCTCCGACACCCTGCCCGCACGCTCCGCCAACCAAGAACTGCCTCCCGACCCTGACCCGACTACGCGGGCCCTGGCCGCCTGCTGAGTTTCCGCCGGCGGTCCTGGGTCGGGCTCCCGGCCGCTCTCGCCGGGCCGTCCAAGCGCGTCGTTCGGGCTCCCGAGTGGACGGGTTTGCCCGGTGGGCAGGGCTGGTGTTGCTGCTCAGGTTGTCTGCGAGGTGCAGGTGGCCTCGATGACATGGTCCACGACGTCGTGGAGGCTGGAGTGGTGGCGGTAGGCGGCGCGCTGCCGGTCGGCTCCGCTTCCTTGAGTGCGCAGGCGATCCCAGTGGGTGCGTACGAGGTCGAGATCACCGTTGTGACGCAGGGCGGGGGCAAGGGCCCGCAGCATGCTTTCGACCTGCGCGGTCTGAGGGACCAGTTGGCGGCTGATGGGGTCGAGGGCGTGTCCGGTCAGACCGTCGCGTGCCGCTCGCCAGCAGGCCGCGCGCAGTATCTCGGGGGCGGGGCGGGGGGCCGGTTCGCCGGTGCGGATGGCCTCGAGGGCCGTGGCGACGAGGGCGCGGATGACGGCGGCGAGCAGGATGGTGTCCTCGGGGGTGAGTCCTGCATCGGCGACGCGTACCTCGACGGTGGGCTGGTGGTGGGAGGGGCGGATGTCCCAGTAAAGGCCGCCGCGGTCCATGACCGCTCCCGTGCGGATGAGTTCTTCGACCAGGTCCTGGAAATGGGCGGGGGAGTCGAAGTAGGGCGGCGGGCCGGCCACCGGCCATCGCCCCCAGGTGGTGGTGCGCCAGCTGGCGTAGCCGGTGTCGCGGCCGTCCCAGTACGGTGAGTTCGCCGCCAGCGCGGTCAGCGTCGGCAGCCAGGGTCTCAGGCGGTTGCTCACTTCGATCGCTTCATGCGGATCGGCCACGCCGACGTGCACGTGACACGCACACGCACTCTGCTCGTCGTCCAGCGCGCGGAAGAGGGACAGGCTCTCTGCGTAACGCGTGCCTGGCGTGATGGGCACGGGGGTGACCAGTCCGATGATCGGGGATCCGCTGGAGGCGATGCGCAGGCCGCGGCCTGCGGCCGCACGTGCCAGAGCCGTTCGCGTGGCGCGGAGTTCTTCGGCTGCCTTGCTCAAGCAGGTGTGCGGGTCGGTACGACCTTCGACCTGGTAGCGGGTCAATTCGGTGCCGACGCGGTGGCCGAGCTCACTGGCTGCCGCGGCGGCCACTTGCGGGCCCTGAGGGCTGACGGCCCTGCTGACGGGATCGATGAGGAGGAACTCCTCCTCCACTCCCACCGTCAGCGGAGCGGACATCCCCTCGAGGGCGTCGGGGCGAGCGGCAGGGACGTCGTCCGGCGGTGATTGCTGCTGTGACTGACTGGTCATGGTGTGTGCACTGTGGCAGAGGACCCTGCCATACAGGCGGTGAAACGGCATGCTCGTCCGGTTTTCGACCGGCTCCCCCGGCGGTGGGCGCGCCGGTGCCGGCGCCGATGATTGGACTTACCCCTCGATCGGGTAGAGCCGTTCGAGGTTTCCGGGCAGGTTCAGGCCGAGTCGGTGGTCCATGCCTTCTACCTGCGGGCGATGGCCGGTTCGGCCGTCGAGGCCAACCGGTTCGCTCCTGCTGAGGTCAGTTTCCTGTCTCTCCGGTTCTGCGCCGGGATGCCCGCTGTCCGGGGTGGTCTGTGTCGCGCCACGTGATCTAACGCCGCCCGGAGATGCTCGCGTGACGGCGTGTGCGGCGTGGTGATTCAGGCAATCCGCAGGTGTGGTCGCTTGTTTGTTCCTGGGCGGTGGCTGGGTCGAGGCGGTGCTGTGGACGGGTCCGGCAGCATGGGCTGCCTTGCCCCCTGCCTGCGACAAACCTGTGTTCTTAACCCTGAGTGGTCGGCGGCAGGGGACTGGTGGTGCGTGAGATGGGCGCGTGGGGGAAGCGGTGACGGCGTGCGCATGCCCTTAGCCCGACGGAAATAATTCATATTTTGCGTGCTTGTAGGGCGGAAGTAAGGGCATCCGGTGGCCAGGAGGTTGATAACGATGGTTCCCCTGCTTCTGGTTCTCCTGCTGGCCCTGATCCTCTTCGGCGCCGGTTTCGCACTGAAGGCGCTGTGGTGGATCGCGGTGATCGTGCTGATCGTGTGGTTGCTCGGCTTCGTCGTCCGAACCGCAGACGGCGCAGGCCGCAAGGGCCGCTGGTACCGCTGGTAGCAACAAGCCCTCAGCGCGCAGCGTGAAAGGGCCGCGCGGGCAACACATGGCGAAGTGGGTCCGGCCGCAGACGGCCGGGCCCACTTCATGCGTTACGGGTACATCCCTGCTGGGACGGATCGGGCGTATCGGGTGGATCAGAGGGTACGTGGGTGATGCACCGGCCTCGCAGAAGCAGCAGTGGAACCCTGCGCCTCCTAAAGCTGCGGGGCCGATGCTCACATCCGGCGCCTTCACCGCCCCACTCACGCTCGACGGCAGCCGCATGCCTTGACCCCCACCACGCTGGCTAGTGTGATCACACTCGAACCACCATGGGAGCGGGGCGTCCTCCTATAGCGTCAGAGCCGGCCGACAGCTCGAAATCCGACAGCGGGCCGGCCGACTGGAAGCCCACCAACCATGCCTTCTGGTGCACGTACGCCAAGGACTACACCCACATCAAGTCGGTCTGGAAGCGGACTACCACCGACGAGGAGAAGACGGCGCTGTCGTCCATGCTCGCGGTAGGGTCGACGCGGCCAGGAGGTGCCAGGGCACGGGCCGTGCCTCGGGGCGTCGGAGCCGTCGCCCGCCGACGATCAGCGCGAGCACGGCGACGACGAGGAGCAGAGTCCCCAGGACACTCAACAGCACAGGCAGCACGGTCGGCCTTCCTCTGAGCGTGCGTCGAACCGGAGGACCAGCGGAGCCCTCGGGCACGCCGTCCCGATGAGCCCGCCCGGCGATCAGAGCAGGGCGTGCGTGAGACACCCCGCGTGCGGGAACGGCTTGCGGTTGCCGGTCATCGGGAGGATCTCGGCTCGCCGGCGGCGGGCACCCGTGGCGGCACGGGTCAGCACAACCATGGCGTTGACGCCGCGGGAGCGCTCGCCGCGGTACCGCTCGACAGCGCGCTCCGCGTCCTCACCGACGGCGGTGAGGATCTCCTCGACGAAACAGAAGGGGCAGCCGCGCTCCAGCCGCGCGGCCATGACGGGAAGGCGTTCCCCTCGCGTCCGGACAGCGACGAATCCGGTGCTCGAGACCCCCACCGTGGTCGACTCGGGACCGTCCGGTCCGCACACCGCGAGCACGCGCTGCCGCAGCTGCTGCTCCTCGACCACCGGGATGGAGGGGACCACGGTCTGCAGGACGGTGGCCACGACCGCACCCAGCACGCAGAACCCGGCAATCACCCAGGCGACGACCGCCATCCAGCCCGGGGTCCAGCGCTCGGCGGCGAACGTGCCGACCCCGGCCCACACCCCCAGGCTCAGCCGGTCCCGCCAGCGGGGCGGGTCGTGTCGCAAGATGCGCAGCAGGTCCCACAGTGCCAACGCCAGGGACACCAGCACGGCGCCGTAAGCGGCGTTCACCGCCACCTCACCCGGCTCTGCCCGAGGGGCCCCGGTGCCGTCATGAGTGCTCCTTCGCCACGTCCCACACCCGCGGGTCGTCGTCGTAGCCCGCGGTGACGACCAGGTGCGGCCCGTCGAAGGGCCGCACCTGGCAGGCCGCCCGGGCCCAGCCGTGTCCGCTGAGCAGACCGGCGAGGTCCGTGCCCAGGGCGCCGAGGTGCTCGCCCGTGGAGGGGTCCCGCACGGCGGTCCCGGGGCCGTCGCCGCCGACCAGGAGCGGCCGGCGCTCACCGACGTCCGCCTGGCAGAGGGCGTACACCGGTCCGCTGCCTTCCGTCAGCGCCCGCGCTTCCTGGCGTTCCTCCAGGTCCCACAGCCGCACGATCCCGTCCCGGCCGCCCGAGGCCAGCAGGGTGCGGTCGCCGTCGGAGACCTCGCAGAGCGTCCACACGAATCCGCGGTGCCCGGTCAGTTCCGCATGGCGCTGCCCCGACTCGGGGTGCCAGACGGTCACGGAGCCGAGGCCGTGCCCGGCCGCGATCAGCGTCCGGCCGCCCGTCCGTACCGTGGACAGGGCGAAGATCCACCCTTTTCCGGAGCCGGTGTCGATCGCACGCACCAGGCTGCCGTCACTGGGATCCCACAGGCGTACGACGCGGTCGGCGCCCGCCGACGCCAGCAGCTCCTGCCCGGAAACGCACACGGTGCACAGGGCGTTCACCCAGCCGCGATGGCCCTTCAGCCGGACCAGGGGTTCGCTCGGCTCGCCGGGGTTCCACAGGCAGAGGACGCCGCGCCGGCCGCCGGACGCCGGCCGCGTCCCGCCGTCCACGGGGACCTCGCACAGTGCACGGATCCATGCGCGCGAGCCGGTGATCACCGCGATGTCCTCGCGGGCGGACGGGTCGGCGAGCCGGATCACCTTGCGGTGCCCGGAGTAAGCCACCAGGCGGCGGTCGCCGACCGTCACCTCGCACACCGCCTGGTAACTGGGCCGGAACCGGAATCTGCCCAACCTGCCCTCCCACGCACCGACGCCCTGCGTTGTTGTGCTGCCCTGATCCTTCGGGGCGTGCGCAGTCATGACAACCGCCTTGCTGCGTAGATCGGTTACGCATTTTGCGGACCGCATGTGCGTGCCGGACCGCTACCGGTTCGGCCGTCGCGCTGCTGTACTGGTGGCCGGGGTCGCGGTTTGGTCGGCGGGCTGCGGGATGACCGCCCGGATCCCGCGCTGCCGAAGACGGGTTCGGATCGCGGGCGACGAGTAGGCCTTGTCGGCCAGGATCATTTCCGGTGTGATCCTGGGCCGGCCGATCGGCCGCGGTACCCGCAGGCAGGCCATGACCTCGGGAAACGCGGGTGCGTCACCGGCCTGACCCGGCGTGAGGACGAAGGCGAGCGGTCTGCAGCGGCGGTCGGCGGCGAGGTGGATCTTGGTGGTCAGTCCGCCGCGGGACCGTCCGAGGGCATGGCCGTCCGGCTCGCCGACCGGGGCCCCTTTTGACGGGCCCCGGCAGCGTGCTGATGAGCCCGCATGATCGTGGAGTCGACCGCGACGATCCAGTCGAGGTCGCCTTCGGCGTCGGCCTGGGCCAGCAGAGCGGTGAAGACCTTCTCCCACGTGCCGTCGGCAGCCCACTTCCGCAGCCGGTTGTGAGCGCCCTTCCATGAGCCGAAGTGCTCGGGCAGGTCCATCCACGCAGTGCCGGTGCGGTACTTGAACGCGATCGCGTCGATCACCTGCCGGTGATCACGCCACCGCCCGCCCCGCTTCGGCGTCCGGTCCGGCAGCAACGGCTCGATCCTCGCCCACTGGGCGTCGGTCAACGACACCCATTGACCAACGATCAGATGATCCGAAGGAAAACGGCCTAGGCGTGCCAGTGCGCGAGCTTGTGCAGCGCTGCCGCGGCATGGGTGAAGTCGTCGTCGCCGAGGAGATCGCGCATTTCCGCGTTGAACCGGTCGATCTCTGGACCGGCGTTGCGCAGTGCCGCCGCGCCCGCGTGCGTCAGCTGCAGTACGACTGCACGGTGTTCCTGGGGGTGGGCACTCTTGGCCACGAGCCCGGCAGCGGTGAGCCGGCCGACCAGCGGCGTCACCGCAGACTGACGCAGGCCGAGGGCGCGGGCGAGTCCCTGCTGGGTCAGGCCCGGCTGGTCTCGCACGGCGAACAGGGCACCGAGTTGGGCGGTGGTGACCCCAGCAGCGGCCAGGCAGCGGCGGTCCGCGGCCAAACGCAGGGTATGTGCGGCTCGCTGCAGGAGGAAGAACAGGCGTTGGTCAGTATCAGGCGGCATGGTCCGATCTTGACAGGGCGAGCCGTGCGACGCGATGCTCAGTCCACTAGTGAAGTGAGGTTGTGGTGAACGCATACACCCCGAATCTGGCACTCGCCCGGAAGGTGCTGGCCTCACAGCCCTTCAGCATCTACCTCGGCGCCCGGCTGACGGCTTTCGGAGACGGCGCCGCCGTCCTGGAGTTGGACGTCCGCGAGGAATTGCGCCAGCAGAACGGCTTCGTCCACGGCGGTGTCCTCAGCTACGCCGCCGACAATGCGCTCACTTTCGCTGCCGGTACGGTCGCCGGCCCTGGGCTGCTCACCGCCGGCTACACCATCGACTACCTACGTCCTGCCCGGGGCGAGGTACTCCGGGCCCATGCCCGGGTCGTGCGCCCCGGCCGCACTCGGGTTGTCTGCCGTTGCGACCTTTTCATGATGAACTCCGATGGGGCTCAGACGCTCTGCGCGATCGCTCAGGGCACTATCGCCGTCGCTGAAACCGTCCTGCCGGATTCCGCCGACCAGGCAGCAAGCTGATCAAAATCCTTCCTTGCGTCCCCGCTGGCCGAGCCACTGTTCGGACCGCTGCAGATCCTGCTCGCGGAGGACGAGATGGTGATCGGCGGCATCGGGTTCTTCGGCCCCCGGACGAGACGGGCACCGCCGGCCTCGGCTACGGCGTCGCCCCCGAGGCCGAGGGCCGTGGCTACGCCACCGAGGCCCTGCGTGCCCTGGTGCACCACGGCTTCGCCGACGCCAGGGTGTGGCGGGTTCTCGCCGAGACCGCCCACGACAACGTCGCCTCCCAGCGCGTCCTGGAGAAGGCCGGCCTGCGCCGGATCTCCTCCGACGAGAACCTCCACTACCACGCCATCGAAGGATGGCCGCTGTGCGCACGCTGACCTACTACGTGGCCACCACCCTCGACGGGTTCATCGCCGGCCCGGACGGGGGCGACCCGACCGGTCCCGACGGGTTCCTCTACGCGGCTGCGTTCGGTATCTGACCCGATCTGCGCCGCGCGGGCCAGCGGGACGAAGACGTGAGGCCAGCTGCGGGCGTGCTGGCGGGCTGCCCGCAGCTGGCCCTGAACCGGCGCGCTTCGCCTTAGGGTCAGCAGACGAGCTTGACAGGCCCCATGCACAAGGCCGTCACCGGGTGGCATCTTTTCCCGGATGCGTCCACAGTTGAAACGCCCACCATGGGCAGTTCCGCTCGGGGTTCAGCTCTGGTCACCGAGCCGGACGCCCTGCTCGGGCCCCGTTCCGGCGATGGCCGACTTCACCCGTCGGTGGCCGGGGCGGGGCTCGTGCGACGTGGTGCATCCCGGGCCGTAACTTGGGCGCGGTGGCGTCGCCACGAGGTAAGTCATGGCCCCGGGGTGCCCGTCACGCCGAAGGGCCGTTCCTCCGTGAGGTGGCTGCGCAGGAACGGCCCTTCGGCGCATCGGTGCCCGGCCTTCGACACGCGTGAGTGGGAGGGCCGAGCTGAGACGCCGCTCGGCGCGAACGCCGGGAGCCGAGGGGGCTTCACCGGGTGAAAGAGCCGTTGGGCGGGACATTATGACGGGGTGTCGGCGGACACATGAGGGGGTCGACTTGCGTGCAGATGAATGCGGTCAGTTTCTGGTGCACTGGGGGTGTCGATCAGCACCTGCGGCTTGGTCGGCGTGTGGCGGCGGAGCGTGGGGTTGACAGTGGCTTGGACCCGCGCCTGGTGGGGACGGCGGTGTTTTGCCGCGGGTTGGGTCCCAGGGCGATGAGCCTGTCCGGGATCGCCAGGGGGCCCGCGCTACAAGTGCCAGGGGGCCTTGGGGCCCTGACGGCAGTGCTCCTCGCCGGCCGGGCTTGTTGATGGCACTTCGAAGAAGGCGCGCTGATGATCGTGTTACGAGCTGGACCGCGAAAAGCCGCCGGTACGTTGTCCGTTGCAGTCGGTTGGACGAGTCGAGTGTGTACGCGGGAAGCTTGGGGGCCGCGCCGGACAGGAAGCCCGGTCCGCCGTTGTTGAGGTTCGTCTTGCCGGATGTGCCCGCGGCGGCCCAGTCGATCTCGACGGCGAAGGCACAAAAGCAGGTGGCATTCTGCAGGGTGAGCTCGAACACTTCGGGATCGTTCGGCGAGATCTTGTAGGGCATCGTGGAGAAGTCGACAGCCCCGATGGTCGGCCACTGCTCGGCCATGGGCCCGTTGAGGACTTCGCCGCCCCTGCCGGGCGCGGCGAGCAGTACGCCCGCCTTGATCCGTGGCTCGACCAGGTGGACCACGTTCCCGGTGTCGGGGTCGTTGAGCCCGGCGCCCAGTAGGAGGGCGGCAGTGAAGCCGCCGAGCGAGTGCCGAACCCGGCGAGTTCCTGGACGACGACGTGCCCATCACCTGCCCGCATGCCAGCGGGTCTGTGAGAAGTGACGGCGCAGCGAAGCCCCGCCTGAGGTGAGGCGGAAGTAGGCAGGCGGGGCCTCGTCATGCACGGTACCGGCCGATGGCGGGAATCGGCTGCCCTGAAGCGTGCTCGAGGTGCAGGCCACTGAGCGTTCAGTGCATGTGGAACCACCACGCCGACGCGAGGTGAAGAACACCGAGGAGGCCGGCGCAGATGGCCATGCCTTTGTTCCTTTGCTGCACGCCGATCGCGCTGTCGCCGATCTGGGCCAGGCCGGCGACGGCGAGAACGGGGGCGATGGTAGACCGGTCGCCCAGGGCGAACAGGGCGAGGGTGACGGCGGCGAGGGGGATCGCCCGGGCTCCGTAGGCGTTCGCGTAAAGGTGTGTGCCCCTGTTGACGACCATGCCGTTGGGCAGGGCCAGGCCGGGTCTGATCATTCCGGCGATGCAGAAGCCGGCCGAGGTGAGGGAGGCGAGGCTGTTGGCGCCAATAAGGATGGCCTGGACGGTGGACGAGTTCACAGTTACGTCTCCCCGTGAATCATTCTGACCGTGAATGGTTTTTTGAGGCTATCATTTTAGTCATGAGCGATGTCAATGGGACGACGATTGGCGATACCTCGGGCCTCACCTCGACGGTGGTGTTCAGGCTCGGCACTCTCGGTACGGTGGTCACCGACCGGTTCACACGGGAGATCGAGGGGCTGGGCCTCAAACCCAAGCATGTCGGCCTGATGGCCGCGCTCAGCCTTGCCGCCGTGGCGTCCCAGCAGGAACTGGCCGCGCGGATGGGTGTCGCGCCCAGCTTGATGGTGTCGCTGGCCGACCACCTGGAGGGCCTCGGCGCGGTTCGGCGGGTCCGGGATCCGCGGGACCGCCGACGGCAGGTACTGACACTCACCGAGGAGGGGCAAGGCCTGCTGGAACGGTGCACGTCCGTGGCGCAAACCCTGGACGAGGAGTTCGTGGCCGGGCTGACGGAGAAGCAACGGAAGGCGCTTGACGAGGCGCTGCGCGTGATGGCGGACCGCGCCGGCCTGCCGTAGAGGACGAGGGAAGCGGGACGGTCCCTCGCTCATCTGTCGTGAGCGAGGGGCCGTTCCTGACGTTGGCGCTTCGAGGTGGTGGATTGCATCGGGCTCTCGCCCGGCCTCCCACCGCCATATGCAGCGAGGGGATCTCGTAGTCGCCGAAATTCTCCCGCCGGAACGCGATCGGCGCGGTCGACTCCAGGGTGAGCAGGCACTGCTTCCATGCCTTGGCGACGTCCGGGTAGTCCTCGGCAGTCATCCGGTCAGCGCCGTACAGCACGAACGGTGGCAGCACCTCGATACCCGGGTAGTAGAGGATGCCGTGCTGGATCGGGAACAGCAGATCGTCGATGGGGCCGTTGATTCCGCGAGCGGCGTAATGCGACTCCGGGCCTCCGACGGTCACCGACAGCAGAGCCTTCCTGCCCGCGAGGGTGCCTACGCCGAAGCGCTCACCGTATTTGGTGTCGCTGTGCTCGCCGACGCCGTCGGCGAAGTGGTAGGTGAACACCCGGTCCAAGACGCCGGGCGGCCGAGTCCGGGACGAATCAGGCATGGAGCTGCTGGTTCTGTCCGCGGCCCCCGGCAGCCCCGCCGAGGACGGGCTGCGGCTGCTCGCAGGCCTGGGCGCGGCCAGCGGTGACGCGCAACATGCCCGTGCGGCAGGAGCAGGACCAGGCCGTGCCTGAGTCGAGGGTCGGCGGCGGCTGGCTTTCACGTTTCCTTACCGGGGCCGGGGTGGCAACCACCGCCGGCCGTTCCTTCACCGCACATGTCTGAACTGCCGTCGCCCGCAGAGATCGAAGTCGCTCGCACGTCCGCCGGCGGCTGGAAGCGTGACCAACTCGTCGCTACGGGCGTCCCGTAGCCCCCGCCGAAGGGCTGTGAGGACGAGCTGACCGACCGCTGGAAGGCCGCCCAGCGGCACGGCTGACCCGACGACAGCGGGGCCGGGCAGAATCACCCCGCAGGTGTCCCTCGCGTTCGTAGAACTGCCGGGCGGCCGCGTAGTTCATGGCCCATTTGTCGGCCTGTGTACGGCGCGGAGACGGCTTCTCGTCTTCGGTGGCGGGTTGGATGCCGAGGATGTGTTCGCCCATCCATCGCTGTACGCCTGTGAGTTTGTCCCAGCCGAGGCGGACGGAGCTACCCACCGGCCAAGGTCTTCGCCCTGGTGCACGACCTTGCCCGGCGACATGGGCAGTTCGCCGCCGGCTTCCAGGTGGAGCCGGGTGAGGTGGAAGGCGCGTTGCCACTCGACGGGCCAGGTGGGGCACCATGAGGGGTCGATGTCGTCCAGTTGATCGCGCCGCTCCTGCGACAGCGCGCCGGCCGCCGACTGAATCGGCAGGCCCTCGGCACGCCGCTGCGCGATCTCGGCAGCCTTGCGGGCGGCGGCCCGCTGGTTGTTCAGCCAGATGCCCACCTTGTAGCCCTGGAAGGTGGCGTCCAGTGACGCGAGCAGGTGCCCGTTCTGCGCGGCCCACCCGCGCGCGGCGGCACGTCCTTCCTCCCATGCGACGTCGTAGTGCGACCAGACCATGCCCAGCTTCTCCAGCTGCTCCACGCGGTCCTCGTCCATGTCTCCGCGGGAGTAGAACCGCCGTGCATCGGCGATCCACTGCCCCAGCGGGAAGTTGGCGAGCGAGGCCGGCCGCCTCTCGGTCTCCACCGCCTGGTCGTCGCGGCCGGGTACGCGGTACGTGAATGGGACCTTCAGGTCGCCGTGCTCGCGGGCGTGGATGACGGCGGCCTCGATGCCGCGCAGCCAGTGCTCGTGCTCGGGACTGAGGACCCGCAGGTTGATGAACGCCGCCAGCTGCGCGGTCGCGCGGCGTGGAGAACTTCAGCAGCTGCCGGGCAGGAGTGGGAAGCCCTTCTCCACGACCGTGCCGTCCGCGGCGATCCCGGCCACGAACTCCCCGAGAACCCGCCGCCGGTGGTTCGGCTTGTGCTCGCCGCACAGCCAGTCCGCCCAGATCACCTCGGGGTACAGCTCCGCGTCCGCGGCGTGCAGTTGCGCGGCGACATCGGGGAGGCCGGCCACGAACGCCTCGGCTTCCTTGACGACGTGGTGGAAGACGAGCGTGCGCCGGAAGTTCTCCTCCGCCGACGCCTTCACCAGGGCCGTCTGGAGCGCGGCGAGCCGGGCCCCGCGGACCTCGTCCGAGCGGCCCTCAGCACCCAACAGCTGCGCGGCCTGGAGCCGGGTGTCGCGGTTCGTTTGTTCTGATCGGTGTCCGGGGCGTGGGCGGCTCGGCGCGGTTTGTACAGCCACCATCCCAGGGGGAAGCCGTCGTGTTCGGTGCGGTAGTCGGCTGCGGTGAGGTTGCCGTGCTGGGCGGGCTGGTTGGGGAGGTTTCGGTGGTGGTGCCAGAGCGCGGGCGCGTTCGCTGGTGAGGCCGATGTCGGCGAGCTGCTGTTGCTGTTCGGGGTCGTGGGCTGTTCGTGTCGGCGACGGGCACCGGCAAGACACTGGTGTCGATCCGGGTGGCCGATGGGCTCGGCGTGCGGCTGGTGCTGTTCGTGGTGCCCACGCTGGATCTGGCGGCGCAGAGCGCGCTGGCCTGGCGCCGGGATGGCCACGGCGAGCACATGGTGATCGTGTCCTCGATGGATGTGGCCGGCCGCGACGAACTGGTGGCCGCCAGGATCATGTCGACCACCAGCCCGCATGCGCTGGGCGGGCTGATGTCGGCGGTGGGGGAGCGCAGAGGATCAGATTCGGCCGTTGACGGTGATCTGCACCTACGACTCCATGAACAAGATCGAGGAAACTCAGAAGACGGGGTACGCGGTCCTGCCGTTCGACCTTGCGGTCATGGATGAGGCGCACCGGATCGCAGGCCGGGCCGACGAGAAGTGGGCGATCGTCAACGACGCCAAGCGCATTCACGCGGACCGCCGCCTCTACATGACCGCCACCCCCGGATCTTCGCCGCTCCCGAGCTGGCGGACTTCCGGGTGGAGCGAGACGCGCCGTTGCTGTTGCCGCCGCGGTTGCTGTGCGCGTCGAGGCTCCCGGCCCTACCGGGTGTTCTGTGCGCTGGGTAGAAAGGGGCCGGGCGGGCTGGCGCCGCCTTCCCGACGGGGTTCGGGTCCAGCTCGGGGCGCGGCGGCTCGCGCGGCATAGGACCTCTGAAGGCAGTGGCTACACACACCGCACCTGGGTCGGGACCGCGTAGCTGCGGTGCCCGGATCAGCGTATGTGGACGGTTCTGGGCGGGGTCGTGAGGTCCGCGTAGCGGTGGCCGCCGTGTGGTCCGTCTACGTCGTAGAGCACGCCGCGGAACTGAACGTCGCCGCGGTGGTGAACCCTGATCTTCACGTCCATCGTGGCCTCCTCTTGGACCGCGCTGTCTACGATCCGGCCGCATGCGACGGTGTGCCATGCGCCGCGTGTGCCCGCGTGTTCCTGCGCGCAGAACTGCGCGTACCGCACCCCGTCGCTGTCACCATGGCCCTTGACACGGATGATGTGGCCGACATGCACGGTGCCCGGTGAGACGGTCAGACCGACACTGCCCTTGGCGAAAGCGGGCGTTACCGCCAAAACGACGGCTGCCACTACCAGCGCGCCGGTTGCGGTAGCCGTGGCCACCGGGCGCCGGAAGCCGGCTTGCTGGCAAGGCCGCTGACGAGATTCATCTCGTTGCTCCCTTTGTTGGGACAGAAGCGCCCGCGCATGGACGAGGGGACGAGCTATCCGCAGCCTGTCGTGCAACTCCTGACGGAGCTGGGCGAGTGCTCGGTGCAGTGTGCTCTTGACCGTTCCGGGCGCCATGCCGAGGGCGGTGGCCGTCTCGTCGGTGGACATCTGCTCCGAGTGCCGTAATACGACGACGCTGCGCTGCTGGGGCGCCAGCGTCTTCATGAGGTCCATCAGCCACTGGCGGTCGGCGTGCTGCTCGGTGGGGAGTCCTGGAGTTTCCGGGTCCGCCACCACTCGGTGCGGGTGTTGATCATGACGATAGGTGCGCTCGAGCGCGGTCTGCAGCAGATCCTGGGCCTCGAGCGGATCGGGGACCAGGCGGCGAGCGCTGCGCAGCAGAGCGTCGTGCCGTGAACGGACGTACTCCTCGAAGTCCGGCACCTCGCTGTCTTGTTTACGCGGGTTCACGATCGGGCTCCCTATTTTCGTGGCGTGAGCAGTGGTGACGTGCCTCGGAGGCTGGCGTGGGACGACACTGGGCGGGCCGACGTGCGACCGTCGGCGCCTCCGCCGTAGAGCGAAGAGGCCACCCAGGTCAAAGCCGACACGACGCAGGGCACTGGCGTCTGCCCCGAGAAGCGGCCGCAGTGCCCGAGGGGCCCGGGATCTGCGTGAGATCCCGGGCTCCCGCAGACGGGGAGACGGTGTGGGCGGCGACTTGGTAGAGGCGCCGTCACTGCATCTCGATACGTCTGTCGGTTGCGGCTGCCTGCTCATCACCCCCGCGGTGAACGTCGTCCTGGTGCGGATCGAACTCGGTGACGTGGGCATCGCCTCCGGCGTGCTGTCGACGGCCCCGCAGATCGGCGCCGCGCTCGGCGTCGCGGTGATCGGCGCGGTGTTCTACGCCGCTTTCGGCCACCCGGCCATTGACCGGGCCCATGCAGCCGGCCACACCCTCGCCACGGCACGGCGTCTGTCGGGACCATGGCCGTTCGGCGATCGTCGCGACCATGCTGGTGTGTCTGCTCCTCGGTGGCCGAGGTGACTGACGGTGGCTAACACCAATCACCGAGCTCTGCACCTGCGCCCGAAGCCGCGACTGTCGTCTGCGCCGACGAGCTCGGACCGGTGATCCCCCACACGTTGAGCCTGGGGTCTGACGCGATGGCCGGTCCCCTGCACCGGCCAGTTCGCCAGGCCAAGAGAGCGCCAGTCAGCGGAAGGTGAACTTCTGATCCCGGGCCCCGTTGCACCGCCACAGGATCAGAGGGGTGTTGTTGGCCGTCCCTCCACCCTTCACGGACAAGCACTTGTCGTGTTGTCCGCCCGCTTGCGGCTTGATCTGACAGTGGCGCATAGAGCCGCCGCACATGAGGAGGAAGTCCTGGTTCCTCTCGACGCCCAGCAGGCCGGCGCCACGGAGGACCAGCTCCGCGCCATCACCGCCGAAGGCCTCGGCCAGATGTACTCTGATCATCAGCACTCGGCCGTGGCCGAAGCGAGACAGGCCAGGCACCGATCGCGGAACCTTACCGACTCTTACGTGAGTACCAGATCTGCGTGCTCCCGGGGCCCTTGTAACAGTTTCCTTGAACGACCTGTACACCGATGTAGGTTTGGCTTCCCTTCGTGCCGGCGCACTTACCCGAGTGAGCATTCACCAGGAGGTACCTGGTTCCGCTTACTGAGCTTGCTCGCCACAGCTGTGAGTGGTCCTTCGTCGACGTGCAGTTTCCTACTGCCAGCGCAGCGCCGCTCTTGGTGCTCGCTCCGGCAACACCAAGGCACCTTCCGTCTTGGCTCCGAAGTTTCCAGTAGGTGTAGCCACCCACGACCGTGGCGTTGGTCGAGCGCCACCCATCGTGGCGGAAGTAGTTACAGTCGGCGGTCCAGACACGGCTTGCCCCAAGTGCATCGTCCAGGCATGAACCCGCCTCACCGGCAGCGAGCATGATCTGGTACTTCGGGGCAGCAGCCGCCTTGGCGTTGAAGTCCTGCACACTGAATTCGGCGGCGGACCGCGAGGCGGCCGGCTGGTCCGCTTGAGCGGGGACAGCCGCAGCCAGGCCGGCAGTCATGGTGATTGCCGTCGCGGTGAGCGTGAGGCGCTTGTGTACCTGCATTATCCGGTTCCCTCCTCTTCTGATCTTGATTGACTGGCGGGACGCGTCGGGGCGGGGCAGTCCCACGGGGGTGGCCCGCCCTGCAGCTGTGGGCTCATCGCTTGCAGAGAGCCCAGATCCGTCATGGGCCACGACCGGTTGTCTGCCCGGGGGCGCTGGCGAGCGAGGTGTGGCGGCGGTCGGTTCCGCGCCACCTGTCCAGCCCTGTTGACGATGTGTCGCAGGGTGTACGGCGGTGCGAAGGCAGACCCGCGATGACGTTGGTGCACCTGGCGTCCCTGGATGTGGCGCGGAAGGCAAAACGGCGCGAGGCCGACAGATGCCTGCACGCAAGAATCGGGCTCGCCCACCAAGCCTCTACCCGGCCGCGTCGGTGGTTGTCGACCTGAGTACGCGCATCTCGTCTCCTTTCTCGATGTAGTGCGAGAGTCACCGGACGAGGCTCGGAATGAGGGCCTCTGCCGGTGCTCCTTGCGTCACGTCATCGAGTTCAACAGGCTGGGGATTGAATGGGCAGCCGGTCTTGCCACTCTGATCAATGGCCGCATTGCAGGTCACGGGCATGGCGCACGACACTGACCACAGAAGGCACCTGTCGTTTGCTCTTCTCCCTGGGCGTGCGTAGCGTCCGGATGATCGCGCCGCATCCACGGGGGAGGCGGCGGGTAGAGGGGTGAGCCGTCGATGGCAGGACGTCCTGAGAGCCCACTCGATCCGAGTGCGGGGCCGGTTGCGCGGTTCGCTGCCGAGTTACGCAGGCTGCGGGCCCAGGCGGGCAGTCCGACGTACCGGTCGATGGCGCAGCGAGCCGGTCAGGGGGCGAGCACCCTGTCGCAGGCGGCCGGCGGTGAGCGACTCCCTACGCTGCCGGTGGTCCTCGCCTACGTCCGCGCTTGCGGGGGCGATCCGCAGGAGTGGCAGGAACGCTGGCGCCAAGCGGCCGCCGAAACAGCGGCTGCACCCCGGGCCGAGGACGAGGACGTGGAGCCGCCCTACCGCGGCCTGGCCCGCTTCGAACCGGACGACGCTCACCTGTTCTTCGGCCGTGACGAACTCACCGAGCGCCTTCACCTGCAGACCCGCTCCCGCCGCTTCACCGCGGTCTTCGGCCCCTCGGGCAGTGGCAAGTCCTCCCTGCTGCGGGCCGGTCTCATGCCCCGCCTGCGCACCCCCGGTTCCTCCGGACCCCGGCCTGCTGCCGTACGGGTGCTCACGCCCGGCGCGCATCCGTTGCGTACTCACGCCTCGCGCTTGCTGCCGGCCGACGACGAGGCAGACACGTGGCTGATCGTGGACCAGTTCGAAGAGCTGTATACCCTGTGCACCGACGCCGGTGAACGCGACCAGTTCATCAACCACCTGCTGTCCGCCACCGACCCGGCGAGCCGGCTGCGGATTGTGATCTCGGTGCGCGCCGACTTTCTCGGCCGCTGCGCCGCACATCCTCGGCTGACTGCCGCGCTGCAGGACGCGACCGTGCTGGCCGGCCCGATGAGCCGGGAAGAACTGCGCGAGGCCATCGTCAAACCCGCGCAGGCCGCTGGGCTGAACGTCGAGCGCGCCCTGACGGCCCGCATCCTGGACGAGGTCGAGGACGAGCCCGGCGCGCTGCCGCTGATGTCACATGCGCTGTTGGAGACCTGGCGCCGGCGCGCGGGCCGTTCCCTCACGATGGAGGCGTATGTGGCGGCGGGCGGTCTGCAGGGGGCCATCGCCCGCACCGCTGAGGCCGCCTGACGGCTGATCAGGCAGAAGCGGGTAAACACATCCTCTTGCGGCTGATCGCCCCGGGAGACGGCGCGCAGGACACACGCCGCCCCGTCCGTCGTGATGAGCTGAGTTTCGGCAGCGCTGCCGATGTCGACGCCGCACTGGAACTGCTGACCCGTGCTCGGCTGCTGACCGTCGACGACGGCACGGTGGCTCTCGCCCACGAGACCCTCATCAGTGCGTGGCCGCGACTGCACAACTGGATTGAGGAGAGCCGTGACCTGCTACGTCTGCATCGCCGCTTGACCGAGGACGCAAATGTCTGGCATCAGCTGGGCCGTGACCCGGGAGCGCTGTACCGGGACACCCGACTGGCCGCAGCGGAGGAAGCATTTCCCGCGTGTCGGCAGGCAGCGGCCCTGACAGCTCTCGAGCGCACCTTCCTGGCCGCGAGTACGGCCTTGCGTGACCGGGAGCGGCGCGGGGCCACACGCACCGCGCGGCGCCAGCGGGCCTTCGCCGTGTCGCTGTCCGTGCTGGCGGTCCTCCTCCCGCTGGCCGGCGTCATCGCCTGGCAGCAGAACGCGGCCAGCGATCATCAGCGTGTCGACGCGGCGGCTCGCCGGGCCGCCACGGTGGCCGAAGGCCTGCGGGCCGCCAACCCGTTGGTGGCCCTGCGGCTGAGCGAGGTCGCCTGGCGTCTGAGGCGCACGCCGGAGACGCGGGCGGCTCTGCTGGGCGCCATGGTGCAACGGGAACAGGAGCCGTTCGAGGCGCCGGATCAGACCAGCGCCGACGCCTACCTGGACACGGACGGGCGCATGCTGACCAGCGTCGGTGATGCAGAGATCATTCAGTGGAATGTGGTCACCCGTCGCAGGATGCACACGTATCGGCTTCCCCCTGGCCCACAGGAGAGGGTCACGGAGGTCACTTCCGACGGCCGGGCTGTGATCGTGGCCGGCTCGGGGTTCAACATGACGGTCCGCCTGTGGGACATCCGGGCCGAGCGTTTTCGTGGCCCCGCCTTCGGACCGGCTGGGGGTCTGCCGACGGGCGCCCAGTACAACTTCCATCTGAGCACCCGAGGTGACTGGATCGTTTTCACGGTGCGAAACCGGCTGGAAGTGTGGAGCGCGCATACCCGGCGCCGTCTCTTCACCGCGTCACTACGCGAAAAGGAGGCCCTGGGGAACGGTGATGTCAGCGCGGACGGCCGCCGTGTGGCGTTGTGCACGGGCCACGGCCTCACCGTATGGGATACGCGGACCAAGCGGCGTGCAGACAGTAGCTGGCAGGCGAGCCCGCGCTGCCAGCTGGAGAGTGGCCTGCTCTTCACGCCCGACGGCCGGACACTGGGCCTGCAGGACGAGCACGGACTCCGGCGCGTACGGCTGTCCGACGGCAAGGAACTGCCCCGAATCGATCAGGTGTCTCCTGCCCAGTTCGACTTCACGCCCGACGGAAAATTCGTGGCCGGCATGGGCAATGGAGACATCTCGGTTTGGCGCCTCGATCGACCGGAGGCGCCGGTATTCCGCTACCCGTTGACCATGGGCAGCCCCGATGACCTGCGCATCGATGTGAAGGCCAACGTGATTCGCTACACGGCGGCCGGTGCCACAGGCGGAGAGGTCGTGCGCACCCTGGATCTCGGCCGGTCCCTCGACGCTGCCTGGCGGTCACAGCCGATCATGGAGGCGGCTTTCAGCGCGGACAGCAGCGTGCTGGTGGACCTCCGCAGCACCCACCGCCAGGCCACACTCTCAGTGCTCGACGGACACGATGGCACAGCCGAGCATGCCATAGCTCTGCCGCGGCCGCCGGCACGGCTGTCATTCGACAGCGACAAGCGCCTTTCACTCAGTGCTGATGGGCAGCGCTTGGCCTACGACCCGAGCCAGAACGAAAGTGAGGGCTGTCCGAAGGGAGTACCGGTATGGGATACACGCAGCGGTCGACTGCTCAAACGCGTGATTCCGGCGGGCGGCACCTCCGGTTTCGCGGCGACGCTGCTGACCGCCGACGGCCGTACGCTGATCACCCAGGATGACACGCGCAACCTCATCACCCTGTGGGACACCCGGTCCGGCAGGAAGCTGCGCACTGTCGACTACAGCGCCCAGGCTCCGAAGGGGAGCGTGGGCGTCTCCCCTTATCCCGTCACGGGTGACGGCCATAGCGTCGTCACGAACACGGGAGTCCTGATCCCCTTGTCCCACCGAAGTCCACATCCGACCGGATTGACGCAATGCACGTCGTGCGTCATCGCATCCACCCAGGACGGCAGCCGCGTCGCCATCGTGGACACCTACGCGGCAACACTCTGGGACAAAAAACTGAGGGCGCCCCTGGGTGTCCTGTTGAACGGGTTCTCGAAAGAGGTGCCGGGCGACGCGGAAGAGATGACATCCGCCGCCTTCTCCCCGGACGGATCCACCGTCGCCGTCGGCGGATCCCACGGCACCCTGGCCCTGTGGGACGTCACTTCGCAGCGGGAACTCGGCACACTGCCCACTCCCGGTGACGCGATACTCTCACTCGCCTTCAGCCAAGACGGCGGCACGCTGTACGCCGCCGGTCGGCACGTGACCTGGCAGAAGTACGACATAGACCCTGACCATGCGGCCCGTGCGGTGTGCCGACGTGCCGGGGGACCGCTGTCCCCGGCCGACTGGCACACCTACCTGCCTGACGTGCCCTATCGCAAGACATGCTGAACCGTGTCGAGCGCGTGCTGCTCGCAGGGGGCCGGATCGCGTTCCAGGGCCGCCGCTGCGGTCTCCCGTACGGCCTGCTCGAGAGCTGGGCGGACTGGCGAGAGCAGGCAGACACATCGGTCATGAGCCCGTCCTGAACTCGCCTGCTCGGGGTACTCGCGCCCTCATCGGATGGTCGGGCGCATGACGCAGCGCGGCCTGCAGGAACTTGAGAGGGACAGGAGGTGGCCGTGGTGTCGAGCACGCAGCCGCACCATGCCGGGTCCGCCCCCAGCGCGGATCGCTTGGGCCAGGAGCCGGTGGGCGAGCTGGTGCAGCGGGCCTCGCAGCAGCTGACCGAGCTGGTGCGCGGCGAACTGCGCCTGGCGCAGGCGGAGATGAAGGAGAAGGGCAAGCGCTACGGCAAGGGCGGCGGCCTGTTTGGCGGCGCCGGCGTTGTCGGCTTCCTGATGGCGCAGGCGCTGGTCGCCACGGTGATCGCCGCACTGGCGGTGGCGTCTCCGGTGTGGGCGGCCGGGCTGATCGTCACAGCGGTGCTGGGTGTGATCGCCGCGGTGATGGCCCTGAGCGGAAAGAAGCAGGTCGACCAGGCCGCGCCGCCCACGCCCGTGCAGACGGTCGAGAACGTGAAAGCCGACGTGGCCGAGACCAAGGAGAGCGCACACCGATGACCCACCCGCCTCACGACGAACCCACCGCCTCCAGCCCCGAGGAACTGCGCGAGCAGGTCGAGCAGACCCGTACCGAGCTCGGGGAGACGGTCGAGGCGCTCGCAGCGAAGACCGACGTCAAGGCGCGCGCCCAGGAGAAGGCCGGCGAGCTGAAGGAACAAGCCGCCCTGAAGGCCGGGGAACTGAAGGCGAAGGCCGCCGACCTGGCCCACCAGGCGCAGGACCGGCTGCCCGATCCGGTCAAGGACAAGGCCGCCCAGGCTGCCGGGCAGGCCCGGGCCACGGCCGCTCAGGCCGGTCGGCTGTGGCAGGAGAAGGCGCCCGAGCCGGTAAGGGAGAAGACCGCACAGGGAGCGCAGCTGGCGCGTGACAACCGCAAGGTGCTGCTGGCGGCAGCGGGTGTGGCCGTCGTGGTGTGGCTGGCCTGCCGCCGGAAGGGGTGAACCGGGTGAAGGCTTCGAAGATCGCCTACAAGCCGGTCGGTCTCGCGCTCGGCGCCGTCAGCGGCATGGCCGCGGGAGCGCTGTTCAAACAGACATGGAAGATGCTCGGTCACGACGAGGACGCCCCGGACGCCACCGACGAAGAGCGCTCCTGGCGCGAGGTACTGCTCGCCGCCACGCTGCAAGGTGCGATCTTCGCCGGAGTCAAAGCGGCCGTCGACCGCGCCGGCGCCACCGTCGTCCGCCGCCTGACCGGAACCTGGCCCGGCTGACGCGCATGAGGAGGCGGGAGGGCCGGTAGGACACGAATACCAGCCCTCCCATCGCCCTGGCCAATACCCCTACGAAGGACCCTTCACAGCCATGTCCGATCAGCACGCAGCTGTCGCGATGACCGCTGCAGCAGTCATCGCCACGATCCTGGTCGCCCGGGCAGTCGTCCTCCACCAGGGCGGCCGAGGACGTGTCGCCCGTCTGGCCCACCCGGTGCGCGGTCACACCGCACCCCGCGCCGACGAGACCGTGGCCGCGCTCTCGGATGCCGCCTCCTGCGCCGTGCGAGAGGCTGAACAGCACGTCCACCACTGCTGGCAGCAGCTCCAAACACGCGCCGACCCACCCGAGTGACCCGCCCGTGGATGGACGCAGTCGGCGATGCCCCGGCGCAAGTATGCGGATCCAGCAGGCGGCCAGGTGTATTGATCACGAGCGTTGTTGACAGCCGCGGGCCTTGATCATGGCGAAGACCTCCGGTGTGGTGGAGCTGTCACAAAGGTGTTGCACAAGGCCTGGTGGCGGCGTGTCTGGGTGATGGCTGACCCTGCTGTTTCACCCTGCCATGGCGAGGTTGTGCATGGTGGCGACCGCTTGGACGGCGTGGTGGAGGCCGTCGCCCCTTTGGCGGCGGTCGCGGAGGATCTTCCAGTTCTTCATCCGGGCGCTGGTGTGCTCGACGCGGGCCCGCACGCGACGGTGTTCGGCGTTGTCTTCCTCCTGGCCGCGCAGGAGGGGGCGCCCGGCTCGTCTGCGGTGCGGAACGATCAGGCCGGGGCCCAGGTGGGCGCCGGCCGCGATCACCGTCGTGCCTGCCGCCACCGCAGGCAGGTCCGACTCGCGCCAGACGTGTGCGTCTGCCTTGTTCCCGGGTGCCGGCCGGGCCGAGGCCACCACCAGGCGGGTGTCGGCATCGACGACAACCTGCGCATTCGCCGAAACCGGTAGTTACGCGAGGAGGCTGCGACCTGCCGGTCACGGACCGGGATCAAAGTGCCGTCCACGATCCATAACCGGTCGGCGCCCGGCACGGGGCTGGGCGCCGGCTCCAGCGCAAGCAGCGGTCGCAGGCGCTGGATGACCCGACAGACGGTGGTGGGTGAGCAGCCAAAGAGCGGCGCGAGCTGCCGCATGGTGAGGTTCGTGCGGTAGTACACGGCCACCAGCAGCACCTGCTCGGCCAGCGGAAGGCACCACGGCCGACCCCCACCGGGGCCATTTCCACCCCGCTCCCGCACCACCCTCAGCAGCTTCTCGAACCGCACCATCCGCAACCCGGTGAACGTCTCCATCCACACCGGATCAGCCCTCAACGCCCCACCCATACAGGCAAAATGCCCACCACCAGGCCTTGTGCAACACCCTTTAGGTCTCCCGCCAGGAAGCGGATAAATGCTGGAAGAGCTGTGTGTCCTGCCATACCGAGCCGGTGTCATCGACCTGGCAGCCAGCCTGCTTGAGCCGCTTGATGATCTTCGCGACCGAGGCTGACGTACCGTCGAACCTGACAACGTTGAGGCCGACCGTATCGGCACCCTGGCGAAGACGGCCGACCTCGACGACCAGGGTTCGCTGCGGGTAGGCCATCAGCACCATGCCCAGCTCGATCAGCACGTTCTGCCGCGGCTGACCGGTCGGCTGTGTCTCGTAGTCCGGTTCGTTCTCGCCGTGCAGCTGGGGGTGCAGTGTGGCCGTGTCGTCCGGGGTGAGCAGGACCAGGGCCGCCTGTGCCCGGGAGGGGGCGTTGGCGACCACCTCGCCCAGGAGGGGGGACGCCTTGCCGCTCGCCCTGACCAGGTCCTCCCACTCCAGTGGGCTCAGACCGAGGCTGCGCAGCAACGAGAACATCGCGTGTCGGACCTCCTCGTCCCGGCCGTGCACGACCAAGACATTGCGGGTCCGGTCAGTGCTCGCTGCCTGCGGGTTGCGCTCCGCTTCGCCGAGGCCCTGGGCAACGACGGTGCTGCGCGCGGCCACAGCCTGGCGGTCGTCCGATACGACTGCAACTGCACGGTTGGTCGCCTGTTGCCCAGGCATCTGGGCACTGCCGGACCGGTCGGCGGTGGGTGCCTGCCCAGCCTGGCCGTGCCAGGGCACGGCTTGGAGGCTGTCCGGCCCTCCGGCGACTACGGCCGTGTCGCTGGCCGTCGACTGGTCAGGTAGCTGACGGATCTGTGGTGATGCACCGTCGGCTACAGCAGCGGACTTCTCGCCGACTGCCGGATCGGGCTGATCGGTGAAGGCGGGGGTGCGCCGGGAAACCACAGCCACGAACCGGCCCAGCACGCTGTCCGCACGCAGGCCGCCGTTGCCGGGGCAGGGCGGAGTGGGTGCCGTGAAGGCGCGGGAGCGCCGAGAGAGCACTGCGACGAACTGCCCAAGGACGCTATCCGCGCGCATCGACGTCACCTTCGATCTCTCGGGACAGAGCGGCCTGCTGCGGCAACCGAACAGGCTCGTGTGGTCGGACCGAAGGCTGCTGGGCAGTCACAGGCACCCTCGGTACGCCGACGTCCGGCCCGTCCTCGTGCGGCGTCGTGGGTGCTGCGGCTGCGGCCAGCGTCGCGAGAAGGGGGCCACTGACGAGTTTGACCAGGGCTGTGGCGCGCTGCAGAGCCAGTACACCGCCGGCTCCGATCACCAGGAAGACCACGGCGGCCCATTGATAGCGCGCCTCCAGACCCAGGCCGACCGCCGCGTCGACCAGGAAGCCGACGCCGACCTGAAAGAGTACGTCGGCCACGTAATAGCCGGCCTTCGGCTGCGGAGCCGCACGCTGCCCAGCGGGTCGGGCTGCCGGGCCAGGCAGCGGGTGGGGAGGCGGAACCTTCCAAGGCGGCACGCCGTGACGACGCAGGGCACGGCTGTAGTCCGCCGCCTCCTTGATCCCCGCACCACCGGCCCCCCACAGACCGGCCGCCCACCACATCATTCCGGCCTCCAGGATCTTCCCGGCCCGGGTCTACAGTTCCAGCGGGGCTCACCTCAACTGACGAACGCGTCGCTGGAGCCTCCCCGGCTGTCCCACCGTCCTCCGACACTGTGTCAGAAGGCAGTGGACGCCGAGGCAAAACATCCAGACCGGCGGGTCAGGGATGGCAGTGCCTCCGTGGTGCCCGAGGAAGAGGCAGTGAGGGACCTCGCGGGCCAGACGTTGGAGCGGGTCCGCCAGACCTGGCCCAACGATGTCGTGGAGACGGTTTCTCGTGATCTACCAATGGTGCCCAGCCCAATAGAGCCGAGCAGCGCAACTGGACCCCACCAGGCCCACATCACGAGTTCAACTTCAGTTGCAGCGTGGCAGCCGGCAAGCGGGCCCGCTGCACCGGCCGTGCGGCCCTGGCACGAGTCTGCGCCATTCGGAACCGCGCACTTTAACACCAGGCAAGCGGGCCGTAATTCACAGACCCAGTGGCAAGTCCCGCTGAACAGCGGGTTCCTGGCAAAGAGTCAATCAGAGTCAACAAAAGTAAACAGGCTCACGAGGCAGACGACTTCGGTGGCCGTCTGTCCGATCGCCTATCCCTAGACCGCTGCTCCACGCAAAAGGAGCCCTGCATCCCCAACGGAAGTTTCTCAAGCCTCTGAGTTGGGAGGGCTCCTTGCGCGGTGTTCCAGCACGCCTACCAAACGAAAGGAACTCCGTTGGACGAGGATAACCCGAAGCGCCAGCCCAGGCGCCCGTTCCGCTGGGTTGAGAAGCCGTTGTCGTACCGATCATGGTGGGCATCGGTTCGATTGAGGCGGCCCGGACGGGTGATCTCCGGCTGTGGCGCGCATGCGTTCCTGTCAGCTCGGCGCTTTCGCAGCTCGAACACCGCAGGCCTGGGGCAGAAGACTACTCCCGGCCTCAATCTTCGGGAGTTGGGACGGGTGATGTGCCCACGAGCTTGCGAAGGAAGCGATCGACCTGGTCCTCCAGCGGGGGCCAGTGCTGGTCGGACTGGTTGACCCGCATGGAGACCGCGCCGTGTACGGCGGCGCGCAGGTCGAGGGCCACGGTGGATGCGTCGTCCGCGGGAGCCAGGCCGGCGTCCATGCATCTCTGGACCGCGGCCGTGGTCGTGCGCCCGAGCTCTTCCTTAAAGCGCATGTCCGCGCGCTGGTTGAGGGTGCTCTCGTGCAGCACCTTGTAGAGCCCAGGGTGGTCATGTGCCCAGGCTCCGAGTACGAGGGTTCTGGCGCGCAGTTGGGCGACCGGGTCGCTCTCGGCGAGCTCAGCCTGCTGCACGGCGATCATCAGGTCCTGGTGGCACCGCTCCAGCGCGGCCAGGACGAGCGCGTCACGGTCGGGGAAGTGGAGGTATACCGACGTTGCGGCGACGTTGACCTCCCGGGCGACGGCTCGCAGGGACAGAGCCTGGTCGTCGCCGAGCTCGTCGAGCATGCGGAGAGCAGCGGCGACGACCTCCTCACGGAGACGTTCGCCCTGGCCCCGGGGATTGCGCCCGCGCCGTTGTCGCTCACTCGGTGACTTCTCATCCACGGTGATTGATTGTATCTGCACGACCGTTGCCCTACAGTCGTAGCGCTACAGCTGTTCACTTATAGGGAGAGACATGCCGAGCGCACGACTCGAAGAGAACAAGCAGACGGTCCTGGCCTTCTACCAGGCCGCGATCAACAACAAGGACTACGACGCTGCCTCGAAGCTGCTCAGCCACAGCTACATACAGCACAATCCCCGAATCGCCGACGGCCTGGAGGGCTTCCGGGAGTTCGTCGAGACCCTCAAGGCGGACTTCCCCCACCTCCGCGCCGAGGTGAGGCGAATCTTCGCCGAGGGCGACCACGTGATCGCCCACGTCCACGGCGTCCGGGTGCCGGGCGGCCCCGAAACGGCGATCGTCGACATCTTCCGCCTGGAGGACGGGCAGATCGCCGAACACTGGGACGTCATGCAGCAGATCCCCGACGAGGCGCGGAACCAGAACGGCATGTTCTGACGAAGACGCCGGCCTCGGTCGGGTGATCTCGGGCCGGTGCGCGCATGAAAGCAGGGCTTCCTGTTCAGCTCGGGGTTGCCGAAGCCCGAAGCCCGAAGCCCGAAGCCCGAAGCCCGAAGCCCGAAGCCCGAAGCCCGGGAGGCCCTTGTGTCGCAGTGTTCCGCTGTCATGCCGGTGGAGTCCAACTCGGCTGCCCGGTCGTGGATTGTCTCGCTCATCGGTTCGGAAATGCGGGCGACCGCCCGGACCGCGTGCGCCGCTACGACTCGGACATGACGGACACGGAGTGGGCGGTCATGCGGGACGCGATGCCCGTCCCGCTGTGGCTGGAGGGACGGGGTGGGCAGCCGGAGGGCTACTGTCACCGGCAGATGCTGGACGCGGTCCGCTACCTGGTGGACAACGGCATCAAGTGGCGGGCGATGCCGGCGGACTTCCCCGCGTGGGACCGCGTCTACGCCTTCCAGCGGCGATGGCGCCTTAACCAGCTGCTCGCCGAGTTGCACGGCCGGCTGCGCGGCCTGGTCCGCGAGGACGCCGGGCCCATCAACGCAGCCGCCCGCGGGATCGCCGACCTCCTGGCACAGATCCACTTCTGACCGAAGGGAAGCCGCCCATGAGCACGCACATCACCGTCAGCCACGGCGGCGACTTCGAGGGCGTCGACATCGTCCCCGTCCGCCAGCTGCGCGACCTCGGCCAGTACGCCCGCACCGTCCTGCCCGCCGTCGACCACCCGCCGCTCACGGCCCTCCTGGGCGGCGCCGGCGAACGCCAGCACTCCTTCGACGCCGGGCAGGCCGCGCTCCTGGCGGTCCTGCTGCGCCGCGTCGCCGCGCACCGCCGCCTCAAGAAGCCGTTCCGCGAACCCGCCGCCCGGCTGGGCATCGCAGCCGCCAACGCCGCCGCCGACTCCGAGCCCTGGACCTGGACCACCAGCACGGCCGATGACCGCCGCCCCCGACAGCCTCGACGCCCGTCTGGACGCCGCCAACAGATCACTCTAGGTCCTCCCAGGTCCATGGAGCGGCGGCGCTTCCATCTGGCTCACGGCCGTACATGAACCGCTGCGCGTCGTTGATCATTTGGATGTACAAGTCGAAGTGTCCTGCGGCAGGGAGCCGCTCGGCCAGGCGGGTGGCCTGTTCATGGGCCCCGACTTCTTGCAGTTTCGCCCATAGTTCGTAGACGCCACGCGAGTCATGAAGGGCAGCGTGTGAGGCCGGATCGCGTGCCAATAACACGGTCATCTGCTGGTGGTAGCCCGACTCCGAAAGTCTCTCAAGCAACCATTTTACGGCCCTCGGGTCCTCGAGCCCGGCGTACGGTGTGGTCCGCTCGGCGAGGGCTGCTGCTTCTTCTCGCGCAGCAACACGGGCCATTCGGCCCAGCAGGCTGGACACAGCGCCCGTGCTGTCGGCGGCGATATGGGCGGTAGCCCCGGTCGCGACGGCGGCGGCTAGTTCGCGGCATCCCGTCTCCCATAGCCTCGCCAAGAGGCTGGAAACGTCATACGGGTGGTGGAGGGCGAAGTGGGCGGCGGCTCGCTGGGCAAGAGCGGTGGCCTGCTCGTGTGCCTGGATATGCCACATGTGTTTCAGCAGCCGGGCTACGCCCTCCCAGTCGTCGGAGATGGGGTGGCGTGCGGCCCGTTCGGCTAGGGCAACGGCGTGGTCGTGAGCCCCCACCTCACACAGGTGCACCAGGAACCAGGCTACGGCGCTCGGCCTGTCGAGGTCGATGTGGGAAACAGCCCAGTCGGTGAGGGCCTCAACTTGCTCGTGATATTGAAGCTTTCCCAACTCTTCTAGCAGGTCGCGCATCGCGAAAGGGTGGCGGAGGGCGACGTGAGGTTCTGGGTCACGCGCCAACAGCGTGGTGACCTGCTCAAGGACTCCACTTTTCCTCAGTCTCTCCTCCAGTGGGGACAAGGCGCGCGTGCGGCCGACGATGATGTGGGTGGCGACCCGTACCTCGAGAGCTGCGGCCTGTTCATGCGCCCCAGCTTCCCTAAGCTTTTTCAGTAATTTGATCAAGGCATAGTGATCGTCGAGGGTGACGTGGGCGGCCGGGTCATGCGCCAGCAACGCAGCGGTCTGCTCATAGGACTTGGACCTCAGCAGCCTGTCCAGCAACCAGGTGACGTCGGCCGGGTTGTCGAGGTCGCCTTGGGCGGCGGCCCGTTCGGCGAGCCTGGCAGCCTGCCTGTAGGCCCCCGCCTTCTGCAGACTCTTCAGCATGGAGGATGCGGCACCTTTGCTGTCGAGAGGGGCGTAGCGTGCGGCCCGTTCTGCGAGAGCCGCGGCCTGCTCGTAGGCTCCGACCTCTCGCATGCTCTCCAGGAGCCGGATCGCAGCGTGCCGGTCGTCGAGAGGGGCCTGGCGTGCGGCACGTTCGGCTAGAGCGGCGGCCTGCTCATGGGCAGCGACCTCCGACAATGCCTTCAGCAGCCGACCTACTGCGTAGGCGTCGTCCACGGTGACGTGGGCGGCCGGGTCGCCTGTCAAAATCACAGCGACCTGTTCATGGCATCCGATCTCCCGCATCGTCTCCATTAGAAAGGCCACGCCGCTTGGGTCGTCGAGAGGGGCCTGGCGTGCGGCACGTTCGGCTAGAGCGGCGGCCTGCTCATGGGCAGCGACCTCCGACAATGCCTTCAGCAGCCGACCTACTGCGTAGGCGTCGTCCACGGTGACGTGGGCGGCCGGGTCGCGGGCGAGTAAGTCGGTGAACTGCTGGCTGGTCCCGACGTCCCGAAGCGCTGTCAGCAGCTGCACCACCTTGTCCGGCTCGTCGTCAAGGGAGACATGGTCCACGACCCACTGGGCTGGGCGGCGGTCGGTAGGACACAAGCGGTGGAGCTGTCGCAGCAGCTGCGCTGCGGCCCGGGGGTCACTGTGGGTGGCGCGCTTGCGGAGCTGGGCGGCATCGCGGTGCAAGCCGCGTTGCGAAGCGGCGTTACTCAGCGCAGTTAGGTCGGCGGGGTGGGCATGGTTAGCTGCTGCGGTCCAGAAGTCGATCGGGGGGATCTGGTCGGCGCGGTGGAGGCGGCCGTACTGGTCGAGGTAGTCGGCCAGCTGGTAATGCGGCCCAGGCATGCCCCGGGCCGGCTGCCCGGCGGCAAGGCTAGAGACGTCCGCCGAGCGGCGGTTGCGCCCGTTGCGCGGATTGCGAGGGGTGGTGGTCTTGACGGGGGTGAGAATGCCGGGGATGCCGTTGCATCCTTGGGTGACGTAGTCGAGGGCCTGGGCCAGCCACTCGTTTTCAGTGGTGTTCCACTCGGCCTCGGTGAGGTAGCCGGGGGCGGCGTCGGCCAGCCAGGCCAGCGAGATGTAGGGCGCGGCGCCGAGCCGGCGGACGTCCATGGCCGCGTGGATGAGGGCCCGGGTGGCGCCCGTGGCGGTGCGGTAGCGGTCTGTCAGGACCGGTACGCCGGCCAAGTACTGGGTGATCTGGGCGGCGTGGGCGTGTTCGGCAGCCTCCTTGAGCCGGGAATCGGTGCTGGCCGTTTCCGTGAGCGCGACTAGGTCGGCGTGGGTGAACGCCTCCGGCACGTCGATCTTGTACCCGCTCAGCA
Organism: Streptomyces sp. NPDC053069; assembly: GCF_044546895.1. Lineage (NCBI taxonomy): Bacteria > Bacillati > Actinomycetota > Actinomycetes > Kitasatosporales > Streptomycetaceae > Streptomyces > Streptomyces sp. NPDC053069. The sequence goes on along the minus strand of NZ_JBITZN010000025.1, from coordinate 7,800 downwards.
GTTCCCGTGCCTGGGCATGCCGGTCCACGGTGGTGCGGGTGGTCAGACTCTGCCAGTGCCCGGGCCACAGCGTGGCCAGCACCAGCACGGGACCTCGCGCCGGGTCGCGCAGCAGGTTCCGCAGGCCCGCGGCGACCTCTTCCCCGATCGGGTCCGGGCCCAGGTAGTGCTGGGCCTCGTTCAGCCACACCACGGTCCTGGGGGCGATGTCTGGCAGTTCGGCCAAGACCGCATCGGGGCGGGTGGGGGTAATGGGATGCCACAGCCGCCAGGCGTCCGGCAGCTTCCTGGCGGCTTCCCACAGCGCGCGGGTCTTGCCCGTCGACGATCCCCCGACCAGGACCGCGATGCCGCTCTTCCCTGCCGCCGCGGTAGCGACTACTGCGTCCAGACGTGCATCGAATTCCCGTGGGACGTAAGCCGGCAGGGCACCGAGCCGCTCGCGGCCGTCACCGGCGTGAAGGGCCCGGTGAACCTCCAGATCATCCAGCACTAGCCGGTCGTCGAAATCACCGATCGGTCGCCCCGCACCCCTGGCCATCCGTGTCGCGACCCAGAGCTCGCGCACTCGCCCAGCCAGATCCCGCTGATCCCACGCAGCACGGCGGGCCAGCACCACGGACACAGCAACCACATCGGCCTGGCCGGGCGGAAGGACCGGATCGCTGATGCAACGACGGACGGTATCCCGGCTCGGCGAACCCGGCAGGCGGTCGTTCTTGGCGATGTCCGCGGCGATCTCATCCAGGCTCGGCGTGCCCGCCGCCAGGTACACCTCGTACAGCAGATCCTTTAGCTCCTGCAGAGAGCTCGGCCATCCCACCCGCGCCCGCTCCAGCGCCCGCGGCCGCTTCACCGGACCGCCACCCGTGTCGCGACTCATCGCACCATCATCCCCGGCGCCCGCGCCCGGCATGGGCTGAACAGCTCGACCAGCAGCTCCGGTTGGCGTCTTGGCGCAACTGAGAGTTGATCTTCGTGCGGGGTCGAACGTGGACAGTGAGCCAACCGGCGACCCACCCCCTGACCACAACATGTGGAGGACCCATGTCCCGCACGCGCCTAACACGCCGCGAGCGCCTGGCCCTGGCTAGCGCCACCCTCGGCGGTATCGTCTCCGGAACCGTCCGCGCCACCGTCACCTGGCTCCTGAATCAGCTCACCTCGTAGCCCAACGGACCCCGGCCTCATGCTGGGGTGTGCCGTGCGTCGTACAGGACACCCCATCACCAGCCCCTGCCGGCAACATGCCTCACCTGCCTGATCGCGTGTCCCCACTTGTCCTGGGCGGACCCCGATAACGCTAGATAATCAAGGCCACCACCAGCGGATAGGCGGGACGAAGCGTCGCGGCCCCCGCAGCCGCGTACGCCGGTACAGCTCGCCCGCTGCCAGCGCACAGGCTGCGGAAGCGATGACGAGCACAAGCGGGACCAGCGGGATGCGGGCGGCCAGGTCGATCAGCCGGTCCCAGGAAAGTACGGCTACGACCAGAAGTACGCCCGACATCGCAGCCAAGCCGTACGCGGCGATCCGCCTGAGCTTGTCGTTTAACCTCGTTTCCGTTGGGGGTGGGGATGGAGCAGGCGGTTTTCGAATCTGTCAGGTACTCCGCGGTGTGTCATGACTGCGGTGCAGAGCTGGAGTGTTGGGGGACTCAGGCCCTCGTGGATGGACGCTTGCGGTGGGACGTTGAGACGACGTGTTCTGCCTGTGGATGTGCAGTAGTGCGGTGGCGACGTGCCGGCGGAACGGCGGGATCAGATGCTCTCCGAGCATGGTCCCGCGAGGCTGCAGGTGAGCGCCGCCGGTCGCCCCGGGGCTGCCGCGCGACGCTTCCTCCGGACCGAAGGAGGAAGCCATCGAGCAGTCCCGGGAGGGGGGCGACGATGGCCAGGCCTGAGAACCCGATTCCCGAGAGCTCGCCGCTCCCGTTGCGGAACTTCGCCGACAAGATGCGCTCCTGCCGCACGGCGAAAGGCATCAGCTACCGCGACATGGCCAAGCTGGCGAACTACTCCGCGAGCGCGCTGTCTCAGGCCGCGTCCGGCAAGGAACTGCCGTCCTGGGAGCTCACCCGGGCGTACATCCGCGCGTGCGACCCGTTCTTCCCGGTCTTGATGACCAGCTTCTTCGCGATCTCGGGCACGGGGACGCCCCCCGGCAAGGCCCAAGGCAAGAAGAAGTAGGTTCCGTGATCACGTATCCCACCTGCGCTTTCGGCGCGGATGGGAGGCATATTCCGTGCCGCCTGCGACTCCCTCCCGGCTACGCTCGCGCGGGAGCGCCCCGCGGCGCGTGGCTGCGGGGCGCCTTGTGGGGTTCAGTCGATCCGCTCCCCGTCGTGCGTACCGCCCTTACAGGTGTTGTCCGACAGATCGGCCATTCCGCCGCCCGCCTTGCACTCACCAGGGGTGACGTAGGAGTGGGCACCCTGTGCGGTGGCGGTGGCGGTGGCGGCGCCTGCGAGGCCGAGTCCGGCGAGGGCTGCCGTGGCGAAGACGGCGGCGAGGATTCATCGAATGCGCATGTGGTTTCACGGATTGCCTCGGTTGGGGCACTAGCCAGCTTGATCTTCACCCATGTGGGTGGCATGTCATGTTGGGCCATTCGGGTGACAGTGCGGTCGGGTGCGGGGTCGGTGACGCGACCCGTCGGACAGGCCCTGGAACGACGAGACCACCCCGCCCAACGTGGTCGTCCGCGTCGGTCAGCGGGTGCGGAGAGCGGTGGTGTACACGTCCGTACGGTTCTGCGGTGCGCCGGAGTGGGTCTCGGTGAGCACCGCCCGTACTCCCTTGCCGTCCGCCACCAGGCCTTGGTAGTCGCCGAGGAAGAAGCCCCCGGCGAACGGTGCCTGCAGCCAGTCGAAGACCCGCGAGATCCGTCGTTCGGTCCGGAGCTTCTGGTTTCCGTGCCGCAGCGTGGCCAGTTGGTAGGCGGTGGGCAGGGTGGTGGTGTCGCCGGGCCTGAGGAAGCGCAGGTCGTAGTAAGTGAGCGCGACCGTACCCCGCTCGTCGACCGCGATCGACGGTGAGAACGCCGGAACGCCCTTGGGGCTGATCAGCTCCGGGGTGCCCCAGGCGCGTCCGCCGTCGGTGGACCGCACGAGCTGGACGGAGTCGAACCTGCCGCCGGAGAAGTCCGAGCCCTCGTAGGCCATGTACAGCGTGCCCGTCCTGGGATCGACGGCCGGGCTCGGCACGGTGGTCCCGTCGCGCAGCAGTTTGGTGGGGTCGTTCGGGTCGACCTCCGGTACGGAGGTGTCCCGGGCCACGGTGACCGGGGTGCTCCAGGTCTCTCCGGCGTCGGTCGAGGTAACCACCTCGTAGCAGGCCTCGACGACGGTGCTCAGGTCGTCGGAGTAGGTGATTCGGTCGAAGAAGTCGTACAGGGTGCCGGTGCGCCGGTCGATGACGATCTGATGCCCGATGGTCTGGGTGTTGGGCACGGTGCTGGTCTCGACGAACGGCCGGGCCTTGCTCCAGGTGCGGCCGCCGTCGCGGGTGAGGGAGATGTAGCCGGGACCGTCGAGGGAGCTGGGGCCGGGTGGGTCGTTGTCGAGGCGGTTCCAGACCTGGTAGGCGGTGCCCTTGCGGATCGGGTCGGCGGTGAGTGTGGGCTTGTCGTTGAAGAACGGCTGCTCGTCGACGTGCGTGGTCGTGAGGTTTTGCCAAGTGCGGCCGCCGTCACGGGACGTGACTGCCAGGAGGGCGCTGCGCGTGCTCTTCGTGAAGTCGACGCCCTCTCCGCCGGCGTAGACCGTGCCGTCCGGTCCGGTGCTCACCCAGGGGTCGGTGGCCCGTTCGTAGTCCGCGCCGCCGGGGGCGCACAGGCTGAACGGCAACGTGCTCCGGTGGAAGGTGCGGCCGTCCCTGGTCCAGCCGGCCACCAGGCCACGGGCGCCGCCGTCGTTCCAGCGGTCCTGCTGGAACACGGTAACCACGCGCGTCGGGTCGCGCGGATCGACGGACAGGTACGGCTCGACCTCGGTGCCCGGGTAGACGACGCTGTCGGGGGACCTCGCGCCGATGGTGCACTTCGCGTACGGGTCGCCCTGGGACACCCTGACCAGTGGTGTGCCGTCGGGATTCCGGTCTGCCGCGGCGGGAGTCGTGCCGGTGACCGTGACGAGCAGGAGCGCGGCGGTGGTGACGGCGGTCAGGGGCAGGACGACGCGCATGCGGGATCTCCTCCGGGCCTGGCGGCCGGCGTACGGGAGGCGGCCGGGGGCGCGGAGGTGTACGGGAACGCGAGGCTGGGGCGACTCCGCTTGATCCTTTTCGGCGTGGCATCCGGTGCCCTTGATGGGCCGAACGACGGAGTCATCCCCAGGGTCGTCGAGGAGCACGGCGGAGCCGACCGGTGGTGCACCGTGCCGGTCGAGTCTGTGCCGGCTTGGAGCTCAAGCCGCGTGGTTGGACAGCGCGGGAATGGCGTCCGCGGGGCGGGGCACATGGGTCGGTGTAAGGCGCATGCGATTGGTGGTTGCAAGGAGGCTTGTGATGCTCATGGCGCACCCCGCCGTGCTGAAGAACTTGATCGAGCAGTACGAGACGCTGCGTGTCCTGCACGCGGAAGAGGGGCATGAGGAGGTGCGGCGACGGATGGACGACATTGCTTACACGCTGTGTGTGTCGACTGGTACCAGCGACATCGACGTGGCCCTCGTCGCAGCCCGGCACCGGCTGCCTGGTGCCCGTGTCGAGGACGACTCCCTCCTCGCCACCTGACTGCTTCGTTGGCCGGTCGTCGATAACTGGTGCGCTGCTGGCTTTTGCCAGCCTGATCGCCGTGTCTCGTCGGGTCAAAGCAGGGTGTTCGTCTGCGGTGTCAGAGACCGTCGTACCGTCCCCCCGACTACTGACGGGCGATGACCGACAACGTGGTCCCTGCGTCCGCGGGGATGCTCCCGGCGTCGACTGGGGCTTCAGCGCCTCTTGGCGTGCTCCCCGCACCCCGCGGGGATGGTCCCGAGCCAGGTGGAGCGGCGCCGGCTGCTCCGCTGTGCTCCCTGCGCCTGCGGTGATGGTCTCAGCGCGAAGGCCTTCAGCCACGGCGTGGCGAGGTGATGTGCGGGTCTACGACGCCGGTGCCTTGCCGCCTACACCATCGCGAATGGCTGACGCTGGAGCGGTCGGCGCAGCACCGCTGCTGGCGTGTGCGGGGCCGATGGGGCACTGGTCCCATTGCCCACCCGAGGCTGCTACCACCGTGCTACCTTAGGGGGGTGACTTCCACGAAGAAGCAGACACAGGTGCGGCTGGAGGAGGACGTGCTCGCGGCCGGCAAGGCGGCCGCGGCCGCTCGCCGACTGGACTTCAACAAGTACGTAGAGCGGCTCATCATCGAGGACACCACCGGCGCCCGCGCTGCCGGTATGGCCGCCGCCCAGCGGCTCATCGATGAGCACGGCACCTTCCTCGACGACCTGGAGCGGCAACTCGACGCCCCGTACGCCGGGCCCCAGCCGGGCGCCGTCGCGTGATTCTGCACGTCGACGAGTCCTGGATCCTCGAGGTCGCGGAGCGGGCGGGTCATCGCGACCCGGCCGCCGACGATTACGGCGTCCCCATCGCAGCGGTCGCGCGCCATCGCGGTGAACTTCTTGACACACCCGTCTACGACGGCGTTTACGCCCGTGCCGCCGCCCTGGTGCACACTCTGGGCCGCTGCCGCTGGCTGGAGCGCTCCAACCTGACGGTGGCTTGCGCGGTCGCGGTGATGTATCTCGAGGCCAGCAACATCCCGGTCAGCCCCACTCGCGAACAGCTCACCGCACTCGCCCATGAGTTGAACAGTCCGCGCTGCACCGCTGCCCGGATCGCCGCTTTCCTGCGCACGTGGAAACCCTGACCTGGTCCGGGCGGAGTGGACCGAGCGCTGATGATCCTAAGCTCCGTCCGGTGGAGGCGTTGCTGATCATCACGGCTGCTGTCCTGTGGGGGAGCGGGTACGGGCGTGCTCGTTCCCTGCCTGCGCGTGCGCCAAGTACTGTGACTCCGCATGGTCGAATCCGAGATTGTGATCAGCGAGGGTCTGGTCCGTGACCTGCTGCGGGACCAGCATCCGGACTTGGCCGAGCTGCCCATCCGCGAGGTGGCGGGCGGCTGGGGCAACCGGATGTGGCGCCTCGGGGACGAGTTGGCGGTCCGGATGCAGCCGATGGACACCAACCCGGATCTGCAACTCAAGGAGCGCCGGTGGCTTCCGACCCTGGCCTCGCGCCTGGCGCTGCCGATCCCGGTCCAGGTGCGGGACGGTGCCCCGTCCGAGCGCTTCCCCAAGATCTGGACCGTCATGACATGGGTTGAGGGCACGCCGCTGGACCACGGCTCGATCACCCGCGGCGACCATGCGGCCGACGTCCTGGCGGCCTTCCTCAAGGCGCTGCATGTGGAGGCGCCCGCCGAAGCACCGGATGCCTCGGACCGCGGTGGTCACCCCACGGAGTGCACGGAGGGCTTCGAACGCTTCCTGCGGGCCGTGGACCTCGGCCACTTCGCCGCGGACGACATCCGGGCCGTGTGGGACGACGCGGCCGCGGCTCCCGGGTGGGAGGGCCCGCGGGTGTGGGTTCACGGCGACCTGCATCCCGCGAACGTCGTCGTCGCGGAGGGGACACTGGCGGGCGTGGTCGACTTCGGCGATGTTTTCGCCGACGACCCGGCCTGGGACCTTGCGGCCGCCTGGGTGCTGCTTCCCGCGGGCGGTGCCTCGCGGTTCTTCGACAGCTATGCGCAGGCGGACGAGGCGGCGGTCCGACGGGCGCGTGGGCTGGCCGCGATGAAGAGCCTGTTCCTGATGCTGATGGGCCAGGACGGGGACCGTGGCCTGCCGGGCGGCAAGCCGATGTGGGGCCCGCGGGCCGGCGGCGCTTGAGCGCGTCTTGAAGGGTCTTAGACGTCTGGCATCGATCGCTCAACGCGGGGATGTGCCCGGCCTTGTGTGGGGCCGGGGCAGCTGCGTGAGGTTGTGGGTCAGCGGGCGTCTGGGCGGAGCGGTACGACGTTCCGGGATCGGCATCATGGTGAAGTCGAAGACGCGCCTGTAGCTTGATCACTGTGACCTGCTGTCCGTCTGCGGCTATCCCCTCGGGCGCCTCGAAGTCGGCTGGCGGCAGGACGGCCTTTCGCCCCCGCCCGCTCACGACGCCTCCAGGAAGGGCAGCACGTCGACCAGGCGCTTGATGTCCTGGATGCCGGTGGTCTCCCTGGCTAACCGTGCGAACAGGCCGTTCATGTCGCTAATGGTGACGTCGGGCCCCTTTGCCCCGCCCGCAGGAGCAGTGAGCCTGGTGGCACCGCTTTGTGTCGGCCGACCGGCTGGCGGGTGGGTGCGGTCAGGCGGTTCGGCGCCCCGGAAGGTAGCAAGGTCCGTACCCTTGGGGTGTCTATGGCGTCAGACAGCGGGCGCCGAATACTGGAGGCAATACCTCGTGCTGATTGCTCAGCGTCCTTCGTTGACCGAAGAGGTCGTCGACGAGTTCCGTTCCCGGTTCGTGATCGAGCCGCTGGAGCCGGGCTTCGGCTACACCCTCGGTAACTCCCTGCGCCGCACCCTCCTGTCGTCGATCCCCGGCGCTGCTGTCACCAGCATCCGCATCGACGGTGTCCTGCACGAGTTCACCACCGTGCCGGGCGTCAAGGAGGACGTCACCGACCTGATCCTCAACATCAAGCAGCTGGTCGTCTCCTCGGAGCAGGACGAGCCGGTCGTGATGTACCTGCGCAAGCAGGGTCCGGGTCTGGTCACCGCCGCCGACATCGCGCCCCCGGCCGGTGTCGAGGTGCACAACCC
>NZ_JBITZN010000024.1:0-109997 GCF_044546895.1 Streptomyces sp. NPDC053069 | reverse complement strand
GCCGACACGGCCTCCTCGACCACGTACTGGATCGCCGGCTTGTCCACGACCGGCAGCATCTCCTTGGGAGTGGCCTTGGTCGCCGGCAGGAACCGGGTACCGAGACCTGCCGCCGGAATGACAGCCTTGCTGATCCTGGGGTGCGACTGAGTCATGCCCGCAACCTTATCCGGTGCCTTTGCAGCGTTTCTGTGGCTCCGGCTGGTTGACCCTTATATGGCTGCACGGGAAGGGTGCGAGGACGAGCCGTGGAAGACCAAGGACGCGTGAGCGAGCCTGACAAGCGGAGGTTGCGGCGGGAGTTCCTCTCGGTGAGGAACAGGTTGACCGACGATGACGTCCGCGAGACGGGCCGCGCGCTGGCGGAGCGTGCGCTGGGACTGCCCGAGCTGGCGCATGCGCGCACGGTGGCGGCGTACGTCTCCGTGGGCAGCGAGCCCGGCACGGCGGCGCTGCTGGACGCGCTGCGCGCGCGAGGCGTGCGTGTCCTGCTCCCGGCGCTCCTGCCCGACAACGACCTGGACTGGGGTGAATACGCCGGCCCGGGCTCCCTTGCTCAGGTCCGGCACAGCGGGAAGATGGCGCTTTTCGAGCCCGCCGGCGCGCGTCTCGGTCCGGACGCCGTGACGGCCGCGGACGTGGTGCTGCTGCCCGGGCTCGCGGTGGACGCGCGCGGGATGCGCCTGGGGCGTGGTGGAGGGTCGTACGACCGCGTACTGGCCCGCCTGGAGCGCGCGGGCGTACGCCCCCGGCTCGTGGTGCTCCTGTACGACACGGAGGTCGTCGCACACGTCCCGGCGGAGGCGCACGACAAGCCGGTGCACGCGGTGGTGACACCCTCCGGCGTGCACCGCTTCCCGGGCGCCTGAGCGGACCCCAGGTAGGCGAAACGGCCCTCCACGCGTGCGTGGAGGGCCGCTTTCGTACCGTGCCGTCAGCGGGTCACGGTGTGAGGACCAGTGTGTCGCTCGTGTTCTCGTCGACCGCCTTGCCCGAGAACGACCAGGGCAGCAGCTCGCCCTTGGCCCACAGGCTCGTCTGGTCGGTGTAGTGCGCGCTGAAGGCGTGCCCGGAGGCGCCGGTCAGGTTGATCCACCTGGACTTGTCGAAGTCGGCGAGGTTGACGACCATCCGCATGGACGGCACCCAGACGACGTTGTAGCCGCCGGCGGCGTTCCAGCCGGTCGCGTTCACCGTGGCCTCGCCGCCGCTGAGCTTCCAGGGGCCGCGGTTGAGGATGTACTGCAGCACCTCGGGACCTTCGGTGCCGAGCGTCTGGTTCTTCAGGAACAGGCGGTGCAGCCGCCCCCAGCTCCAGGTGTCGATGTCCTTGCCGAGCTTGGCGGTCAGCTCCCAGCGGGCGTCGATCATGGCGCGGGCGAAGAGCTGGTCCATGGTGTTCGCCGCAGGACGCGTACCGGACTTGGGGGTTTTCCACCAGTCGCTGTCCGGCTTCTCCATCAGGGTGCGCACGACCTCGAACCAGCGGTCGCCGCCGTCCGGCTGCGCCTGGTCGGCGTCGCGTTCGCCGCACTCGCGCACCTTGGTGTCGTCGTCGACCGGACCGGTGCTGTCGACCTTGTCCACCCACAGGCACTGTCCCTTGACGCGCAGCTCCTTGGGGAGCTTGTTGCCGAAGGAGAGCTTGAGGATGTTGCGCCACACGGCATTGAAGTAGGCGGCTGCCGCGGAGTCGGCGTCCTGGGTGTAGTCCCAGCCCTCGAGCAGCTTCTGTGCATCGCGCACGTTCTTGTCGTCGAGGTTGATCTTCAGCAGCTTCGGCACCAGGAGCTTGGCGATCTCGCTGCTGTTGTCCAGCTGCATCTGCCGCATGTCGTCGGGCGAGATCTTGCCACCGTTGCGGACCTTGGACTCGATCAGGTCGGCGATGCGCTGGCTGCGGGTGCCGTAGCCCCAGTCGGTGGTGAGGGTGTACGGGTACTTGTTCTTGTCGACCACGGCCTGGTTGGCGGTGACGATGTAGCCGCGCTTGGGGTCGAACTCGTAGGGCAGCTCGTCCTGCTTGATGAAGCCGGTCCAGCGGTACTTCGAGTCCCAGCCCGGCGCCGGGACGGAGCCGTCGTCGGCGGAGGAGCGGGTGGGGATCCTACCGGGCAGCGTGTAGCCGATGTGGTTGTCGGTGTCGGCGTAGACCAGGTTCTGCGACGGCACGTCGAACAGGGCGGCCGCCTGGCGGAAGCCGCTCCAGTCCGCCGCCCTGTCGAGGGCGAAGACAGCGTCCATGGAGGTGCCCGGGTCGAGCGCGGTCCACCTCAGGGCGATGCCGTAGCCGTCGCCGCGGTCGGGGGCGGCGGTGTTGACCGTGGCCTTCTTGCCGACATCGACGAGTTCGTCGTCGCGGTCGGACAGCAGGGGCATCCCGTCCTGCGTCTGACGCACGACGATCGTCTTGGAGGCGCCGCCGGCGACCTTGATGGTCTCCTCGCGGGTCTTGAACGGCCGGACCTTGCCGTCGTACAGGTAGCCGTTCGAGCTCACCTTCTCCAGGTAGAGGTCGGTCACGTCCACCCCGGAGTTGGTCATGCCCCAGGCGATGTTCGCGTTGTGGCCGATGATCACACCGGGCATCCCGGCAAACGTGTAGCCGGTCACGTCGTACTGGCACTTGCTGGAGACGCTGCGGCAGTGCAGGCCCATCTGGTACCAGACGGACGGCAGCGACGGCGACAGATGCGGGTCGTTGGCGAGCAGCGGCTTCTTGTTGATCGTGTACTTCCCGGACACCACCCAGGAATTGGAGCCGATGCCCTGGCCGTTCACACCGACGGCGGTAGGAACGTCGTCCAGGACGTTGTAGAGGCCCCCCAGCTGGCTCCTGAGCGTCGATCCGCCCGCGCCCGAAGCGGACGAGCCCGCCGAGCCCGTCGTGCCCGCAGAGGCGCCTGTGGCGCCGCGGGTGGTACCGGACGTGCCCGTCGCCCCCGTCGTGCCGGACGTGCCCGTCGTGCCGGTGCCCTGCGCGGTGCCCGTGGCGCCGCTCTGCTCGAAGGACTTGGTCAGCCGGCTGTACTGGCCCTCCTGCACGATCGGCTTGTTGCGGCTGTAGGGGTAGTCCGGGTACAGGTCCTGGATCTGCTGCGGGCCGAGGCGGCCGGCCATCAGGGCGCGGTCGATCTCGTCCTGCATGTTGCCGCGCAGGTCCCAGGCCATCGCCTTCAGCCAGGAGACGGAGTCGACCGGGGTCCAGTCGGCCGGCTTGTAGTCGTTGGTGAAGCCGAGGGCGGCGTACTCGAGGGAGATGTCCTCGCCGTCCTTGCCCTGGAGATAGGCGTTGACCCCCTTGGCGTACGCCTGGAGGTACTTCTTCGTGGCGGCCGACAGCTTGGTGTCGTACTCCCGCTTGGCGATGCGGTCCCAGCCGAGCGTGCGCAGGAACTCGTCGTTCTTGACCTGGCTCTTGCCGAACATCTCCGACAGGCGCCCGGACGTCATGTGCCGGCGCACGTCCATCTCGTAGAACCGGTCCTGCGCCTGGACGTACCCCTGCGCCATGAACAGGTCCTCGTCGGAGGTCGCGTAGATCTGCGGGATGCCGTTGCCGTCCCGCTTGACGTCGACCGGCCCGGACAGGCCCTGGAGCTTGATCGTTCCCGTGGTCTGCGGGAAGGAGGCGCGGACCGTACTGATCGACCAGTACGCCCCGTAGGCGATGCCTCCGATGATGGCCAGTACCAGGACCAGCACGATCAGTCGGGCTTTGCGCCCCTTCTTCCTGCCGGACTTGGCGGGCGCGGCACCGGTGGTGGCGGTGTCACCCGTTGTGGCGGTGGTGTTGGGGGGCATCGCTGTCCTTGCTGTCCTAACGCGAGCGGCAGGTCGGGCTGTGACTTTGAATGAGCGCTGGAGCAACCATAGGCGCAGGGCCCTGTCCGCCTTGACGCGGAGTCGGGAACCAGCGCGCACGGGCGTTCGATCTTGCCCCGCCGAGCGTCAAGAAAGCGTCAAGAGTTAGGTAAGGTAACGAAGTAACCGGAGATCTCAGGGGAGGAAACGCCGCTGACTGTTCACCACCTCAACCAGCTCCTGCTCGTCTGCTCCGTGGTCCTGCTCGTCGCCGTCGCGGCCGTGCGGGTCTCCTCCCGCAGCGGGCTCCCCAGCCTGCTCGTCTACCTGGCGATCGGCGTCCTCATGGGCCAGGACGGCATCGGCGAGATCCACTTCAACAGCGCCGCGCTGACCCAGGTCATGGGGTACGCGGCGCTGGTCGTGATCCTCGCCGAGGGCGGTCTCGGCACGAAGTGGAAGGCGATCAGGCCGGTCCTGTCCTCCGCTTCCGTCCTGGCGACCGCCGGAGTCGCCGTCAGCGTGGGGGTCACCGCGGCGGGCGCGCACTATCTGGTCGGGCTGGAGTGGCGGCAGGCGCTCATCATCGGCGCGGTGGTGTCGTCGACGGACGCGGCGGCGGTCTTCTCGGTGCTGCGCAGAGTTCCCCTCCCCGCGCGCGTGACGGGCACGCTGGAAGCGGAGTCCGGCTTCAACGACGCCCCGGTGGTCATCCTGGTCGTCGCCTTCTCCACGGCCGGCCCGGTCGAGCACTGGTACGTCCTGCTGGGCAAGATAGCCCTGGAACTGGCCATCGGCGCCGCCATAGGGCTCGCTGTGGGCTGGTTCGGCTCCTGGGGGCTCAAGCACGTGGCCCTGCCCGCCTCGGGTCTCTATCCGATCGCCGTGATGGCCATCGCCGTCACCGCGTACGCCGCCGGCGCCCTGGCGCACGGCAGCGGCTTCCTGGCCGTCTACCTGGCCTCGATGGTGCTCGGCAACGCCAAGCTGCCCCACTGGCCCGCCACGCGCGGCTTCGCCGAGGGGCTCGGCTGGATCGCGCAGATCGGCATGTTCGTCGTGCTCGGCCTGCTGGTCACCCCGCACGAACTGGGCGACGACGTGTGGCCCGCCCTCGTGATCGGGCTGGTCCTGACCATGGTGGCCCGTCCGCTGAGCGTGGTGCTCAGTCTGGCGCCGTTCCGTGTGCCGTGGCAGGAGCAGACGCTGATGTCGTGGGCGGGACTGCGCGGTGCCGTGCCCATCATCCTGGCGACGATCCCGATGGTGAACGGCGTCGCCGGCAGCCGCCGCATCTTCAACATCGTCTTCGTGCTGGTCGTGGTCTACACCCTCGTCCAGGGGCCGACGCTTCCGTGGCTGGCGCGCACCCTGCGCCTGGGCGAGCAGGGCGAGGCCTCCGACCTGGGGATCGAGTCGGCACCCCTGGAGCGGCTGCGCGGGCACCTGCTGTCAGTCTCGATCCCGGAGGGCTCCCGGATGCACGGCGTGGAGGTCAGCGAGCTGCGCCTGCCGCCCGGGGCGGCGGTCACGCTCGTCGTCCGCGAAGAAGAATCGTTCGTTCCGCTGCCCACCACCGTGCTGCGCCGGGGCGACGAGTTGCTCGTCGTCGCCACCGACCCGGTGCGCGACGCGGCGGAACGACGCCTGCGCGCGGTCGCCCACGGCGGCAAGCTGGCGGGCTGGCTGGGCACGAACGGGGCGGGCAGCTTGCGTTAAGGGCGCGTTTCGGACAGTTCACGCCCCATGAAATCCCAGGCGGCCCGTTTCGTGGTGCTCGTTTTCACAGCCGTGGGCGGCGATGATCCCTGTAGCATGAAGGCGCACCCTGATCGAACCAACTCTGCCTGACGCAGAGCTGGCGCGACCGTATGGCGGCCGGGTCCCCCCACCCGCAGTGGGCGCCGGTATCTACCGCAGTCCGCGCAAGAGGACAGCTCTCGGCACCCGGGCCCACACGGCCCGCGCTACCAGGCGGCAGAAAGGCACGGGCCGTGGGATCCACGGTCACCACCACCGAACCGGAGAAGACCTCGCCGGCCTCGTCCCGCCCGGGATACGGACAGCTGCTGCGCACCCGCGGCGCCTGGACCTTCCTGCTCCCCGGTTTCGCGGCGCGCCAGCCGTTCGCGATGCTCACCCTCTCCATCGTGCTGCTCGTGCAGCACACCACCGGCTCGTACGGCGCCGCGGGCGCCACCGCCGCCGTCACCGGTGTCTCGATGGCGCTGTTCGCGCCGTACAGCGGCCGCCTCGCCGACCGCTACGGCCAGCGCGCCGTGCTGATCCCCGGCGTCCTCGTGCACACGCTGGCGGGCCTGTCCCTGACGGCGCTCGCGCTGGCGCACGCGCCCCTGTGGGCGCTGTTTGCGGCCGCCGTCCCGACGGGCGCCTCGGTACCGCAGGTCGGCCCCATGGTGCGTGCGCGCTGGGGCGTGAAGCTGCAGGGCTCACCCCTGATGACCACCGCGGCGGCGTTCGAGTCGGTCACGGACGAGCTGACCTTCGTCTTCGGTCCGCTGCTGGCGACCGCTCTGTGCACCACCGTGGCACCGGCCGCGGGCCTGGTCACGGAGGGTGCGCTGACCCTCGTCGGCGGGCTGCTGTTCGCCGCGCAGAAGGGCACGCAGCCACCGGTGAACGGTGAGAGCGGACACGCGCGCGTGGAGCACGCCTCCGCCCTGCGCGTGCCCGGTGTGCGCGTGCTGGTCGTGACCTTCCTCGGTATCGGGTCCGTCTTCGGCGGCATGCAGGTCTCGCTGGCGGCGTTCACCGAGTCGATCGGCGAGCCCGGCCTGAACGGCGTCCTGTACGGCGTCTTCGCCGCCGGAAACATGCTGTCCGGCATCGTGTGCGGCGCGATCGCCTGGAAGGCCGCCCCCCAGCGGCGCCTGGTGATCGGCTACGCGGCGCTCGCGATCGTCGCGTCCGCCCTGTGGACGGCGCACTCGGTGCTGCTGCTCGCCGGGCTCGGCCTGCTGGTCGGCATGTGCATCGCGCCGGCGCTGATCACCGGCTACACGCTGGTCGAGGGCCTGGTCCCGGCCGGCGGCCGCACGGAGGCCTTCACCTGGCTGACCGGCGCGGTCGCGCTCGGTCAGGCGGCCGCCGTCACGGTCGCCGGACAGCTGGAGGACCGGCTGTGGGGCGGCGCGGGATTCCTGGTGCCGATGGCCGGCACCGTGCTCGCGCTGGCGACCCTGCTGGCGCTGCGATCGCGGCTGGTCGCCCGGCAGCAGAACCGGACCGTCGCACGTGGCGTCGGTCACCGCGTGCCGGTCACGGTGGACTGATCCCCGGGAATACGTCACTATGGATCGTCGTTAGCACTCATCGAGTGAGAGTGCCAGGAGGAAGACAGTGCCGACCTACCAGTACCAGTGCACCGAGTGCGGCGAGGGCCTTGAGGCGGTGCAGAAGTTCACCGATGACGCCCTGACCGAGTGCCCCAGCTGCAGTGGCCGCCTGAAGAAGGTGTTCTCTGCGGTCGGCATCGTCTTCAAGGGCTCCGGCTTCTACCGCAACGACTCCCGCGGCTCCACGTCGAGCAGCAGCCCGGCGTCGAAGGCGTCGAGCTCCGGCACGTCTTCGTCCGACTCGAAGTCGTCCGCGTCGTCCACGTCCTCCTCGACGTCGTCCGCGGCCGGCTCCGCCAGCAGCTCGGCCGCCTGACATCTCTTCCCCGGACCCTGCCGTCGTACGACGGCAGGGTCTTCGGCACTGGCCGGCACCGGCTCCCCAGCGGTTTCGGCGCCCGCTAGTGTGCTGGTCATGGCGAACGCAGAGATCGGCGTAATCGGCGGCTCGGGTTTCTACTCGTTCCTCGACGACGTGACCGAAGTCCAGGTGGACACCCCTTACGGGCCGCCCAGTGACTCCCTCTTCCTCGGCGAGATCGCCGGCCGGCGGGTCGCCTTCCTGCCCCGGCACGGCCGCGGCCACCATCTGCCGCCGCACCGCATCAACTACCGCGCCAACCTGTGGGCGCTGCGCTCCGTCGGCGTACGGCAGGTTCTCGGCCCCTGCGCGGTGGGCGGCCTGCAGCCGGAGTACGGCCCCGGCACCCTGCTCGTCCCGGACCAGTTCGTGGACCGTACGAAGTCCCGGGTGCAGACGTACTTCGACGGGTTGCCGCTGCCCGGCGGCACCGTGCCGAACGTCGTGCACGTGTCCATGGCCGACCCCTACTGCCCCACCGGACGGGCCGTCGCGCTGAAGGCCGCCCGGGGGCGGGACTGGGAGCCGGTGGACGGCGGCACGCTGGTCGTGGTCGAGGGGCCGCGCTTCTCCACGCGTGCCGAATCGTTGTGGCACCAGGCGCAGGGCTGGTCGGTCGTGGGCATGACCGGTCACCCGGAAGCGGCGCTCGCCCGGGAACTGGAGCTGTGCTACACGTCGCTGACCCTGGTCACCGACCTGGACGCCGGCGCCGAGACCGGCGAGGGCGTCTCGCACGAAGAGGTGCTGCGGGTGTTCGCGGCCAACGTGGACCGGCTGCGCGGCGTGCTGTTCGACGCGGTGGCGGCACTGCCGGAGACCGCGGCGCGGGACTGCCTGTGCGTGAACGCGCTCGGCGGAATGGATCCTGGCTTCGAGCTGCCGTAGGGCACGCGGGCAACCGAGCGGACTTCCCCGTCCGGGTGAGCGGGTTATCCACAATCCGTCTGTGATCCACCGGCTCCGGCGGGATTCGGCACGAGGCCTCATCGTGGCCTCGCAAGCCGAATTCCTCGTCGCAGGCGGTGATTCCCATGCCCCGATCCTCGTCCTCCCCGTATGCGTCCTCGTCTCCTCCCCCCTTCCCGCCTCCTCTCCGGCTCCCGCATCCGCTGGGCACGGACGCCCCGGCGACCTGTGAGATCCCGCAGTTCCCTCCGGTGCGCGTGCGCGGCGGGCGGTATCAGCTGCAGCGGCTCGTACGGCACCGCAGGCGGGCCATCGCTGCCGGTCTCGCGGTGACCGCGGCCGCACTCGTCGCCGCAGGGCCGCGCGACGGGGCCGGACCGCACCGCGCGGAACAGGCCCCCGGTCACCGGGTCACCGAACCCGTACGCCGGCACGCGGTGGTGGACGTGGTGACGGCGCCGGTGCGGATCGCCGACGCGGCCACGGTCCGGCTTCTGCGACCCGGTGACCGTGTCGACGTCATCGCCGCCGGGGACCCGTCGGCCGGGGGCGGCGCCCGGGTGCTCGCGCGCGGTGTTCGGGTGACCAGGGTGCCCGAGCCCCTGGAGGGCGGAGCGGAGAGCGGGGCGCTGGTCGTGCTGTCCGTGCCGCGCACCACGGCGGCACGGCTCGTCGGTGCGAGCGCGACGGCGCGGCTGGCGGTGACGCTGTGCTGAACCGGCTCCGACAGTTCCTGGGCGGCTTGCTGTCACGTTGCTCGATCAAGCGACCGCACTGGACAGAATGGCCTCCCCGTGCCGTAGGTTGCGGAGCGTTTCGTTCCACACCCTGTGCACACGAGGAGAGTCCCCTAGGTGAGTGCGAAGCAGGAACCGAGCGTCTGGCACGGCTTCAAGGCCTTCCTCATGCGCGGCAACGTCGTCGACCTGGCCGTGGCCGTGGTGATCGGTGCGGCCTTCTCGAACATCGTCAACTCAGTGGTGAAGGGGATCATCAACCCGCTGGTCGGCGCGATCGGGACGCAGAACCTGGACAACTACAGCTCGTGCCTGAGCGCCTCGTGCAAAGGGACGCATGGCATCCGGCTGATGTGGGGCTCTGTTCTCGGTGCCACGCTGACCTTCCTGATCACCGCGACGGTGGTGTACTTCCTGATGGTCCTGCCGATGTCGAAGTACCTGGCCCGGCAGGCGGCCCGCAAGGCGGCGCGGGAGGGCACGAAGGAGGTCATCGAGGTGACCGAGCTGGAGGTGCTCAAGGAGATCCGCGACGCGCTGGTCGCACAGCGTGGACCGGGGCGCGACGAGCGCTAGGGGCGCTGCTGCGGACGGCTCAGAGGTGGTGGGGCGGCTTCTCGTCGAGGAAGCGCTTCAGGTCGGCGGCGCTGTCGCCGTCCGTGCGCTCGCCCCAGCCGCGATCGGTGTCGTCCGAGGACTGCTGGTCCAGCGGGTCGTCGAAGACCAGCGAGGGCTTCGGGTCGCGGGGCTCGGATCCGGGGGCGGTGCGCATGCCCCAAGGGTACGGCCCCGGTCCACGCGCCCGCGCGCGTCCGGCACCGCCGGCAGGAGCCGCTTGTGAATGCGTTCACTGTCTGCCGGTGCCTCTGCAAGGCCGTCCGCCCGCTTTTCTGGTGTGCTGAGAGACATGACGTCGAGTTCCGCTCCGGCGCCCGCCCCCTCGGGCGCACCACAGTCCTCCGGACCACTGCGACGGCTCACCGCGCGCGGGCGTGACGAGGCGCACCGGGTCTCCTCGCCGCTGGAGCTCTTCTTCGACCTGTGCTTCGTCGTGGCGATCGCTCAGGCGGGTGTGCAACTGGTGCATGCCGTCGCCGAAGGGCACGCGGGCGGGGGAATCCTCAACTACGCCATGCAGTTCTTCGCCATCTGGTGGGCGTGGATGAACTTCACCTGGTTCGCCTCGGCGTACGACAACGACGACGCGCTCTACCGGGTCGTCACCCTGGTGCAGATCGCCGGCGTGCTGATGCTGGCGGCCGGCATCTCCCGGGCCTTCCAGCAGCACGACTACCTCGTGGTCTGGCTCGGCTACGCGATCATGCGGCTGGCGATGGCCACGCAATGGCTGAGAGCCGCGAGATCGTCTGAGGGCGCGGAGAGAGCCATGGCGTTGCGGTACGCGTGCGGCGTGCTGCTGTGCCAGATCGGCTGGCTCGGACTGGTGCTGCTGCCCGGACCCGCACGGCCCTGGGTGTTCCTCGTGATGGCGGTCGCGGAGATGTGCGTGCCGCTGTTCGCCGAGAAGGGGCACGGCACCTCCTGGCACCCGCACCACATCGCCGAACGGTACGGGCTGTTCACCATCATCGTGCTCGGCGAGACGATCTCCGCGGCGACCGTCGCCGTGAAGTCGGCCGTGGACGAGCACCATGCGCTGGGCGCGTTGCTGCCGGCCGCTGCGGGCGGTCTCCTGATCGTCTTTTCCGCGTGGTGGATCTACTTCGTGGTGCCCATCCACGGTCACCTGCGCTCCAACAAGCAGGCGTTCCTCTGGGGCTACGGGCACTACCTGATCTTCGCCTCGGCCGCGGCGATCGGCGCGGGCCTGGAGGTGGCCGTGGAACACGCGGCCGGCAAGACCCACATCTCCGCCCTGGCCGCGTCTGCTGCCGTCACGCTGCCCACGGCGCTGTATCTGCTGACCGTGTGGGCGCTTCACTCGAGGCATTTCAAGGTGGGTATCACCCAGCAGCTGGTCCTGCCGGTCACGGCGCTGCTGGTGATCTGCTGCACCTTCCTGGGCGAATGGGCGGTGCTCGCGGCGGGGCTCGTGTCGTCGGCCGCGGTGGCGACCGGGGTGACGCTGACGGCACGCATGGTCCGTCGGGGGCGTGCGGCGAACACCACCGCTCCGGCGGGCTGAGCTCTCCTTGCAGGTGCCGCGGCAGGCGAGACTGGCCGTCATGACAGTGGACGCAATCACGGACATCGCCGGCCTGCGGGTGGGCCACGCGACGCGCAGCGGGGACGGCTGGCTCACCGGCACCACGGTCGTCCTCGCTCCGGAGGGCGGCGCGGTCGTCGCCGTGGACGTGCGCGGCGGCGGTCCCGGTACCAGGGAGACCGATGCGCTCGACCCGCGCAACGTGGTGCAGCGGGTCGACGCGGTGGTGCTGACCGGCGGCAGCGCGTACGGGCTCGACGCGGCCTCCGGGGTGATGGCCTGGCTGGAGGAGCAGCGGCGCGGGGTGCGGGTGGGGACGGACCCGGCGCACGTCGTGCCGGTGGTGCCCGCCGCGTGCGTCTTCGACCTGGGGCGCGGCGGGAACTTCCGCGCGCGGCCGGACGCGGCGACGGGGCGCGCGGCAGTGGAGGCCGCCGCGGCGAGCGCGCCGGGCGCCCGGGTGGCGCAGGGGTGCGTCGGGGCCGGCACGGGCGCCGTGGCGGGCCCGATCAAGGGCGGGGTGGGCACTGCGAGCACGGTGCTCGACTCGGGGATCACCGTGGCCGCGCTGGCGGTGGTGAACGCTGCGGGGTCGGTGATCGAGCCCGAGACGGGGGCGTTGTACGGGGAGTTGCTGCAGGGGCGGGTGGAGTGTCCCGAGGGGCGCGTGCACGAGGACGCGCGCCGGCGCCTCGCCGAGACCGCCGCCAAGAACGCGCCGCCCCCGCTCAACACGACGCTGGCCGTCGTCGCCACCGACGCCGGACTCTCCAGGGCGCAGGCGCAGAAGCTGGCGGGGACGGCGCACGACGGGATTGCGCGCGCCGTACGGCCGGTACACCTCATGAACGACGGCGACACGGTGTTCGCGCTGGCGACCGGCGCACGCTCGATGTCCGAGCGCCCGTTGGAGCTCAATGGGATCCTCGCCGCCGGCGCGGATGCCGTGACCCGCGCGATCGTGCGGGGCGTGCGCGCCGCCGAGTCGGTCGTCGGCCCGGGCGGAACGTGGCCGTCGTACAGCGAGTTGTACGGGGCGCGACAGGGGTGATGAGGGACTGACCCGTGCGCCGGGCTTGAATTGTCGCGGTTCTGTCACGTGATGGCGTTTACGGGGGTTGGACGGAACCTTCCCGGGGGCCAGTGCGCTCTTTCTTCACGCACGGGAACGGATCACGCACATCACATGAACCTGGAGCAGCACGTGACAACGCCGGACATTGCAGCGCGGCGCGCGCTGGGGGCCTGTGCCGCCATGATGGTCGGGGCCCTCGCCCTGACCGCTTGCGGTGGCAGCGCCAACGCGACAAGCGACGGCAAGGGCGGCAAGGACTCCCCGAAGACGTCGACGGCGAAGATCGTGATCTCGGCCAAGGACGGTTCGACCGACGCGTCCATCAACGCGACCGGAGTGAAGGTCAGCGGCGGCAAGCTGACCGACGTGAAGATGACCGTGGCGGGGACGGGGCAGACCGTGGCCGGGGCGATATCGGCGGACGGCAGCACCTGGAAGCCGAAGCAGCAGCTGGAGCGCGGGACGAAGTACCAGATGGGCGCGACGGCGAAGGACGCCGACGGGCGCACCGCGGCGGCCAACTCCATCTTCACCACGGTCACGTCGGCGAACAGCTTCATCGGCACCTATGCGCCGGACAACGGCAGCACGGTCGGGGTGGGTATGCCGGTGTCGTTCACCTTCGACAAGTCGATCACCGACAAGAAGTCCGTGCAGTCGCACATCTCGGTCGACTCCAGCAGTGGTCAACGGGTGGTCGGGCACTGGTTCGGGGACCGGCGGCTGGACTTCCGGCCGCAGGAGTACTGGAAGGCCGGTTCCAAGGTCACGATGAACATCGACCTGGACGGGGTCGAGGGCGCGAAGGGCGTCTACGGGGTGCAGAAGAAGACCGTCTCCTTCACCGTCGGGCGTTCGCAGGTCTCCACGGTCGACGTCAACGCGCAGACCATGACCGTGGTGCGGGACGGCAAGACGGTCAAGACGGTGCCGATCTCCGCGGGCAGCCCGCAGCACACCACGTACAACGGGCAGATGGTGATCGCCGAGAAGTTCGTGCAGACGCGTATGAACGGCTCGACGGTCGGCTTCGGCGGCGAGTACGACATCCCGGACGTGCCGCACGCGATGCGGCTGACGTCGTCGGGGACGTTCATCCACGGCAACTACTGGTACAACAAGGGCAACCCGCCCTTCGGCCGGGAGGGCACCAGCCACGGCTGCATCGGCCTCGCGGACGTGCAGGGCGCGCAGGGCGACACGTCCGCCAAGTGGTTCTTCGACAACTCGCTCGTCGGGGACGTCGTGATCGTGAAGAACTCCCCCGACACAACCGTCGCCCCGGACAACGGACTCAACGGCTGGAACATACCGTGGAGCGCCTGGACCGCGGGAAGCGCCGCCTGATCTGCAGCTTTTGACGCCACGTGAGGCCGCGCGGGAACTTCTCGCGCGGCCCGCGCGTTTTCCCGGCGTACGTTTTCTCGGTTCCCGGACATGATGTCCGACCGAGGGGCTACCGTATGCACCCACAAGGTGACATGCAGCAACGCCGGGAGAAACCTTGAGCGTTCCGTACGAGACAGCAGCGTACGAACCAGCCGAGTCGCCCGAGTCTCCGGAGGAGCACCTCGCGCGACTCCTCGGCCGTGCCCTGAACTCCTTCGAACTGCCCGACGAGGTGATACGGCAGCTCGACTGCGCGCTGGCCCACGACAGCTCGCTGCACTCCGCGCACCACAGCGCGGGCCTGCACCGGGAGACGTACCGGCACACCTGGCTCCTCGCCGACGGCTCCGCGGTCACCCTGTGGGAGCTCGTGCACAACCCCACTCCGGGCGGTCCCTCGGAGCACGAGGTGTACGTCGACGAGGAGGAGCTGCAGACGGCCACCGCGCGGCTCGGAATGCCGCCGGAGACACCGGAGTTCGAGCTGCCCGCGCTGATGCGGCTGTGGGCGATTCCCGAGCCCCGGCATGTGTTCGCCTCCGACGACTCGGCGGACCACGCGCGTCGGCTCCTGCGCCGAGCGGAGAACCCGGACCGTCCCGGTGCGGAGACGGCGGCGTTGCTGGCGACGGCGACCGCGCACGAGATCACGCAGGCGTTCGGGCGCCCGGGGCGCGCAGGACGCGCGGGACTGAGCTACGCGCTGTACGAGCACGCGTTCCTGCTGCCGGACGACAGCGAGATCTCCCTGTGGGAGGTCGAGCACACGGCGACGCCCGACGGGCGGCACATGTGCGAGGTGTACATGTCGGAGGACGCCGCCCGGGAAGCCATGGAGCGGCGCGCGGCGCGGCAGGGGTAGCGCACGCAGGTGGCGTGCGCCCGGTACGAGGGCGCTGTGGCGTCCTTCCGCCGTCAGTCGTTGGTGAGTTGCCGTGCCAGGCCTGCGAAGGCGGCCTGTTCGTCGGGCGTCAGCTCGACGGACTCCAGCGGCGGGCCGACCCGGTTCTGGCGCGGCAGGGCCGGGAGCGGGGCAGTGGTGCGCCGGGCGGGGGCCTGGCGTCCGGTGCGGCGCAGCAGGCGCGTCAGGACGACGATCCAGGCGATGGCTGCCACAGCGAGGACGGCCTCGCCGATCAGCTGGAGTGTCGGGACGTGCTCAGGCATGCGTCCCAGTACACACCACGGTCCGGGACTTTGGTCCCGGACCGTGACGTATCTCGCAGGTGCCGTGAACAACTCACAGCGAACTAAAGGGACAAGGCGCGGTGGTGGGGGGTGCGGTGCTCAGGCCGCCACGGGCTGCTTGGTGTCCTTCGGTGTGTTGGCCGCGTTGGCGGCGGGGTCGGTGGCCGTGGCCTCCGGGGTCGGCTTGCGCATGCCCTTGAGGAGGACGACCAGGGCCGTGGTGGCGCAGACGCCGGCCGCGATGGCGACGAGGTACAGGAACGGGTTGCCGATCAGCGGGACCACGAAGATGCCGCCGTGGGGGGCGCGCAGCGTGGCGCCGAAGGTCATCGACAGGGCGCCGGTGAGCGCGCCGCCCACCATGGCGGACGGGATGACCCGCAGCGGGTCCGCCGCGGCGAACGGGATCGCTCCTTCGGAGATGAAGGAGGCGCCCAGGACCCAGGCGGCCTTGCCGTTCTCACGCTCGGCCGGTGTGAACAGCTTCCCGCGCACGGTGGTGGCCAGGGCCATCGCCAGCGGCGGGACCATGCCGGCCGCCATCACCGCTGCCATGATCTTCATCGCGGAGTCGCTGGGGTTCGAGACCGCGATACCGGCGGTGGCGAAGGTGTAGGCGACCTTGTTGACGGGGCCGCCGAGGTCGAAGCACATCATCAGGCCGAGCAGGGCGCCGAGCAGGATGGCGTTGGTGCCGGTGAGGCTGTTCAGCCAGTCGGTGAGGCCCTTCTGGGCGGTGGCGATGGGCTTGCCGATCACGACGAGCATCAGGAATCCGACGATCGCCGAGGAGATCAACGGGATCACCACCACCGGCATGATGCCGCGCGCGGGCGCCGGGATCTTCACCTTCTGGATGCCCATCACGACACCACCGGCGATGAGACCGGCCACGAGACCGCCGAGGAAACCCGCGTTGATGTCGAGGGCGATGGCGCCGCCGACGAAGCCGGGTACGAGACCGGGGCGGTCGGCCATGCCGTAGGCGATGTAGCCGGCCAGGACCGGGACGAGGAACTTGAAGGCCACGCCGCCGATCTGGAAGAGCAGGGCGCCCCAGCTGTCGGTCTGCGTCCATACGAAGTGGTCCATGACCGACGGTGCCTTGTTGACCTGCCAGCCGCCGATCGCGAAGCCCAGGGCGATGAGAAGGCCGCCCGCGGCGACGAACGGGACCATGTAGCTCACGCCGCTCATCAGCCACTTGCGGAGCTTGGTGCCGTACCCCTCGGTGGAATCGCCGGCGCGCTCGACCGGCGTGCTGCCCGACGCGGGCGCCGGCGCGCTCCTCTCGCCGCGCGCCGCCTTCTCACGTACCTCCGTGATGAGTTCGACGGGCCTGTTGATGCCGGCCTTCACTCCGACGTCGACGGTCGGCTTGCCGACGAAGCGGTCCTTGTCGCGTACGGGGATGTCGTGGGCGAAGATCACGCCGTCCGCCGCCGCGATCACCGCAGGGTCCAGCCGGGTGAAACCGGCCGATCCCTGCGTCTCGACGACGAGTTCGACGCCTGCCTCGCGACCCGCGTTCTCCAGGGACTCGGCGGCCATGTAGGTGTGCGCGATGCCGGTCGGGCAGGAGGTGACGGCGACGATTCGGAAAAGGCGCTCGCCGGAGGCGGTGGCGCCCGGCGCCGGGGTGGATCCTTGGTCCGCCACCCCCGGCGCCGGGGCCGTGGTGCCCGCTGCGGCGCCGGCGGAGGCCGCCACCGGCGTCGCAGCGGTGTCTTCGGAGGCGCCCGCAGCGCCCACGGCGCCCTGAGCAGCGCCTGCCGCAGCGTTCGCGCCCGCGCCCGCCGTGTCGGCCGCGCCCGCGCTCGCATCCGTCTCCGCGCCCTCGCCCGAAGACGCCCCCGGCGTCTGCGCCGTACTCGGTGCCTCGTCCCCGCGGATCAGTGCCGCCGTCGTCTCCGCGTCGGACACCGTGCGCAGCGCCGAGGTGAACTCGCTGTCCATCAGCTGGCGGGCCAGCGAGGAGAGGATCGTGAGGTGGGCGTCGTCGGCGCCGGCCGGTGCCGCGATCAGGAAGATCAGGTCGGCCGGACCGTCCGCAGCACCGAAGTCGATGCCGGCGGCACTGCGGCCGAAGGCGAGGGTCGGCTCGGTGACATGGCTGCTGCGGCAGTGCGGGATGCCGATGCCGCCGTCGAGGCCGGTCGGCATCTGGGCCTCGCGGGCGGCCACGTCGGCGAGGAAGCCCTCCAGGTCGGTGACCCGGCCCTGGGTCACCATGCGCTCGGCGAGGGCGCGCGCCGCCGCTTCCTTGGTGTCGGCGGACAGGTCGAGGTCGACCAGGTCCGCGGTGATCATGTAGCTCATCGCGGGCTCCTATGCACGCGTATCGCCCGGGGGGAGGGGTGGGCGGGTGTGGGGACGGGGGTGCTGCGGGGGGAGGCGGTGGGGAGGGTGGCCGTGGTGAGTGACGGGGAGTCTCGCCAGGGCCGGGCCGGAGTGGTCGTACGACGGCGGATCAGGGCGTTCATGACGCCGGCTCCGTCAGTTCGCGGTCGAGTGGGATCTCGGCCGTGACGGTCACCGCCGCAGGGTCCAGGTCGGCGGGGGTCGGCATGACGCTGCCGGGGAGCTGGACGGCGGCGGCGCCGTGGGCGACGGCGGAGGCGAGGGCCTCGGGGCCGGTGCCGCCGGCGATGAGGAAGCCGGCGAGGGAGGAGTCGCCGGCGCCGACGTTGCTGCGGACGGTGTCCACGCGCGCGGTGGCGAACCAGACGCCCGCGTCCTCCACGAGGAGCTGCCCGTCGGCGCCCAGGCTCGCGAGCACGGCGCGTGCGCCCATGCCGCGCAACTCCTCGGCCGCCTTCAGTGCGTCGCCCACGGTCGCCAGGGGGCGCGCGACGGCTTCCGCGAGCTCCTCGGCGTTGGGCTTCACCACGTCCGGCCGCGCGCGCAGCGCCTCCAGGAGCGCACACCCCGAGGTGTCCAGTGCGATGCGTGCGCCCCCGGCGTGCGCCCGCGTGACGACATCGGCGTACCAGGAGGGCGCGAGCCCGCGGGGCAGGCTGCCGCAGCACGCGATCCAGTCGGCGTTGTGTGACTGTTCGCGGACGGTGTCCAGGAGGAGTTCCTGCTCGGCCGGGGACAGTTCGGGGCCGGGCGCGTTGATCTTCGTCAGCACCCCGTCCGCCTCGGCGAGCGCGATGTTGGAGCGGGTGGCTCCCCTGATCGGGACGGGCGCGACCTCGATGCCCTGCGCGTCGAGCAGATCGGCGACGAGCGCCCCCGGCGCACCACCCAGGGGCAGGACGGCGACCGTGCGCCGTCCGGCGGCCGTGACGGCGCGCGAGACGTTCACGCCCTTGCCGCCCGGGTCCATGCGCTCGGTCTCGGCGCGGATGACTTCGCCGCGCTCCAGGCGGAGGACCTCGTAGGTGCGGTCGAGGGACGGGTTGGGGGTGACGGTGAGGATCATGCGCGTACTACTTCCGTGCCGGCGCGCTCGATGGCGGTGGCGTCTTCGGGGCTCAGCCCGCTGTCGGTGATCAGCAGGTCCACGTCGCTCAGGTCGCCGAAGCGGGCGAAGTGCTCCTCGCCGTGCTTGGCGGAGTCGGCCAGCAGCACCACGCGGCGGGCGGCGGCGAGCGCGGCCCGCTTGACCGCGGCCTCGGCGAGGTCCGGGGTGGTCAGACCGTGCTCGGCGGAGAAGCCGTTCGCCGCGACGAACAGCACGTCGGCGCGGATCTCGCCGTACGCGCGGAGCGCCCAGGCGTCCACGGCGGCGCGTGTGCGGTGCCGTACGCGCCCTCCGACCAGGTGGAGCTGGATGCCCGGGTGGTCGGCGAGGCGGGCGGCGATGGGCAGGCTGTGCGTGACGACGGTGAGGGAGGACTCCAGCGGGATCGCGGCGGCGACCCGGGCGACCGTAGTTCCGGCGTCGAGGATCATCGTGCCCTCGGTCGGGAGTTCGGCGAGGGCGGCCTTGGCGATGCGGTCCTTCTCGTCGGCGGCGGTGGCCTCGCGCTCGCTGAGGTCCGGTTCGAAGTCGAGGCGGCCGACCGGGATGGCTCCGCCGTGCACGCGGCGGACGAGGCCGGCGCGGTCGAGGGCCTTCAGATCGCGGCGGATCGTTTCCGCGGTGACCTGGAACTCCTCGGCGAGCGACAGCACGTCCACCCGGCCGCCGTCGCGTGCGAGCCGGAGGATTTCCTGCTGCCGTTCCGGTGCGTACATGTCGCCGGCCTCCACCGATGTCCGATCACTTCTGGCTGATGCCCGAACGTGTGGTTTCAAGGCGAGACTACGCCCGGATTTCCCGGAAGTAAACAGGTTCGGATGTCGATCGGGCGTGAACGGACTTCCTGTGCTGTCCGGAGGAGCCGTGCGGCACGGCGCTTGCGGACACGCGAAGGCCCGGCACCTGGTCGGTGCCGGGCCTTGTCGTGGCCGGACAGTCCTGCCTGGTCAGGCTCGCTGGTCACTGCCGCCCGGTCGGGTTGCCGGCTGGCCGGCCGCCGGCCGGTCAGGGGACCAGTTCGGGCTCCCGCTCCCTCGCCGGCGGTTCCGTCGCCGCCGCCTGCGCGGGCTGCTTCGGCAGGGCGGTCATCAGCAGGAAGATCACACCCATGATCGCCGCGACCCACCACAGCGCATGCTGGAAGGCGTGCACGAAGGCGGGCCCGACCCGGGCCGGGGCCAGCCGGTCGCCGATCTCCCCGAAGAACACCACGGACACGAGCCCGAGACCGAGCGCGTTGCCCATCTGCTGCACCGTGTTGATCAGGCCTGATGCAGAACCGGCGTGCTCACGCGGAACCTCCGAGAGCACCACGTCGGTCAGCGGGGCGACGATCAGGCCCATCCCGACACCCATCACGACCAGCGGCAGGGCCATCTGCCAGGAGGCGATGGACAGGCCGTACCGATGCGCTTCCCACAGATAGAGCAGGACGCCCGCGCCGAGCACCAGCGCGCCCGCCTGGAGGACCTTCCGCCCGAACCTCGGCACCAGCTGCTGCACCGACAGGCCGGCCGCCGTGGACACAGCGAGGGAGAACGGCACCCCGGTCAGCCCGGCCCGCAGCGGGCTCCAGCCCAGGCCGATCTGCATGTACAGCGTCCAGACCAGGAAGAAGATGCCGAGCGCGACTCCGAAGACGGTCTGCACGGCGATGCCCGCGGCGAAGCTCTTCACCCGGAAGAGGGACAGCTCGATGAGCGGGGAACCGTCCCTGGCCGCCTTCCGTTTTTCGTACGACACCAGCATCGCGAAGACGACGAGCGCGCCGGCCATGCAGACGTGGCCCCACAGCGGCCAGCCCAGCTCCCGGCCGCGCGTGAGCGGGTAGAGCAGCATCAGCAGGCCCAGCGAGACCAGGGCGACACCGACGAGGTCCAGCTTCAGCGCCTTGGGGGCCTTCGACTCGGTGATGAAGCGACGGCCCAGCAGCCAGGACAGGACACCGACAGGGAGGTTGATGAGGAAGATGGGCCGCCATTCGAGGCCGAACAGGTTCCACTCGGTGAGCAGGGCGCCGAGCAGCGGACCGGAGACCGCGCCCAGCCCGACGATCGCGCCGAACAGGCCGAACACCTTGCCGCGTTCGTGGGCCGGGAAGGTGGCGTGGACGATCGACAGCACCTGCGGCACCATCATCGCCGCCATGCCGCCCTGCAGGATGCGCGAGGCGACCAGCATCTCCGGATTGGCGGCGAAGCCGCACAGGGCGGAGGCCAGAGTGAAGCCGCCGATACCGATCAGGAACAGCCGCTTGCGGCCGTGGATGTCGCCGAGACGGCCACCGGTGATGAGACCGGCGGCGAAGGCCAGGGCATAACCCGCGGTTATCCACTGGATCTGGCTGACCGAGGCGTTCGCGCTCCGCTTGATCGACGGGATGGCGATATTGACGATCGTCACGTCGACGAGGTCCATGAAGGCAGCGGTCATGACGATCGCCAGCGCGAGCCAGCGGGTCCTGTCGGTTGGGGAGGGGAGTGCCGTGCGGGCGGATGCGGTGTCGGTCATGAAATGAAGGTAGGCCCCCATTAGGTCAGATCATGTCCTAGTGCTACGGCATTCTCGTTCTCATGACCACAGACACGCCGGCACGGCTGCTGCAGCTGCTCTCGCTCCTCCAGACGCCCCGCGAGTGGCCCGGCGGGGAGCTGTCCGAGCGACTGGGGGTGTCGCGTCGTACCGTGCGGCGGGACATCGACCGGCTGCGGGAGCTGGGCTATCCGGTGCAGGCCACGAAAGGCTCGGACGGCGGGTACCGGCTGGTCGCGGGCAAGGCGATGCCGCCGCTCGTGCTGGACGACGAGGAGGCGGTGGCGATCGCGGTGGGCCTGCGGGCCGGTGCCGGGCATGCCGTGGAGGGCGTGGACGAGGCGTCCGTACGGGCCCTGGCCAAGCTGGAGCAGGTGCTGCCGGCCCGGCTGCGGCACAGGGTGTCCACACTGCAGGCGGCGACCACACCGCTGACCAGCGGGGACGGGCCGAGCATCGCACCGGAGACGCTGACCGTGATGGCCTCGACGGTGGCGGGGCACGAGCGGCTGCGGTTCGTCTACCGGGACAAGGACGGCAGCGAGTCGCGGCGGCTGACCGAGCCGCACCGGCTGGTGTCGACCGGGCTGCGGTGGTACCTCGTCGCCTACGACCTCGACCGCGCCGGCTGGCGGACCTTCCGGGTGGACCGGGTGAGCGAGCCGTTCGCGACCGGAGCCCGGTTCTCGCCACGGGAACTGCCGACGGGGAACGCCGCCGAATACCTGCGGCAGTCCATCCAGCGGCGGCAGGAGACATACGCGTTCGCGGTGCGGTTCGCCGCGCCGGCGGAGCGGGTCTCCGCCCGGCTCCCGGTATGGCTCGGGGCGCTGGAGGACGACGGCGAGGGCGGTTGTGTCCTGCAGGGCACCGCCGGTGATTCCGTGGAGTGGCTGGCTGTGCGGCTGGCGATGACGGGGTACGAGTTCACCGTGCGGGAGCCCGGTGAACTGATGGCACGGGTACGGGAGTTGGGCGGGCGGCTGAGCCGGGCGGGGGTGGGTGATGCCGGGGAGAGTGCCACCGGGAAGGGTGGCGGCTGGGGCGGCGGTGCTGGGGAGAGTGGTGCTGGGGAGGGTCTCTAGGGTGACGGCCTGCGCTTGCCCGGCCTCACGCATTCTTCGGTGCCGTCCCGGCTCTGCCGAGCCTCACCCCTGTGCCGTGACAGCCCGGCCCTGCCCAGCCTCACCCCCTGCCCTGACAGCCCGACCCTGCCCAGCAGACCCCTGCTGGGAAGTCCAAGTCCTGCCCGGTCTCAGGTGCCTTCGTTGTCGGTCTTCGCTTGCTCGGTGGCCCACTCGAAGTCTCGTAGGGACGCGAGGTTGCGCAGGGCCAGGGCTGCGGGGCCGTTGGGGCCGGCGGGTGGGGAGGAGGTGGCGGCCCAGGACTCCACGGCCACGCGGACGGCGGCGCCGGCTACGGCAGCGGCGAAGCGGAGATGGGGGGTGACCGGGACGGGGGCCGCGGGGGTGGTCCGTAGAGCCGTCGGCGTCATACGGGCCGCAAGGATCTCGGCCAGGGTCTGTTCGGATGCCTGGCACACCTCGGCCCAGACCTTGCGCAGGGCGGGGCTGTCGCCGGCCAGGCGGATCAGGGTGCGGACCCATTCCCAGGACCCCGCCGAGACGCCGACACCGGGAGTGAGGGTGTGGTGGACGGCGTGCTCCAGGGCTTCCGGGACGGTCAGGTGGGCCGGGGCCGAGCGGAGCGCTTCCGACCAGCGCTGGGCGC
This sequence comes from Streptomyces sp. NPDC053069, assembly GCF_044546895.1. Taxonomy (NCBI): domain Bacteria; kingdom Bacillati; phylum Actinomycetota; class Actinomycetes; order Kitasatosporales; family Streptomycetaceae; genus Streptomyces; species Streptomyces sp. NPDC053069. The sequence goes on along the minus strand of NZ_JBITZN010000024.1, from coordinate 87,279 downwards.
CCGCGGCGTAGAGGGGGGCGACCGCTTCCTCCTTGGTGGCGAAGTAGCGGTAGAACGTCCGCGGTGCGATACCCGCCGCCTGCGCGATGTCCTCGGCGCGGGTGGCCCGCAGGCCCTGGCGGACGAACAGGGCAGCCGCCGCGCGGGCGATCTCCATCCGGGTCTCGGCCTTGCGGCGTTCGGTCAGCGAGACCGGCGGGGAGGCAGAAAACAGCTGGTGGGAGGCGCTGGGGGTGGTGCTCACACCGGCAGGCTATGCCCATGTGGCAGAATCTGCCATCCGGCGGTCCACCCCGGGGTTCAGGTACGGGGTGGGCCGCCATTCCACGAGGCGCCACCGCTGCGGCGCCGCTCCCCCATCCGTGCAGACTCTCCACCGTCCCAGCGGACTTGAGTCTCCTGCGGGGGGAGACCGGAAGGTGGGACCCATGCACGGCATCTTTGACCCGCAGGGTGACACCTCACGCGACGACACCTCATGCGACGACAACTCGCCTGACGACTCCTCCCGCCCCGCCACCTCGTACTCGATCGGTGAGTCGGCGCGGCGTAGCGGCCTGTCGGTCAAGACGATCCGCCTCTACTCGGATCACGGCCTCGTGGTGCCGGCGAGCCGTACCCCGGCCGGTTACCGCCGCTACGGCCCGGAAGCCGTCGCCCGGCTTGCGCTGGTGCGGACGCTGCGCGAGCCGGGACTCGGCCTGGAGGTGATCCGGCGGATCGTGGACCGGCCGCTCGCCCTCGGCCGGATCGCTGCGGAGCAGGCCGCCGCGCTGGATGCGCAGACCGTGTGCTGCGGCTGCGCCGGGCGGTGCTGTCCGCCGTGGCGGCCAGGCGCGAGCCGACCTTCGAGGAGATGGAACTCATGCACCGGTTGGCGGCCCTGTCCGAAACGGAACGGCGACGCCTGGTGAACGGCTTCCTCGACGCCGTTTTCCGCGCGCCTCGGCCTTCCGACACCGCGCTTCGGTGTTCCCTCACCCCGAGCTGCCCGGCAACCCGACCGAGGAGCAGGTGGCGGCGTGGGTGGAGCTGGCCGAGCTGTCACTCGACGACGCGTTCCGTGCCGCCGTACGGCGCCTGGTCCTGGGGCATGCCGGGGACCGGCCGGAGGCCGTCGGCGCCGCCGGCGCGCCACCCGTTCCGGACCTCGTCGCCGTCGCCCGGGAGGTCGTGCGCGCCGCCATGGCATCCGGCATCCGGCCCGAGGCGCCGGAAGCGGATCCCGTCGTCGCGGCCCTGGTCACCCGGTGCGCCCCCGTCTCCGGGCGCCCTGGCCGTGCCTCGCCGCACGAGTGGCTGCTCGGTCGCCTGGAAGCCGTGCGGGAGCCGCGCAGGGACACGTATGTACGGCTGCTGTCCCTCATCAACGGCTGGCCGGAGCCGGTGACTCCGGTGATCGACTGGGCGGCCTCGGCTCTGCGGGCGCGGGCAGTGGCCTGAGGGGAACGTCCGGGCGAACCGAGCGGTTGGCCGGGATTCCCCTCCGCCGAGGTGTGCGGCCGGGTGACCGGGGAACCGTAACAGGCTTATGGGGCCCAGGGGTTGGCGCGGACGGGCGGCCTGCGGGCGCGGATGAAGCCGGGCTTCGGCGCCCAGGGGGGATGGGTGCCGAAGCCCGGCTCGGGAAGGTCCCGGCGCCGGGGGGGATTGCGTCGGGACCTGGCTCTGTGGTGCGGCGTGGGCGCGTGGGGGTCGCCGGTCCGTGCGGTGTGGGAAGTCCGTGCGGTGTGGGGAGTGCGGTTCCGGGGGCTGCTGCTGCCGGGCCCGGAAGGGTTTTTCCCGCGGGCCCCGGGGTTGAAGCGATGGGACCACGCCATGTTTGCGCCGTCTTTCGCCACCGGCGTGCGCGTCCCGGGCACCGTACGCCCCAGGCACGCGCACACCACACGCACGCTCCAGGGCAGGCGAGGCACGGACGTCCGAGGCCCGCGCACGCCACGCCGACCCCCGAGGCCGACGCGCGCACCCCGGACGGCGCCGGCACTCCACGCACGCCCCGTCCCGCGACAGCGCGCCCCAGTGGCCGCAGACACCCACAGCCGCCGCCGCATCCCCCGGAAACCCCTTACGCCGCCGCGTCGAACCCGGTGTCGCGGGCCAGCTTCTTCAGTTCGAGGAGGGCGTGCTTCTCGATCTGGCGGATGCGCTCGCGGGTCAGGCCGTGTTCCTTGCCGACCTCGGTCAGGGTGCGCTCGCGGCCGTCCTCGATGCCGTACCGCATCTTGATGATGGAGGCCGTGCGCTGGTCCAGGCGGCCGATCAGGTCGTCCAGTTCCTCGCTGCGGAGGAGGGTGAGGACGGACTGCTCGGGGCTGACCGCCGAGGTGTCCTCCAGGAGGTCGCCGAACTGGGTCTCGCCCTCGTCGTCCACCGACATGTTCAGCGAGACCGGGTCGCGGGCCCAGTCGAGGACGTCGATGACGCGCTCCGGTGTGGCGCCCAGCTCCGCGGCGATCTCCGCGGGCTCCGGGTCCCGGCCGTTCTCACGGTTGAACTCGCGCTGCACGCGGCGGATGCGGCCCAGCTCCTCCACCAGGTGGACGGGGAGCCGGATGGTGCGGGACTGGTCGGCGATGGAGCGGGTGATGGCCTGGCGGATCCACCAGGTGGCGTAGGTCGAGAACTTGAAGCCCTTGCGGTAGTCGAACTTCTCGACCGCGCGCACCAGGCCGGCGTTGCCCTCCTGGATCAGGTCGAGCAGGGGCAGGCCACTGCGCGGGTAGCGCCGGGCCACCGCCACGACGAGGCGGAGGTTGGAACGGATGAAGATGTCCTTCGCCCGCTCGCCGGCGGCGACCAGCGCCTCGAGCTCCTCGCGGGAGGCGTCTGTCGCCGACTTCTCCTCACCGTCGAGGATCTGCTGCGCGAAGACACCCGCCTCGATGGTCTGGGACAGCTCGACCTCCTTTGCGGCGTCGAGCAGCGGCGTACGCGCGATCTCGTCGAGGTACATGCCGACCAGGTCGCGGTCCGCGATCTCGCCGCCATGAGCGCGAACACTGCTTGCCGAGTCGGCCGTCTCGCCGGTGGCGGACTGACGACGGGCGACGGCACGGGTTGCCATGCGTGCTCCCTTGCGATGGTGGGCTGGCGGGTGGTCCTGCGAACGCTCGGCACTGGCGGGGACCGTCACCGGGACTCCTTCCGAGTCCTCTGCGACTCTCTCCGGGTGCCCTGCATCCGTGGGAAACAACGACTGGAATCCGGACAGAATTCCCAACCCGCCCCCCAATTTTTCTGATCATGCAGTACCCTGTTCCGCCACACTGGGAGGCGAGATGCCCACGGAACGTACAGAGGTGCAGGTCAGACCAGGAGTCGAGAGGGATCTCAACGCCCTCACGGCGATCTACAACCACTATGTACGTGAGACGGCCATCACATTCGATACCGCGATCTTCACTCCGGAAGAGCGCCGCCCTTGGCTGCTCTCCCACCCGGAAGACGGCCCGTACCGCCTGATGGTTGCCACGGAAACGGAACCGGAGGGCGACTCACAGCGAATTCTTGGGTACGCCACATCCAGCCCTTACCGGCCGAAGCCCGCGTACGTCACATCCGTGGAGGTTTCGGTGTACGTCGCCCCGGGCACGGGCCGGCGCGGCATCGGCACGCTGCTCTACGACGCCCTCTTCAAGGCGCTGGCCGGTGAGGACGTGCACCGCGCCTACGCCGGGATCGCCCAGCCCAACGAGGCCTCCGAGCGGCTGCACGCCCGCTTCGGCTTCCGGTATGTCGGCACGTACCGCGAGGTCGGTCGCAAGTTCGGCCGCTACTGGGACGTGGCCTGGTACGAGAAGCAGCTGTAGGTCAGCCGAACTGCACCGACCGCTTCGCCAGCCCCATCCAGAAGCCGTCGATCACGGTCCGGTGCGCATCCAGTTCCCCGCCCGCCTCGGCCGCGCCCATGGTGACGAACAGCGGGGCGAAGTGTTCGGTGCGCGGGTGGGCGTAGCGGCCGGCCGGCGCCTTGTCCAGGAAGTCCAGCAGGGCGTCCCAGTCGCGGCCCTCCAGGGCGCGGCGGCCCCAGTCGTCGAATTCCGAGGACCAGCCGGGCACGCCGCCGCCGGTGTGCCGCAGGGCGGCGAGATTGTGGGTGAAGAAGCCGGAGCCGACGATCAGCACGCCCTCGTCGCGCAGGGGGGCGAGCTTGCGGCCGATGTCCATGAGTCGCACGGGGTCGAGGGTGGGCATGGAGATCTGCAGGACGGGGATGTCGGCGGCCGGGAACATCTCGACGAGGGGGACGTAGGCGCCGTGGTCGAGGCCGCGGTCGGGGATGTCCTGGACGGGGGTGCCGGGGGCGCGCAGCAGCTTGCGGACGGTTTCGGCCAGCCTGGGGGCGCCGGGGGCGGCGTACTGCACCCGGTAGTAGTGCTCGGGGAAGCCCCAGAAGTCGTGGACGAGGGGGACGGTGTGCACCGCGCCCAGCGCGAGCGGGGCCTCCTCCCAGTGGGCGGAGACGATGAGGATCGCCCGGGGGTGGGGCAGGTCCGCGGACCAGGCGGCGAGCTGGCCGGGCCAGACGGGGTCGTCGGCGAGCGGCGGGGCGCCGTGGCTGAGGTACAGGGCGGGCATGCGGTCGGGCCCGGCGGCAGGCTTCTCCTGTGCGGTGGTGGACATGACGACGGCTCCCGGATTCTTTAACTCTCAAGTTTCATTCCACACCGTACGCCCGACTTGTTCAAGTTTCAAGGAGCCGGCTCGTACAGTGGGATCCATGAACACGGCATCCGACTCCGCCGCACAGCCCCGCTGGCTCACCGACGAGGAACAGCGCGTCTGGCGCGCCTACCTGCACGCCACCACCCTGCTGGAGGACCACCTCGACCGGCAGCTGCAGCGCGACGCGGGCATGCCGCACATCTACTACGGCCTTCTCGTCGGCCTCGCCGAGGCCCCGCGCCGCCGGCTGCGGATGACCGAGCTGGCGATGAAGGCGAAGATCACCCGCTCCCGGCTGTCGCACGCGATCGCGCGGCTGGAGAAGAACGGCTGGGTGCGCCGCGAGGAGTGCCCCTCCGACAAGCGCGGCCAGTTCGCGGTGCTCACCGAGGAGGGTGCCGAGGTGCTGAAGCGCACCGCGCCCGGCCATGTGGCCGCCGTACGGCAAGCGATGTTCGACCGGCTCAGCCCCGAGCAGCAGAAGGCCCTCGGCGAGATCATGGAGATCGTCGCCGAGGGCCTTCAGCCCAATGAAGCGGGTGCGGACCTGCCCTGGCTCCGCTGATGTGCCGCAGGGCCGGTCAGTGCGCCGGCACCGGCACCGGCACCGGCACCTCGTCCTCGACGCTCTCGCCGGAGATCAGCTCGGTGGTGCCGGGGCGGCCGGCATTGACGAAGGTGAAGGCGATCAGGGCGGCCACGCCCAGGATGCCGACGGCGAACCAGATCGCCGTGCTGTAACCGTGCACCATGGCCCGGAGCCCGACCAGCTGCTGCTGGGGCCTGGTGGCGGCGCCGGCGATGTGGTCCTTGAAGTACGACGTCTTCGCGGACGCGGCGATGGTGTTCAGCAGGGCGGTGCCGATCGCGCCGCCCACCTGCTGCGAGGTGTTGACCATCGCGGAGGCGACACCGGCGTCCCGGGGCTCGACACCCTGGGTGGCCAGCGACATCGCGGGCATGAACGCCGTACCCATGCCGAGGCCGAGCAGCACCATCGCGGGCAGCAGCAGGGTCAGGTACGACGAGCCGGTCTCCAGCTGGGTCAGCAGCAGCATGCCGAGACCGGCGGCCAGGAAGCCGGGGCCCATCAGCAGCCGGGCGCGGACCCGGGTCATCAGCCGGGTGCCGATCTGAGTGGAGCCGGTGATCATGCCGGCCACCATCGGCAGGAAGGCGAAGCCGGTCTTGACCGGCGAGTAGCCCTTCACGACCTGCAGGTAGTAGGTCAGGAAGAGGAACAGGCCGAACATGCCGATGATCGCGAGACCCAGGGAGAGGTAGATGCCGCCGCGGTTGCGGTTGCTGACCACGCGCAGCGGCAGCAGCGGGGCCTTGACCCGGGACTCGACGGTCACGAAGGCGAGCAGCAGCACCGCGGACGCCACGAACATGGACACGGTGACCGCGTCGCCCCAGCCGTCGGACTCGGCGCGGGTGAAGCCGTAGACGAGGGCGACCAGGCCGAGGGTGGACAGCAGGACGCCCGGGATGTCGAGCGGGTTGCGGTTGCGGCCGCCCTCCGGCTCACGGATGACGAACCAGGCGCCGAGCGCGGCGACGACGGCGAACGGAACGTTCACGAAGAAGGTCCAGCGCCAGTTCAGGTACTCGGTGAGGAAACCGCCGAGGATCAGGCCGACGGCACCGCCGCCGCCCGCGATGGCGCCGTAGATGCCGAACGCCTTGGCGCGCTCCCTGGCGTCCGTGAACATCACGGCGAGCAGCGACAGCGCGGCCGGGGCGAGCAGGGCGCCGAAGACACCCTGCAGGGCGCGGGCGCCGAACATCATCGGGCCGGTGGTGGCGGCACCGCCGAGCGCGGAGGCGAGGGCGAAGCCGGCCAGGCCGGTGACGAAGGCGCGCTTGCGGCCCCACTTGTCGGCGATACGGCCGCCGAACAGCAGCAGACCGCCGAAGGCGAGGGCGTAGGCCGTGACGACCCACTGCCGGTTGCCGTCGGATATGCCGAGGTCCGTCTGGGCGGAGGGCAGGGCGATGTTCACGATGGTGGCGTCGAGGACGACCATCAGCTGGGCGAGCGCGATGAAGACGAGCGCCTTCCAGCGGTTGGCGTCGCCGGCGCGTGCGGCGAAGCCGGTCGGCGCGGGGGCGCCGGGAGCCTTGCGGGCTGTTTCGGACATGGAGGGACCCACTTCGGGACTTCAGGATGGAAAACGGCGGGGAAACGACTAGAAAAGATCGGAAAGGATGAGAAAGGCAGGGAAAGATGGGAAAAACGTGAGAAAACGGCCGTGGCGGAGAATGTGCGGCCGTCTCCGGTGCCGTAGGGGTGGGCTCAGGGAAGGACCGGGGTCGGGGGCGGAACTAATCGGTCAGCACGCGCGCAGTTCCTTGAGGGTCACGGCCGTGCCCGGCAGGGCGGAGCGGGCGGGCGCCCGCAGGCCGTCGAGGAACAGCTGAAGGTGGCGGTGGACGAAGCGGTCGCCGCGCGGGCAGTCCGTGCCGGCCGGGGGCCGGCTCAGCTGGGCCACGGCGAGCAGCAGGTCGCCGACTCCGACGTCGGGCCGGAGCTGTCCGGCCGCCTCGGCCCGGCCCATGACCTCCTTCACGAGCTCTTCGACGCGCTCGCGGGAGGCTTCCAGGTCGGGGTGGTGCTGGTCGAACGTGCCGGAGATCATCGGGCACAGCGCGCTGATCCGCTCGTCGGCGGCGGCGTGCACGAAGCGCTCCAGCGCGGCGAAGGCGTCCCCGGTCTCGGCGAGGGCCACTTCGGCCGCCTCGGCCGTACGGTCCATGACGGAGCAGACGACCTCGCGGACGAGGGCCTCGCGGTCGGGGAAGTTGCGGTACACCGTGGCGTTGCCGACGCCGGCCCGGCGGGCGATCTCGTCGAGCGGCACGTCCGGGCCGTGCTCGACGAACATCTCCCGGGCGGCGGTGACGATCCGCTCCCGGTTGCGCAGGGCGTCGGCGCGGGGCCGGTGCGCCTTGCGCGGTGCGGGGGTGGTCGCGGTCGGCACGGGGACTCCTCGGTGCTGGTGGTCTCTGCCGGTGCTGGGCCGGCGATGAGGGGGCGATCCGGGGAGACAGTCCCCGTTTCGCTCGGACACAGGGCTAAACGGGGAAACGCTCCCCGGTTATTTCCCGCCCGGCGAAAGAACCGCTGTGACCTGAGCCACTTCGCCGGCCCACTCCTCGCCCGCCGGGATTCACCCCCGTGCGCACCGCCATTCCCACGATCGGTCTCCTCCAGCGCGCGACCCCCACCCCGCCGACACAGGGTGAGCCCAAGGGTGCAGCCGGTGACCGGCGGCTGCCGTGGAGCGAAGGGCCCATGCATGCAGCCGCAGCCGCCCCGCCGCATATCCCTTCCCCACGGGCGCCTCCCCGACGGAGGCCGCGCCCGGGGCCGCCCGTCCGGCGGGGGTTCCTCCCAGGGATCGCGGGGCCGCGCCCCCCGCACGGGCCGCAGCCGCATACGCCGCCCCATACGCCCGCGCCGGGCGGCCGCTCTCGCCGCGGTGACCGCACTGACCCTCGCGGTCAGCACCTCGGCCGGGACCGGACACCTGACGGCGCCCACCACCGCAGGGCCCATCGGCATGGCCCACTCCTCCGCCCTCGCCCCCTGTACGGTCCACGGCGCTCTCGACGTACAGATGACCGAGGGCCTGCCCACCCCGCACGGCTACGCCCGCTCCACGGGCACGGTCCACGCCCTGACCCTGATGGTCGACTTCTCCGACGCGCCCGGGCAGGGCAGCGCCATGGACCGCTTCCACGAGTTCTTCCCGCAGACCCAGGAGTGGTTCCGCACCGCGTCGTACGGCCGGCTGGACTACCGGCCGGAGACACCGGTCCCCGGGTGGCTGCGCATGCCCAAGTCCTTCAAGGAGTACGGCATCGATCGCGGCGCGCCCTTCGACCCCGGGTACCGGCAGCTGGTGCAGGACATCGTGGACGCGGCCGACCCGGCCGTCGACTTCCGCTCGTACGACCTCTTCAACATCCTGATCACCCCGAACGCCGGCCCCTCCGCGCTGGACACCGTCCTGTCCGTGACCTTCGCCGGCAACACCGACGCCCCGGTCGCCGACGGCGTCCCCATCGCCAACGCGTCCTTCGTCTACTCCCGCCAGGACGACGGCTCCGGCTCCTACGGCCGCACCGGCTACCGGGTGCTGCCGCACGAGAACGGCCACGCCTTCGGCCTGCCCGACCTGTACACGCAGGAGGGCGGGGGCGCGGTCGGGCACTGGGACATCATGAGCGAGGACTGGGGGGCCAACAACGATCTGCTCGCCTGGCACAAGTGGAAGCTGGGCTGGCTGGACAGCTCGCAGGTGGGCTGCGCGGCGGCGCGGGGCAGCGTCGAGTACCTGCTGACGCCGCTGTACAGACCGGGCGGCGGGAAGCTGGTCCTGGTCCCCGTCAGCGCCCACAGCTCCTACGCGCTGGAGGTGCGCGAGCAGGGCGGCAACGACGAGGCGGTCTGCCGCCCGGGCCTGCTCGTCTACAAGGTCGACGGCACGATCGACACCGGACGCGGGCCCGTCAGGGTCTACGACAGCCACCCCAACAGCGGCGGCTGCACCCGCAGCCCCAACGTCCAGGCAGAACTCTCCGACGCCCCCTTCTCCCCCGGCACCGCCTTCAAGGACCCCCGCCACGGCATCACCGTCCAGGTGCTCGGCAAGGACGAGGACGGCGGCTACCGGGTGCGGGTCACGCGGGCGTAGGGGCTCTTCGGGGGGAGCTCTGTGCGGGCGGGCCACGCCAGGGGCGGTGGCCGGGGCTCCGGCGGCCCCGGCTAGGGTGGGCGGCGGGGGATACGGACGTCGTCAGCGAGGAGTCATCGTGCGGACACCGCTGTCCTGGTTAGCCGATCGGTACACATGGGGGCCGCGCAGCCTGCGCCTGGCCGCGGTGGCTTCGGTGGCAGCAGCCGTCGCGATCATCGTCACCGGCGGTGTGGTGCGGGTCACCGGATCCGGGCTCGGCTGCCCGGACTGGCCGTCGTGCACCGCCCAGAGCCTGGCGCCCACGACGGAGATGGGCGTGCACGGTGCGATCGAGTTCGGCAACAGGATGCTGACCGGTGCGCTGTGCGCGGTGGTGGGCTGGCTCATCATCGCGGCACGGCTGCAACGCGAGCCGTCACGCGCAGTGCTGCGCGCGGCGTGGGCCCAGTTCTGGGTCATCGTCCTCAACGCCGTCGTCGGTGGCATCACCGTGTGGATGCGGCTCAGCCCGTACATCGTCGCCGCGCACTTCCTCGCCGCGGTGCTGCTGCTGACCACCGCGGCGGTCACCTTGGAGTACGTGCAGAGGCCGGCGCACGAGGCGGCGGCGACGGCCGCCGTCCCGACGCGACGCGCCGTCCTGCTGAGCCGGTTCCTGACGGCCGGAACGGCCCTGCTGCTCGTCGTGGGCACGGCGGCCACCGGCTCCGGGCCGCACGCGGGTGACTCCTCCGCCGTGCAGCGGATGCCCTTCGACTGGGCGGGCGTCACCGCGGTGCACGGCGCGGTCGCGCTGGGCTGCCTCGTCCTGGGCTGTCTGCTGTTCGCCGCTCTGCCCGCCGCTTCCCCGGCCCGCAGGCGCACGGGCGTCTTCCTCGCCGTCTTCCTGGCGCAGGGACTGATCGGCGTGTTCCAGTCGCTGACCTCGCTGCCCGCGGTGGCGGTCATCCTGCATCTGTTCGGCTCGGCCCTGGTGTGGGCGGGCGCGGTCCGCGTCGTCCTCGCGGTGAACCGGCAGCCGACCGCCGTACCGGCCGAGCGGCCGGCCGGCGATCAGCTCTCCGCGCGGCTCGCCCCGTCCACGACCGCCGCCGACACATAGAGGGTGAGCGGCCCCACGACCTCACGGTTCACTTTCGCCGCCGCCCAGTGGAACGGGTTCGGCAGCTGCCGCTCGGCACGGTCGTGTGCACCGTCTGCCGCGCAGTGGGCCAGAAAGCGGTCCAGCCGGGTCAGCTGCTCGGCGCGCACATACGGCCGCAAGCGGTCCAGCGCCTCGTCGCCGGACGGGGTGTACCGCTGGAACGGCAGATAGAGCGTGGCGTCACCGGGGCGTTGCCGTTCTCCTTGCGTCAGGTTCCAGCACAGCGTCGGCCGGACCCCGGGCGCGGCAAGAGCGGCCGGACCGCCGGCCGACAGGGCGTGCAGCAGCCCGGCGGCACTTCGGCCGGCCGTGCCGGACAGCCTGCCCAGCCGGGCCCGGAGCGCATCGGCGGACCGCTCGTCCACCGTCGTGTAGAACTTGATCCGGGCCTGCGGCGAGTCGTCGAGGTCGAGTGCGAAGAACGCGGGCATCAGGCACGCCATGCCCTCCGGGTCCTGCCGCCGCAGCCACTGCCACGCGTCGCCGAGGCCGAGGCGTTCCATCGCCTCGCCGATCACCCGCCGGTTCTCGGCGGTGCCCGCGGCGAGGGTGTCGAAGTACATCTTGACGCCGGCGACGCCCGTCGGCCGGACCGTCGCCGCGATGCACAATCCGAACGCCGCCCGGTCGCTGCGCGGGACGAAGAGGTCCCGCACGGTCCGTGCCCGTGCCAGGGACGCGACGCCCTGTTCCTCCAGTGCGTGCACGGCACGCCACCCGGCCTGCCAGCTGGAGTCCGCGGTGGTCGGTCCCTCGCCGGACAGCGGGCGGAGGAAGATCCTGATCTCCGGGCCGCTGTCCTTCATGACCAGGGAGAACTCGAAGGGCGCCCGGCCGCGGGCCGCCTCCGGCTCGTCGATGCCCCGCGTCGTGCGGTGCCCCCACCCGGCGAACAGCGCCTCCACCGCGTCCCGCGCCGCCGTGTCGAAACCGGCCTCCGCGCCGAACAGCCGCCCCAGGTACGTCAGTCCGCGGATCGCCTGGGCCGCGTAGCCGTCCTCCCGGGCCGCGCCGGAGCCGGCCGCCGCGGTGCCCGCCGTGACCGTCATGCCGGCTCCCGTACGGCCGGCTCGTACGGCGTCACGTCGATCCCCGGGTACAGCTCACAGAGGCGCCGCACGGTGTCCGCCGTCCAGTACGGATCGCCCGGCTCCGGGAATCCGAGCAACTGCCGCTGCTCGGGCGTCAGTTCACTGATCAGCTCCTGGAAGGTCGCCCAGCCCGGCGACGAGGGCAGCAGCGCCCAGAGGTGCTTGCCGGTCCAGCGGGCCGCCGCGGAGTGGAGGTTGAAGAACAGCGCGAGCCGGCGGCCGTACCGGTCCCGGTAGGCCGAGCCGCGATGCACGAGATCTCCGGTGAACAGGAGCAGGGAGCCCTTCGGCGCCTCGACGGGACGCTCGCGCTCGTACAGTCCCGGGTACTCGGCGCTGCTGTACGTGGCCCTCCGCTCCGAGGTGATCAGGGGCACTCCGAGGTCACCGGCGCGTCCGGCCACATACGTGGGTGCGGTGCCGGCCGTCACGTCGGTCAGGTACACGATGCCGAAGAGCCGCCGGTAGACGCCGTCCGTCCGGGGCGGCAGCAGGCTGTTGACGGCCCACGTGTCGTTGTGCAGCGACTGGTCCTTGGTCTCCCCGTAGGCGGTGCCGTACTTGGCCTGCACGTACGAGCTCGTCAGGAGGATGTCCCGGGTGCTCAGCAGACGCTCGGCCACCGCGATGACCCGCGGGTCGAGGGGGAGCCGGTTGAGGGCGTTGCTGGCGAAGGGGAAGGGGACCGCGTGCTTGAACGCGCCGACGTCGACGGCGTCCGCCGCGCCGGCCTGCGGGCCGGCCTCCGGGTCGGGGAAGTACTCCTCGATGGCCGCGACCGCCTGCTCCAGTTCCCCCGCCGACAGGAAACCGGGAATCAGGGCGTATCCCCGGGCCTCTATCTCTTCCGCCACCGCCTCGACGTTCATCTCACGCCTCTCCCCCCGGGACGGGCCGGTCCGCCGCACCGCGGCAGCCGACCACCATGTTCTTCTGGAAACCGTCGAGCTTCAGCGCCTCGCCGACGGGACGGCCGTCCACCTCGATCCAGGCGTGCGCGGCGAACGGCACGAGGTTGACGCCCGACACCCAGTCCGGCCAGCGCCCCCGCAACCGGGCGAGAAGCACCGCCGCGACCGACCGGTCCAGGCAGTACTGGCCCGCGCAGCGGCCGCTGACGGAGACCACGTCGCTGCGCGCGCGCAGTGCCTCGGCGTACGAGGCCGGTGCGGCGCCCCGGCTGAGAACACGCAGGACCCTCTCCAGCCGCCGGGGGGTGCACGCCGCGATGAGGAGCCGGCTCAGCCCTACGGCGACCAGCGGGAGGAGTCTTCTGTGGACGGGGAGCGGCGAGCGCGGCTCCAGCGTCATGGGCAGAGTCATGAGGCCACCAGGATGCCCGCGGACCGCAGCATGGTGATCAGCCGGGCCACATCACCGGGGATGCGGTCGCGGGCGTCGGGGAACCGGGTCTGCAGTTCCGCGACGACGGCGTCCTCGGCGCGCCCGGCCGAGAGGCTCTCGTACACGGCCACTGCCAGCGGGTTCATGCGGTAATAGCTGCCCGACTTCTTGTCGAGCAGTACGGCCGCGTCCTCGCTCTTCGTCAGTACGACGTCCGGTGACGGCTTCAGCACGGGATGGGTCAACTTCCGTTAGAGAGTGCTTGGTTCGGCTTGCCGAGGAACTGCTCCGGCACGCTCCCGGGCGAGACGGCCGTCCGCAGCCATATCTCGGCGCCCACGGTCACTTCCAGGGCGGAGGTCTCGGCCTCCGGACGCATGCTGTTCCGGATGCTCGACCGCAGCCGCGCCGGATCGATGAATCCGTGCTCGGCGAGCAGGGAGTCCTGGAACAGGGCGAGCAGGCTGCGGCGGTTGCGGGCGATGCCTTGGTGCACCGACATGCTGAACTCCCCCTTGGTGGAGCGGGACAGCACCGCCTTCGGACCGTCCGTCTGCATGGCGGCCTTGAGGCCCGGCTTGTAGCTCACACCGGGCCGGTTCTCGGCGCGGGACAGCGACAGGGCGGCCTCCAGTACGCCGTCGTCCATGTACGGCAACGAGAGCAGTACGCCCTGGCGCTGCATCAACTCGCGCAGCGGCGCCAGCCGGTGGCCCCCGATGCGCTGGCCGGCCAGACAGACATGGACGGATCTCTCCGGTGCCTGCGGAGCGATACCGTCCGGTGCCGAGCGCACCAGCGAACGGACCGCCTCCGCCGTCCTCGGTGTCGCCCAGACGGGGATGCGCCACTGCGGGCCCCACTGCACCGTGGGGCCCTGCACGGCCGGCCGGGGCAGGTGCAGCGACCGCACCTGCTCGTCGATCCACTCCCCATAGGACTGTCCGCTCGCGAGCGCGCGCATCACCGCCCGCATCGGCCAGCGGCGCAGCCGGGCGAGCGGGCGTATCTCGCGCAGGGCCTTCAGAGGTGCCGTGCGGTACAGATCGCTGAAGTACGCGGGGGTGACGGTGAACAGCTCGTCGCCGCCGAAGCCGGCCATGTGCACGGTGGCGCCCGTCGCGGCGAACGTGCGCGCCATCGCGGTCTTGCGTGCACGGTTGCGGATCAGCGTGTACGGAGTGGACAGGCTGTGCGGGACGGAACGGTCGAGGACACCCTCGGTGTCGCAGATGCCGTCGTAAGGGCCGGGTATGTCGTCCGGCTGGAAGACGGTCAGGTCGCAGCCGATCTCCCGGGCCGCGAGGGCGGCCCATTTCGCGTCGTCGTGGTTGGGATCCACGGTCTGCTCGACGAACGCCTGGAAGGGGGCGCCGTGCTGGGCCAGCAGATAGCACAGCGACGAGGAGTCCATGCCCCCGGAGAGATCCGCGGACAGTCCCGCCGCCGTGGCGACCCGTACGCCGACGGCGGCATCCAGCGCCGCTCTCAGCTGTGGCGCACCCTCTGCGACGGAGAGTTCCGGGGCGGGCGGCCGCCACCATGTGACGGTGTCCACCGTGTCGCCGCTCATGCGCAGCCGCTGGTCCGCCATCAGGCGGTGCACACCGGTCCAGCAGGCCGCCTCGGTCAGGCCGTAGTCGAGCGTCGGCTGCATCAGTTCCCAGGCGGCCATCTCGATCCGGGGAGCGGCGCCGCACAGACGGGCCAGCAGTTCCGGCGAGTCGGACGCGGCGTGGCCTCCGTCCGGCCGGCGGGCGTGGAACACCTGCCGCAGGCCCGAGGCGGTGCCCTGGACGTACGTGGTGCGCCCGTCGGTGTAGAGGATGTGGAAGCTGCCGGGCCGGCGGTGCGCGGCTTCCATGACCGCGGGTGCGTCCTCGTGCCGGTCGAGGATGCGTGCCAGACGCCCCGTGTCGGCATCCGTCTCGCCGAACAGAGCGAGACGTCTGGCACCCGCGTCGGCGACGACAAGCCGGGCGTGCGTGGTGTCAGCGACAATCCACGGATTCCCCGACAGGTCGCGCGCGACCGAAATCTGGCCGGTTTCCGGGAATGGACCAGGAGACGTTTCCGTGTACTTTCCCGAGAAAGTCACGAACCACGATGCACCCAATTCAGGTCCCTCCCGCCGACCAAATTCTCAAAGGGCGTCAGATGATGGCCTCACCCTCGCCGTCCTTGCTCGCCCAGCCGTACCACATGGTCAGCTCGTTGAAGTCGCCCATCGGCTCGATCTGGGGGGCCTCGTACTCAGTCGTCTCGAACTCGTTCACTGAATTCACCTCCTCCTATGGAAACCGAAATCGCACCGCAAGCACATCACGAGCCGGATCGGCACTCCACAGTGTTTCCAGTCACGAACAGGACCGAACCGCACCGCAGAGAACGGCGCACTATAAAACGAATCGCTGCATATAGCACCGACCGGACGGGAAGACTGACCGGAAAGCTACGCGATCACGACGCAAAAAATTACATTGACGCGACGCGGGGATCCGTCCTAGCCCGGGACATGACAGTGGCATACCCGCAACCATCTCTGTCCGATAATCGCCCCTGGCTCGGCCACGTCCGTGGGTGCACCATCCGCAACGCGACTGCCACCGACGGGACGACCGAGCCCTCGGCCCCACCACCCCGGCCTGATCCGCTACCCTGTCAGGGACCGTCCCCAGCGGCGGTCTCCCCCTTGCCGGGCGCGAGTGACTGCTCACTGAGAGTATTCATCCGTGGTGCAGGCAAGGTTGCCTTCGTAGCTCAGGGGATAGAGCACCGCTCTCCTAAAGCGGGTGTCGCAGGTTCGAATCCTGCCGGGGGCACCATGCCTGAACAGGCACGATGCACCAGAAAGGCCCTTCGGGAGTGATCTCCGAGGGGCTTTTTGGCCTTGTAGGGGAACGAATGGGAACGGGCCGTCGGGCAACCTCTCGCGCTGGAGTCCTGAGCGATTGCCCTACTTCATCCCCTTTCGCGCCCAGCCGTCAGTAGACCCCGTCCACATCGGCGCCCTCGAGCACGACCAGGACCCCGCGGTCGTCCTGTGAAACGTCCTCTCCGACCGCCTGCCGACGTCACGCGCGCCACCGCCCGCAACGGACGACCCGAGCCGACGACTTGGCGATCTCTGGCGGCGTTGGTGCTCGCCGTGCGTCAGGCAGCCCGGGAGCGCCGGTGGTCGGCGAGGCCGCCGGCGGCCCACAACGGGACCGGGCGCGGGAGTTCGCTGAGCGGGCAACACCGCGTCGACCTGCATGTCGTCGAGGCACACGTGGTCAGTCGGCGCAGCCTTCGGCAGGGGCACGCCGGCAGCCGGGGTGGCCGCCGAATGACGAGCTTTGACTCCGTAGCCGAGCCGCTCGACAGCTTCTGATCCGTGGCCGTCGGCCACCCGCTCGCCGCCGTTGCCGCCCGGCAGTTGCCGACGCGCACCGCCGGCGTCCCGCTGCGGGCGCAGCTGAAGAACCTCCACGGCACCGGCCCCGCGACGCCTGCGGCATCATCGGCGTCTTCACCATCCCCGCCGACCTCGCCGACCTCGCCGACCTCGCCGCCTTGCTCCGGTACATGCTCGCTCCTGCCGTGTCCCGGTTCCGAGCCGGTTTCGGTAACCCCGCACGACGAGGGCCACGACGGCCGACACGTTCCCTACCGGCGGTGACGGACATGACCAGAGCAGCCGTACAGCGGTGTCGCGGAGGCGCCGTTGCGTCGGCCGTGCGGCCGGATTCTCGTTCTCGTACGAGACCGACGGGCACCGGCGTCCTACGCGACCTCGAAGGCCGAGGCACCAGTGAAGTGCGCCGTGGAGGGGACGGCGGCATCGTGGAGGACGTGAAGCCCGGCGAAAAGCACGAGTGGCGGCTGTCGGCGGCGGAACCGGGACTGTGGCAGCGGGTCGTCGAGCAGCTGGGCACGGCGGTGACCGTGATCGACCCAGCGGGGCGGATCGTCGCGGTCAACCCGGCCGCCGAACGGCTGCTGGGGCGCGCGGCAGCGGTGATGGACAGGCAGGACCTGCACGACCTGTGCCATCGGGATCCGGTAGGCGCCCGGATCCCACGCGAGCACTGCCCACTGCTGCAGGCACTGGCCGAGGGGCGTCCGGCGCGCGGGGACGACGACAGGTGCCTGCGGGGTGACGGACGGCTGATCCCGGTCTCCTGGTCGGCCACTCCTCTGACGCAGGACGGTGTCTCCCTGGGCATGGTCGTACTCACCATCGAGACCGCGGCGGACCAGCGCGCCCACAGAGAGCGCGCGGAACGTGCCGAGCGGGCGGAACGAGCCGCTCGCACGACCGCTCTGGAGAGCCGCGCCGAGCGGTTGACGCTAGTCGCGGAGATCACCGAGGTGCTCGGTCAGACCCTGGAGGTGGACGAGGCCCTCGCCCGGTTGAGCCGGCTCCTGGTCCCCCGTTTCGCCGACTTCGCGGCGGTGGACCTGCGGGTCGGCTCCCGTCAGGTGCACCGGGTGGCGGTGACCGGACCGGAGGGCCGCGACGCCGGGCAGGAGGACTGGCGCGGACACCTTCCGCCGCCGGCCGGGGAAGCGGCCCACTCGGCCCTGGTACAGGTGCTGAACGGAGGCGGCCCCGTCCTGCGGGACCGTTCCGGCATGGAGGCACCGCCCGACTCCCCGTTGGCCGCCGTCCACCACGCCTTCCTCGAAGCGACCGGCGCGACATCGGTCATCACGGTGCCGCTGAGCGCCGGCCAGCGGGTCACCGGCGCCCTGACACTGGTGCGCAGCGACCCGGAACGGCCCTTCGACACCGGCGACCTGGACGTGGCGAGCGCCATCGGCCGCCGGGTCGGCCCGGTCATCGACAACGCCCGCCGGTTCGGCCGACAGCGCGAGGTCGCCGAGGCCATGCAGCGCAACCTCCTGCCCCCGCTGCCCGTGCACGGCCGCATCCAGCTGGCCGCCCGGTACCAGCCCGCGCCGGCCGGCTCGCAGGTCGGTGGCGACTGGTACGACGCGTTCACGCTGCGGGACGGCACGCTCGCCCTGGTCATCGGCGACGTCGTGGGCCACGATCTGACCGCCGCAGCCGGCATGGCGCAGTTGCACGGCATCCTGCGCTCCCTCGCCTGGGACCACACCGGGCCGACCGGTCCTGTCGTGGACCGACTCGACGATGCCATGCACGCCATCACGGCCGTGTCGATGGCCACCCTCGTCCTCGCCCGGGTGGACGGCCCGGACACCGGCCCCTACACACTGCACTGGACCAGTGCCGGGCACCCGCCGCCCCTGCTGCTGTCCCCCGACGGGAACGCGCAGTATCTCGAAGCCGGGCAGGGACTGATCCTCGGAACGCACCTGGGCGGCATCCGTCGGCCGAGCGCCGCCCACGCCTTGCCGCCGGGGTCCACGCTCCTGCTCTACACCGACGGCCTGATCGAGGTTCCCGGCAGCGACCTGGACACCGGGCTCGGCCGACTGCGCCGCCATGCCCTCGCCCTCGCGCACGAACCGCTGGACACCCTCTGCGACCGGTTGTGCGCCCGGGTGCCCCCCGGCAGCACCGACGACATCGCCCTCCTCGCCCTGCGCCTGCCCATGCCCTGAACCGGGCGGAGGCGTGATCGACGCCGGAGGTGCTCACGTTCCCGGAGCCAATAAGTCGTCTCCGGCTGCTCTTCCGCCGCACGGTCCTGGGAGGGGCGAACTGCCGACGCACGCCCGGCCACGCCGACCTGGGACGCAGGCCGACGAGCCTGCCCTCGATCGGCGAAGTTCTCCAGTACGACGGCAGGTCACACGCTGGTTTGCGGGTTGGAAGGCCGAGGATGTGGCACACGGCCTGTGAGCGGGCCGAATGCGCGAACGGCGTCCCGCAGGGGTCAACGGTTCGGCAATGAGCCGCAAGCCGCACGGGGCCGGTGCGACCCACTCAGCGACCTCTGTAGGGGATCCCGAGGTCGGCACTGATGCCTGCTTCGGGTTTCCGGCCCGTACCTCCCGATCGGTCGGACTGAGTGAGAGGACAAAGATCTGCTGTGAAGGCGTGCGGAGTGTCCGGGGCCGAGAAGGAAGTCGCCCTGCTGGAGTTGCCCGAACCGTCATCTCCCGGCCCCGGTCAGATCCTGGTGGCGGTTGAGGCGGCCGGGGTCGGCCCGTGGGACGAACTGCTGAACGACGCTGGTTGGGACGTGGGGCTGCACCCCCCGGCGGCGCTGGGAGTGGAGGGCGCGGGCAAGGTGCTGGCCGTCGGCGCGGGTGTCACCGGGTTTGCCGTAGGCGACCGGGTGCTCGCCCACGAGGCCCCGCTGCCCGGGGGGAGCGGCTTCTGGGCCGAACGAGTTCTGATCAACGCGGATCACGCGGCAGCCTGCCCACTCGGGCTGGACGCCGTGCACGCGGCGGCGCTGCCGGTCAACGGCCTCACCGCGGTGCAGGCCCTGGAGAAGCTGGACCTCAGCCGAGGGCAGCGGCTCCTGATCACCAACGGAGGCGGGGCCACCGGAGCCCTGGCCATCCAGCTCGCTGCGGCCAAGGGCATCGAGGTGACCGCGACCGCGTCTGCTGCCGCCGCAGAGCGCGTGCTCGGTCTGGGAGCGATGGAGGTCGTCGACTACCACGACCCGAACTGGTCGGCCAAGGTACGCGGAGGGTTCGACGCCGCCCTCATCATCGCCACCAGCACGGCGGACGCCGCCCTGCCTTTGGTGCGGGACGGCGGCCGGCTGTGCTCCCTGACCTCGGACGCGCCTCCGGAGGAACGAGGCATCACGAGTGGGGACCTCTACGTCGAACCCAACGCCGCGCAGCTTGTCCAGCTGGCGGAGCAGGCCGCCGCGGGAACCTTGAAACTCGCACCTGAACCCCTGCCGCTGAGCGAGGGACCGGCTGCGTTCGCCCGGGTGGTTACCGGACGGGCCGGCGGTAAGAAGATCGTGCTCACCCGAGCATGACCCGACCGGGCACGCCCGATCCCGATGCTGGGCCACGGTGCCCGCCAGGGCCCGATCGAGAAATCAACGTTCGCCCGGCCCGGAGGCTCGGAGCGCACCACTCCGCAGTGAACCCAAGCAGGGGGCGGGAAAGAGGAGCGGGCTCTGGGCAGCGATGACCAGCCGGGTTCACAAGACAGCCGCCAAGGCGAGACCCGCATTGTGATCACGATTGCTCTCCCATTCAGCCCTCCACGACCCTGATGATCGTTTTGCCAGGGGTGCGCCGGCCGGGGGCGAAGGCCGCGGGCGCCTCCGAGAGCGGCCGCACCGCTCCGACGATGGGTTTGAGCCGTCCATCCCGGAGCCGCTGGACGAGGTCCGTGAGCCGGGCACGATCGGGTTCGACGACGAAGAAGAGGGCCCGTCCGTCCTTGGGATGGACCTTAGGGGGCGCGGCGATCGTGACGAGCGTGCCGCCGGCGCGCACCAGCGCGGCCGAGCGGTCGAGGATCTCGCCGCCGATCACGTCGAACACCACGTCGACTTCGCCGGCACCCTCCAGTTGATCGGCCTGCAGGTCCAGGAAGGCATTCACGCCCAGACCGAGTGCCGTCTCCCTGTCCGCCGCCCGGCCGGTACCGATCACCCTGGCTCCCGCCTCGCGCGCAAGCTGCACCGCGATCGACCCGACGCCGCCCGCAACGCCATGGACCAGGACGGTCTGTCCGGTTAGGAGGCGCGCATGGTCGAACAGGCCCTGCCATGAGGTCAGCCCGGAGATGGGCAACGCGGCGGCCACGGTGTGGTCGACGTCCGCCGGAAGCGGAGCGAGGTTGCGGGCCCCCACCGCGACGTACTCGGCCAGTGCCCCGTTACGGGTCCAGTCGGTCAGTCCGAATACCCGCTGGCCGACGGTGAGGCCGGTGGTTCCATACCCCAGCTTGACGACGACACCCGACACTTCGTGCCCGGGCACGCTCGGGGTCCGCTCGCGGCCGGCGCGGTCCGTCCAGGTTACCGGCCAGTCGAGCTCTCCGGGGGTGAAACCGGCGGCATGCACCTGCACGATGACGTCGTTCTCAGCGGCCTGGGGATAGGGCATGTCCGTCAGGGAGAGGCCACCGACGCCAGCGTCAGGGTCTCGGACAGTGACGGCTCGCATGGCAACTCCTTGTTCGGTGCAGTTTCCGGAATCCGAGACGTGCGGCCCGCCTGCGCGTGGCGTGGTCAGGCGGAGGAGCCGTGACTGGCCATGACCCATCTCAGCGCCTCGTCCACCGCGAAGCCACTTCAGACGGTGTATCCGGGGCAAACGACGGACGCTGGTGTGGCCCCCCGCAGCCGACATTCGGGCGACTCCCCGGCCCCCGTTCCCAGGGCCTCGTGGGGGCCCTCATGGGAACGTCATGGGAACGCAAGGCCGAGTAAGGGCAGGGAAGGATCAGGCGGAGAAGGAAGACCCCATCTCGCTGGCCTGCCTGGAATGGTGAACCCCGGGGAAGATCACCACAGAGAGGGACAGCTGTAGGGTCTCTCCTGAAGCGGGTGTCGCAGGTTCGAATCCTGCTCTGGCTCCGCTTCGGGCACCCAAGGAGCGCACGAGCGAGCACGGAAGAATCCCGCTTCTGCCGAAAGTGGTTACGCCTCTCCGGAGCCCAGGGCGGTTTCCGCGTCGTGGCCGCCCCAACTGTCGGGGGTGCGCCACAGGACCCGAACCCCGAAGACACCGAACACGGTGTCGGCCGACCAGTCCTCGGCGGGCGGTTCGGAGAGCACCAGGTAGAGGCGGTCGGCAGGAGCGGGCAGGGTGTGGTTGATCTCCAGGAGTCGGGTGGCTCCCGCGCGGAGGTCGGCGTAGGTGGAGCGGCCGGCACCGAGGACCTCGTAGAGGAAGTGACCGTCTTCCGCGGTGCGGCTGACATCGACGACCGGGGAGTCGGTCGGCTGCAGGTCCGCCCAGAGCAGAGCCGCCTTGAGAGCATGGCGCACCGCCTCGTGCTTCTTGCACGTGCGGTCGGCGGCCGCCGTGGTCTCCAGCGAGTGCAGAAGTCCCTTGGCGGGCGTGGCGGGCGCCGGCGTGGCGGGCATGCCTTCGGAGGTCACGGGCTCTGCTTCTTTCTGCTCGGACGGCTCTTCGACGGAGGCGGGCGCGCTCTCGGTTTCCGGTTCGCCCCGGGCGGCCCGGCGGTGCTGGAGCGCCTCTCGGGCCGCGTTCAGGGCCTGGGCCCAGTCGGCGCGTGCCAGGTCCGCCTGGAGTCGGTCCAGGTCCAGGTTGTTGTCCTTGAGCATGCGGGTGGTGTGCGCCGCCAGGTCGCGCAGGAGGCTGAGGCGATGCTTGTCCGGGGATCCGAGCACACGACGCACGTCCACCCAGTCCGCCTGGTCACGGCGGAGGACGCGGTTGGCCATGCCCTTGAGCTCGGACAGACGATCACGGGCGTTCTCCGGAATGGTTCCGTCACCGTTGGTCAGGTCGTCGAAGACGCCGAGCGCCGCCACATAGCGATCCGCCATGGTGGGGGAGATGGGCTGGCGGCCACGCCGGTCCGCGGTGAGCAGGCAGTGGTTCGTCTCGTGAGCGAACACCCAGCAGTCCAGTACCGCGCCGGGACGCGGGGGCACCGAGCCGTGGCGGACGGTCAGGACCAGAGGGACGTCGATCGCGGGAGACAGGGCCTTGACCCTGTACCGGCCACCGGGTGCCCGGCCGGTCACGCGGACTCGGACGTCCGTACCGATGTCGGGGACGTCAGCGTCTGCCATGCTTGGTTCGCCTTCGGCAGGTGCTGGTTCGGTACTGCTGCCGTCGGTTTTCGTGAGGGCCTCCGGGAGCGGGGACGTGTGCAGGACGGTCAGGCTCTGGGTGCTGCGGGTGAGCGCGACGTACAGCTGGCGCAGGCCGGCCGGGCCCAGGTCGGCGATGGTGGCGGGTTCGACGACGAGGACGTGGTCGTACTCCATGCCCTTGGCCTGGGCGGCGGCCAGCACGGACACCGCCTCGCGTCCCTGCTCGGTGATGCCCTCGGCCAGGTCCAGCTGGCGGCTGATCTCGTCGAGCCAGCCGGAGTCGTCGGGGACGATGACCGCCACGGAGCGCAGGGTGTGTCCGTCGCTGGTGCCGACGAGGCGGGTGGCTTGGGTCACGGTGTCGCCGAGGAGTTTCCACGGCTCGGTCGCGACCGTCCGTACGGCGTCCTCGCCCGCCGCGCGCACGGCCTGCGGGTAGGGCAGCGTGGGGGCGACGGTCCGGGCGAGGGGGGCGACGTACTCCATGATTTCGGCGGGCACGCGGTAGCTGGTGTTCAGCTCGGCCACGCGCCAGTCGCCGTGGTCGGACAGGAGGGTGCCGAGGCGGTCCCAGTCGGTGTGGGTGTGGGGGCCGGTGGCCTGGGCGAGGTCGCCGAGGATGGTCATGGAGCCCTGCGCGGCGGAGCGCCGGCGCAGGGAGCGGGCCTGCATGGGTGTCAGGTCCTGTGCCTCGTCGACCACGATGTGCCCGTACCGCTGTGGGGTCTCCCCGGTGATGAGATACCGCAGTTCTTCGAGGCAGACCCGGTCGTCGAGCGTCCAGGGATCGGCGTCGGCCGTGTCGGCCCGAGAACGGCGCACAGCGGCCTGCTCTGAGGCGTCGAGAATGCCCTCGGCGCAGGTGCGCAGGAGGTCTTCGGAGTCGTAGAGGGTGCGGAGGGCTTCCCTGGCGCCGGGCGAAGGCCAGACACGTTCGATGAGGCGCTCGACCTGACGGTTGCGTTCCAGGTCGCGGCGGATCGTGTCGTCGCGGCTGCGGCGAGGGGCGACGGCGACGAGTTCCCGCAGCAGGCGGTCGACGAGCAGCCCGCGGAAGCGGTCGCGGCGCTCACGGTAGGAGCCATCGCCTTGGCGCACGTCTTCGAGGAGCGAAAGTATTTCGGAGCGCGGGACGCGCAGGGTCGTGCTGCCGACGGTGACGGTGAGCTCCGGCTTGGCCCCCTCGTAGGAGGCAGTGGTGGTGAACTCGTCGACGGCCTCGGGACGGCACTCGATCTCGACGCGCCGCCGCAGGACGGCCGCCATACGCTCATCGGACTTCACCACCCGCGCCTGGGCGGTGTCGGTGCCGAGGACCTCGCCGTCCCACAGACGGGTCACCTGCACGGCGTTGACGTTCCGGGTGCCGAGCGTCGGCAGCACCTGGCTCACGTAGTCCAGGAACTGCTGATGGGGGCCGACGACGAGGACGTCCTGGGCTTTGAAGTGCCCGTTGTTGACGAGCCAGGTCACGCGGTGCAGGCCGACCGCCGACTTGCCGGTACCCGGGCCGCCCTGGATTACGAGGATGTCGGAGGGCGAGCCGGTGACCAGGGCCATCTGGTCGCGGCGGATGGTCTCGACGATGTCCCGCATGCTGCCGCTGCGCGAGCGCTGGAGTTCACGCAGGAGGAAGTCGTCGGGCTGCAGCGGCTTCTGGCGCTGGACGCGGGCGATGTCGGCGGGTGTGGGGACGGGCGGGCTCGGTGCTCCCTCCTTCTGCGTGACGGTGGCCGACTCCGTGGGCTGGGCCTCCCGCTGGGCGTCGTCTGCCGCCGTCCGTGGCTGCGGGACGGGGGCGGCGGCAGTGATCTCGTCGAAGTAGTCCTCGACGACACGCTGTACACAGCGCAGTCGCCGCCGCAGGAGCACCTCGCCCGGGGCGTCGGGCAGCGCCTCGAACCACTTCTTGGCCAGCCGACTGGTCCACAGCACGACGACGGTGTCGCGGGTACGGACGTCGGAAACGGCACGTCGGCCGACGTACCAGGTCTTGGGCCCCGTACCCGGCTCGTCCTCGTCCGGTGCGTCGACACGGCCGATGACCAGCGACTCGTTGCCGAGTCCGTCGTATGCCGCGGCCCGCTCCTCGGCCACGATCCGGTTGGCGACGCTGTCCTTGCCGCTGGCGGAGGCCACGGCGACCGAGCCCCCGGTCATTTCGGCCAGCCGCGCGGCATAGCAGTCGTAGGCACGGTCCACCGCCTTCTGCTCAAGGGCGATGATCTCTTCGCGCGTGGCGGTGCCCATGTACATGTCCCCTCCCCTTGCAACACCCCGGAGGACGCTGCGACGGGCATACGCCCGGCCCCGTCGAAATAACTATCAGAGACCTGCTGGTAACAAACAGTCAGATGGTCAACGTCCCGACCAGCTCGCCAACCTCCGTCCACCAGGCGCGTACCTGGTCGTGCGTGGGGCCGATCTCGTACTGGTGGTAGTGGCATCCCAGGCAGAGGTGCGACCAGACGGCGTTGGCGCGGCGAGCGGTCTCCGCCGCGGTGTAGCAATGGAGGCACAGCGCTTCTCCAGTTCCCTGACGGCGTTCTTCAGGAGCCCTTCCGTCCAGCGGACGGGAGGGCTCCGCAGCATGCCGGAAATCTGTCGAGCCCGACCCCGCGCCGGCCCTACCCTTCCCGCATGGCCCATGGAAAGACCTCGTACGTTTGCCTGCCCTGCCGGGCCTCGTACAAGCAGCCCTACCCCGGCTACCACGACCACGACCGGGTCTGTCCACGCTGCGCCGAACCACTGATTCACGTCGGCTCCGCCTTCGCAGCACCCAAGAGGCGGGACACCGCCGCCTGGCGCACCCTCTCCGTGCTGCTGCACGCCGGTGTGCGCTTCCACAAGAGCTGCTGCGGCGGCCCCGGCTACCGCCCACGCACCCTCAGCGAGGTGCGCGAGCGGATGGCCTACGCCCGGGCCACCGGAGAACCATTCGCTCAGGCGTTGGTCCGCCGCGACCTGCCATAGCAGCCCGAAAGCAGGGGGCGCTTCGCCACGCCGCCGAAGCGGCCCTGCTGTCATACGCACCACGCTGAGGCACACATCACGCTGCGGAATCCTCCAGGGCAGCCACCGCCTCGGCGGCCTCGCGAGCCTTCCTCTCGGCCTTCTCAAGCTTGGCCTTGGCCAACTGCTTGGCACGGCGCTTGTGCATCTTCTTCGAGACCTCGTCCAGACGGTCCGGGAAAGATGCCCGTAAGTGTCCAAGGTCAGCGTCGCGGACTTGTGGTCCAGCATCGTCTGTACGACGTTGACGTCCGCTCCGCTGGTGATGGCGAGCGAGGCCGCCGTGTGCCACAGCTTGTGCGGGATGACCTTGAGGTGGCCCAGCCCGGCCTTCACGACCGCTGCTTGCCGTTGTCCTCGGCGTACGCCTCGATGTGGGCCCGGCAGGAGGCCAGGTTCACGCGGCCCACCTTCAGCGCAGACGCCTCTCCCCAGCGCAGACCAGGTCAGCCCCCATCCGAGGCGGGGGCCGGCTGCCCGCCTGAGCCGGCGGCGCCGGTTCTGCCTACCCTCGATATAGGGGGTGACCAACCCGGAGAAGGACCGCCATGGACCTCCAGCTCAAGGACAAGGTCGCCGTCGTCACCGGAGCGAGCAAGGGCATCGGCCTCGCCATCGCCGATGCGTTCGCCCGTGAAAGCGCACACGTCACCGTCGGCAGCCGGAGCATTACTCCCGAACTCAAAGGGCTCCACGAGAAGTACGGCGTCACCGCACTCCCGGTCGACTTGTCCACCGCAGACGGACCGGGCGCACTCGTCCGACACGCGGTGGACCAGTACGGCAGGGTCGACGTCCTGGTCAACAATTTGGGTACCGCGACGCCCCGTCCGAGCTTCCTGGACATCGACGACGCCGAGTGGCAGCGGATCTTCGACATGACCCTGTTCAGCGCGGTCCGGGCCAGTCGCGCTGCGCTTCCTCACCTGCTGGTCGTGGACGGGGGTTCCATCATCAACATCAGCTCCATCAACGCGCGTCTCCCCTTCCCCATGGTCGTGGACTACTCCGCGGCCAAGGCCGGGCTGAGCAGCCTGACCAAGTCGCTGTCCGAGGAGTTCGCACCGCGAGGCGTCCGGGTCAACGCGATCGCCCCGGGGCCGGTTCGCACTCCCTTCTGGACCGCGCCGGGCGGCTTCGCCGATGCCACGGCGGCCCAGGCCGGCACCACCGCGCAGGAAGCCATCGATGCAGTCGTGCCGCAGAGCATGGGCATCTCCACAGGACGAGTCACCGAAGCTCACGAAGTCGCCGATCTGGCTCTCTTCCTCGCCTCCCCGCTCGCCGGCAACATCACAGGAGCCGAGTTCACCATCGATGGCGGCCAGGTCAAGACATTGTGATCTCTTGCCCCTGCCCCTCCACTGACGCTGACCCGTCGGCCCCCGGCCGCTCGGCGGGCGCGG
Organism: Streptomyces sp. NPDC053069; assembly: GCF_044546895.1. NCBI lineage: Bacteria > Bacillati > Actinomycetota > Actinomycetes > Kitasatosporales > Streptomycetaceae > Streptomyces > Streptomyces sp. NPDC053069. Next base: position 60,216 of record NZ_JBITZN010000024.1, on the reverse strand, counting down.
TCAGCCGTCCGGTGCCACGCTGTAGGTGGGTTCCGACCTGCGGAATGCGGAGGAGCGGACATGGAGATCAAGCCGCAGATGGTCGTCATCCCAAAGGAGACGGACCACTTGGAACAGGGGAAGTACGGCCCCGTCTTTCCCAGAACTCCGGCCTGCTACGGGTTCACCATCATCGCGAACGTCAAGCCGGGCAGGGCCGACGCGATACGGGAGCACGGTCACACCCTGGCCAAGGCGCTGGAGCAGGATCCGCACTTCCTCGCGCCGTTGAAGCTGCATTACCTGCGCTGGGTTCTCTTCGACGACGACACCCGCTTCATGTACCAGGGGATCTTCGACACCGACTTCGACAAGTACACCGAGGACGCCGTCGCGCTGTTCAGCAAGTCGGGCGTGAGCACCACCTTCGAGAACCTCGAAGGGTTTCCCGAGGACTGGCAGACGAACCCGGAGGCGTTCGTGCGCTTCGTACGGGAGCACCACTGTCCGAGCTTCATCGAGTACGGAGAGTATCCGTACGTGACGGCGGACGAGATCAAAAAGGCTCTGCGGATCAAGAGCGCTCTGTCGGAGATGCTCGATCAGATGCAGTGAGGCTGAGCGAAATGAGCGAGGTCAGGACCGCGCGGACGTACAACCAGCGGCACGTTCCGCGGGAGTACACCCCTGACGGGCGGCGGGTGAGCATCTATGTCTCGTGGAGCTATCCGGCCGAGGCCGGTCGCAACGCGGCCGAACTGGACAACCGTTTCTCCACGATGACCGAGGTCAGGCGGGTTGCCTGGCCGGCGTACGAGGATCCGAAGTGGTCGGACCCGTACCGGTTCCAGCAGGGCATCGCCGGGTCCCTGGAGCTGTTCTTCTGGGCGTGGGTGCCGTTCCAGGACTTCGTCGAGGAGGTCACGGGGCATCCCGTCCCGGTGTACCAGCGCATCGACCAGGCGGGCTTCTTCACACCGCTCGACGAGCGGGTGCTCGGTGACACGGACGTGCTGTTCGTGTTCGGGCTGGACCATGCGGTCACCGAGCAGGAGGCCCAGCCCGGCGAGATCGACGCCCTGCGGGCGTTTCTCGCCCGGGAGGACTCCTGCCTCGTGCTGGGCCCGCACCATGACGTCGGCGCCTCGGACGACTTGAAGGTCCGGGAGATGGAATACCGCCACCACGGCGATCCCCTGGTGCCCCGGCAGCAGCGGTTCGCCACCTATGTGAGGGACGTGATGAAAGGCCTCGGCGTGCCGGTCATGAACCGGTACGGGCTGCGTCCGGCGACGGGCGAGGGCAACCAGATCGCCCCTCTGTCCACAGTCCGGGACCAGGACCCGAAGGGCTGGCTGGACGGGGTGACGAACTTCAACTTCCACATGCACCTGCCCCACTACGACGTGACGACCGATGACCCGGACGCCGTCCGCGTGCTGGCCAGGCAGCCGATCGACATGTCGAGGCCGCATCCGTTCACCGAGGCCGGCAACACGGAGTTCAACATGTTCCTGTGGATGCCGCCCGGTGGTGAGCGTGCCGGCGATCTGCTGCTGGCGGACTCGACGATCTTCAGCTCTCTGTTCGGCGGGGACGACAGTCTGCGGAACTTCTGGCGAAACCTCGTCACCAAATAGTGCAGCGGGGAGGTCGACCGTGACTGGGAACACGGACGTCACGTTGGAACTCGACGACATCCAGAGTGGGGTTCTCAGCGCCCGGCCGACGCCGTACGCGGCGACCTACCTCGCCTTCCGTATCGACGACCGGGAGCACGGCCGGGAGTTGATGCGGCGCGCGAGTACGGCGGTGACCTCCGCGGCGGACTCCGTCAGCTCCCTGGGCGAGACGTGGGTGAGTGTGGCCGTCACCTGTCGTGGCCTGGAGACGCTGGGAGTGCCGCGCGCCTCGCTGGACACGTTCGCCTGGGAGTTCCGGCAGGGGATGGCGGCCCGCGCCGAAGCGCTGGGCGATGTGGGCGAGAGCAGTCCGGAGCACTGGGAAACCCCGCTGGGCAGTCCCGACGTGCATGTGGTGCTCACAGCGGTCGCGCCCGACCCGGCGCACTTGGAGGCGGCCGTCGACCGGGCCCGCCCGGCGTACGACCGGCTGTCGGGGGTGACGGCGATATGGCGGCAGGACTGCTACGCCCTGCCCACCGAGACCGAGCACTTCGGCTATCGCGACGGGGTCAGCCATCCGGCCGTCGAAGGCAGCGGCATACCGGGATCCAACCGGCTGGAAGTGCCGTTGAGGGCCGGTGAGTTCGTGCTGGGCTACCGGGACGAGATCGGCGGTCTCCAGAGCCCGCAGCCGAACGTACTGGGACGCAACGGCAGTTACGCGGTCTTTCGCAAACTCCACCAGAAGGCCGCCGAGTTCCGGCGCTGTCTGAAGGACAACTCCACCGGGCCCCAGGACGAGGAACTGATCGCCGCGAAGATCATGGGACGCTGGCGCAGCGGCGCTCCCCTGGCGCTGGCTCCGCAGCACGACGATCCCGCGCTCGGCGCCGACCCGTACCGCCGTAACACCTTCCTGTACGAGAGCGACGACCCGGCGGGATTCACGACGCCGGGCGGCTGCCACATCCGCCGGGCCAACCCCCGTGACGCCGCGGTGGCCGGAGAGGTACGGCTGCACCGCATGATCCGGCGCGGCGCCGTCTACGGTCCGCCGCTGCCCGAGGGAGTCCTGGAGGACGACGGAGCCGACCGCGGTCTGATGTTCGCGTTCATCGGCGCGCATCTGGGGCGGCAGTTCGAGTTCGTCCAGTCGCAGTGGATGAACGACGGCGTCTTCTTCGGCGCGAACAACGCCCAGGACCCCGTGACCGGATCCCGCGACGGCTCCACCGACTTCACCATTCCCCGGCGGCCGCTGCGCCGACGCCTCGCAGCACTGCCGCGCTTCGTCGTCACGCGAGGAGGCGAGTACTGCTTCCTGCCGAGCCTGACCGCACTGCGCTGGCTCGGCGACCCGCACGGCTGACAACGGGGAAGCGTCCATGGAGGCCCTGCACCTGGTACTCGACGCAGTCACGGTCGTCTTCATCGCGGCGCTGTTCCGTGCTTGCGGACTGAGGTGATCGGCTGAGCCGCCTGCCGAGGGCGCGGGAGCGTCGATACCATCGCCTGGTCGGGGACGGAAAGTGAGTCGACGCCAGCATGACTGACGCAGCGAGAGGGGAGCCCGTCGGCGGATTGCCCGGCCGGGCGCGAGAAGTCGCGATCCTGCGGGCGGTGCTGGCGGGCGAAGGTGGCCCCTGGTGCGTGGCGGTCACCGGCGAACCGGGGATCGGCAAGAGCCGGCTGCTGACGGAGCTGGGGAAGCTCGCGGACACAGCAGGATGGACGGTCCGCAGCGCACGCGCGGCGGAGTTCGAGTCCCACATCCCGTTCGGTGTGTTCGTCGACGCGCTCGACGACCAGCTCGCCGAGCTGGGCCCGGAGCGTCTCGCCGCCCTCGGACGGCAGCGGCTCGCACTTCTCGCGACCGTGTTCCCGGCGATTCCCGCTGCCGGTCCCGCCGACCTGGTCGACGCGGAGCGGTACCGGCTGCACCGGGCGGTTCGGGCGTTGCTGGAGCTGGTCGCCGAGCCGTCCGGCCTGGTGCTCGTCCTCGACGATCTGCACTGGGCGGACGAGGGTTCGGTCGAGCTGCTCGACCACCTCTTGCGCCACCCGCCCCAGGCGCGGCTGGTCCTGGCGGTGGCGGGCAGGCCGCGGCAGACGTCGCTGCGGCTGTGGCACGCGCTGTCCCGCGCCGTGACCGACGGGGCGGCCGAGCTGCTGGAACTCGCACCGCTGAGCCAAGCCGACGCCGGCCACCTCATGCCGGAAAGGCTGGGCCGTTCCCGGCGGGAGGAGCTCTACCGGGCCAGTGGCGGAAACCCGTTCTACCTGGAAGCCCTGGTGCGGGCCGGTGAGCGGGGTATCGCCGTCGGTGATGCGGCGCTCCACCCCGACGGGGCGATCCCGGTGGCGGTTCACGCGGTGCTCGCCGCGGAGCTGGCCGCGTTGACCCCGCAGGAGCGGGTCGTCGCGCACGCCGCCGCGGTCGTGGGCGACGACTTCGAGGCCGATTCGCTCGCTGAGACAGCGGCCATGGACGCCGGGTCCGTGCTCGCCGCGCTCGACCGGCTCGCCGAGCGTGACCTGGTGCGGCTGGACGGCGCGACCGGCCGGTTCCGGTACCGGCATCCGCTGGTGCGCAGCGTCGCCTACCAGGACGCCGGTCCCGGCTGGCGGCTTCAGGCACACGGCCGGGCCGCTTCGGCACTCCGGAGCCGGGGCACGCCGCCGGCCGAGTTCGCCCGGCACGTGGAGCGATCCGCCGTCCGCGGTGACCTGGAGGCGGTCGCGGCGCTCACCGAGGCGGCCGAGGCGACGATGCACACCACGCCGACGACCGCCGGGCACTTCCTGCGGGCGGCCATCCGGTTGCTCCCCGACTCGGAGTCGGCCACGCCGCAGCGCCTGATCCTGCTGGGCCGGCTGGCGCAGACACTCGGCGCCACGGGCGACCTGCGGCAGGCCAGGGAAACCATGCACGAGGTGCTGCGGCTCCTGCCTGCCGAACTCACCCGGATCCGGGCACAGACAGTGCGGGCCTGTGCGACGGTGGAGCAGATTCTTGGGCGCTACACCGAGGCCAGGGCGATGCTGCACAGCGAGTGGAAACGCGTCGAAGGTGTGGACGCCCACGCGGCGGCCGTCCTGCTCGTCGCACTCGTCGCCGGTGAAAGTGCCGAGCGCGAACACGGACAGGACCGGGTGGCCGAGGCGATCGCCGCCGCGCGGGAAGTCGGGGATCCGATGCTGCTGGCGACGGCGTTGTCGGCCGCGACGCTCATCGACCGGCGGGCGGACCGGCTGGACGAGGCGGCCGCACTCCTGGACGCGCTGCCCGACAGCGACCTGGTCCGCGACATCGATGCGGCGTTCTGGCTGAGCTGGTCGGAAATCTCCGCCGACCGGCTCACGGCGGCGAGCCGGCACATGAGCCGCGGCCTGCAACTGGCCCGCGCGAGCGGGCAGTCCCACAAGATCGCGCTGCTGACCGCGATCCGCGGCATGGTGCATGCCTACCTCGGCGAGCTGGCGGCGGCGACGACCTGCTTCGACGACAGCCTGGAGTCGGCGGAACTGACCGGCAGCGAGGAGCTGCGCGTCATGGCGTTGACCTTCGGGTGCTGGATCACCACCTGGCGCGGCGACCTGGCCGAGGCGATCCGCCTGGGCAAGGAGGCCATCGTCGTCGACGACCAGGCGACGGCCATGAGTTCCTGGCGCAGTGGCCAGGCCGAGGCGATGCTGGCGCAGGCGATGTTGCACTCGGGTGATCCGCACGCCTGCATCGAGCTGCTGCTCACCAGTGGCGGTGGGGCCGAGCTGCCCGCGGTGGGCCTGCGCACCAGGCCGTTGGTGTACCTGCTGCTCACGGAGGCGGAGGTCGCGGCCGGCCGGGTTGCCGCGGCCGCGGCATGGGCCGACCGGGCGGAGGACGCGGCCGGTCGGCTCGAGCTTCCGCTGCGCACAGCCATCGCACAGCAGGCCCGCGCGATCGCCACGCTGCCGACGGATCCGGCGGCAGCCGCACCGCTCGCTGTCGCCGCTGCCGGCACGTTCGGCCGGATCGGGGTGGCCGTGGAGGCCGGGCGGGCACACTTGCTCGCCGCGACGGCGTTCGGCGGCAGCGGGGCGCTCGACCAGGCCCGTACGCACCTCGTGTCCGCCCGCGCGTTGTTCACCCGGTGTGACGCGCAGCTGTTCCTGCCGTAGGTCGCGCGTGAGGAGCGGCGCCTGAACGCGCGCGGCCCGCGGCCCGAAAGGGGCGCCCAGCGCTTCGACTTGACCGCCCGTGAGGTCGAGATCGTCAACCTGGTCTCGGACGGCCTGACCAACCGGGACATCGGCCTCCGGCTGCACCTGAGTCCCAGGACCGTCGAAGTCCACCTGGGCCGGGTCTACGCGAAGGTCGGCGTCTCCGGTCGTGCTGCTCTGGCCGGCGTGTGGGCCGCCGCGGCGCGTGATTGAGGACGCCACGGCGGCCGACGACTCAGTTGCCGAGGTCGCGTACGTACAGGTTGAACTTCCGGCTGGTGCCGTCACCGCCCAGGTTCGTCGCACTGGTCGTGAAAGCGACGTGGTGGCCGTCGGCCGAAATCGAGGGGCTGTAGCTGTAGCCATCGCTCTGCGAGCCGTCATTGGTGACGCTGACCCTGGTCGTGGTGGCGGTCACCCTGTCCCGCACGAACACGTCCCAGCTTGAGTTGGTGTCGCCGGTCACCAGCTTGTCCTCGCCGGACACGAACGCGATGTAGCGGCCGTCGGCGGAGAGCGTCGTCCGCTCCTGGCCGGGGGTGCTGCTGTCGCTCAGGCCATCGGGGCCGAGGTTCACCTGCGTCGTCGTCCGGGCAACCCGGTCGTACAGGAAGATGTCGGTGTCGTACGGACCGCCGGTGTCACCCGCCACCAGATTCGACGCGGTGGATTCGAACGCGACGTAGCGGCCGTCGGCCGAGATGGTCGCCGTGCGACTGGCGGAATTGCCTTCGTTGCCGTCGGGACCGACGCTGATCCGGTCGGTGCGCCCGGTCAGCTGATCGTGCACGAACACGTCGTCCGCATGGTTGTTGTCGGGGAACAGGGACAGTGTCCTCGCCCCGGAGGAGAAGGCGACGTAGCGGCCGTCCGCCGAGATCGACGGCAGTTGGCTGATGTCGTCACCCTGGCGGCCGTTCGAGTCGACGCTGACCCTGGTGGTCTCACCGGTCTGCCGGTCGCGCACGAAGACGTCGTGGATGTCGTTGGTGTCGCCGGACACCAGGTTCGACGCGGGAGAGTCGAACGCGACGAAGCGGCCGTCGGCGGAGATCGACGGATGGAAACTCTCACTGTCGCTCTGCTCGCCGTGCCTGCCGACGCTGACCCTGCTCGTCTCACCGGTCTGCAGGTCGTGCACGAAAATGTCGCGGTAGCGGTTGGTGTCGCCGGACACCAGGTTCGACGCCGTGGACTCGAACGCGACGTAGCGGCCGTCGGCGGAGATCGACGGATTCAGGCTCGTGTCGTTGGCCTGGTTGCCCGCGGAGTCGACGCTGACCCTGGTGACGACGCCGGTCTGCCGGTCGCGCACGAACACGTCGGACGCTCGGTTGGTGTCGCCCGCCACCAGATCCCTTGCCAGGGAAGCGAAAGCCACGTAGCGGCCGTCGGCGGAGATCGACGGCCCGCCGGCGGAGTTGCTGATCGGCACCGTGCCCGCGGGCCCCGGGTCGGCATCCGTGGCATGGGCGACGCCGCCCGACAACAGCGCCGCGACGATTCCCGGCGCGAGCACTGCGCGCCCTGCGTTGCGGATTACGGAGAGACGTCTCATGGGTGTCCTTCTGTTCGGTTCGCCGCCACGGCAGCCGGTTGTCCGATCAGCGTTCCGTGTCGGCCCGGCCGAAGCATGAGGGAACCCCCTACACCTCCACGAGTCGCGCGCTGCGCGCAGTGACCCGCGCCCACAACGACGCCTGCTTCACCCGACACCGGCCCCCGTCCGCCGTCGTCCGGGCATCGGGACGATGGGCTCTCAGGGTGTCGCGGGGGCTCCCGGGCAGATATGGTGCGCGAGTTGCCCGTCGTTGACAAAAGATGAGCGGCAAGTACGTATCCAAGCAAGGGAGTTGCGTTTTTATGGCTCGGAAGAGAAGAACCGCCGCTTCGTTCGCGGCCGTGTCGATGCTCGCTCTGGCAGCGACGACGCTCGGGACCGGCACTGCGAGTGCGGCTCCGACCTTCACCTTCAAGTGCGTCCACCTCACGTCGCCCAGCGAGTGGGAAACCGTCGCCTACAACCAGGACGGCCACTACGTCGGCCTGGCGCTGTTCGACCAGGACCCCTACGGCGGCAGCCCGGGTGACGCTCTGTACGCCACGGACGCGGAGTCCGACGGGTTCTGGGTGGAGGCACACCTGAGCACGGGCCGCGTCGCGAGCACCAAGGGACACACCGCGGGGTACACCGCCGGACCCGTCACGGGGGATCTGCCGGAGGACCACACGTACTACCTGTCCATCGAGATGCACAATTCCGAGTGGATCTACAGCTCACAGGGCTGCACTGCCAAGTCGTGACGACTCATGGCGGGTTTCGCCTCGAAGTCAGGGCAACGTGGGCCTCGATGACTGCAGCGACTGCGCCCCGCCACTCGGGTTCCGGCGCGGCCCCCCTTCAGCCCGCGCTCGTCCATGCATCCGGGAGGGGGGCCAGCACCGCGGAGACGACCGCGCCGGACGAGGCCGCGACATCGGCCAGGAAGCGCAGGCGTCCGATGCCGAGTCGTCGTAGCGCCGGACCGTGGTCGACGGCGACGACGAGGGAGACGGCGAGCAGGAGAAGCCGCCACAGGGACATCACCGGGCGGCGCATCACGCGGGGCAATTCCGCCAGGGAGGCGTGCAGCCGCTCGCAATGGAACGGGACGTGGCGCTGCTCGTCGGCGAGGATCCGCCCCGCCACATCGGAGGTGAGCGCGTCGTCGGTGCCCTCGCGCAGGGCCCGGTAATAACGCAGTGCCACCACTTCCGCGATCATCAGCACGAGCAGTTCCATGCGCAGGCCCATGAGACGCCGCAGCCGTACGAATGCCGTGTCGCTCCAGTGGCCGGTCAGCGTCGGTACGCCGCCCGCAGCCAGCAACCGCGCGAGCAGACGGGCGTGGTTCTGCTCTTCGGCGACGAAGAGCCGGACCGCCTGCGCGTAGTCGCCGTCGCCGGCCTCGTCCGCCTTGCCGACGAGATTGGCGCCGTCACCGTCCTCGCCGACCTGGAAGCGCTGAATGCTGGCCCAGACCGCCGGATGCAGCGTCGCGCTCTGCCCCCAGTCCGGGTCACCCTGGGCGTGCCTGCGCTCGCGCTCGTCCTCGAACCGCCGTGTCCACTTGGCGAAGCCGTCCGTGTGCACCCGGTCTCCCCTCTCCGGGGCACAGCCACCCGTCCCCCGGAGAGGGACGACGCCGGCGGGCGCCGAACCGTTCCCCATGCCGGGGCGGCGCCGGAACCGCCCCGGAACGGTGCCCATTCTGCTGTCCCGCCTCCGGGGGCCCAGGCGGACTCCAGATCCGACGGCTGCCGGCCGTGAAACGGCCCCCGGACGACGGCGGGCCGTGGCGGCGATGCCCGATCGCCCGTCGCCAATGGAAGATCATCATTCCGCTAGGATCACCCCCCGCTATGTCATGAACACGGGGGAGTGTGATCTGTGAACCACACAAGCGGTACACATGCGGGGGCGCGCGGCGCGGTCAGGGGGATGTCGCTCATCGGGATGTCGCTGTCCCTGGCGCTGCTGACCGGGTGCGGCGGTGACGGTGGCGGTGATGCGACGGCCGGCGGCGACAAGGCCACGGCGCCCGCCCCGGCCGCCAAAGGCGCCGTGAAAGGCCCCGCCTACCGCGGGCCCGCGCTGCCCGGCTTCGCCGCACGGCCCGCCTGGAGCCTGCCCGCCGAGGGCACCTCGGCACCCGGCGTACTCGACCTCGGCTCCACCCTGCTGCTGGCCAAGGACGCGCGGGGCGACTACGCCGGCACGCCGACCGAGGGCATGCTGTCCGACTCCGAGGAGGCCGAGCCCCTCACGCTGGAGTTCCGCGACGTGAAGACCGGCGCCGTCCGCAAGGCGCTGAAGGTGAAAGCCAGGACGGTCGAGGCGGTCACCTGGCACGACGGCGCCCCCGTCGTGGCTGTGACCTCCTCCACGACCAGCAAGTCCGACGGCCTCACCGAGGCGAGGACCACCACCACGGCCACCCTGTACGGCGCCGACGGCGGCGAGCTCGCCAAGGTCCCCTCGTACGAGCGGGGCACCCTGCTGGACGGCTACCGCGTCGAGAAGGCCGGCGACACCCTCCGCCTCACGCCCGTCGACGGCGGCCCGTCCCGCACGGTCACCTGCACCGGCACCCTCGCCAGCTGCACCTACGACGCCGAGACCGGGCAGGCGGACGCCTCGGTGGCCCATGCCCCGCTCATCAGCGGCGGCTACTACCCGGGCTTCCTGAACGCCAGCAACTACCAGACCGAGCCCGAGCAGATCACGCTCAACGAACTCGCCACCGGCAAGCAGGTGTGGAGCACCGCCGACGCGAAGATCCCCGAGGGTGTGGAACTGGACGACAAGGGCCACCCCGAGAGCGAGGAGAAACGCATTCTGCGGATCTCCGGCGGCAAGGTCCTCGTCGGCTGGAAGGCCGGCTCCTCCCTCTCCTCCGGCAGCTGGATCCACGCCTGGTACGACCTGAAGAGCGGCGCACTCCTCACCTCGTACAAGGGCGCGGCGGAGGTGCTGTTCTCGCCCTCCGGCGACCTCGCCGCCCGGGACGTGGTCAAGTTCGAGGACTTCCCCGGCACCGCCGTGTGGCAGACCGCCGACGGCAAGCGGCTGTGGGAGCAGCAGGACGGCGAACACACCCTCGACCCGGTCCGCTTCACGGCCGACGGGTCGGTGCTGTACGGGGTGACGGACGACAAGAGCGCCACCGACACCGGCATCGCGGTGGACACCCGGACGAAGAAGGTGCTGGCGAAGAACCTGTCCGAGGAGAACATCCCGTCCGTCGACACGGCGACCGGTTACGGCTACGTCGGCACGGACGCGGGCCTGTTCGTCTTCGCGCCGGCGTGAGCCTGTCCGGATGTCGGTCCCGGGCCGTTGTGCGACGGCTCAGTCCTGGGCCGTCAGCTCCTGTTCCAGGGCGCGTTCGTATGCGGTCAGGGGGAGGTCGGGGCGCAGGCGTTCGGGGTGGAGGGGCGGGGGGTCGCAGTGGCCGGGACGGGGGTCCTCCGGGGGGACCCAGACGTACATGCGGCCCGCCGCCATCAGAGTGCCGTAGATCGCCTTCAGGACGCGCAGCGCTCTCGTCGCCGTCATGCTCCTCATGAGGTCGCCGCGGCGAGCCGGGGGGCGGGGGCGGTGTCCTCGGCGCCGGTGTGCGGGCCGGCGCTCCACGTCCACAGGGCGGACAGCGCGACCGGGGAGGGGGCGTGGCCCTCGGTCCACAGCCTGGCCGCCGCGGTGAGGACCGACTGGCGGTCGGCCTCCGCCGTGCCGGGGCGGCCCGGGAGCAGCGGTACGGCGGCGCTGGCGCCGAGGCGTACCGCGCGGTGGCGGCGGGCGAAGGCGGTGAGGGTCTGGCGCGGGCCCGCCTCGATCAGGAGCATGTCGTCGGCGGCGAGCAGGGACTCCAGGGCCTGTTTGAAGTACACCGTGTCGGTGATCTGGCGGGCCCAGAAGCGGGGGCTGACCGCCTCCTCGGGGCGCAGCAGTTCTCCCGTGTACCCGGAGTACAGCGGCAGCGTCGGCGGGCGCAGGGGGATGTTCCGGTAGGCCGCCTCCACGGCTTCGGACGCGGGGGCCATCGCCGGGGAGTGGAAGGGGCTGGTCGCCGGTACGGTGACCACGGTGAGGCCGTCCGCACGGAGCGCCTGGGCGATCTCGGCGAGCGGTTCGGCGGGACCGGCCAGCATGGTCTGCTGGTTGGCGTTGACGGCGGCAACGGCCACGTCGTCGCGCAGGTAGGGGCGCAGGCGGTGCTCTTCCGCGGCGACCGCGAGCATGCCGCCGGGCGGGATCCTCACCGCCTCGCGGACGCGTTCCATGACCATGGCGACGGCGTCGGGCAGGGCGACGGCGCCGGCGATGGTGGCGGCGACGAGTTCGCCCGCGCTGTGGCCCAGCACCGCGGTGGGGCGCACTCCCCAGCCGATCACCATGCGGCCGAGTGCGTAGTCGACGGCGAACAGCAGCGGCTGGGCGCGGCGTACGTCGTCGACGGGGATCAGCGGGCGGCCGTCGGTGAGCCAGTCCGCGCGGATCCGCGGGCCCTCGTCGCCCATGTGGGACACGGCCGCGTCGAAGGCGGCGGTGAACACCGGCTCCCGCCCGTACAGACCGGCCGCCATGGCGTGGTGCTGGGAGCCCTGGCCCGGGAAGAGCAGGGCGACGGGCCGGGGCCTGGCCGCGGTGACCGCCTTCGCCTTGTGCACGGCGGCGGCGGACAGCGCGGCCACGGTGACGGCGGCGCCGCGCACCGGTCCGGGCTCGGTGCCGCACGGCACCACGGTGGGCAGCGCGGGGAACGCCTCGTGGTGCAGGCCCGAGAGCAGGGGCAGCAGTTCGCCCCGCACCCGCTGCTCGTCCTGTTCGTCCCGGCCCGACCACAGCAGCAGCCGGTGCCGGCCGGGGTCGGTGGCGCGGTGGCCGTGCGTCAGGGGCATCAGCTCGGGCGCGGTGCCGGGGTCTGCGGGGGTGGCGGGGTCGAGGATGCCGAGGACGGTGTCGCCGTCCGCGACCGCCTCCGCGGCGCGTTTGACCGCGTGGACCGTGATGGTCCCGGCCTCGGGTTCGTCGAATCCGGCGACGAGCGCGAAGTCGGCGGTGCCGTCGTGGAGTTCCTGGTGGGCGAGGCGCAGGGCGCGGCCGGGCGCCGAGGCGGTCCGTACCGCGAAGCCCTCGTGTTCGGGGGCGAGGGCGGGGTCGGGTGCGTGCGCACCGACGTAGACGACGGTCCGTACGGGCAGGTCGCGTGGGGAGCGGCCGAAGGCCCGCAGCACCGCCGAGACCGCGGCGGCCGACGCCGGCACGGGCGCCCTGTCCTCTCCCGCGGGGCCCGGACGGACCATCAGCCTCCGGATCACCGCGCTGTCAGCCGTCAGCGGCATGGGTACCTCCTCGTGGGCCGCGGACCGCCGCGGCCGGTGGGGCAAGGATCGAAAGGAACCAGGGGGCGTGGGGGGTGGGTCGGGTCGGGGAAGGAGGAGTGCGGGCCGCCCCTGGCGGCGGGGGATCCGGAATCGGGGCGGCCCGCACTCCGGCTCAGGCCGCGTCGCCCTGGGCGGAGTTGATGAGTTCGAGCAGCGCGCGGGGGGTCTCGGCGTCGACGACGGCGTCGTCCGGAACGCTGATGCCGTAGGTGCGCTGGACCTCACCTATGACCTGCAGCAGGGCGAGCGAGTCGTAGCCGAGTTCCAGGAAGGGGGTGTCCAGGACGTCGCCGTCCAGGTCGACGCCCTCCTCCTCACCGGCGCTCTCGCGCAGCATCCGGGTCAGGTCGGCCAGGGTGACGGTGGTGCTCGTGGTGGTGGTCACGGTGGGTCCTCCGTTGGGTGATGGGTGTGGTGCCTGGCTCACTGAGGGCGGTTCACGCCGTGCGGCGTACGACGAGTGCCGCGTTGAAGCCGCCGTGGCCGCGGGCGAGAACCAGTGCGGTGCGCAGGTCCGCCTCCCGGGGCGCCCCGGTGACCAGGTCGATCGGGTGGCCGGCGGCGGAGTCGACGCCCGCGGTGTGCGGGATCACCCCGTCGCGCAGGGCGAGCAGCGCGGTGGCCGCGTCGAGGGCGGCGCCGCCGGCGAGCAGCCGCCCGGTCAGCGACTTGGGCGCCGTCACCGGTACGGCGTTCGGGCCGAACACCTCCGCGAGGGCCTCGGCCTCGGCCCGGTCCAGGTCCGGGACCCCGGCGGCGTCCGCGAAGACGACGTCGATGTCGGCGGGGGCGAGTCCGGCGTCGGCGAGGGCGGTGCGGGCGGCCCTGGCCAGGCCCGGCGGGCGGCCCGAGCCGGGGGCGGGGTCGAGCGTGGCGGCGTACCCGGCGATCTCGCCGTAGATGTGGGAGGCGCCGCGCTCGCGGGCCGCCGCGAGGTCCTCGGCGACCAGGATGGCGCCGCCCTCTCCCGGCACGTATCCGTTCGCGTCGGCGGAGAAGGGCAGGAACGCGCGGGCCGGGTCCTGCTCGGTGCTCAGCAGGCCGGTGGCCAGCTGCGGGACCCAGCCCCAGGGGCAGATGCCCGCGTCGACGCCGCCGGAGACGACCGCCTGGAATCCCTTGCGGACATGGCGGCGGGCCTGGCCGATCGCGTCGATGCCGCCGGCCTGTTCGGTCAGCAGGACGCCGCTGGGGCCGCGCAGCTTGTGCCGGATGGAGATCTGGCCGGTGTTGACGGCGTAGAACCAGGCGAAGGACTGGTAGGCGCTGACGTGTTCCTTGCCCTTGCTCCACAGGTTCTGCAGCTCGCGCTGGCCGAACTCGACGGCACCGCCGGACGCCGAGGTGACCACGCCGATGCCGTACTCGGGCAGTTCCCCGGTGTCCAGGCCGGCGTCCTGAAGGGCCCATTCCGCGGTGGCCAGGGCGAGGCGGGTCATGTGGTCGGTCTGCGGCAGGAGCCGGCTGGGGATGTGCTCCTCGGCGACGAACCCGGGCACCTCGCCGGCGAGCCGGGACGGGTAGCGGGTGGCGTCGAACCGGGTGACCGGGCCGATGCCCGACTCGCCGGCCAGTGTCGCCTTCCAGTAGTCCTCGGTGCCCAGACCGTTGGGCGCGGCGATGCCGAGGCCGGTCACCACGGTGGTCGTGGTCATGCGATGCTCCTTTCCGGTCGCGCGAGGACCATCGCGCTCTGGAAGCCGCCGAAGCCGCTGCCCACGCTGAGAACGACGTCCGTCCTCTTCTCCCGGGCGGTCAACGGGATGTAGTCGAGGTCGAGTTCGGGGTCCGGCTCGTGCAGGTTGGCGGTGGGCGGCAGCACGCCGTGCTCCATGGCGAGGGCGCAGGCGGCGATCTCCAGCGAGCCGATCGCGCCGAGCGAGTGCCCGATCATCGACTTGATGGAGCTGACCGGGGTCCGGTAGGCGTGCTCGCCCAGGCTGCGCTTGAACGCGCCCGTCTCGTGGCGGTCGTTCATCTTGGTGCCGGAACCGTGCGCGTTGATGTAGTCGATCGCGGCCGGGTCGAGCCGGGCCTCGGCGAGGGCGGCGTCGATGGCCTCGGACATCTCGCGGCCGTCCGGCTTGAGCCCGGTCATGTGGTACGCGTTGCAGCGCTGGGCGAAGCCCGCGATCTCGGCGTAGATGTGCGCGCCCCTCGCCCGGGCGCTCTCCAGCTCCTCCAGCACCAGTACGGCCGCGCCCTCCCCGAGGACCAGGCCGCTGCGGGTCCTGTCGAAGGGGCGGCAGGCGCTCTCGGGGGTGTCGTTGCGCGGGGTGGTGGCGAGGATGGCGTCGAAGCAGGCGGAGGTGATCGGGGAGATCGGGGCCTCGGTCGCGCCGGCGATCATGATGTCGCAGGTGCCCTCGCGGATGAGTTCCACCGCGTGGCCGAGCGAGTCCAGGCCCGAGGTGCAGCCGGTGGAGACCACGGCCGCCGGTCCTTCGGCGCCGGCCGCCCGGCCCACCTCGGCGGCCATGGAGCTGGGCACGAAGTGCCGGTACAGGTGGGGAATCGCGTACTCGTGGTCGACGAGCCACTCCCGGCCGCCGTCGCTGACCACCGCGTACTCGCGTTCCAGGCTGGTGGTGCAGCCGACCGCGCTGCCGAGGGAGGTGCCGATCCGGCCCGGGTCGAGGGCCGAGGTGTCCAGGCCGCTGTCGGCGAGCGCCTCACGGGTGGAGACGACCGCGAACTGCGCGGCCCGGTCCAGGCGGCGGGCCTCCTGCTGGGAGAGGCCGGCGGCCAGCGGGTCGAAGTCGCACTCGGCGGCGACCCGGGAGCGGAACGGGGAGGGGTCGTAGAAGGAGATGGTGCGGGTGGCGGTACGGCCGGCGGTGAGCAGGTCCCAGTACTCCTTGACGCCGATCCCGCCAGGGGCCACGGCACCCAGTCCGGTGATGGCAACTCGACGCATCATCTACCTCGCCTTCGACGGGGCGGGGTGCTTCGCGCACTCCCTGCCGGATGGAACTGTGCGGGCCACTGTCGATCCCTTCGTCCGGAGCACTGCGGTGTCGCGGCGGCCGGGGCTGCCGTGGATGGGAACTCGCCCCGGCCGGCCGGCCCGGACGGCCGGCCGCTTGTGGCACGCCGCCGTATCCGGTGAGCCCATGGAACGTGCCGGTCCTCGACGGAGGCTCGTGTACGCGTGGACCTGTCTCCGCGGGCCCTCAGGTGGGACCGTTGCCGTGCTTGCGAGCAGGGATTTCGGCCTTTTTTCCGCGCAGCACGGCCAGGGAGCGGATCAGTACGGAGCGGGTCTCGGCCGGGTCGATGACGTCGTCCACCAGGCCGCGTTCGGCGGCGTAGTAGGGGTGCATCAGCTCGGTCCGGTACTCCTTGATGCGCTGTGCGCGCACCGCCTCCGGGTCATCGGAGGCGTTGATCTCCCGGCGGAAGATGACGTTCGCGGCACCCTCCGCGCCCATCACGGCGATCTCGTTGGTGGGCCAGGCGAAGGACAGGTCGCAGCCGATGGAGCGGGAGTCCATGACGATGTAGGCGCCGCCGTACGCCTTGCGCAGCACCACGGAGATCCGGGGCACGGTGGCGTTGCAGTACGCGTAGAGCAGTTTCGCGCCGTGCCGGATGATGCCGTTGTGCTCCTGGTCGACGCCCGGCAGGAAGCCCGGCACGTCGACCAGGGTGACCAGCGGGATGTTGAACGCGTCGCAGGTGGAGACGAAGCGGGCGGCCTTTTCGCTGGCGTGGATGTCGAGCACACCGGCGAGCACGGCGGGCTGGTTGGCGACGATGCCGACGGTGTGCCCGTCGAGGCGGGCGAGCGCGCACACCACGTTGCGCGCCCATGCCTCGTGGACCTCGAAGTACTCCCCGTCGTCGACGAGTTCCGCGATGACGGCGCGGACGTCGTAGGAGCGGCCCGGCTCGGCGGGTACGAGGTCGCACAGGGCCTCCGTGCGCCGGTCCGCGGAGTCGCCGGCCGGTGCGGCGGGCGGCAGTTCACGGTTGTTGGACGGCAGCAGGGAGATCAGGAACCGTACGTCCTCCAGGCACTCGGTCTCGTCGTCGTACGCGAAGTGGCAGACGCCCGAGACGGTGGCGTGCGGCTCGGCGCCGCCGAGGCCGTTGTGGGTGATCCGCTCGCCGGTGACCGCCTGCACGACGTCGGGTCCGGTGATGAACATCTGCGCGGTCTCGCGCACCATGAACACGAAGTCGGTGAGCGCGGGCGAGTACGCGGCGCCCCCGGCGCACGGGCCGAGCATCACGCTGATCTGCGGGATGACCCCGGAGGCGGCGACATTGCGGCGGAAGATCCCGCCGTAGCCGGCGAGCGCGGTGACGCCTTCCTGGATGCGGGCGCCGGCCCCGTCGTTGAGCGACACCAGGGGTGCTCCGGCCGACTCGGCCAGGTCCATCACCTTGTGCACCTTGGCGGCATGGGCCTCGCCGAGCGCCCCGGCGAAGACCCGGAAGTCATGGGCGTACGCGAAGACGGTACGGCCGTGGACCAGGCCCCAGCCGGTGATCACACCGTCGCCGTGCGGCTTTCTGTCCTCCAGGCCGAACCCGGTGGCGCGGTGCCTGCGCAGCGGTTCGATCTCCGTGAAGGTGCCCTCGTCGAAGAGGACCGCGAGCCGTTCGTGGGCGGTGAGTTTGTTCTTCGCGTGCTGGCGCCGGGTGGCGTCGGGGTCGGGGCCGCGGCTCACTTCCTCTTTGATACGGCGCAGTTCGGCGGCGGCCCGGCGCAGGTCAGGGGTGGTCGAGGTGACCGTGAGGTCGTCGAGGATCGTCATCGGCCGAACGTAGGCCCGCCCCCTCGAACCCGGGTCGAGGATGCGCCGGGGCCTCAGCCGGCCGCGGAGGAGGACACCACGTCCAGTTCCGGGTCCGCCGAGAGGATCGACTGGTGCAGGCGCTGCAGCCGGGGCGAGGGCTCCAGGCCGAGCTCCTCGACGAGCGAGCCGCGCAGCCGCTGGTACGCCTCCAGGGCCCGCCATGCGTTGTTGCAGCGGTGCAGCGCGGTCATCAGATGGGCGCAGAAGTTCTCGTGCATGGGGTGCTTGGCCACCAGGACGCGCAGCTCGGGCACGAGCTCGGCATGGCGTCCGAGGTGCAGGTCGGCCTCGATGCGCCGCTCCAGCGCCGCCATCCGGTCCTCTTCGAGCCGCAGGGACTCCAGTTCGAGTACACCGCCCACGCGTACGTCCACGAGGGCGGGTCCCTGCCACAGGGCGAGGGCCTTGCGCAGCAGTTCGGCCGCGGTCCGGTGGTCGCCGGCCTCGTGGGCGTCACGGCCGGAGGCACACAGCTGCTCGAACTCCTGGACGTCGATCTGCCCCGGCTGTACTTCGAGCAGGTAGCCCCCGTGCTGGGTGACGAGGATGTCCTTGGGCTGCCGGACCGGGTCGCCGTCCAGGGCGGCCGCGATCCTGCGGCGCAGCTGGAGGATGTAGGTCTGCAGCGTGGTGGCGGCGCTGCGGGGTATGTGCTCGCCCCAGATCTCCTCCATCAGCGTCGGTACGGTGACGACGCGTCCGGTCTGCAGGGCGAGAAGAGCGAGAATCTGCCGTGGCTTGGCGGCGGTCGGCACCACCGAGACGCCGTTCAGTTCGGCCGTGAGTCGACCCAGTACCTTGATGTCCATGTGATCACTCTCCCGTCTCGCACGGGCGGAGCCCGCCCCCGTATCGCGCGGGCTGTGCCGTCGGCGGCGGACGACGGCCGCTGCCTCCCGAGCATGACTAGAGCCTGGCAGCAGCCGGGTTCCAGCCCCAGTGCGCAGGTCACGAAGAGACCTATGAAAATGTCATACCGCGATGGTGACGACCGCACTGTGCGTTCTTGAACAGCGCCCCCCAGAATTCGGTCAGGCGGGACCCGCCGAACGAATTCACGATTCGCAGCGTCTCTCACCACTCATGACTCTGGAGGGCTCCATGAGCGCGTTGACCATGCCCGCCCCGGCCCGTTCGGCCGGAACGACCTCCCAGGACCACCGCATCGCACTGCTGACGGCGCGTGCGGGACTCGAACCGGAGCTCGCCGCACGTTATCTCACCGACCCGGTGTCGGTCCTCGCGGAGTTCGGAGTGGTGGCGGCGGAGCCGGTGTATCTGTCCGGCGCCACCGGGAAAACGTTTGTGCTGGAGGACCTGGACCGGATGGACACGTCCATCAGTTACGACAGCATCTGGTGCAACCAGCAGGGCCCGATCGTCGGCTCCCTGCCCCTCGCATGAACAGAGCCGCCCTGCCCTCCGCGGCACCCCAGGTGGGCTTCAAGCCCCACCTGCGCGTCGAGGTCGTCGGCGGAGAGGCCGTGTATCTGCTGTCCGAGCGCGGTACGACCGCCCTGCACGGTCCGGACGTGGAGATTCTCGCGCCGCTGCTGGACGGGACCCGGACCCTGGAGGCCGTTCTCCAGGAGGCCGCGGCCGTGGTGGACGTCGCCGCTGCGGGCCGGACGATCGCCGCGCTCGCCCAGGCCCAGCTCATCGGATATCGCGCTCCGTCGGCGGACGCCGCGGCCGAAGCGTACTGGGAACTCGCGGGCCTGAGCGGCGCGGGCGCCCAGGCGGCGCTGCACGGCACGCCGGTGCACCTCCTGGTGCTGGGCCGCACGGACCCCGGGCCCGTCCGCGAGGAGTGCCTCGCCTCCGGTCTCACCCTGGCCGACGACGACGCGTCCGCCGCGTTCACGCTGGTCGTGTGCGAGGACTACCTGGACCCGGCGCTGGCCGGCGTGGACGCTCGGCACCGGGCCGCGGGCCGGCCCTGGCTGCTGGCCAAGCCGTGCGGCGTCGAGGCCTGGGTCGGCCCGGTGTTCGGGGTCGCCGGCCGGGCCTGCTGGTCGTGCCTGGCGCACCGGCTGCGCGGGCACCGCGCCACGCAGGCGCCGGTGCAGCGGGTACTCGGGCTGCCCGGTCCGGTGGCGCTTCCGCGGGCCTTTCTGGCGTCCGTCCGGGCACTGGGGCTGCAGAGCGCCGTTCTGGAGACGATGAAGTGGGTCGCCGGGATGCGCTACGCCGAACAGGCCGACCTGTGTACCGTCGACACCCACACCCTGCGTACCCGCCACCACACGGTGACCCGGCGCCCGCAGTGCCCCGAGTGCGGCGACCCCGCTCTGGTGGCGGCGGGCGTACAGCGCCCGGTGTGCTTCGTCTCCCGCCCGAAGTCGGCCACGGCCGGCGGCGGTCACCGGGCGCTGCCGCCCGAGAGCGTGCTCACCCGCTACCGGCACCTCGTCGACCCGCTCACCGGTGTGGTCCCCGAGCTGCGGCCCGCCCCCGGCACTCCCAAGGGCCTCAACCACTATGTCTCCGGCCGCAACCCCGCGCTGCGCGCCGACTCGCTCGCCGCCCTGCGGCACGGACTGCGCAGTCACAGCGGCGGCAAGGGGATCACACCGCTGGAGGCCGAGGTCGGCGCGCTGTGCGAGGCGGTCGAACGCTACAGCGCGACCCGCCAGGGGGACGAACCGGTCGTGGTCGACACCCTCGCCGGGCTCGGTGAGAGCGCGCTGCACCCCAACGCCTGCCAGTTGTACGCGGACCGGCAGTTCGCCGAGCGGGAGCGACACAACCGCACGGCCGCCGGGTTCCAGCAGGTCCCGCCGCCCTTCGACCCGCATGCTCCCACCGAATGGACGCCCGTGTGGTCGGTGACCGCGGGCACCCACCGGCTGCTGCCCACCTCGATGCTCTACTTCGGGCCCGCACCCGGCGGACGGCTGTCGGCGCCGTGGGCGGACTCCAACGGCAACGCGGCCGGCAGCAGCCTGGAGGACGCGGCGCTCCAGGGATTCCTCGAAGTGGTCGAGCGGGACGCGGTGGCCCTGTGGTGGTACAACCGCACCCGGCAGCCCGCCGTCGACCTGGACGCCTTCGACGAGCCCTGGCTCGGTGAGATCCGCGCGGCGTACGCCGGGCTGCGCCGCGATCTGTGGGTGCTGGACCTCACCGCGGACTTCGGCATCCCCGTCATGGCCGCCGTCTCCTGCCGCAACGACAGAACGGCCCAGCGCATCTGCTTCGGGTTCGGCGCCCATCTCGACCCGCGTACGGCACTGCGCCGCGCGGTGACCGAGATGGCGCAGCTGCTCCCGCCTTCGGACGTGGAAGCGGAGGCGGACGGCGGGTTCGCCTCCCTCCATCCGGAACTGGCCTCCTGGTGGTCGGGGGCGACCACCCGGAATCAGCCATATCTCCTGCCGGACCCGGCCGAGTCGCCCCGCACACCCGATAGTTATGTGTATAAGCCACGAAATGACCTGCTGGGCGACCTCACAGCGGTTCAGAGGCTGGTGGAGGAGCGCGGCATGGAACTGCTCGTCCTCGATCAGACTCGGCCTGACGTGCGGCTTCCCGTGGTGAAAGTGATCGTTCCCGGAATGCGTCCCTTCTGGGGCAGGTACGCGCCCGGCCGGCTCTTCGACACCCCCGTGGCGCTCGGCCGCCTTCCGCGCGCGACGCATTACGACGACCTCAACCCGATTCCGTTGTTCGTGTAAATCCGGTTGAGGTCAGCCATCGGTGGCCCGTTCCTACGGTGAGCCATACCATGCGTTGCGCCATGTCTCCCGGGCGAGGAGGTCACGATGCCGGAAACTTCCCGGAGAACGGAAGGTACCGAGGGTGCCGCTAGTTCCCCGCCGGCATCGAGCCGCCTGGCCATGGCTCCCCGCCTCGCCCGCACGATCGTGCAGCTCGTGCTCATCTGCTATTGCTCAGTCGTCGTCATCAACGTGCTCAGCACAGGAGGGGCCAGTACGCCCAGGCTGGCGGTCTGCGTCACCGGCGTCGTGCTGGAGTTCGGCGTACAGTCCGTCCTCGCCTCGCCCGCCGCCCGCACCTGGCCCCTGCGGCGGCGGCTGGCCACGCTGGGGGTGCAGGCAGTCCTGACCTATCTGCCCGTCGCCTGGTTCGGGCTCGACTGGGGCAGCATGCAGGGGCCGCTCGCCGCGACCGTCCTGCTCACCCTGCCCAGCCGCGTCGGCTGGCCGATGTTCGGAGCGGTCGTGGTCGGCGCCCCGATGTTCCCCCTGGTGAAGGGTTCGAGCCCGCTGTACTGCAGCTATGTCCTCATCTCCGTCATCCTGGCGGGTCTCGTGATCTACGGCCTGACCCGGCTGAACGACCTGGTGTGGGAACTCAACGAAACCCGGGGACAGTTGACACGCATGGCCGTGACCCAAGAACGCCTCCGCTTCGCCCGCGACCTGCACGACCTGCTCGGGTACAGCCTCTCCACCATCACGCTCAAGGGCGAGCTCGTCAGCCGGCTGATCCCGGTCCGGCCGGAGCAGGCCGCCGAGGAGACCACGTCCATGCTCCTCGTCGCCCGCCAGGCCCTCGCCGATGTGCGCCTCGTCTCCCGCGGCTACCGGGACATGTCACTGTGCGACGAGGCGGAGTCGGCGGCGAAGGTCCTGGAGTCGGCCGAGGTGCAGGTCGAGACCGATGTGCGAGTCGAGCGGCTGCACCCGGTGGTCGACACGGTCCTCGCGACCACGTTGCGGGAGGGAGTCACCAACATCCTCCGGCACAGCAAGGCCGAGGTATGTAACATCAGTGCAACCAGCGGGACGGAAACGGTTTTCCTCACACTGATCAACGACGGGGTCACGAACGGGCCGGAGCCTGGCACGCATTCCGGGGGTGGAAGCGGTCTGGGCAATCTCCGCACGCGGCTCACCGAGATCGGCGGGGAGCTGACGGCCGGCGTCGACGAGGACGGCCTGTTCCGCCTCGTGGCACGGGCACCGCTCCAGCCACGCCAGGGCGAGGCCGGGACGACCACGGCCGCCGCCACTCCCGACCAGGGGAGAGCCACGGCCTGACCAGACGAGACACCGCTACCTGGGGGAGGTAACAGGTGCTGTCCATCAACATCCTTCTCGCCGAGGATGTGCACATGATTCGCGGTGCTCTCGTCGCACTGCTGGAACTCGAACCCGATCTGCGGGTCGTCGCCTCCGTGGAACGGGGCGACACGATCGTCAGCACCGCGCTCGAAGTTCGGCCCGACGTCGCGGTGATCGACGTCGACCTGCCGGGGATGGACGGTCTGACGGCCGCCGCCGAACTGCACGAACAGCTCCCCAGCTGCCGCGCCCTGATCCTGACCAGCCTGGGCAAGCCCGGCACCCTGCGCCGCGCCATGTCGGCGCATGTCTCCGGCTTCCTCCTGAAGGACTCCCCGCCGGACCAGCTCGCCTCCGCCGTGCGCTCGGTGGCGCGCGGCGGACGTGTCGTGGACCCCCAACTCGCGCTGACCGCCTGGGACTACCCGGACAATCCGCTGTCCCGCCGGGAGATGGAGGTACTACGGCTGGCGGCCCGCGGGGCCGACGCCGCCGAGATCGCCGGCTGCCTGTATCTCACCAAGGGCACCGTCCGCAACTACCTCACCTCGATCGTGGGCAAGCTCGGCGCCCGCAACCGGGTCGACGCCATCCGCATCGCCGAGGAGGCCGGCTGGATCCCCTGAGCGGGCCGGGCCGGGCCCGGCTCCGAGCAGCGCGTCCAGCAGCCCCTCGTCCAGCGTCGTACCCACCGACACGTCCGCCAGCTCGCCGAACCCGCTGTCGAAGACGGCCACGCTCACCACATGGCGGTCGCCGACGGCGAAGGTGGCGAACGTCCAGCCGTCGTCGTCGGTGGCCGTGCCGTCGGGGCGGACCAGACGGGCACCGGACGCGCCGTGCAGCGCGAAGCCGAACTCGGTGAAACGGAACCTGAGGCCCTGGCCGAGCGCCTTGCTGTAGGCCTCCTTCAGGGTCCACAGCCGCACCATGGTGTCGTTGCGGGCACGGTCGCCGCCCCGGTCGAGAAGGTGTTTCTCGAAGGGGGTGCAGGCCTGCGCCTCGGACCCGGTGTACGCGAGCCGGCGGTCGGCACGTTCCACGTCGACCCCGATCCGGCCCCGGCGGGTGACGCCGACGACCATCGTCTCGTCGGTGTGGCTGAGGCTGATGTCGATCTGGTCCAGGCCCCGCACATAGGGCCGGCCGCCCGGCAGATACGCCACGTCCACCAGGTGCGGCAGCGTCTGCACGGCCGCCGCGGCGGTGTACCGCAGAAACAGCCGGGAAGCGAGGAAGCGCTCCCGCATGCCGGGCCTGCCGAGCTTCTCGTACCGGACCCAGTCACGGCCGAGGAGCAGCCGCAGGTCCGCCGCGCCGGCGTCCGGCTGCCAGCCCGGCATCCTGCCGTACACCAGGACGCTGCCGGTGCGCACGAGTTCCTCGTGCACCCGCTCCCAGGCGCTGTCCGGTCCCGGCGCGGACAGCGGCCGGCCGATCGTCGTCACCGGCTCACGCCCCTGCCAGCGCCGCCGCCAGCGGTCCCGCGTCGAGCGCCGAGATCACCCCGGCCAGGTCCACCGCGTCGCTCTCCGGCCCGCGGCACACCGCCAGGCAGGCCGGTCCCCCGCTGCCGCCCATGCGGCGCAGGAACGGCGTGAGCACCACCCGCGGCCCGATCTCCACCACATGGGTGGGGGTCTGCTGGGCGAGCATCGCCCGCGCGGCGTCGGCGAAGCGGACGGGGGAGGTGATCTGCTCGCTCCAGTACGGCCCGTAGAGCGGTTCGGTGGTCAGCCGGCCGTACAGCGTGGAGTAGAACGGCACCCGGGCGGCGCCGCCCGCGACCCGGCGGGCCACGGCGTCGAACTTCGGCACCATGGGCGCCATCAGCGGCGAGTGGAAGGGGTGGGTCACCGTCAGATGGCGGCAGGCGATGCCCCGGCTCTCCAGCTGTCCCTGGATGCGCTCCAGCCCCGCCCGGTCGCCGGAGAGCACGGTGGCCTTGGCGGCGTTGATCGCGCTGATGCCGACGCCGGGCTCGGACGCGACCAGCTCGGCCGCCTCGAACGGGGCCGCGCAGGTGGCCATCATGCCGCCGTCGGAGGGCAGGTACTGCATGAAGGCGCCGCGCAGCGCGACCAGCCTGGCGGCGTCGGGCAGCGACAGCGCCCCCGCGACGGCGGCCGCCGCGAACTCCCCGATGCCGTGGCCCAGCACGGCGACCGGCATCACGCCCTCCTCCCGCAGGGTCTGCGCGAGGGCGTACTCCACGGCGAACAGCGCGGGCTGGGTGAACGCGGTCTGGTGGATGCGCGGATCGTTGCCGAGGATCAGCTCCACCACGGACGTTCCGGTGTACGGCAGCAACTCGGCGGCGGCCTGGTCGAGATGGGCGCGGTAACCGGTGCAGTTCCAGTACAGGCCGGAGGTCATGCCGGGGTGCTGGGAGCCCTGGCCGGTGAACACGAAGGCCGCCCGGACCAGGCCGCCGCCCGCCGGACGCGGGTCGTGCTGGGCCATGTACCGGGCCAGCTCGCGCACGGTGGGATGTGTCTCGATGTCGGTGGGGTCGATCACCGGGCCGAACTCCTCCTCGATGTCGCCGTACAGGCTGAGCGCGGTCACCGAGTCGAAACCGCCGTACTCATGGAACGGAACGTTCTCGTCCACCGGCACGCCCAGGTAGTGGGTGAGCCGCTCCGTGAGCCATTCGCGCTGGGCCGCGCCGAAGGAGTCGTCGTGTGCGTCGTCGTGCTGGGGTTCGGGCATGGTCGGTGCTCCATCTCGGGCTCGGGTGGGGTGACCTCCGCCGGCGGATCACGCCAGCGCGGAACCGTACAGGTCGTAGCTGCGGCGGCCGTGCAGGCGGGCCAGTGCCTCCGCAAGTACGCGCTGTTCACCGGCGGCGGGCCGGTCGGGCAGGGGCAGGCCGAGCCGGCGGCCGAGGCGGTGGAGCACCGCGGACGGCCATGCCGGGTCGGCCAGGAACGCGTCGGTGCCGTCCCGCGCCTGCTCGCGCCAGATCCCCAGGCAGCACGCCGCCGCCAGCACCAGGGTGTAGCGGTCGGCGAGCGCGAAGGTGTGCGGGCTCGCCAGCGCCGTACGGTCACCGGGGTCGATCTCGGCGAACGCCTTGGCCAGATCGCGCAGTTCACCGGTGAAGGCCTGTGCCAGGGCGCGCAGCAGGGGCCGGTCCTCGCGTCCCGGCGCGGTGGGCCCGGCGGACTCCAGCCAGTCGGTGCAGGCGACGAGGGTGGCGGCCAGCGGGTCACCGTCGCCGAGCAGGGAAAGAAGCGGCAGGTCGAGCGGCGGCAGGTCCTCGTGGGGCCGGAACAGCGCGGCGGGCGCCTGGTCCTCGGCGAACCAGCAGTGCCGGGCGAAGTGCGGCAGCTGCGGCAGGATGCTGACCTGGCGGCCCGCGCTGCCGGCGTGGCCCAGCGAGGTGACGGGCAGGTCGCGCAGCTGCTTCTGGAACATCCCGTAGGTCCCGCTCACGGCGAAGCTCTCCTCGCCGAGCACCGCCGCCATCTCGTCCATCGTCTCGGCGGCCAGCCGGGGCGCGAGATAGGCCGCCGACGCCGCGTACGCGCTCATCTGCCGCGGCAGCAGATGCAGCGACCGGGTGGCGACCAGGGCGAGGCAGTCGATGAGCAGCAGGTCGAGGAAGGCACCGGTGAGCACGTCGCGCACATGCCGTACGTCGAGTGAGGAACGGCCGTCGTCGCGGCGCCGGGTGGCGAAGGCGGCCACGGTGCGCAGGGCGGTGTCGACGCCGGCGAGGACGATCGACGGGATGAGGCCGCGGATCAGCAGGGAGGACCGCAGGGAGAGCTGGTAGCCGTCGCCGTCCGCGCCGAGCACCGCGCCGGCGGGGACCACGCAGCCGGTGAAGGAGAGACCGCCGAACTGCGCGCCGCGCATGCCGGTGGTGGTGTGCCGTTCCAGGTCGGTGATCTGCCCGGCGGGCAGCGCGGCCCGGTCGATCAGCAGCACCGCGTGGCTGCGCCCGCCCGCGGCGTCGGAGGTGCGGACGAAGACCACGAGGCCGCGGGAGCGTGCCGCGTTGGCGATGGCGGTCTTGCTGCCGCTGATGCGCAGGCCGCCGTCCGTGGCCTCGGCCCGCAGCTCGTCGCGTACGAAGTCGTTGCCGTGCGCGACCTCGTGCCGGGCGACGGCGACGCGTTCGCCGTCGAGCAGCAGCCGCGCGACCAGGGCGCGCTGCTCGGCGTCACCCGCGATCCACACCGGCACGGCGGCGAAGAAGCAGCTCAGGCCGTAGCCGAAGCCGAGCGAGGCGTCCCTGCGGAAGACCGGCCGCAGGATCCGCCCGAGTACGTCCATCCGCCGCAGCCTGCCGCCGAGTTCGGCGGGCACGAACTCGGCGTTGAGGCCGAAGGCGTCCAGGATCCGCTCGGCGCCCGGCGGCGCGGTGCCCTGCGCGTCCGCGGCGACCAGGCTCTCGCCGCCCAGCGGGTTCGCCGGGTCGTCGAGCGGCCCGAAGGCGCGCTCCAAGGCGTCGATGCGTTCCTGCACATCGTGTTGTGTCGTCATCGGCGTCCCCTCTGCTTCCGGGGCGGCGGCTGCCGCACGAGCCGCTGCACCTCGGGGTCGAGCCACTGGTGCAGGGCGGTGAGTTCCCCGTTGAGGAACAGGCGGCGCATCGCGGCCCGCTCCAGCTTGCCGCTGGTGGTGCGGCGCACGGTGCCGGGCCGCACCAGGAGCACACCGCCGGCCCGCACGTCGTACTGGGCGGTCAGGGCGCTCTGCACCGATCCGGCGAGCTCGGCGAAGTCGACGCCGTAGCGGCTGCGGCCCCGCAACTCCTGCACGACGACGACACGTTCGCGCTCGCCGGGCACCCCGAAGGCGGCCGTCGCACCGAACAGGGCGCTGACCTCGCGTATCGAGCGCTCCAGGTCCTGCGGGTACAGATTGCGGCCCGCCACCACGATCACGTCCTTGATGCGCCCGGTCACATGGAGCCGTCCGTCGACGAGGGCGCCGAGGTCCCCGGTGCGCAGATAACCGCTGCCGCCGTTCCTGATCCGGCCGCCGAAGACGTCGGCGGTCTCGGCGGGCCGTGACCAGTAGCCGCGGGCGACGGCGGCGCCGCGCACCCAGATCTCCCCGACGCGTCCCTCGGCGACCTCCTCGCAGCTGTCCGGGTCGACGATGCGCAGCTCGACGGAGGCGGGGCGGCCGCAGGACACGGTCTCGCGCTCGGGGCCGCCGGCGGTGAGCGAGGTGGGCAGAGCGCACCCGTCGAACGCGGAGGTGTCCCGGTCCCCGGCGACGAGCAGGGTCGCCTCGGCGAGGCCGTAGCAGGGCACGAGCGCGTCGGGGCGCAGGCCCGCGGGCGCGAAGCGTTCGGCGAAGGCGCGCATGGTGGCCGCGGTCACCGGCTCGCCGCCGTTGACGGCGATCCGCCAGCCCGACAGGTCCAGGCCGGCGAGCTGGCTGTCGTTGATCCTGCGTACGCACAGGTCGTACGCGAAGTCGGGGGCGCCGCTGACCGTGAGGCCGTACCGCGAGATGGTCTCCAGCCAGTGCGCCGGGCGCTTGACGAACGCGACCGGGGACAGCAGCACGGCGGTGCCGCCCAGCCACAGCGCGTGCAGCAGCTGGCCGACCAGGCCCATGTCGTGGTGGAGCGGCAGCCAGCCGCCGATCCGGCTGCCCGGCGTGGTGCCGAGCGCCGCGCTGATCGCCTCGTGGCCCGCGAGCAGCGCCCGGTGTGTGATGACGACACCGCGCGGCTCCCGGGTGGAGCCCGACGTGTACTGGAGGAACGCCGGGTCGTCGGGGTCCCGGCGGGCCGGCTGCCACGGCTCGTCCGAGGGGCGGTGGGCCTGCGGGGCCGGGTGGCCGGTGTCGGTCGGGATGCAGGTGAGGGAGCCGTGGCCGGTGCGGGCCAGCAGCTGGGTCACCTCGGGGGCCTCGGCGAGCGAGGTCAGCACACAGCTCGCGGCGGCGTCCTTGACGATGCCCGCGATGCGCTCGTCGTGCCGGGCCGAGCCGCCGGGCGGCGCGGCCGGGACCGCGACCACGCCCGCGTACAGGCAGGCGAGGAAGCTGATGCCGAACTGGGCCCGGGAGCGGTGCAGGATCAGGGCGCGCTCGCCGGGGCCGGCGTGGGCGGCGAGCCGGGCGGCGAGTGCGCGGGCCGCACGGTCGAGCCCGGCGTAGGTGTGCGTCTCGGGCCGCAGCGCACCGTCCTTCTCGGTGAGCAGGATCAGCGCGGGGCGGGCCGGTGACTCGGCGGCCCTCTCGCGCACGATGTCGGTGAATGTCCGTGCCGGCTGGTCGCTCAACGCCTCCCCCTTCGCTGTCTGCACCCTCGGCTCCCTCATCGACGGGGCCAGGACACCGCCGGGCCCGGACCGCCGCCCTTGACCCGCCAGTCCGCGAACACCGTGCCCGGCAGGTCCTCGGGCTCCTGTGCGCGGCGCGCCAGGGCGATCAGCACGGCGGTGACCGCGGCGAGTTCGGCCGCGTCGGGCCGGCCTCGCACCACGGTGATACGGGTGTCGTTCGCCATGGGGACAGCGTGCACCCGCCCCCTAGAGAGGTCCTCGTGCCGCGGACGCAGGAGAGCCGAGGACCGGCGGCCCTCGGCTCGTCTCCCGCTGGATCACGGGCGGTCCCCTGCGGGGTGTCATTCGATGGTGCGCTCGTACGCCACGTGCTGCGTGCGCTGTACGTCGAGCCGGGCGAAGCGGCCGAGGTCCTCGCGGGCGCTCTTGAACACGGCGCTCTCCAGTCCCTGGTCCATGGCGTCGGTGTCGCGCCACCACAGGACACCCGTGTAGACGGCCGGCCGGAGGATGGAGCGCAGCAGATCACTGCCGCCGAAGCCGTCCGACTCGCCGAGTTTGCCGGCGAGTTCACCGAAGTCGCGTTCGAAGGCCCGCCAGTCCCCGGTGACCTGGGCGCGCAGCAGCAGCACGCTGTGGGTGCCGGGCTCGGCGGCGTCGCGCAGTACCCGGCCGGTGCTGACGGCCTGGTCCGCCTCCGTCTCGACGAGCGGTTCGAGCCGCTCGACGTGGCCGAGGAACGTCTCGTCGTGCACGGTGTCGAGGAAGCCGCGCAGGGTGCGCCAGTGGCCGAGGTGCACATAGACGTGCGGCAGATCCACCAGCCGCACCGTCACCAGGAACGAGAAGTCCTCTCGTCTGCGCAGGAACTGGGAGTGCTCGCGGAACAGCCGCTCGAACTTCTTGGTGTCGCCCTTGACCTCGAACGTGTTGATGACGGTGACAGGGCCGGCGATCTCACGTCCCGGCATGCACTTCCTCCGCGAACTTCTTGGCGTGGCGCAAAGTGGTGGAGCTGTTGGTGCCCAGGGCCTTGCGGACCAGGGCCCTGGCCTCGGCGAGCGTGGCCTGCGGGCCGAGCGTGCTGCTCACCCCTGCGGGGTCGAGCACGACCGTGTGCCAGGAGGTGACGGTGAGGGTGCCGTCGTCGTCGCCGCTCGGCTCGATGGTCCAGCGGCCGGTGTGCACCCGCATCGCGACCGGTACCCGCAGCTGCTTGTAGACGATCTGCCTGCGGTCCTCGAAGCAGACCCGCACCGAGGTGGTGTTGTGCAGGGAGCCGTCCGGGCTGCGGGTGTCCATGTCGATGTGCTGGATGCCCGGCTCGTCCTCGGTGAGGCCGAGCCGGGCCACGTGCGGCAGCCGCTCGGGCCAGCGGTCGGCGCGGTCGAGGAAGGCGTAGACGTCGCCGGCCGCGCCCGCGACGGTCACCGAGTCACTGAACGTGAACTGCAGCTCCGCGCCGGCGTCGCCGAGTTCGGCCGCGTTCTTGAGCGCGGCGAGCTCGGCGACGCTGTTGCGGTCGACGGCGCGCTCGATCAGCTCCTCGGCGGCCGGGTCGCCGCCGATGGCCCGGTAGTCGTGCAGCAGCACCACGCGCGTCGTGCCGTCGTCGACGGGCTCGATGCGCCAGGTGCCGCCCATGGCGGCGACGGGGGCCGCCGGGACGGTCTGCCGGAAGGTGATGACGCGGGCGGCGGGGTCGAGGGTGCGGCGCGAGGTCCACGTGCGTACCTGCTCGTTGGCGATGGCCCAGATGCGCAGGACCTGGTGGTGCGTGTCTTGGGTGTCCTCCTCTTCGAGAACCTCGACGTGGACCGTCGGCCCGAACACCTGGGGCCACGCGCCGACATCGGCCACCAGCGCGTAGACGGCGTCCGGGGACGCGGCCACGGTGATGGTGTGCTCGGTGACGTGCAGCTCCCCGGCGAGGGGCTGTCCGGCCGCTGTCTCGCTCGTAACGATCGTCGCCACGGCGGTGTCCTTCCTCGGTTCGCGCCGTACGGGACGGCGATCAGCAGATTGACACAGGTGCCCTAGAGCCCGCCTTGATCCCCGGTGGAAACCGGCCGGGCCGAGGGCGGGGCGAAGGGCCCCTCAGGGGGCCCAGGCGGGCCGTTCGGTGATCTCCAGCACGGCGCAGCCCCAGCTGTAGCCCGCGCCGACACCGATCAGGACGCAGCGGTCACCGGGCCGTGCCCGGCCGGAGACCAGCAGGTGGTCGAGGCCGGCGAACTGGTCGCCCGCGCCGAGATGGCCGACGGTTCTGCTGAACTCCCAGGCGGTGCGCTCCGGTTCGATGCCGAAGGGCTTGTAGTAGATGGCCTGCAGCCGGCGGCGCCCGAAGTGCGGCAGCACCACCCAGGAGGCGTCGCCGAGTTCCATGCCGGCGTCGGCGAGGGCCTGTTTGACCACCGTCTGCTGGCCGTTGTTGGCCCGTGTGATGGCGAACGACATCCCGACTCTGCCGACGAAGGCGCGCTTGGCCTCCTCGAAGTCCACGGGGATGCGGTTGCTGAACGGGGCCGGGGTGAACGGCTCGTCGCCTCGGTGCATCGGCTCCAGCTGCGGGTCGGCGTGCACCGCGAGCGAGACCAGCCGGGCGAAGCCGCCGCGCCGGGACAGGACGAGGGCGGTGGCGCCGTCCGCGTAGGGGGTGCCGGGGTCGGTGCGCCAGCGGTCGATGCCGGGCTCGCAGAACCGGTCGGCGGTGGTGAGCAGTGCGTCGCCGTGGCCGTGGCCGGCGGTGAGGTAGGCGGTGGCGAGGTCGAGGGCGGCCAGTCCGCCGTTGGACATCTGCCGGATCTCCAGCGCCGGGCAGTGGTTGCCGAGCGCCTCGCGCTGCACGTACGAGGCGACCGGCCACAGGTCCTGCCCCTGGTGGTACGTGTCCGCGTGCAGCAGCAGGTCCACGTCGCCGGGTCCGCTGCCGGCCCGCCGCAGCGCGTCCCGCGCGGCGCGGGCCGCCATCTCGGCGGCGGACTCGTCGGGCGAGTACGCCACCGACACCACCCCGGTGGTCGCGGCGAGCCCCGCCGGGCAGGAACCCGCGGCCACCGCGTCGTCGATGCTCAGCGAGGCCGGGAGACGTACGGAGGTCGCCCGCAGGTAGATCTCTTCCACGCGCACAGCCGCTCCTGGGAGTTCGAAGGTGTCAGCCGGCCGGCGCGGCCACCAGGCCGGGGGCGGTGGTGCCCCCGGGCCGGCCCGGGCCGCCGGACAGGACGTGGTGGAGGCCGTCGAGCAGGGCGCGCAGGGCCGCTGCCGTGGCGTGGGTGTCCACACCGACGGTGCCCCAGTCGCGCTCTCCGTCCTGGAAGGTCAGCAGCACCCGCACCAGGGGCGGCTGCCCGCTGTCCCCCGCCAGCTCCCGTGTCCGGTGCTCCCGGAGCCGCAGCCGGGCCGCCTCGGGGAAGAACGGGTCGAGTGCCCGGTGCAGGGCGTCGTCGAGGGCGTGCACGGGCTCGCGGCCCCGGCCGGTGGCGGTCAGCGGCGCCCCGTCGGAGCGCAGCCGCACCGTGGCCGTGGCGCCCGCGCCGTCCGAGCCGAGACGGACCTGCCACGACTCGACGTCGAAGGGCGGCCGGCCGGGCTGCTCGCCCAGTTCCTCGCGCAGCAGCAGCGCGAAGGAGGCGTCGGCGGACTCGAAGGTGTAGCCGCGGCTCTCCAGTTCCTTGACCCGGGCCGCGGCCCGGCCCACCGCGGCGGAGTCCGCGTCCACCTCGTAGCCCAGTTCGCGGGCCTTGAGTACGACGGAGGAGCGGCCGCCCATGTCGGAGACCAGCACCCGCATGGCGTTGCCGACGCGGGCCGGGTCGATGTGCTGGTACAGGGCGGGGTCGACGCGCAGCGCCGAGGCGTGCAGTCCCGCCTTGTGCGTGAAGGCGGCGGAGCCGACGTACGGGGCCGCGGGGGCGCCGGGCAGCCCGGTGACCGCGGCGACGGCCCGGCCGGTCGGCTCCAGGTCCGCGAGGCGTTCGAGGGGGATCACCTTGCGGTCCCGCTTGAGGACGAGGTTGGCGATGACGGTGAGCAGGTCGGCGTTGCCGCAGCGTTCGCCGTAGCCGTGCACGGTGCCCTGGGCGTGGTCGGCGCCCGCGTCGACGGCCGCCATGGTGTTGGCGACGGCGCAGCCGGTGTCGTCGTGGCAGTGGATGCCCACGGCGGCGCCGGTCATGGCGATGGTGTCGGCGACGACGGCCTTGACCTCCTCGGGCAGCGAGCCGCCGTTGGTGTCGCACAGCACCACGGTCTCCGCGCCGGCCTCGGCGGCCGTGCGGACCACTTCGAGGGCGTACTCGCGGTTGGCGACGTACCCGTCGAAGTAGTGCTCGGCGTCGAGGAACACGCGGCGGCCGGCGAGCACCAGGTGCTGCACGGTCGAGCGGATCATGGCGAGGTTCTCGGCGAGCGTGGTGCGCAGGGCCGCCTCGACGTGCCCGGTGTGGCTCTTGGCGACGAGGGTCACCACGGGCGTGTCCGCCTCCAGCAGGGCGCGTACCTGCGGGTCCTGGGAGACGGCGACGCCCGGCCTTCGGGTGGCGCCGAAAGCAGTCAACCGGGCTGTCCTCAGGTCGAGTTCGGTGCGCGCCCGGCGGAAGAACTCGGTGTCCTTCGGGATCGCGCCGGGCCAGCCGCCTTCGATGAAGCCCACGCCGAGGGCGTCCAGGCTGCGCGCAATGGCCAGCTTGTCGTCGACGGTCAGGGACAGCCCCTCCATCTGCGTTCCGTCGCGCAGGGTCGTGTCGTAGAGCTGGAAGCCGCGCTCCGCCATCGCCCCTCCTTCACTGAGGTCTTCCGGCTGGGGTTCCCACAGATTCCGGGCACTGCCTCGAAGCCGCCCTGAGCCGGGCTCGAACCCGTCCGCGCACGTCACGGCGTGCGTCACGGGAGATCTGCCCGAGCGCGGCTGAAGCGGGGCGCGGGCGCGGCGGGACCGCTGCCGCGCGCCCGGTGGTGGGGGTGGGCGGCGGCTTCCTCGACGCTGAGCACGGGTGTCACGCACGCCTCCGTCTCCTCGAAGAGACGGGCCCATGCGTCCCGGTCACGGGTGCCGAAGCGGTGCGCGAACACCCGTCTGAGCGTGGGCCAGTTGACGGGGTCGCCGCGGTCGGGCAGACAGTCGGGGTCGAGTCCGAGGCCGTCGAGCAGCGCCCGGTAGAAGCGGTCCTCCAACGCCCCTACGGCGACGTATCCGCCGTCCGCGCACGCGTAGCAGGAGTAGAAGGGGGCGCCGCCGTCGAGCAGGTTGACGCCGCGCTCGTGGGTCCACTGGCCCGCGTCGGCCATCGCGGTGAGCATGCCGAGCATGGCGCCGGCGCCGTCCACGATCGCCGCGTCCACGATCTGCCCGCGGCCCGAGGCCTGCCGCTCGTACAGCGCGGCCAGCACTCCGGCGACCAGGAACATGGCGCCACCCGCGAAGTCGCCGAGCAGGTTGACCGGGGGCACCGGGGGGCCGCCGCGCTCGCCGATGGCGTACAACGCACCGGTCAGGGCGAGGTAGTTGATGTCGTGCCCGGGTGCCTTGGCGAGCGGTCCGTGCTGGCCCCAGCCGGTCATCCGGCCGTAGACCAGACGCGGGTTGCGCCCGATGCAGACGTCGGGCCCGATGCCGAGGCGTTCGGCGACGCCCGGCCGGAATCCCTCCACCAGGACGTCGGAGCGCTCCACCTGGCGCAGCAGCCAGCCCACGTCCTCGGGGTCCTTGAGGTCGAGCTCCATCGTGCGGCGCCCGCGGTCCAGCTCGCCGTGCCAGTCCGCGAACGAGCGGGCTCCGTCGGCCCGGTCGACCCGCATCACGTCGGCGCCCAGGTCCGCGAAGATCATGCAGGCGAACGGGGCGGGCCCGATCGCGGCGAGCTCCACGACCCGCAGGCCGTGCAGGGGTCCAGTGCCTGTCTCCATGAGCGGCTCCCCATCGTCCCCATCGTCGACGTCAACGGCACCGGCACGCTGCAAGCGGCACCTGGAGCCCGGCCGCAGCGCCCCTCGCGCCGCGCTCGGGCCGATCCGGCAACCGTCTCCCGCGGCGGTCCCTTCGACCTGCGCTCAAGTCGCCGCGCCTAGCCTCCGCGGGACACGTCACGAGACCGGCACGGCCTACGCGATCCGGGAGGACCATCGATGAGAAGGGACGTCACGCCGTTCCGCGTGACCTTCGACGAGGCGGATCTGGAGGACCTGCGCGGCCGCCTCGCCCGCACCCGCTGGCCCGAGGCGCAGACGGTGGACGACTGGTCCCAGGGCGTGCCCCTGGCGTATCTGCAGGAGCTCGCCGCGTACTGGAGGACGGCGTACGACTGGTGGCCCACGCAGGCGCGGCTGAACGCGTTGCCGCAGTTCCGCACCGAGATCGACGGCCTCGGCATCCACTTCCTGCATGTGCGCTCCCCGCACCCGCAGGCGCTGCCGCTGCTCGTCAGCCACGGCTGGCCCGGCTCGGTCGTCGAGTTCCTCGACCTGATCCGGCCCCTGACCCACCCCGACGACCCGGCCGACGCCTTCCATGTGGTGGCGCCCTCCCTGCCCGGCTTCGCCTTCAGCGACAAGCCGGACGCCACCGGCTGGACGGTGGAGCGCACGGCCGCCGCCTGGGCGGAGCTGATGGCCCGGCTCGGCTACGAGCGGTACGCGGCACACGGCGTCGACTGGGGTTCGTTCCTGACCGGCGTGCTCGGCGAGACCGACGGTGCGCATCTGGCCGGCATCCATCTCGCGATGCCGTTCGCACGGCCGCCGCAGCACGACGTGGCCCTGGACGAGCGGGACCTGGCCGGGCTCGCCGCGCTCAAGGAGTTCCAGCAGAACGAGGGCGGCTACTCGGCGATCCAGGCGACCCGGCCGCAGACCCTCGGCTACGGGCTCGTCGACTCTCCCGTCGCCCAGCTGGCCTGGATGGTCGAGAAGTACTGGGCGTGGTCCGACCACGACGGTGACCTGGAGAAGGTCGTCCCGCGCGACCGGCTGCTCGACGCCGTGACGCTGGCGTGGCTGTGCGGCACCGGCGCCTCCTCGGCCCGCATCTACTGGGAGAGCCACAACAGGATGGCCCTCGCCCCCGTCCCCGTACCGGCCGCGCTGGCCGTCTTCCCCAAGGACGCCCGGATGCCCCGCGCCTGGTGCGCGGCCCGCTTCACGGATCTGCGCCGCTGGACGGACCACGACCGCGGCGGGCACTTCCCGGCTCTGGAGCAGCCGGAGCTGCTGGTGGACGAACTGCGCTCGTTCTTCGGGCCGTTGCGCTGAGCGCACCCACGGACCGGCCGAGCAACGCTCCAGCCGAAGCCGACCCGGGACGCCGATGGTGGGCCGGAGACCGGCCGGCTCACGATGCGCCGACCGACGGTGCGCCGACCGGCGTGCGCCCGACGATGCGCCAACCGACGATGGGGAGGAAAGCGATGGGAAAGTTCGACGGCAAGGTGGTGCTGGTCACAGGTGCGGCCCGGGGACAGGGCCGCTCCCACGCCGTCAGGTTCGCCCGCGAGGGAGCCGACGTGGCCGTCCTCGACGTCGCGGCGCAGGTCGGCTCCGTGCCGTACGCCATGCCGGGCGCCGACGACCTGGACGAGACCGTGAAGCTGGTGGAGAACCTCGGCCGCAGGTGTGTCTCCGGCAGGGTCGACGTGCGGGACGCGGAGCGGCTCGGCAGCTTCGTCGCGCAGGTCGAGGAGGAGCTGGGCGGTGTCGACTTCCTGCTCGCCAACGCCGGGGTCTTCTCCTTCTCCACGATCGCCGAGATGCCGGACCAGACCTGGCGCGACATGGTCGACGTGAACCTGACGGGCGCGTTCCATTCCATCCGTGCCGTGCTGCCCGGCATGATCGCGCGGGGCCGGGGCCGGATCGTCGCGACGTCGTCGATGGCCGGCAAGATGGGCATGGCGAACGTCGGACACTACGCGGCGACCAAGTGGGGGCTGATCGGGCTGGTCAAGTCGGTGGCCACGGAGGTCGGCCAGTACGGGATCACCGCCAACGTGGTGTGCACGGGCGCGGTCGACACCCCGATGATCAACAACCCGAGTTCGCTCAAGCTGTTCCTGCCGCACCTGGACAATCCCAGCCGGGAAGAGGTCGTGCAGGCGTTCAGCCAGTTCAACACCATCCCGAAGGCCTGGGCTGAGTGCGAGGACATCTCGAACACGATGGTGTTCCTGTGCTCCGAGGAAGCCCGCTTCATCACCGGCGAGACGATCGCCGTCGCGCTGGGCCAGAACGCCTCGAACGCGACCTGAGCGGCCTCCTCGGCGCTACCGTCGCTCCGCTGAGCACGCGCGCCGGCGGCTCCCTCGCGGGAACCGCCGGCGCGCCGGTGCTTCCGGGCCCGTCACGCGGCCACTTCGACGCTGGAGTGGTCGCCGACGACGAGCCTGCCGCAGCGGGCGAACCCCGTCGAGCTGACGGTGGCGTCCCGGCCGATGACCGACGCCCGCACCCCGCCGACCCGCCGGAGCGTCGCGCCGTCCAGCAGGATCGAGTTGCGTACGTCGGCCGTGTCGAGCACGCAGCCCCCGCCGACCGCCGTGTGCGGGCCGACGACGCTGTCCCTGACGACTGCGCCGGCACCGATGATCACGGGGCCGGTGAGGCGGGACCGGATGACGCGTGCGCCCTCCTCGATCACCACGGGGCCCTCCAGTTCGCTCGCCCCGTCCACCTCACCGCGCAGCGACGGCGCCAGGCGGTCCAGGAGTTCCCGGTTGCACTCCAGTACGTCCTCGATCCGTCCGGTGTCCTTCCAGAAGCCGGAGTAGACCCGGGCCCGCACGTCCGCGCCCCGGTCCACCATCCACTGCAGGGCGTCCGTGATCTCCAGCTCTCCCCTGGCGCTCGGGGTGATCGCGGCCACCGCCTCGTGCACCGCGGCCGTGAAGAAGTACACGCCGATCACCGCCAGATCGGTGCGCGGCCGGGCCGGCTTCTCGGTGAGCACCAGCACCCGGCCGTCCTCGTCCACCTCGGCCACGCCGAACTCCCGGGGGTCCGGGACCTTGTGCACCACGATCTGGGCGCTCGGGCGCCTGGTGCGGAACGCGTCGGCGATGTCCTGCACCCCGTCGGCGAGCATGTTGTCACCGAGGTACATGACGAAGTCGTCGTCGCCCAGGAACTCTCTGGCGACGAGGATGCAGTGGGCCAGGCCGCGCGGCTCGTCCTGCCGGACATAGGTGATCCGCACACCCAGCGAGCTGCCGTCACCGAGGGCCGAGGCGATCTCGTCGCCCCGGTCGCCGACCACCACGCCGATGTCGACGACACCCATGTCCTTCAGGCTGGTCACGACATGGGCGAGGACCGGCCGGCCCGCGACCGGGATCAGCTGTTTGGGCATGGAGTGGCTGAACGGACGCAGTCTGCTGCCCAGCCCTCCGGACAGCACCAGTGCCTTCATGGGGAGTCCTCCGTCGCGGTGTCACCGGCCGCCGTGCGGGCGGCCGTCGGCCCCTCACGTGCCGGCGCAGAATGCGGCCGTCAGGTCGCGGCACGCTCAACCCCCGCTGGTGCTCGGCCGGGTTTCGAGCCGACGCCGAGGCCCACGCCCCCATACTGGGGCGGACATCGCCCGCCCCCGATCCGAGGACATCAGATGGCCACCCGGACCACACGCAGCGGCCCCCCGCAGCAGGGCGCCCACCCCGACGTCCCCGTCCTGAGCGACGCCGCCCTGAACCGGGCACTGCTGGACCGCCAGCTGCTGCTGCGGCGCCACCGGATGGGCGTGGCCGAAGCGGTGACCCACCTGGTGGGTATGCAGGCGCAGGCGCCCAACCCGCCGTACATCGGCCTGTGGTCCCGCCTGGCGGACTTCTCGACCACGCACCTGGCCCGGGCGGTCGAGGACCGCTTGGTGGTGCGCCTCGCCGTCATGCGCGCCACCGTCCATCTGGTCACCGCCGCCGACTGCCTGGAGCTGCGTCCGCTGACCCAGCCCGCTCTCGACCGCAATCTGCGGGCCAGTGGCTCGGGCGCGCACGTGGCGGGCGTGCCTCGGCAGGCGCTGGCGGACGCGGCCCGTGCCGCGCTGGCGGCACGCCCTCTCACCACCGGCGAACTGGGCACGGCGCTGCAGGAGCGGTGGCCGGACATCGAGGCGGGGCACCTGGCGTACGCGGCGCGGGCCCTGCTGCCCCTGGTGCAGGTGCCGCCCCGGGGCATCTGGGGCGTCGGCGGCCAGACCCGCTACGCGACCGCCGAGTCCTGGCTCGGTGAGCCGCTCGCCGCCCGGCCGTCCGCGCCGGACATGGTGCTGCGCTACCTGGCGGCCTTCGGCCCCGCGACGGTCAAGGACATCCAGACCTGGTCGGGCCTGACCCGGCTGCGTACGGTGCTCGACGGGCTGCGTCCGCGCCTGCGCACGGCCCGCGACCCGCGCGGGAACGAGCTCTTCGACGTCCCCGGGGCTCCGCTGCCCGCCGCCGGCACCCCCGTGCCGGTGCGTTTCCTGCCGGAGTTCGACAACATCCTGCTGTCGCACGCCGACCGGAGCCGGATCATCTCGCCCGAGGACCGTGCCCGGATCTTCACGCGCAACGGCATCGTCCGCGCCACGATCCTGGTCGACGGCTTCGTCCGCGGCACCTGGCGGATCCACCGCGAGGACGGCGCGGCCACCCTGCTGATCGAGCCGTTCGCCGCGCTCACCGGCGCGGACCGCGCCGCGCTGGCCGAGGAGGGCGCACGGCTCCTCGCGTTCGCCGCGTCCGACGCGGACGGCCACCGGGTGGACTTCACCGCGCCGGTTCTGTAGCGGCGCTCCAGAGCGCGTCCAGGCTTCGGTCCCACCGTGAGAGCTCCCGGCCACGCCCGCCGTGAACAGCGGGTGCGGTCCCGAAGGAAGGAGCCGGTGTGCCTCAGACAGTGCGGGAAGACCGACAGCGGGTGACCGCGGACCTCTACATCGAGGTGCAGCAGTTCTACGCGCACCAGATGCCGCTCCTGGAGGAGCGCAGGTTCGAGGAGTTCCTGCAGACGCTCACCGAGGACGGCTCGATCGAGCACCGTCCCGGGGGGTGGAGGATCGAGGGGCGCCGGCAGCTGCTGACCGAGATGCAGCAGCGCCGGGGCGACCCGGAGCGACCGCTCGTCGACGAGGTGTCGGCGCGCGAGGCGCGGGAGAAGAACATCGCCTACTACGACGGCCTCGTGTACCGGTACTGGTTCGACCGGATGCGGATCGAGCCGGTCGACGAGGACACCCTGCACGTCCGGTATCAGGCGATCGTGAGCATGACCGACGCGTCGGGCAAGGTGAGCTTCGAACCGACGACCGTCGTGGAGGACGTGCTGGTCCGCGTCGACGGCGAGCTGTACACCCGTTCCCGCGTCGTCACGCACGACTCGCCGGCCTGGGCCGACAAGATCCACAACCCGTCCTGACCCGCCTGTTCGCAGGGGAGGTTGACCTTGTTCTTCCAGCCATCGGCGGCCGAGCGGTTCGCGCGCTCCGCCGCCGTCACCGACTCCGGCTCCTGGCTGCGGACCCGTGACGTGCCGGGATGGCTGGCGCAGCGTGCCCACGCGCACCGCTTCGCCGTGCAGCGCATCCCGTTCGCCGCGCTCGACGGCTGGGCCTTCGCCCCCGGCAGCGGCAATCTGACCCATCACAGCGGACGTTTCTTCAGCGTGGAAGGGCTACGGGTGTCCGTGGACACCGGGCCGTTCAGGACCTGGCAGCAGCCGATCATCCGGCAGCCGGAGGTCGGCATCCTGGGCATCCTGACCAAGGAGTTCGACGGGGTGCCGCACTTCCTGATGCAGGCCAAGATGGAGCCGGGCAACCCCCGTCCGCTTCAGCTCTCCCCCACGGTGCAGGCGACCCGCAGCAACTACACCAAGGTGCACCGCGGCGCGGACGTGCCCTACCTGGAGCACTTTCTGCGGCCCCGACCGGGCAGCGTGGTGGCCGACGTGCTGCAGTCCGAGCACGGCTCCTGGTTCTTCCGCAAGCACAACCGGAACATGATCGTCGAGACGTCCGAGGACGTGCCGGCCGGTGACGACTTCTGCTGGCTGACCCTCGGCCAGATCGGCGCGCTGCTGCACCAGGACAACCTGGTGAACATGGATGCCCGCACCGTCCTGTCGTGCGCGCCCCTGCCGTTGTGCGGGGACGAAGCACCGTACGAGACCACGGAGTTGCTGTCCTGGTTCACCGCGGAGCGCTCCCGTCACACGGTCCGCGCCGAACTGATGCCGCTGAACGCGGTCGAGGGCTGGCACCGCACGCCGTACGAGATCGAGCACGAGCACGGCCGGTACTTCCGGGTGGTGGCGGTCGCCGTGGAGGCCGGCAGCCGGGAGGTGGGCGGCTGGACCCAGCCGCTGATCGAGCCCGTCGGCCACGGTGTCACGGCCTTCCTGACGCGCCGCTCCGCGGAAGGCGTCCAGGTCCTGGTACGCGCACAGGTCGAAGGCGGTTTCCTCGACACCGTCGAGCTGGCGCCCACCGTGCAGTGCGTGCCGGACAACCACGCCTGGCTGCCGGCCGCCGACCGGCCGCCGTTCCTCGACGCGGTGCTGCGGGCGACTCCCGACCGGATCCGGTACGAGGCGGTCCACTCGGAGGAGGGCGGGCGGTTCCGCAACGCCGTGAGCCGCTACCTGCTCGTCGAGGCCGCGCCCGGCGACGTACCGGACGTGCTGCCGCCGGGCTATCGGTGGGTCGCGCCCGGCCGGCTCGCCGCGCTGGTGCGGCACGGGCACTATCTCAACGTCCAGGCACGCAGCCTGCTGTCCCTGTTCACCACGCGGGCCGTCACGTTCGAGCGGGGATCCAGCGCGGGCCGCGACAATGGCGCGCATGCCTCCTCAGCTCAGCGTGCGCACGCTCAACCGCACCTACTTGCAACGGCAGTTACTGCTGCACCGTAGTCCGCTGTCCGCCCTCTCGGCCGTCGAGCGGCTGGTGGGACTGCAGGCCCAGGAGTCCGACTCGCCCTACGTGAGCCTGTGGGCGCGACTGGCCGGCTTCCGGCACGCCGATCTGACGGCGCTGCTGCACGGCCGGGACGTCGTGCGGGCCAAACTCCACCGCAACACCCAGCACCTGGTCACCGCCGGGGACTTCGGCCGGCTGCGCCCGCTGCTCGAACCGGTGCTGAAAAAGGCCCGCCAGGGCGCCTTCGGGCGGGCCATCGCCGGTCTCGACCCGTCCGAACTCACCGCCGTGGGGAGGGAGTTCATGGCCGGTGACGGGCTGACCCGGCCGCAGCTCGCCCGTCGGCTCGCCGAGCGCTTCCCCGGCCGGGACCGGCAGGCCCTCGTGTATGCGACACAGTCCCTGGTGGCCCATGTGCACCCGCCGCCCAGCGGCACCTGGGGCGACCGCGGCGCCACCCCGATCGTGCTCGCCGAGGAGTGGATCGGCCGCCCCCTGGAGACGGCACCGCGCATCGAGGACGTGATCACCCGCTATCTGGCGGTGTACGGCCCGGCCTCCGCGATGGACGTCCAGGCCTGGTCGGGCCTGACCCGGCTGCGCGCGGTGCTCGACGGCATGCGCTCCGCTCTGCGCACCTACCAGGACGGCTCGGGTCGCGAGCTGTTCGACCTGCCGGACGCGCCCCTCGGCGACCCGGACGAACCGGCCCCGGTGCGCTTCCTGCCCGCCTTCGACAACCTGATCCTCAGCCACGCCGACCGTACGCGCGTCATCGGCGACGAGGACCGGGCGCGGGTGATCACCGGCAGCGAGGTGCGGCCCACGTTCCTGGTCGACGGATTCGTGCGCGGCACCTGGTCGTTGCGGGACTCCACCCTGCGGGTCCGGCCCTACCGCGCACTGAACCCGGACGAGGCCGAGCGGACCGGTGCGGAGGCCGAGCGGCTGCTCGCCTTCCTGCTGCCGCCGTCCGCCGCGCGGCCCGTCGGCGGCGCGGTGGTCATCGAGGGCTGAGCGGCACCGGAGGGGCCGGCTCGACGGTGCGCCACACCGCCCGCAGCGCGTCGGTCAGCAGGTGTCCGGGACGCCAGCCGAGTGACTGCCGGGCGCGGCTGGGGTCCACCTGGATCCAGTCGGCGCCGGCGCTGCGGCTGCGCACCTCGGCGTGGCGGATCCGCACCGCGTCCGGTGGCAGCCCGCTCACCTCGACCAGGGTCCGTACGAGCGTCTCGACGGCGACCGCCTCACCCCGGCCGATGTTCAGCAGCCGCTCGGGGGCGGCCCCGGCCGCGGCCGCGTACACGGCGGCCGCGGCGTCCCGTACGTCGACGAAGTCCCGGTGGGCCGCGGCCACCGCGACGTCGGTGACCTCGCCCGGGGCGGCGGCGGCCCGGCGCAACCGTGCCGCCAGCGCACCGAAGAAGCTCTCCGGGGCCGTGTACGGACCCAGGGTGTTGGTCAGCCGCAGTACCACGGCGTCGAGTTCGCCGCGCGCCGCCGCGTCGAGCACCAGACGCGACGCGGTGAGCTTGGACCGGGCGTACAGCGAGGTGGGGCGCGGCTCGGCCGTCTCGTCGACAGCGGTGCCGTACGGGATCGGGCCGTACTCGTGGATCGTGCCGAGATGGACGTACCGCACGGGGTCGGGCAGCGCCCGCAGGGCGGCGAGCAGCCGCTCCACCGGCCGCACATTGGCGTCGTCCATCTCGCGGGCGCTCCGCCCC
The DNA here is from genome assembly GCF_044546895.1 of Streptomyces sp. NPDC053069. Lineage (NCBI taxonomy): Bacteria > Bacillati > Actinomycetota > Actinomycetes > Kitasatosporales > Streptomycetaceae > Streptomyces > Streptomyces sp. NPDC053069. Next base: position 16,777 of record NZ_JBITZN010000024.1, on the reverse strand, counting down.
CAGCCGAGCATGGCGTTGACCACCGTGTCGACGCGCGACTCGGCGAGTACGGCGGCGAGTTCCCCACCCGTGAGGCGCCCGGCGTCCAGGGACCGGAACGGGTAGGGGCCGATGTGCGGGGCGGGCCGCCGGGCGATCGCCACGACGTCCGCCCCCCGCTCCGCGAACGCGGCGCAGACGTGCCGGCCCACACAGCCGGTCGCTCCCAGGACCGCGACCCTGCGGGGCCGCCCGGCCAGGCTCATCGTCTCCCCCGTCAGCCGTGCACGCAGTCGGCGTAGCGGGGCAGCATCCCCCGGGCCGCCGCCTCGGCGAGGGTGGGCGCGATCCGGTCCCGCTCGGACAGCAGCGGTGTCAGGTCGCGCGGCCAGGGCAGCGCGAGCTCCTTGTCCAACGGCGACACGGCGTGCTCCAGTTCGGCCCGGTAGCCGGTGGTCACCAGGTAGGACATGACGGTGTCGTCCGCCAGGGCGAGGAAGGCGTGGCCCACGCCCTCGGGGTAGTAGGCGGCCCGGCAGCTCTCCTCGTCCATGTCCACGCGGTCCCAGACCCCGAACGTCGGGGAGCCGACGCGCAGGTCGACGACGACGTCGACGGCCCGGCCGCGCGCGCAGTGGACGTACTTGGCCTGGCCGGGCGGCGCGGTCGTGAAGTGGACGCCGCGCAGCACACCGCGGGCCGAGCGGCTGTGGTTGGTCTGCGCCACCGGGAAGGGACGCCCCACCGCGGCGAGGAACGGCTCCTGCTGCAGCGGCGAGACGAACCGGCCCCGGGCATCGGTGTGCACCTGGGGGGTGAACTCGAAGGCGCCGGCGACGGCGAGTTCACGGGTACGCATGGTGGGCCCTCCTGGACGGGGACGGGTGGGGTGCGGGCCGGTCACGAAACGGTGAGGTCGGGCAGCGGGAAGATCAGCCTGCCGCCGCCGGCCCGGTACGCCGCCTCCCGCTCCAGGAATCCGTCGCGGTAGATCCAGGGCAGGACGAGCAGCTGGTCCGGGGCGAGCGCCTTCGCCTCGGCCTCCGAGACGATGGGGATGCCGGTGCCCGGGGTGAAGCAGCCGTGCTTCTCCTCGTTGGGTTCGCCGATGCACGGCAGGTCGTCGGGGCCCAGGCCGCAGTACTGCAGGATGACGTTGCCCTTGGTGGAGGCGCCGTAGCCCACGGTCGACAGGCCGGCCTTGCGGGAGTCGGCGAGCAGGTCCAGGAGCTGGTCGCGGCTGTCGCGGGTCCGCCCGGCGAACGCCTCGAAGGGGGCAAGGGTGTCGAGGGCGAGCGCGCGCTCCCGGGCGCGGATGCGGTCGAGGCCCTCGTGGTCGACGCGGTGCCGGGAACCCGCCTTGGCCAGGGTGACGGACAGGCTGCCGCCGTACACCTCGGTCAGCTCGGCACCGATGACGGCCAGACCGGCGCGCTCGGCCATCCACTCGATCTGCCGCAGGGCGTAGTACTCCAGGTGCTCGTGGCACACCACGTCATAGGCGCCCGCCTCCAGCATCGCGGGCATGTAGCTCTGCTCCATCACCCAGACCCCGTCGTCGTGCAGGATCGCGGCGACGTCCCGCATGAAGTCGAGCGGACGCGGCAGGTCGTAGAACATCGCGATGGACGTGACCGCCTTGACCCGGCGGTCACCGAACCGCGCGGCGAAGACCTCCTTGGAGAAGAAGTCGCAGATCAGCTCCGCACGCTGCGGATACAGCGGGCGGAACTTCTCGCCCGAGGGGTCGATGCCGACCAGCGCGGGACCGTCCTGGGGGTAGCAGCGCAGCAGCGTCGAGTCGTTGCTGCCGATGTCGAGCACCAGGTCGTCGGGGCCGAGGTCGATCCGGTCCGTGACCGCACGGACCTTGCCGCGCAGGTGCTCGATCATGAACGGCCTGATGCCTGAGCGGTATCCGTAGTGCTCGCCGTACATGAGGCCGAAGTCCGCGGTGTGCCGCAGCTGCAGAAGTCCGCAGCCGTCCGGCGAGCACAACACCAGCTCCAGCGGTACCTCGGGCACCTCCTGCTCACGGCTCCTCGGGAAGACGCAGGTGAGCGGGGATGACCCCAGGTCGAGCACGGGCAGCAGGCTGCGGTTGCCACAGATACGGCAGGCGTCGATGACCATTCGTCTCGTCCTCCAGGGCGCGTGAGCCGTACGGGCTCGGATCGGTTTCACCGTGGCGGGTCGGGCTCGAACGGCTGTGGAGTGCGGCTCGGACGGGACGGCGCCGCTCCAGCCGTAATCGAGCGGCACTGGGTATAGATGCGTTCGGACCCTGATCTGTCGCTGCAGCACGGAGGAGACCCATGAGTTCCGGCATGCCGAAACTGTCGTGGACCGAGGTGTCCGCCCGCCGTCTGGAGCGCAGCCGGCTCGCCGCGCCGTCCACGGCGGACGATGCCGCGGGGATCGTGGGCGCCCTGTGCGGCGTGCACGCCCAGGTCCTCTCGGCGGCCGAACTGTCCGTCGGCACCCGGCTCGCCGGGGCCACCCGCACCGACGTCCAGGACGCCCTGTGGAAGGGGCGCAGCCTGGTCAAGATGTTCGGCCCGCGCGGCACGGTCCATCTGCTGCCGACCGCCGAACTGCCGATGTGGATCGGCGCGTTGGGCTCGATACCGAGGCCCGCGAGCGCGTTCCCCGCGCAGGTGCGGATGACGCCGGAGCAGACGGAGGCGGTCGTCGCGGCCATCGGGCAGGTGCTCGCCGACGCGGAGCTGACCATCGACGAGCTGAGCGACGCCGTCGTCGAGGCGACCGGCCCCTGGGCCGGTGACCTCGTCATGCCCGCCTTCCAGGGCATGTGGCCGCGCTGGCGGCAGGCCATGACGCTCGCCTCGCACCGCGGGATGCTGTGCTTCGCGCCGAACCGGGGCCGCAAGGTCACGTACACCAATCCGCGGCGCTTCCTGCCCGGCTTCCGGCCCGCCGAAGGGCCCGCCGCCCAGGCCGACCTGCTCCACCGCTATCTGCACGCCTACGGCCCCGCCACCCCCCAGAACTTCGCGCAGTGGCTGAACGCCCCTCGCGGCTGGGCGAGCGAGCTGTTCCGCTCGCTGGAGGGGAAGATCGAAGAGGTCGACCTGGCGGGCACGGTCTGCTGGGTGAACGCGGGCGACACCCAGCTGCCGTCGGCTCCGCCGAGCGGCGTTCGCCTGCTGCCGTACTTCGACGCGTACGTGGTGGCGGGGCGCCCCCGCGAACTTCTCTTCCCCGGGCGGGCCGCCGAGCGTGCTCTGGTGCCCAGCGGGCAGGCCGGCAACTACCCGGTGCTGCTGGTCGACGGAACCGTCGCCGGTGTGTGGCACCAGCGCAGATCGGGCCGGCGGATCCACCTCACCGTGGAGCCGCTCGAACCGCTGGGCACCGGGGTGCTCGGTGCGCTGCACGAGGAGGCCGAGCGTGTCGGCGCCGTCCTGGAGGGCCGGCCCGAGCTCACCGTCGGCACGGTGACCACCGGTCCGCACGCCTGAGGACGTCGCGCGCGATACACCGGACCGCCCTGCGGAACAAGGGTCGTTGAATGCCGGAATGGTCGGCTCCGGCGCGACGCGAGTGGTCTTCGAGTCTCCTGCCCCAGACTCGCCGCACATCCAAGTTCCCTCACAGGAGAGGTCAAGAGGCCCATGAGCTCCGCCAGTGAAGCAGCGGCCCCTCCCGCTGCAGACCCGAAGCGCTGGGTGGCCCTGGCCGTGTTGCTGACCGCAACTCTGCTGGATCTGCTCGACGCAACCATCATCAACATCGCGATCCCGAGCATCCAGCGGGACATCGGCGCCTCCAACACGGCCGTCCAATGGATCACGGCGGGCTACACGCTGTCCTTCGCCGTCGGCCTGATCACCGGCGGCCGGCTCGGCGACATCTTCGGCCGCAAGAAGGTCTTCCTGCTCGCCATGGCCGGGTTCACCGTCGCCTCGGCGTTGTCCGGTGTGGCCGCAGGGCCTCAGATGCTGATCGCCACACGCATCCTGCAGGGCCTGATGGCCTCCCTGATGGTGCCGCAGGTGCTGTCGATCATGCAGGTCACCTTCGCCCCGCAGGAGATGGGCCGGGCCTTCGGGATGTTCGGTGCGGTCAGCGGCATCGGCGCCGTCTCCGGTCCCGTCCTCGGCGCGCTGCTCACCGAGTGGAACGTCTTCGGTCTGGAGTGGCGGCCGATCTTCCTCATCAACGTGCCCGTGGGAATCGTCGGCCTCCTCCTGGGACGGCACTACCTCAACGAGTCGAAGGCCCCCTCGGCGCCGCGGCTCGACCTGGTGGGCATCGCCGTCGCCACACTCGGTCTGCTGATGCTGCTGTTCCCGCTCACCCGGGGCCAGGAGCTGGGCTGGCCGGTGTGGAGCCTGGTGTGCATGCCCGCGAGCCTGCTCGTCTTCGCCGCCTTCGTGCTGCATCAGCGGTCCAAGATCCGTCGCGACGGGTTCCCGCTGGTCGAGCTCTCGCTGTTCAAGGTCAGGAGCTTCTCCGCGGGTATCCTCGTCCAGCTCATCTTCGGCACGGCCTTCGGTCTGTTCTCGCTGACCGGAGCGCTGTACATGCAGATCGGCCTCGGCTGGTCGCCCGTGCACGCCGCGCTGACCAGCCTGATCTTCGGTGTGACCATGTCGGTCGTGGCCATCACGTCCGTGCAGAAGCTGGTCCCGAGGTTCGGCCGCAAGGTGCTGCAGACCGGCGCGCTGCTGCTGATCGCGGGCCTCGCGCTCTACGGGTGGCTCGCGCGGGAGCACGGCACCGGTGTCACGACCGCGCATCTGATCGTGCCGCTCGTGGTGGCCGGTGCGGGCCTTGGGATGATCATGGCGCCGCTCACCAGCGCGGTGCTCTCCGAAGTGCCCGGCGCGCACGCCGGTTCGGCGTCCGGCCTGGTCAACACCGTCAACCAGCTCGGTCTCTCGTTCGGCCTCGGGCTGACCTCGGTGGCCTTCTTCAACGGTGTGCCGTCCCATGTCACGAGCGGCAAGCCCTACATCGGCGCCTTCACCGACACGCTGTGGTGGGTGGGCGGTGCCATGGCTCTCGCCTTCCTGCTGATGTTCGCCCTGCCGAAGGCGGCGCAGGCCCAGTTCGCGGCTCCTGAGCCGGCCGAGCCGGACGACGCCGCCGCGCCGGGGGCGACGGAGCAGGCTTCGCGGCTGTCGGAGGGCGGGTCGGCCGCCGCCGCGACCGCCTGAGGCCGCCGGTCCCCTTCCGTACGACCACGGTCCACAGACCCCTCCTCGGGTCTGTGGACCGCTGTCGTGCGGGGGCATCGGCGGAAAGGAGGTCACCAGGGGACGGTGCCGTCCGCGGTGAGGAAGACCCCGGAGGGGCCGTCGGCGTCCAGCGTCGCGGCAGTGACCTCCACCTGCGCGCCCTGCTCGGCCGTCAGCACGCCGACGCCGTGGTTGATGTCGGTGGCGACGAACCCCGGCGAGCAGGCGTTGACCTTGACGGCGGTGCCGCGCAGCTCGTTGGCGTAGAGCACGGTCAGCATGTTCACCGCGGCCTTCGACACCGAGTAGCCGGTGATCGCCGGCATCTCGGAGCCGGCCAGCCAGGCCGGGATGCCCATCTCGCTGGAGACGTTGACGATACGGCCCTGGGGGGAGCGGCGCAGCAGCGGGAGCATCGCGTTGGTGACCGCGACCAGGCCGCAGACGTTCGTCTCGAAGGTGATCCGCAGCGCGTCGAGGGAGACCTCGCTCGCCTTGGCCGCGGGCCACTCGACGTTGATTCCGGCGTTGTTGACGAGGATGTCCAGGCGTCCGTACGTCTCGTCGATCCGGCGCGCGGCGGCGGCGATGCCGGCGCCGTCCGTGACGTCCAGCGGCACGAAGTGCGCATCCGCGCCCTCCTCGCGCAGCAGCTTCACCGCGGCCTCGCCGCGGGCCCGGTCCCTGGCGCCCATCAGCACGACGGCGCCCAGCCGTCCCAGGCTCCGGGCGGCTTCCAGACCGATGCCCTTGTTGGCACCTGTGATCAGGGAGATCTTCGATGTGGCTGTCATGCGGGGAGGGTGCCACGGGCCCCTAGGGCGCGGCTGGTCCATGGCTCGGCGCAGCCCGGTACGGCTGGGTACGACCGACGAAAGGGACCGCCGGCCTCAGCCGGCGGCCCCTTTCGCGGTGGTGGCCCGGGACGTGCAGGACGTCAGCGCCCGGTGTCCACGGGCCGCGCCTGAACGATGCTCAGCACCGACTCGGTGCCGATGACCCGCTCGACGCGGAACCCGGCCTCGGCGAGCAGCGCGGTGTACTCCTCCTCGGTCCGCTCCTGACCGCCGGCCATGATCAGCATGGCCAGGTCGAACGCCTTGCTCGGATGCGGGGCGTCGCCCGCGGGGATGACCCGCTCGATGAGCAGCAGTCTGCCGTCCGGCTTCATGGCCGCGCGGACGCCCCGCAGGATCGTGACGACCTCGCTGTCCGTCCAGCCGTGCAGCACCGACTTCATCATGTACAGGTCGCCGCCGGCGGGGAGTTCCCCGAAGACGTCTCCCCCGACGATCTCGCACCGGTCGCCGAGCCCGGCGTCCGCGATCCGGTTGCGCTCCACCACGTGCGGCAGGTCGAACAGCACCCCGCTCTCCCCGGGGCACCGGGCGAGCACGGTGGCGAGCAGGGTGCCGTCGCCGCCGCCGATGTCGACGATGCGGCCCGCGCCCGTGAAGTCGTACGCCTTGACGATGGCGGCCCGCTCCACGCGGCTGTGCTCGTGCATCGCGGTGTCGAAGTCGGCGCCCTCCTCCGGGTGCTCCTTGAGGTAGTCCCAGACCGGCTGCCCGAACGCCTTGCTGAAGGTGCCCTCGCCGGTGCGCAGGGCGTGTTCGGCGTACTGGAACGTACGCACGGTGAGCCGCCCCTGCTGGGCCACCGTCGTGCGCACCGAACGCGGGTGGTCCGAGCGCAGGGCCTCGCCGACGTCGGTCAGCGCGAAGCGCCCGGTGTCGTCCTGGCGGAACACACCGCAGCCGGCGAGCGCGCGCAGCAGGCGGTGCAGGCTCGGCGCGTGGGTACCGGTGGGCCCGGCGAGTTCCGCCGCCGAGCGGGGGCCCTGCGCCAGATGGTCGGCCAGCCGCAGCTCGGCCGCCAGGTGCAGGGCACTGGCGTAGATGAAGCCGTCGCCGATCTCCAGCAGCCGCAGGCTGCCGTCCAGTTCCGTTGCGTTGCCCATGGGCTGCTCGCCCTCCTTGGGGGTCTCGGAGCGGGGGGTACGGGCGGACGTGCCGGAGGCTGCCGTCATCGGCGGGCCACGGCTTCCACGAGGCTGTCGGGGCCGGCGCTGTGGATGATCCGGGTCAGCCGCAGCCCCGACCGGTCGAGCAGGTCACGGAACTCGGACTCGGTGCGCTGCCGGCCCGTGGTGCCGACGAGCGTCTCCAGGTCGAGGAGCTTGGCGACGGACGGCTCGGGCCCGTCCGGCACGACCGGCTCACCGAGCAGGACCGTGGCGTGCTCGGGCATCGCCGCCCGTACGTTGCGCAGGATGTCGACCGAGCGCTCGTCGTCCCAGTCGTGGATGACGGCCGTCAGGACGTAGGCGTCGGCTCCCCCGGGGACCCGGTCGAAGAAGGAGCCGCCGATCACCTCGCAGCGGTCGGCGACACCCGCGCCCTGCAGCACGGACCCGGAGCGCTCGACGACGTCCGGCAGGTCGAGCAGGATGCCGTGCAGCCCGGGGTTCTTGGCCAGGATCCCGGCGAGGTAGGCGCCGTTCCCGCCGCCGATGTCGGCGACCTTGCCGAACCGGCCGAAGTCGTACGCCTCCAGCGTGGCATAGATGGTGGAGGCCACCGAGGTCATGGCCCCGTCGAAGATCGCGGCCTCCTCGGGATGGGTGCGGTAGTAGTCGAACTGCGGCTCGCCGTGGGCGAGGTCGAAGCCGGGCCTGCCGCTCACCACGCTCTCGTACAGGTGGCTCCAGGCGGCGCGGTGGAAGTGCGAGCCGAAGTGGGTGGCGAGCCCGCGCAGCGACGGGGAGTGGTCGCTGCGCAGCAGTTCGCCCTGCGCCGTGAGGGCGAAGCGGCGGCCGGGCAGTTCGGTGAGCACACCGAAGTCGGCGACGACCCGCAGCACCCGGTACAGGCCGAGTGTCTTCGCCCCGACCTCGGCGGCGATGTCCTCCACGGGCCGGGGTCCGCCGGCGAGCACGTCCGCCACCCCGAAGCGTGCCACCACGCTGATGGCCTGGGTGACGAACCCGCCCATCAGGAGCGGCATCAGAGCTGCCTCGGGCGGCACGCCCGCCGGCGCCGGCGGGTCCAGCTCGCTTGCCGTGTCGGTCATCGCCTCGTCCCCTTCGCTGGCATGTGCTGGCAGTGGCCTTCCTCGGCCGTCCTGTGTCGCAGAGCACCTTGCAGCAGCGGCCTCAACGACCGGTCGAGGCCCGGTGCAGTGCCCGTGCGCCGTCCGTGGCGCACCGCCGGACCTCGTCGAGCAGCCGGATCTGCTCGCGCACGGCGTCCGCGGGGGCCGCCCCCGAGCGCACCGCGGCGCAGAACCTCCGTACCGTGCCGGCGACCTGGTCGTCGGCGGCCGCCAGGATCTCCCGGGTCCCCGTCGCGTCCCGCAGCCGAATGCGCGGCACATGGTCGGCGGGTGGTGTGAAGGCGCGGTCGACCGTGATGCGCCCGGTGCTGCCGCACAGCTCGTAGTCGCTGCGGTAGGCGTGGTCGAGGCCGAACGACAGCTGGGCGCTCACCCCGTCGGGGCTGCGCAGCAGTGCGGCGCCACCGGTGTCCACCTGGTGTCCGCGACCGCGGGTCAGGCTCGCCCCGACAACCCGCAGCCCGGACCCGAGGAAGTGCACGGCCGCCCTGACCGGGTAGACGCCGGTGTCGCGCAACGCGCCGCCGCCGAGGTCGGCGCGGTAGCGGATGTCGTCCCGCGGCAACGCCGGCACGGCGAACGTCGCCTGGAAGGCGCGCAGTTCGCCGATGGCGCCGTCGGCGAGCAGCCGGCGTACGACGGCGTGCTGACCGTGCGCGGGGAACATCACGTTCTCCATCAGGGCGAGCCCGCTGCCGGCCGCGAGCGCGAACAGGCGGTCCGCCTCACCGGGTGTGTCGGCCAGCGGTTTCTCCACGAGTACGTGTTTGCCGGCCCGCAGCGCGGCCTCGGCCCAGGGCGCGTGCAGGGCCGCGGGCAGCGGGATGTAGACGGCGTCGACATCGCGGGCCCGCAGCAGTTCGGCGTATCCGTGCACCCCGCGGCAGCCGTGCGCACGACCGCTCGCCTCGGCCGCGGCGGCGTCGCGGCTGGCCACCGCCGTGAGACGGGCATCCGGTTCGGCGGCGAAGGCGGGCAGCATCCGGCGCACGGCGATGTCGGCGCGGGCGCCCAGGACCCCGATGCGGACGGGACCCTGCGACGGTTCGACGGCCACGGCGGCTCCTTCACGGTGGGCGGCGGCCCGGCCGGCCGCTGCGGACGACCTCTGACGGGTCGCGGACAGTTGTCTCCCCTCACGGAAGACCGCGGCTCGAGCGTGTGTCGAGCCCGAGGCCCGATGGTGGCCGGGCCTGCGCGGCACACGGAGTGAGGAGAAGAGATGAGTCAGACGGCGACCACCCCGGAGGCCGTGACGCAGTCACCGGTCGGTACGTGGCGGGAGGAGCTCTTCCTGTCCCGGGGGACCTATGCCAGCACCCTGCGCTTCACCGAGAACGGCCGGGCGCTGCTGCTGCGCGGTCCGCGTCCCGGCTGTGTGGGCGCGGGCGACTGGAGCGCGACCGGTGCGAACCGGTTCACCTTCCGGATCGCCGAGCTCGTCTTCGAGCCGGACGGCACGTACACCGGGTGGGTGGGCATCGAGCAGCACGCGACCCTGGACGGTGACACCTTCACCAGCTCGGGCACGTCGTACGTCTACGACGCCGAGGACCGGCTGCTCGACCAGGCCGATGTCAGGGCCCGCGGCACCCGCGACTGAACCGCCGCCCCTCCCCCGCACAGGCCCGCCGACGGGCTCGTTCCCACCCCTCGACACAGGAGGCACACGATGACTTCCGCTCCGTCCGATGTGAATGAACTGAGCGCGACGCTCTCGGAGCACATGAACGGCTTTCTGTACACCGCCTCGCTCTACACGGTGACGCGCTTCGGCATCGCCGAGCATCTCGTCGACGGCCCGCGCACCCCGGCCGAGCTGGCCGGGCTGGCCGGCGTCAACGGCCCCCATCTGCACCGCATCCTGCGCTACCTGGCCACCCGGGACGTGTTCCGCGAGGACGAGCAGGGCCGCTTCCACCTGACGCCGATGGCGAACCTGCTGCGCCCCGACGTGCCCGGCTCACTGCGCGACAGCTTCCTGATGCTGGGCAACGAGGAGCTGTACTGGAAGCCGATGGGCAGGCTGCACGAGACCGTGCGCACCGGCCACACGGTCTTCGACGACATGTACGGCGCGCAGTTCTTCCCGTATCTGCAGACGGTCCCGGAGCTGTCGACCCTGTTCAACTCGGGTACGGCGGGTTTCTCGCGCCAGTGGATCGGCCAGATCGCCGCCAGCTACGACTTCCCCGACGGCGCCCGTGTCGTCGACGTCGGCGGCGGCCGGGGCGACCTGCTGCGCGGGGTGCTCGCGGCCCACCCGGGCATCACCGGAACGCTCTACGACCAGGAGTCCGTGCTCGCCGAGCACCGCCTGGACGTACCGGAGCTGGCGGGCCGCTGGAGTGTCCAGGCGGGCGACTTCTTCGAGCGGGTACCGGCCGGCTACGACTACTACTTCCTGAAGTCGGTCCTGCACGACTGGAGCGACGACGACTGCCTGCGGATCCTGAAGTCCGTGCGGGAAGGGATGCGCGAGGACAGCCGGCTGCTGGTCGTCGACCCGGTCATCCCGCGGGGCAACGAGCCGCACGCCAGCAAGACCATCGACGCGATGATGATGGTCATCCACGACGGCAAGGAGCGCACGCAGGAGGAGTTCGAGGAAATCCTCGGCACGGCCGGCTTCTCGGTGCTGCGGACGCTGCCCACCCCCGGCCTGATGTCCATCGTGGAGGCCACGGTCGCCTGACCTGCCTTCGCCCGCCCGCTCGCCCTGCCTCCTCGTCCTGCCCGCGGTCCGTCGCCGCGGGCAGGACGAGGAGGGCCGGCTCAGTGCCGTCCCGTCCGCTCCGGGAAGAGGTCGGCGCTCTGCACGTACTCCATGCGCGCGGTGAACTCCGGGTCGCTGAACCGCCGTCGCAGCTCCTCGGGGGTGACGTCCTCGATGTGCGTCTGGATCCACCACAGATTGCCCAGCGGGTCACGGACCCGGCCCACCCGGTCGCCGAAGGCCAGGTGGGTCACCTCGGTCACCGGCGTGGCCCCGGCCTCGACCGCCTGCCGGTACACCGCGTCGGCGTCCTCGACGAACAGGCGCAGATGGGCGGGGGTGTGCGGCCAGTCGGGGGAGTGCCGGTCGAACATCATGACCACCGCGTCCCCGATCCGCACCTCGGCGTGCTCGATCCGTCCGCCGGGGCCGACCATGCGGCCCAGTTCCTCGGCCCCGAAGGCTCTCTTGAGGAAGTCGATGAGAGCGGCGGTGTCGGCCGAGATGATCCAGGGGGTCACCGCGGTGTAGCCCTCGGGGATCGGTGCGACGGCCATGCTGTTCCTCCTTGCGTACGGCGTGCTGGGCACCTTCCTCACGCTAGGCGGCAGTAGGACAGCTGCTGACCTAACGGCGCCGCGGGACGGCGTAACCACCCCTGGAACACGTGTGCCATGCCCCGTCCGGGGCGTTCACCGGGCTTGACCTGGGTCCCATCGGTCCTCCAGTGGCCCCCCATAGCGTGCGGGCACCACCGGAAACCCGGCCTGAAAGGGCACATGATGAGCGAAGAGGACGTCATTGACCTGGCGGCGCTCGGCGAGGACTTCGCCCGCGACCCGCACCCCGTCTACGCCGAACTGCGCCGGCGGGGACCGGTGCACCGGGTCCTGCTGCCCGAGGGGTTCACCGCCTGGCTCGTGGTCGGCCACGAGGCCGCGCGCACGGCCCTTTCCCATCCGCACCTGTCCAACGACATGCGCAACGCCAAGGACGCGGACCTCACCGATCTGGTCGCCGACGCGCCGAACATGCTGATGTCCGATCCGCCCCGGCACACCCGGCTGCGCAAGCTCGTGGTCCGGGAGTTCACGCCGCGGCGCATCCGGGCCCTCGAAGGCCGCGTCGAGCAGATCACGCACGAGCTGATCGACGCGATGCTGGCCCGCCCCGACGGCCGCGCCGATCTCGTCACGGACTTCGCCTATCCGCTGCCCGCCGCGGTGATCTGCGAACTGCTCGGCGTGCCCTTCGACGACCGCGAGAAGTTCCACGCCTGGTCCACGGAGATCACCAAACGGCTCGGGGACGGCGGCGCCGAGGCGGCCATGGGCGAACTGATGGGATATCTGACGGCGCTCCTGCGGGACAAGCGCAGCCGGCCCGGCGACGACCTGCTCAGCGCACTGGTGCGCACCAGCGGCGAGGACCAGGACGCGTTGTCCACCGAGGAGCTCGTCGGCATGGCGGTCCTGCTGCTCGTCGCCGGCCAGGAGACCACCACGGGACTGATCGCCAACGGCGTCCTGGCGCTGCTCCGCCACCCGGACCAACTGGCGGACCTGCGGGCCGACTTCTCCCTGCTGGACGGCGCGGTCGAGGAGATGCTGCGGCACAGCGGGCCGACCGGCACCTCGCTGCACCGCTTCACCACCGCGCCGGTGGAACTCGACGGCGTGGTCGTGCCGGGCGGCGGCGAACTGGTGCTGATCGGCAACACCCCGGCCAACCAGGACCCGGCGCGGTTCCCCGACGCGGCCCGGTTCGACATCCGCCGCGACGCGAGCGGGCACCTCGCCTTCGGTCACGGCATCCACGCCTGCTTCGGCGCGCCGCTGGCCCGTCTGGAGGCCAAGGCCGCCGTCCGCGCGCTCCTGGAGCGCTGCCCCGATCTGGCGCTGGCCGTCGATGCGGACGCGCTGCTGTGGCATCCGAGCGTCATGATGCGCGGGCTGACCTCGCTGCCGGTGCGGGTACGCGCCGCGGCCGTCTCCGCCGCCCCGTGAGCCGCACGACGGCGCCCGGGTGCCCCTCCGCCGGTCGCGGAGGGGCACCCGGGCGCCGTCACCGTCAGAATCGCACGGGCAGCCGTTCCAGGCTGCGCAGGAACAGCGTCGGCGGACGCCACACCAGGTCGGCCGGGTCGACCGCGAGCGCCAGACCGGGGCAGCGCTCCAGCAGCGTGCGCAGGGCGATGCCCGCCTCCAGTTTCGCCAGCGGGGCGCCGATGCAGGCGTGGATGCCGTGGCCGAATCCGATGTGGCCGCGGGTCTCGCGGGGGTCCCGCAGGATGTCGAAGCGCTCCGGGTCGGTGAACCGCTCCGGGTCGCGGGACGCGGAGGCGAGCCCGGCCATCACCACTTCGCCGGCCGGTATCTCGGTGCCGCCGACGACCACGGGCTCGGTGGTGTAGCGGAAGGCGGAGACCTCCACCGGCCCCTCGTAGCGCATCGTCTCCTCGATCGCACCGTCGAGCAGCGACCAGTCGGCGCGCAGCGCCGCGAGCTGGTCGGGGTGCTGCAGCAGCGCCGAGACGGCACTGGCGATCAGGTTGTTCGTCGTCTCGTGCCCGGCGACGAGCAGCAGGAAGGCCATGCCGAAGAGTTCGTCGTCGGAGAGCCGGTCCCCGGACTCGTCGGAGGTGCGCACCAGATCGCTGAGCAGATCCGTGCCGTCGCCCGCACGCTTGCCCGCGATGAGGGCCCCCAGATAACCGGCCATGGCCTCCCCCGCGGCCTGGCCCGCCTCAGGGTTCGGCGGCGCGGACATCTCGCTCGACCAGCGGTGGAAGTCCTCGCGGTCCTTCTCCGGTACGCCGAACAGCTCGCAGATCACGGACAGCGGCAGCCGCAGACTGAAGGTGTCGACCAGGTCGGCGGTGCCCAACGGCAGGGCGGTGTCCAGGAGTTCGTCCGTGAGCTGCTGTATCCGGGGCCGCAGCGCCTCGATGCGGCGCGGCGTGAACTCCTTGGAGACCAGCTTGCGCAGCCGCGTGTGGTCCGGCGGGTCCGCCTGCAGCATGTTGGTGCCGATGGCGCTGCGGCCCATGTCCGGCCAGGCCGTCAGATACCGCTGGTCCGTGCTGAACCTCGGGTCCTTCAGCGCGGCACGGGCTTCGGCCGGACCCACGATCAGCCAGGCCAGCCTGCCGTCCATGACGCGGGCGCGGTGCACCGGGCCGAGCGCGCGCAGCCTCGCGAAGTACGGATAGGGGTCGGCGGTGAACTCCGGGTCCGTTCCGGTGAGGTCGGCGATGATCTCCGCCCCCGGCGGCGTCCCTGCTTCGGTTGTCGTCATGGCCGGAAGGTAGGGTCCGGCGCTCGACTGCCGCTCAGGAACGGCTCATGCGGAGCGCTCCGCGAGGAGGGCCGCGTCGGGGCCGTCGTACGTCTGCGGCGCGCCGTCCTCGACTCGGCCTCGACCCTCGCATGTGACCCTGCCGCCTCGTCATCGTGACCGGTCGCCCGCGGCGTGTGCCGTGACGCTCCCCGGTCCTCCGCCCGTCCCAGGCCCTCGGCTGCCCTCGGTCACAGCCCCGGGGCCGTAGAGGAGCATCCATGCGCGTCCTGATCGTGGTGTGGCCCCTGACGGCCCACCTGAACCCGGCTCTCCCCCTCGCCCACGCCCTCCAGGGCGCCGGTCACGAGGTCCGGATCGCCTCGCACCCCGACCTGTCCCCGGCCATCACGGGGGCCGGTCTGCACGCGGTCCCGCTCGGCACCCCGCAGACCATCGCGGCCCCGCACACCGTCGGCGACCACCTGCTCCCCCAGGACCGGGTGGACCGGCTCGCGAAGGCACTGTCCGTCTCGGCGGACGTCGAGGCCGACGTGTGGGCCACGCTCAGCACGTACACCCTGGCGTCCTCGCGGGTCTTCCACCCGGCCGACAGCGCGGGCGGCGCCGGGTGGGGCGGGGTGGACGACCTGGTGGCGGTGGCCCGTGACTGGCGGCCGGATCTGGTGCTGTGGGACCCGAACTGGCCGAGCGCCGCGGTCGCCGCCCGGGCCTGCGGTGCCGCGCAGGGCCGGCTCCTGTGGGGCCGGGACTTTCTGGGCTGGGCGGACCACCGGGCCACGGCGCACCGGGACGAACTGGCCGCCGCGGGCCTGGCACATCCGGTCGCCGAGATCATCCGCCCGGCCGCCGAGCGGCACGGGGTGGCGGTCGACGACGAGCTCCTGCTGGGCCAGTTCACGCTCGACCCGACGCCGGCCGACATGCGGCTGGCGAGCCGTGCCCGCACCGTGCCGATCCGGCGCATCCCCTACTCGGGAGCCGCCGAGGTCCCGGGCTGGCTGCGGGCCACGCCCGAGCGGCCCAGGGTGGCCCTCTCGCTCGGCGTGACCCAGCGGATGTTCGACAACGACCGGGTGATGATCCCGGCGCTGCTCGACACGGTCGACGGCCTCGACGTCGAGGTGATCGCCACGCTGGACTCCTCCCAGCTGGCCGGCCTGCGCGTCCCCGGCAATGTCCGCACCGTCGACTACCTCCCGCTGAACCTGCTCCTGCCGAGCTGCTCGGCGATCATCCACCACGGTGGCATCGGCACGTTCACGGCCGCCGTCGCGCACAGCGTGCCGCAGCTCTCGGTCGTCGACGACCGGGGCATCGCGTACGCCGCCCACGCCCATTACGTGGTGCGGCACGGCGCCGGCCTGTATGCGCACCCGGGGCACCTGTCGGTGGCGCAGATGCGCGAGCGGCTCCTGCGGCTGCTGTCCGAGCCGTCGTTCCAGGAGGGGGCCGCGCGGCTGCACGCCGACTGGCTGGCCATGCCGAGCCCCCATGACACCGTCCCCGTGCTGGAGGAACTCGTCGCCCGCCACCGGAACAGCGGCTGACCGGGTCCGGAGTCGGTCAAGGGGCGCTCAAGGCAGCGCCCCGACACTCGCCACGCCCACCCCGCCCCCCTTTTTCCGAGAGGCCCGCGCATGCCCACCAAGACCGCTGAGTTCACCGACTTCAAGGTTGCCGACCTCTCCCTGGCCGAGTTCGGCCGCAAGGAGATCACGCTGGCCGAGCACGAGATGCCGGGCCTGATGGCGATCCGCGAGGAGTACGCGAAGGCCCAGCCGCTCAGGGGCGCCCGCATCACCGGCTCCCTGCACATGACGGTCCAGACGGCCGTGCTGATCGAGACCCTGGTGGCGCTCGGTGCGGAGGTCCGCTGGGTCTCCTGCAACATCTTCTCCACCCAGGACCACGCCGCCGCAGCGATCGCCGCCGCCGGCATCCCGGTCTTCGCCTGGAAGGGGGAGACCCTTCAGGAGTACTGGTGGTGCACCGAGCAGGCCCTCACCTGGCCCGGACACAGCGGCCCGAACATGATCCTGGACGACGGCGGCGACGCCACCCTCCTCGTCCACCTCGGCGTCGAACACCGCAAGACGGGCGCCCTGCCCGAGGCCGACAACGAGGAACTGGCCGTCGTCCGCGCCCTGCTGGAGAACAGCACCCTCGACTGGACCCGGCTCGCCTCCGAGATCCGCGGTGTCACCGAGGAGACGACGACGGGTGTGCACCGTCTGTACGAGATGCAGCGCGACGGCGTCCTTCTGTTCCCGGCGATCAACGTGAACGACGCCGTCACCAAGTCGAAGTTCGACAACAAGTACGGTTGCCGGCATTCGCTGGTCGACGGCATCAACCGTGCGACGGACACGCTGATCGGCGGCAAGACCGCGGTGGTGTGCGGTTACGGCGATGTGGGCAAGGGCTGTGCGGAGTCGCTGCGGGGTCAGGGTGCCCGTGTGATCGT
>NZ_JBITZN010000023.1:0-145350 GCF_044546895.1 Streptomyces sp. NPDC053069 | reverse complement strand
ACCTCCGCGCGGTGAAGACTCGACACCTCCACCACACCGGAGGTCTTCGCCATGATCAAGCCCGACCAGCGTTAACAACGCTCGTGATCAATACAGCTAGAGCTTCTCGATCACGTAGTCGACGCACTTCGTCAGCGCCTCGACGTCCGCCGGGTCGATCGCCGGGAACATCGCGATGCGCAGCTGGTTGCGGCCGAGCTTGCGGTACGGCTCGGTGTCCACGATGCCGTTGGCGCGCAGCACCTTGGCGACGGCGGCCGCGTCGATCTCGTCGGAGAAGTCGATCGTGCCGATGACCTGCGAGCGCTTGGCCGGGTCGGTGACGAACGGGGTGGCGTACTTGGACTCCTCCGCCCAGGTGTACAGGCGGCTGGACGAGTCCTTGGTGCGGGCCGTGGACCAGGCGAGGCCGCCCTGGCCGTTGAGCCACTCCAGCTGCTGGTTCAGCAGGAAGAGGGTGGCCAGCGCCGGGGTGTTGTACGTCTGGTTCTTGCGGGAGTTGTCGATCGCGGTCGGCAGCGAGAAGAACTCCGGGACGTGGCGGCCGGACGCGTGGATGCGCTCGGCGCGCTCGATCGCGGCCGGGGAGAAGACGCCGATCCACAGGCCGCCGTCGGAGGCGAAGGACTTCTGCGGGGCGAAGTAGTAGACGTCGGTCTCGGCGATGTCGACCGGGAGGCCGCCCGCGCCGCTCGTCGCGTCCACGAGGACGAGTGCGCCCTCGTCGGCCCCTTCGACCCGCTTGATCGGCATGGCGACGCCGGTCGAGGTCTCGTTGTGGGTGAAGGCGTAGACGTCGACGCCCGCCTCGGCCCGCGCCTCGGGGTGGGTGCCGGGGTCGGTGGAGACGACGGTCGGCTCGGCCAGCCAGGGCGCCAGCTTGGCGGCCTTGGCGAATTTCGAGGAGAACTCGCCGAAGCTCAGGTGCTGGGACTTGTTCTCGATCAAACCGTGGGTGGCGATGTCCCAGAAGGCGGTCGAGCCGCCGTTGCCGAGGATCACCTCGTAGCCCTCGGGGAGCGAGAACAGGGAGCTGATGCCCTCACGGACCTGGCCCACCAGGTTCTTGACGGGGGCCTGGCGGTGCGAGGTGCCCAGGAGAGACGTACCAGTGGCGGCGAGGGCGTCCAGCGCCTCGGTGCGCACCTTGGAGGGGCCAGCGCCGAAACGTCCGTCGGCGGGCTTGATGTCAGCGGGGATCTGGATGTCGGCCACGAGTCGGAGGGTATCCCGCTGGGCCAAACCGGGCGCAACCGCGTCCGTCGGATGAGACAAGACCGCCGGACCGTGGACTTGTGAAGTAGTACGACGACATGGGCGGGGCTGTGGAAAACTCTCGGTGACTGTCCGTGAGCGGATGCATCCTGGACGCATGACGGATCACTCGGGTCTCGAAGCGGAGCTGCGCGGCGCCGTCCGGGGCGAGGTCGGTTTCGACACCACCTCCCGGGCGCTGGTCACCATGGACGCGTCCAACTACCGGCGCGTCCCGCTGGGCGTGGTCGCCCCCTCGGACGCCGACGACGTGGCCGCCGCGCTGGAGGTCTGCCGGGCGCGCGGGGTGCCCGTGGTGGCGCGCGGCGGGGGCACGTCGATCGCCGGACAGGCGACCGGCACCGGCGTTGTGCTGGACTTCACCCGGCACATGAACGGCCTGCTGGAGCTGGACCCGGGCACCCGCACGGCCGTCGTACAGCCGGGGCTCGTCCTCGACCGGCTCCAGGAGGCCGCCGCCCCGCACGGGCTGCGCTTCGGTCCGGATCCCGCCACCCACAGCCGGTGCACGCTCGGCGGAATGATCGGCAACAACTCCTGCGGCTCGCACTCGGTGGCCTGGGGGACGACCGCGGACAGCGTGCGCGAGCTGTCCGTCGTCACCGCGCGGGGACGACGGCTGCGGCTCGGACAGGGCTGGGCGGGCGCACCGGAAGGGCTGCGCGAGCTGGCGCAGGGCGAACTGGCCCGCCTGCGCACCGGCTTCCCGGACCTGCCCCGCCGCATCTCCGGATACGCGCTGGACGCGCTGCTGCCCGAGAAGGGCGCGGACGTCGCCCGCTCCTTCTGCGGCTCGGAGGGCACCCTCGGCATCCTCACCGAGGCGGTCGTCCAGCTGGTGCAGGCCCCACGCGCGCGTGCCCTGGCCGTGCTGGCGTACGGCGACGAGAGCGCCGCCGCCGAGGCCGCCGCCGGGCTGCTGCCGCTCGGCCCGCTGACGGTGGAGGGCATGGCGGCCGACCTGGTGCGCTCGCCGGCCGGACTGCCCGAGGGGGGTGCCTGGCTGTTCGTGGAGACCGGCGGGGCGTCGGCGGACGAGGCACGCGCGCGTGCGGAGGACATCGTCCGCGCGGCCGACGTGGTCGACGCCCTGCTGGTGACGGACCCGGCCGCCCAGCGTGCTCTGTGGCGCATCCGCGAGGACGCGAGCGGCACGGCCACACGGCTGCCGGACGGCAGTGAGGCCTGGCCCGGCTGGGAGGACTGCGCGGTGCCGCCCGCCCGGCTCGGCGCCTATCTGCGGGACTTCCGCGCCCTGCTGTCCGCCCACGGCCTGCGCGGCACGCCGTACGGCCACTTCGGCGACGGCTGCATCCACGTCCGTATCGACTTCGACCTGCTCACCGGGACCGGCATCGGCCGCTTCCGCCGCTTCTCCGAGGAACTGGCCGACCTGGTGGTGGAGCACGGCGGCTCGCTGTCCGGGGAGCACGGCGACGGGCAGGCCCGCGCCGAGCTGCTGCCGCGCATGTACGGCGCCGAGACGGTCCGGCTCTTCGAGCGGGCCAAGGCGGTCTGGGACCCCGACGACCTGCTCAACCCCGGCATGCTGGTCCGCCCCGCCCCGCTCGACGCCAACCTCCGCTTCTCCGTGCTGCCGCGAGGACCCGTCGACGTGGCCTTCGGCTACCCGGCCGACGACGGCGACTTCCGCGCGGCCGTCCGCCGCTGCGTCGGCGTCGCCAAGTGCCGTACGACCACGGCGGCCGGCCCCGCCGTGATGTGCCCGTCCTTCCGGGCGACCGGCGAGGAGGAGCACTCCACACGCGGCCGGGCCCGGCTGCTGCACGAGATGCTCGCGGGCGAACTGATCGGCGACGGCTGGCGGTCCACGGAGGTCCGCGACGCCCTGGACCTGTGCCTTTCCTGCAAGGGCTGCCGCTCCGACTGCCCGGTCGGCGTGGACATGGCCACCTACAAGGCGGAGTTCCTGCACCACCACTACGCCGGCCGTCGTCGCCCCGCCGCCCACCTCGGCATGGGCCGCCTGCCGCAGTGGCTGCGCTGGGTGGCCCGCACACACACGGCCCCGCTGCTCAACGCCCTTGCCTCCGTGGAAGCGTTGGCCCGCGCCGGCAAGCGGCTGGGCGGAATCGCGGCAGAGCGGGAAGTCCCCCGACTGGCGACGGAGACGTTCACCGGCTGGTGGGGGCGGAGGAAACCGGGCCGGGGTTCGGGTGGTCCGGCGCCGGGGTCGGGTGGTTCTGGGCCGGGCTCGGGTGGTTCCGTGCGGGGAGCGGGTGGTCCGTCGCCGGGAGCGGGTGGTTCGATGCCGGGGTCGGGCGGTCCGCGGCCGGGCTCGGGTGGTTCCGTGCCGGGAGCGGGTGGTCCGGCGCCGGTGGTGGGTGGTCCGTCGCCGGGAGCGGGTGGTTCGATGCCGGAGGTCGGTGGGTCCGGGCCGGGTGATCTGGTTGTCCTCTGGCCGGACACCTTCACCGAGTATCTGTCCCCGTCCGTCGGCCGGGCCGCCGTCCGGGTGCTGGAGGCCGCCGGCCTGCGCGTGACCCTCCCGCCCACCCTCCGGCCCCGCCGGGGAGCAATCGGAGACGGCCGCACCCGGGCCGCCACCGCACTCCTCGCCGCCCGCCGGGGCAAGGTCTGCTGCGGCCTCACCTATGTCTCCACCGGCCAGCTCGACCGCGCCCGCAGCGTCCTCAAGCGCACGCTCGACCTCATGGAGCCGGTGCTGCGGGCCGGCGTCCCGGTCGTCGTCCTGGAACCGAGCTGCGCGGCCGCTC
The DNA here is from genome assembly GCF_044546895.1 of Streptomyces sp. NPDC053069. Lineage (NCBI taxonomy): Bacteria > Bacillati > Actinomycetota > Actinomycetes > Kitasatosporales > Streptomycetaceae > Streptomyces > Streptomyces sp. NPDC053069. Next base: position 141,337 of record NZ_JBITZN010000023.1, on the reverse strand, counting down.
TGCGCACCGACCTGCCCGAGCTGCTGTCCGACGATCCCCGGGCAGGCCGACTCGCCTCGCTGGTCGAGACGTTCGCTGAGACTCTGGAACGGCACGCCGCGCACTGGACCCCTCCCGTCGTCGGCCGCCCGGTCGCCGGCCAGACCCACTGCCACCAGCACGCGGTACTCGGCGACGCCCCCGACCGCCGGCTGCGCGAGGCCGCCGGCCTCACCGGCGAGCTGAGCGGCGGCTGCTGCGGCCTCGCGGGCAACTTCGGTTTCGAGAAGGGCCACTTCGAGGTGTCGAGAGCCTGCGCGGAGGATCAACTCCTCCCCTCCGTCCGTGAAGCACCCGCGCGGACGGTGATCCTGGCCGACGGCTTCTCCTGCCGCACCCAACTGGAACAGCTGGCCGGGGTGCGGGGGCTGCATCTGGCAGAGGTGCTGGCGCGGGCGCTGGACGACAAGGACACGAGGAGGAGTAGGTGACGTACGAATACGGCAGGTTGGCGGTCCTCTCCGACATCCACGGAGTACTGCCCGCCCTGGAGGCCGTCCTCGCGGAGCCCGAGGTGGCCGCCGCCGACCGCATCGTCCTCACCGGCGACATCACCGCGGGCCCCCAGCCGGCCGAGGTCCTGGACCTGCTGCGGAAGCAGGGCGACCGGGTGCTGTGGCTCGCGGGGAACGCCGACCGGGAGCTGGTGGAGTACCGGCGCGGCGAGCGCTCCGGGATACCCGACCCCATCGGCCCGTTCGCGGCCCGTGCACTGCGCGAGGACCAGGTGGACTTCCTCGCGGCCCTCCCGAAGACCCTCACCCTGCGCGTCCGCGGCCTCGGCACGGTCCTGTTCTGCCACGCGACCCCGCGCGACGACGAGGAACTGGTCCTGGTGGACTCCCGCCCGGCCCGCTGGTCGGAGGTCTTCACCGGCCTGTCGCCCGACATCGGCACGGTCGTCTGCGGCCACACCCACATGCCCTACGTCCGCCTCGCGCACGGCCGCCTGGTGGTCAACCCCGGCAGCGTCGGCATGCCCTACGGCCGCCCCGGCGCCCACTGGTGCCTCCTCGGCCCCGGCGCCGACCTGCGGGTGACGCCGTACGACATTCCGGCGGCCGTCGCCCGGCTTGCCGCGGAGTGCGCCTACCCGGACATCGCCGAGTGGGCCGACTACTACCTGCACGCCCGGGCGACCGACTCCGAGGTGCTGGCGGCGTGGGGGCCCAAGGACGGGCGGGAGGGCTCCGCGTGCGGGCGGACATGACCATCCCACCGGCACCCGCACCGGCGGCGGCACGGCACCCGCACCGGTGCCGGGGGTCGATCATCCGGGTGTAGCGCCACGCCGGGTGAGGGGACGTCAACCGGTCCACGAGGAAGGACACATCCCTCGCCCGGCTGCCCGCCACACGTCACCGCGGCTCGCCAGGTCCCCGGCGGGCCCGAAGCGGACCCGCGCGTCCCCGCACAGGGGCGGACGACCAAGGCTGCTCTCAGCTTCATCAGAGAATTCTCAGGTTCGGATGGCGTCTCTCAGCTTTTCCCCAGGTATTCACAGCGCCCCTTTGCAATTTTTGCCGTTCGAGCCGCCGGATGACGTGTAAGTTCATTGCTGACGGGTTCCGGACGCGGAATTCGGCACCACCCACGAACAGTACGACATTAGGAGTCGGAATGAGTCTCAAGAAGCTCGCCCCACTGCCCCCGAAGCCGAAGAAGCAGCTGCCCCCGCCGCCTCCGCCGAAGCCCAAGAGGAAGCACGCGCCGAAGCCGCTGCCCGGCCAGGGCCACTGATCCGGCACTGAGCCGAAGGGGGCCGATGGTGCACCGTCGGCCCCCTTTCTCTTTCTTCTCGGAAGGTGATTCAGGGAAGCTGATTCGCGGAAGCTGATTCGAGAGGAGAATCAAATGACTGGCGGGGGAATTCAATGACGGGCGGGAGTGATGAGGGTGACGAGTTCGAGTACGAGACCCCCGGAATTTCCGCCCGCACGGCGTTCCGTCGTTTCTGGCCGCTGACAAAAGGGCTCAGGAAATGGCTGCTGCTCGTGTGGCTGTGCACGGTGCTCGCCGCGCTCGCCGAGACCGAGGCCATCCTGCTGTTCAGCGACCTCACCGACCACGCCCTGCAGAAGGGCTCACTGGCCGCGTTCTGGAGCCCGGCGACGAAGTGGCTGGGCATCGCGGTGCTCGGCGCGCTCGTCGCGTACACCGGTAACTCCCTCGCCGCCTGGGCGACCGAGCGGTTCGTGATGCGGCTGCGCGAGCACGTCTTCGACCACGTCCAGCAACTGCCCCCGCACTTCTTCCAACGCCACCGCCAGGGCGATCTGCTCTCCCGGCTGACCAGCGACGTCGAGGCGATCGAGACGATGGTCGTGTCCGGTCTGGTCGGTGCCGCCTCGGCGGCCTTCTCCGCCCTCTTCTACGCGGTCGCCGCGTTCTGGCTGCGCTGGGACCTGGCCGCCGCCACCTTCGTCCTCGCGCCCCTGTTCTGGCTGGCCGCCCGCCGCTTCACCGGTTCCATCAAGGATGTCTCCCGCGAGGGCCGGGTCGCCGACGGCGCGATCACCTCCGTGGTGGAGGAGTCCCTCGGCACCATCGTGCTCACCCAGGCCTACGACCGCCGGGACGCCGAGCGCCGCCGGCTGCACGAGGAGGCGAGCGCCTGGTTCCGCGCCTCGGTCCGCTCCACCCGCCTGAACGAGGCCTATGAACAGCTCGTCCAGGTCATCGAGACGGTCTGCGTGCTCGCCGTGACCGGCATCGGCGCCTGGGAGATCTCCACGGACCGGATGACCCTCGGCCAACTCCTCGCCTTCGCTGCCTTCCTCGGCTACCTCTATCCGCCGGTACGCGGCCTCGCCCAGCTGGGCCTCACCGTCACCGCCGCCACGGCGGGCGCCGAGCGGCTCATCGAGATCCTGGACGTCCGGCCCTCGGTCACCGACCCGCGGCGCCCCTCCGGTGCGGGCCGCCCGGACGGAACCGTCGAGGTCCGGGACGTGACCTTCCGCTACCCGGGCGCCGAGGAGACCGCCCTCAAGGGCCTGACCTTCGCGGTCGACCCCGGCGAGCTGGTGATCGTCACCGGCCCGAGCGGCGCGGGCAAGTCCACGGTGTCCAAGCTCCTGCTCCGCTTCTACGACCCGGACGGCGGAGACATCCTTCTGGACGGCGTACCCCTGCGCGACTTCCCGCTGGCCCGCCTGCGTGAGTACGTCACACTGCTGCCCCAGGAGACCCTGGTGCTGCACGACACAGTGCGCGCCAACATAGCCTGCGGCCGGCCCGGTGCCAGCGACCAGGCCATCGAGGAGGCGGCGAAGGCGGCGGACGCCCATGACTTCATCGTGCGGTTGCCCGAAGGTTACGACACGCAGGTGGACCCCCACTCGGCCCGCCTGTCCGGCGGTCAGCTCCAGCGCCTGGCCATCGCCCGCGCCATCCTGCGCGACTCCCCCGTCCTGGTCCTGGACGAGCCGACCACCGGCCTGGACGCGATGGCCGCCCGCCGCGTCGTCAAACCCCTGCGCCGCCTGATGGCCGGCCGTACGACGATCATGATCACTCACGATCTCAACCTCGCCCCCGACGCCGACCACATCCTCGTCGTCGACCGGGGCCGGATCGTGGAGATCGGCCGCCATGACGAACTCCTCGCCCGCGGCGGGGCCTACGCACGGCTGCACCGCTCGCAGAACAACGCGACGATGGACACCGGCGAGCTGCGCATGCCGCTGTGGGAGGACGTCCAGCCGCAGCCGCAGCCGCAGCCGGACCCGCACTCGCAGCCGCACCCGGACCCGCACCGGCACCCCCCGGCGCCCGGCCATGGGACCCACGCACCCGCAGGCCCCTGGGCCCCGCCCGCCCAAGAGCCGTACGGAAGCGTCCCCTCGTACCTCGCCGACGGCCGTCCCCTCTTCCGCGACGAGCAGGTCGGGCCGGGGATCTGACCGCGCCGGAGTCCCACCATCCGGGACAGTGCCGTAAAGGGTTTACGCTCCTGTCGAAGTCCATTACCCTGGACCTGGTAGTACATCGCGATGAACGAACTCGATCAAGCACCAGGACCGCCCGTGACCGCCACCTCCAGCACCACCACGCAGACCCCGGTCACCCCTGTCCCGGGACCGCGCCGCTTCGGCTCGCTCGGCCCGGTCGGACTGGTCCTGTCCGGCGGCATCTCCGTCCAGTTCGGCGGCGCCCTCGCGGTGACGCTGATGCCGCGGGCCGGCGCACTCGGTGTCGTCACCCTCCGCCTTCTCGCGGCGGCCGTCGTCCTCCTCCTGGTCTGCCGCCCCCGGCTGCGCGGCCACTCGCGCAACGACTGGGGCACGGTGACCGCGTTCGGTATCACCATGGGCGCGATGAACGGCCTCTTCTACGAGGCGGTGGCCCGCATTCCGCTGGGTCCGGCGGTCACCCTGGAGGTCCTGGGCCCCCTGGCCCTCTCGGTCCTGGCCTCCCGCCGCGCGATCAACGCGCTGTGGGCGGGACTGGCGCTGCTCGGCGTCTTCCTGCTGGGCGGCGGAGGCTTCGGCAATCTCGACCCCATAGGTGTCGCATTCGCCCTGGGCGCCGGCGCCATGTGGGCCCTCTACATCCTCTTCAGCGCCCGTACGGGCCGCCGCTTCCCCCAGGCGGACGGCCTGGCCCTGGCCATGGCGATCGCTGCCCTCCTCTTCCTCCCGATCGGCCTGGCCTCGGCCGGCACCCGCCTCCTGAACCCCACCACCGTCGCCCTCGGCTCCGCAGTGGCCCTGCTCTCCTCGGTCCTCCCCTACACCCTCGAACTCCTGGCCCTGCGCCGCCTGCCCGCCTCCACCTTCGCGATCCTGATGAGCCTCGAACCGGCGCTCGCGGCAACAGCCGGCTTCCTCATCCTCGGTCAGTCCCTGTCCCTGCCGGAGGCAGGCGCCATCGCCCTGGTCATCGCAGCAAGCATCGGCGCGGTCCGCACCCAGGTGGGCACTGCACGTTCTTCACCTTCGCCGTAACCCTGCAAGGCGAAGACCCGCGATCGGAGCCGATCGGCCCGCCGGCGGAAGGAGGGATACGGCGCGCAGGCGGACGGTGTTCGGCGCCGGGTGAACTCCGGAGGACACCGCGGGCGGCCCGCGCGGTTCCGTGAACTCCAGCGCGCCGTTGCTCTCGCCGGGGCGCGGCCGACTGATCGTCGCCGTATGCCCGCATGACCCGCACTGCGTGCGGCAACCCTACTTGCCCCACGGCGAGTTCAGTTCACGCCTTCGGGTGCAGGCGAGCCGGCAGACGTGCCCGACGAAAGCCTCAACACCGCCGCTGACCAGGCTTTTTGCGTATCGCGGTCGACCGGGTCCGGGGTGTCCCCGGAAGCGGCTTGCGATCCGTGCCCGGGGCCGCTCACCCGCTCGGATGCGCTCGACGGGCAACGGGTTGCGAGGGTGTGCATGGTGAGTTCATGAACACTACACCTCAGCTCAAGAAGGCCGTTTCCCGGATTCCGCGAGTCTTCGCGGTCAGTGCCGCCGTGGGCATCGCCTGTGCGGCGGGGGTGGCAACTGCCACATCCGCCGTGGCCGCGACGCCCGCCACGCACGTCGCCACGAAGGCCGCCCCAGCCTACGGCCACGGCGGCGGCGGCGGAGACGGAGAGCACTTCCAGTGCGGCAACGGCCTCCTCGACCTGCTCAACTTCTGCAACTGACGGACACACGGCGGTAGTTCCTGCCCGCCAACCGCACAACCGCACAACTGCACAACTGCACATGCAAGAAGTCCACCCATCCACCCACCCCCAGGGCGGTCGGGAACAGGGGCAGGATCCCTCTTCCCGACCGCCCTGCCGACCACAACCCCACGCCCGCGCCCACGGTTTCGGCCGGGCGCGTCACCATGCTCAGCCGTCCGTGCGTTCCTGCACGGCAAGGGGAACAGCTTTCCCTCATCCCCACCCACTTCGCCAACCCGCAGTCCTTCCGGGCCCGTTCGACGCCGAGTCTCCGGCGTCACCGGCCGATGCCGCCCGCCTGAACGGCTGCGCACGCTGCCCTCGCGCGCAGTGGACTCTGCCCCTGCGGACCTGGCGCCCACGGTGGTGCGGCCGGTAGTCAGGTCACGTCGAATCCTGCGTGGGGAGTAGGTCTGTGCGAGCAAAGGACACATCCAGGGAGCCCAAGCGCGAACGGCGGCGGGTGAAGGGAGGCCGGGCCTCCGAAGAGCCCGCGCTCTCCCCGCTCATGGGTCTGCAGGGCACCATCGGTAACGCGGCCGTGGTGCAGAGGCTCCGCGCGGCGGGGCACCTCGCCGAGGAGGACGGGGAGCAGCGGGCCGCCGGCCACGAGCACGGTGAGGCCGGGGACCGATCCGCCGTGCAGCGGTCCGCGGTGCACGACGTCCTGCGCGGGCCGGGGCAGCCGCTCGACAACGCCACCCGCACCGACATGGAGGCACGCCTCGGCGCCGACTTCTCCGACGTACGCATCCACAGCGGAGCCGCGGCGAGAGCCTCCGCCGCCGAGATCGGGGCCCGCGCCTACACCTCGGGCAGCCATGTGGTCATCGGCGCCGGTGGCGGCGACAAGCACACGCTCGCCCATGAGCTGACCCACGTCATCCAGCAGCGCACCGGCCCGGTCGCGGGCGCCGACAACGGCGCCGGACTCAAGGTCTCCGACCCCTCCGACCGGTTCGAACGCGAGGCGGAGGCCAACGCGCGCCGGGCCATGTCCGCCGGTCCGCCCGTGCAGCGCGCCGCGCCGCCCGCCCTCGGGGAGCCGTCGCCCGCCCAGCCCGCGGTCCAGCGCGTGGTCGAGTCGGGAAACCGCCCCGCGATCACCCACCAGGACCCGAACGACGACTGGTTCGCCGACAACACCGCCCCGGCCCGCGCGGACGGCCTCGTCCTGAGCGGTCACGGCGGCTGGGAGAGGGTGGACGGCTACTTCCGGGTGCCCAGGGGGACGAGGGTGCACTTCTACACGGTGCACGGGCAGACCGTCCCGGACGATCTCGGCGGAGACGTGGAGCAGGGCAACAACCAGGGCGGCAGCGTGGAGCAGGGCCAACGGGCCGGCGCCGCACGCACGGTGGTGGGCGGCCGGAGCGTGTCCAACTACCGGATCTCCTATCCCGCCGGGCTCACCATCAGGGGCAATCCGGTGGTGGCCACGCCCGTCGCCGGTGGCTACGACGTCGAACTCGACCCGGGAACCCCGGGGGCCACCGTCATCCACGTGGCCACACTCACCGACCAACGGCTCGCCGGACACTCGATCGTGTTCGACGGCGACGTCCTGCTGAGCGACATCCTCCACGAGGACATGGGCGACGTGCACTTCGCGGCCTGCCGCTTCGTGGAGACCGGCCGCCCGGGCACCAGGAACCAGGGGGACGGTCTCTTCAACCCCTAGCGCCCGGCCCCTTGTTTTCATGCAAGCGTGCTTGATTGTTTCTGGGGTCGCTGCCATGCTCCCCCCATGGCCGACCCCACGCCCGTCATCGACGACCTGCGCGCGGAGAGCGAGGAACTCGACCGGCTCATTGCCGAGTCGAGCCCCGAACAGTGGGCGCTCCCCACTCCCGCGCCCGGCTGGACCCTCGCCCACCAGATCGCCCACCTGGCCTGGACCGACCGCTCGGCGCTGCTGGCCGTCACCGACCCGGACGCCTTCCAGACGCTGGTCGAGAAGGCGCTCACCGCCCCCGGCTCGTTCGTGGACCAGGGCGCGGAGGACGGCGCCCGGCTGCCGCCCGCCGAGCTGCTGGCGCAGTGGCGGGCGGGCCGTGACGCGCTCGACCGGGCGCTGCGTGCCGCCCCACCCGGGGCCCGATTCCCCTGGTACGGCCCGCCCATGTCGGCCGCCTCTATGGCCACGGCCCGTCTTATGGAGACCTGGGCCCATGGACTGGACATCGCCGATGCGCTGGGTGTGGTCCGCCCACCCACCGATCGGCTCAGGCATGTGGTCCGACTCGGGGTGCGCACACGCGACTTCGCCCACACCGTCCACGGGCTCACTCCACCCACCGACGAGTTCCGCGTGGAACTCACGGCGCCCTCCGGCGAGGTGTGGGCACACGGCCCCGAAGACGCCCCGCAACGCGTCACCGGTCCCGCACTCGACTTCTGCCTCCTCGTCACCCAGCGTGCCCATCGCGCCGACCTTTCCCTGACCGCCGTCGGCCCGGACGCCGACCGCTGGCTGGACATCGCGCAGGCCTTCGCGGGCCCGCCCGGCACCGGCCGCCCGCCGAAGGGGGCACCGGCGTGACGGTGCTGCGCATCGGCAACTTCTCCGGCTTCTACGGCGATCGCGCAGGCGCCCTGCGCGAGATGCTCACCGGCGGCGAGGTGGACGTCCTCACCGGCGACTACCTCGCCGAACTCACCATGCTGATCCTCGCCCGCGACCGGCTGAAGGACCCCTCCGCCGGGTACGCCCGCACCTTCCTGCGCCAGCTGGAGGACTGTCTCGGCCTCGCCCGGGAACGCGGCGTCCGGATCGTCACCAACGCCGGCGGACTCAACCCGGCCGGACTCGCCGACGCGGTGCGGGAGCTGGCCGACCGGCTCGGCATCCCGGCCGCCGTCGCGCACGTCGAGGGCGACGACCTCACCGCCCGTCACCCCGGCGCCCTCGCCGCCCACGCCTACCTCGGCGGCTTCGGCATCGCCGAGTGCCTGCGGGCCGGCGCGGACATCGTCGTCACCGGGCGCGTGACCGACGCGGCCCTCGTCACCGGGCCCGCCGCCGCCCACTTCGGCTGGCGGCCCGGCGCGTACGACCGGCTCGCGGGCGCCGTCGTCGCCGGGCACGTGCTGGAGTGCGGGACGCAGGCCACCGGCGGGAACTACGCGTTCTTCCGGGAGGCCGACATGCGGCGGCCCGGCTTCCCGCTCGCCGAGATCCACGCCGACGGCAGCAGTGTGGTCACCAAGCACCCCGGCACCGGAGGCCTGGTCGACGTCGGCACGGTCACCGCCCAGCTGCTGTACGAGACCGGGGGCGGCCGGTACGCCGGGCCCGATGTCACCGCCCGGCTGGACACCGTACGGCTGAGCCAGGACGGCCCGGACCGGGTGCGGATCGAGGGCGTGCGCGGGGAGGCGCCGCCGCCGACGCTCAAGGTCGGCCTCAACCGGCTCGGCGGCTTCCGCAACGAGGTCGTCTTCGTCCTCACCGGACTCGACATCGAGGCCAAGGCGGACCTGGTGCGCGAGCAGCTCACCGACGCGCTCGCCAAGGCGTCCCCGGACGAGGTCCGCTGGGAACTGGTCCGCACCGACCGGGCCGACGCCGACACCGAGGAGACCGCGAGCGCCCTGCTGCGGCTCGTCGTACGGGACGCGGACGAACGGGTCGTCGGGCGGGCGCTGAGCGGGGCCGCCGTGGAGCTGGCGCTCGCCAGCTACCCGGGCTTCCATGTGCTGTCCCCACCCGGAAAGGGCGACCCTTATGGGGTCTTCGAGGATGTGTACGTCCCCCATGGCGCCGTCGACCACAGGGCCGTCCTCCATGACGGCCGCCGTATCCCCGTGCCACCGCCCCAGGAGACGCGGCCCCTGGCCGACGTACCCCCTCCGCCCCTGCCCGAGCCGCTGCCGGCCGGTCCGGCCCGGCGTGCGCCGCTCGGGCTGGTCGCCGGCGCCCGCAGCGGGGACAAGGGCGGCAACGCCAACGTCGGCGTGTGGGCCCGTAGCGAGGACGCCTGGCGGTGGCTCGCGCACGAGCTGACCGCCGAAAGGTTCCGGCAGCTGATCCCCGAGAGCCGGGACCTGCCCGTCACCCGGCATGTGCTGCCCCGTCTGCGCGCCGTCAACTTCGTCGTCGAGGGCATCCTCGGCGCGGGCGTCGCCGCCCGGCACCGCTTCGACCCCCAGGCCAAGGCGCTCGGCGAATGGCTGCGCTCCCGCCACCTGGACATCCCGGAGGCCCTGCTGTGACCACCCTGACCTCGGCCCTGGACCCGGGCAGCCACGACCACCGGGCCAATCGCGAGGCCATGCTCGCCAAGCTCGCCGAACTCGACGCCGAGCACGCCAAGGCGCTCGCGGGCGGCGGCGAGAAGTATGTGCAAAGGCACCGCGAGCGCGGCAAGCTGCCGGCCCGCGAACGCATCGAGCTGCTGCTCGACCCCGACACCCCCTTCCTGGAGCTGTCCCCGCTCGCCGCCTGGGGAAGCGACTACACCGTGGGTGCCTCGCTCGTCACCGGCATCGGCGTGGTCGAGGGCGTGGAGTGCCTGATCACCGCCAACGACCCGACCGTACGCGGTGGCGCGAGCAACCCGTGGAGCCTGAAGAAGGCCCTGCGCGCCAACGACATCGCCCTCGCCAACCGGCTGCCCTGCATCAGCCTGGTGGAGTCGGGCGGTGCGGACCTGCCGTCGCAGAAGGAGATCTTCATCCCCGGCGGCGCGATCTTCCGCGACCTCACCCGGCTGTCGGCGGCCGGGATTCCGACGATCGCGGTCGTCTTCGGAAACTCCACCGCCGGGGGCGCCTACATCCCCGGCATGTCCGACCACGTGATCATGGTCAAGGAGCGGGCGAAGGTCTTCCTCGGCGGCCCTCCCTTGGTGAAGATGGCCACCGGCGAGGAGAGCGACGACGAGTCCCTGGGCGGCGCGGAGATGCACGCGCGCGTGTCCGGCCTCGCCGACTACTTCGCCGCCGACGAGCCGGACGCCCTGCGGCAGGCGCGGCGCGTGGTCGCCCGCCTCAACCACCGCAAGGCGTATCCGGACCCCGGCCCCGCCGAGCCGCCCAAGTACGACCCGGAAGAACTCCTCGGCATCGTCCCCGGCGACCTCAAGATCCCCTTCGATCCGCGCGAGGTCATCGCCCGGATCGTCGACGCCTCCGACTTCGACGAGTTCAAGCCGCTGTACGGGACCAGTCTGGTGACCGGCTGGGCGGCCCTGCACGGCTACCCGGTCGGAATCCTCGCCAACGCGCAGGGCGTCCTGTTCAGCGCGGAGTCCCAGAAGGCCGCCCAGTTCATCCAGCTCGCCAACCAGCGCGACATCCCGCTGCTCTTCCTGCACAACACCACCGGCTACATGGTCGGCAAGGAGTACGAGCAGGGCGGGATCGTCAAGCACGGCGCGATGATGATCAACGCGGTCAGCAACAGCAGGGTCCCGCACCTGTCCGTGCTCATGGGGGCGTCGTACGGCGCCGGGCACTACGGCATGTGCGGACGCGCCTACGACCCCCGTTTCCTGTTCGCCTGGCCCAGCGCCAAGTCCGCCGTCATGGGCCCGCAGCAGCTCGCCGGCGTGCTGTCGATCGTCGCCCGGCAGTCGGCGGCGGCGAAGGGGCGACCGTACGACGAGGACGCGGACGCCGCCCTGCGCGCCATGGTGGAGCAGCAGATCGAGTCCGAGTCGCTGCCGATGTTCCTGTCCGGGCGGCTGTACGACGACGGCGTCATCGACCCGCGCGACACCCGCACCGTCCTCGGCCTGTGCCTGTCCGCCGTCCACACCGCCCCCTACGAGGGCGCGCGCGGCGGCTTCGGCGTCTTCCGGATGTGAGGGACCACGTGATTGCCACTCTGCTCGTCGCCAACCGGGGCGAGATCGCCTGCCGGATCTTCCGCACCTGCCGTGAGCGGGGCATCCGGACGGTCGCCGTGCACTCCGACGCCGACGAGAACGCGCTCCACACGCGCGTGGCCGACACGGCGGTACGGCTGCCGGGCGAGGCGCCCGCCGAGACGTATCTGCGCGGCGACCTGGTCGTGAAGGCGGCCCTGGCCGCCGGCGCGGACGCCGTGCACCCCGGCTACGGCTTCCTCTCCGAGAACCCCGATTTCGCCCGCGCCGTCCTCGACGCCGGTCTGACCTGGATCGGCCCGCCCCCGGAGGCGATCGAGGCGATGGCGTCCAAGACCCGCGCGAAGAAGCTGATGGGGCTCGCGCCCCTGACCGAGGTGGGCGAGTCGGATCTGCCGGTACTGGTGAAGGCGGCCGCCGGCGGCGGGGGGCGCGGGATGCGCGTCGTGCGCCGCCTGGAGGAGCTGGACGCCGCACTGGAGGGCGCGCGCGCCGAGGCCGCGAGCGCCTTCGGTGACGGCGAGGTGTTCGTCGAGCCGTACGTCGAGAACGGCCGGCACGTCGAGGTGCAGGTGCTCGCCGACGCGCACGGCACGGTGTGGGCGCTGGGCACCCGCGACTGCTCCCTGCAGCGCCGCCACCAGAAGGTGATCGAGGAGGCGCCGGCGCCCGGGCTCTCGGCGGAGCTGGAGGACGAGCTGCGCACGCTGGCCGTACGCGCCGCCCGCGCCGTCGCGTACGTCGGCGCGGGCACGGTGGAGTTCCTGGTGGCCGACGGCAAGGCCCACTTCCTGGAGATGAACACCCGCCTCCAGGTCGAACACCCCGTCACGGAAGCGGTGTTCGGTCTCGACCTGGTCGCCGAACAGATCCGCATCGCGGAGGGCCACCCCCTCGCAGCCGACCCGCCACGCGCGCGTGGCCATGCCGTCGAGGCCCGCCTCTACGCCGAGGACCCGGCGAACGGCTGGGCCCCGCAGACCGGCACCCTGCACCGCCTGACGGTCCCCGGCGTCCGCCTCGACACCGGCTACGGCGACGGAGACGACATCGGCGTCCACTACGACCCCATGCTCGCGAAGGCCGTCGCACACGCCCCCACGCGCGCGGAGGCGATCCGCAGACTCGCGGGCGCACTGGAGCGCGCGGTGATCCACGGCCCGGTCACCAACCGGGACCTGCTGGTGCGCTCGCTGCGCCACCGGGAGTTCACGAGCGGCCGCATGGACACCGGCTTCTACGACCGCCACCTCGCCGGACTCACCGAGCCCGCCCCCGACCCGTACGCCCCGCTGGCCGCCGCCCTCGCCGACGCCCACGGCCGCTCCCGCTTCGGCGGCTGGCGCAACGTGCCCTCACAGCCGCAGGTCAAGCGGTACGCGATGGCGGGGCAGGAGCACGAGGTCCGTTACCGGCACACCAGGCAGGGGCCGGCCGCGGACGGGGTGCGGGTCGTGCACACCGCGGACGACCTGGTCGTCCTCGAAGCCGACGGTGTGCGGCGCCGGTTCCAGGTGTCCGCCTACGGCGACGAGGTGTACGTCGACTCCACCCGCCTGACCGCCCTGCCCCGCTTCCCCGACCCCGCCGCCCAGCTCGCCCCGGGCTCCCTCCTGGCCCCCATGCCGGGCACGGTCGTACGCATCGCCGAGGGTCTGACGGAAGGGGCAACGGTTCAGGCCGGTCAAGGCCTCTTCTGGCTGGAGGCGATGAAGATGCAGCACCAGATCTCGACGCCGGTCACAGGAACGCTGACCGCCCTGCACGCCAAGACCGGCCAGCAGGTGGAACCAGGAATGTTGCTCGCCGTGGTGCAGGAAACCTCTTCTTAGGAGCCCCATGTCTCCCGTCATCGAAACCGAAGAGCACCAAGCCCTCCGCGCGGCGGTGGCCGCCCTCGGCAAACGCTACGGCCGTGACTACCTCGTCCAGACCGTCGCCGCGGGAAAGCCCCTGACCGAACTCTGGGCCGACGCCGGAAAGCTCGGCTACCTCGGCGTCAACCTGCCGGAGGCGTACGGCGGCGGAGGCGGCGGCATAACCGAACTCTCCATCGTCCTCGAAGAGCTGGGCGCCGCTGGCTCACCCCTGCTCATGCTGGTGGTCTCGCCGGCCATCTGCGGCACAGTGATCGCCCGCTTCGGCACAGAGGAACAAAAGCGCACGTGGCTCCCCGGACTGGCCGACGGCACCCGCCTCATGGCCTTCGGCATCACCGAACCCGACGCCGGCTCCAACAGCCACCGCATCACCACCACGGCCCGCCGCGACGGCACCGACTGGCTGCTCACCGGCCGCAAGGTCTTCATCTCCGGTGTCGACATGGCAGACGCCGTCCTCATCGTCGGCCGCACCGAAGACGCCCGCACCGGACACCTCAAACCCTGCCTGTTCATCGTCCCGACGGACACCGAGGGCTTCCAGAAACGCCCGATCGACATGGAACTCAGCGCCGCGGAGAAGCAGTTCGAGCTGGTCCTGGACGACGTACGGCTCCCGGCGGACGCGCTCGTCGGCGACCAGGACGCCGGCCTGCTGCAGCTGTTCGCCGGGCTGAACCCCGAGCGCATCATGACGGCCGCCTTCGCGATCGGCATGGGCCGGTACGCGCTCGCCGAAGCCGTCGAGTACGCCCGCGACCGCACCGTCTGGAAGACGCCCATCGGCGCCCACCAGGCCATCGCCCACCCCCTGGCGCAGGCGCACATCGACCTGGAACTGGCCCGGCTGATGATGCAGAAGGCGGCCCACCTCTACGACACCGGCGACGACCTCGGCGCGGGCGAGGCGGCCAACATGGCCAAGTACGCGGCCGGGGAGGCCTGCGTGAAGGCCGTCGACCAGGCCGTGCACACCCTCGGCGGCAACGGGCTCACGCGGGAATTCGGGCTCGCCTCATTGATAACGGCCGCGCGCGTGGCTCGTATTGCTCCGGTGAGCCGGGAGATGATTCTCAACTACGTCTCCCACCAGACCCTGGGCCTGCCCAAGTCGTACTGAGGGCACCCGTGCGAGGAGGAACCGTGTTCCGCAGCGAGTACGCAGACGTTCCGCCCGTAGCGCTTCCCATCCACGACGCCGTCCTGGGGCACGCCGCCGGCTTCGGCGCACGCCCCGCACTCATCGACGGCACGGACGGCACCACCCTCACGTACGAGCAGGTGGACCGGTTCCACCGGCGCATCGCCGCCGCACTCGCCGACGCGGGTGTGCGCAAGGGCGACGTCCTCGCCCTGCACAGCCCCAACACCATCGTCTTCCCGACCGCCTTCTACGCCGCCACGCGCGCGGGTGCCTCCGTCACCACGGTGCACCCGCTCGCCACGCCCGAGGAGTTCGCCAAACAGCTCGGCGACAGCCGCGCCGGCTGGATCGTCACCGTCTCACCCCTGCTGGAGACGGCCCGCCGCGCCGCCGAACTCGCGGGCGGCGTACGGGAGATCTTCGTCTGCGACAGCGCACCCGGACACCGCTCGCTGATCGACATGCTCGCCACCACCGCCCCCGAACCGCACGTCACCATCGACCCGGACGAGGACATAGCCGCGCTGCCGTACTCCTCCGGCACCACCGGCATCCCCAAGGGCGTGATGCTCACCCACCGGCAGATAGCCACCAACCTCGCCCAGCTGGAGCCCGCCGTCCCGACCGGACCGGACGAGCGCATCCTCGCCGTGCTGCCGTTCTTCCACATCTACGGGCTCACCGCCCTGATGAACGCGCCCCTGCGAAAGGGCGCCACGGTCGTCGTCCTGCCCCGCTTCGACCTCGACACCTTCCTCTCCGCGATCGAGAAGCACCGCATCACCGGCCTGTACGTCGCCCCGCCGATCGTCCTCGCCCTCGCCAAGCACCCCGCGGTCACCCGCTACGACCTCTCCTCACTGAAGTACGTCATGAGCGCCGCCGCCCCGCTGGACGCCGCCCTCGCCCGCGCCTGCTCCGAGCGGCTCGGCCTGCCCCCGATCGGCCAGGCCTACGGCATGACGGAACTGTCCCCCGGCACCCACGTCGTCCCCCTCGACCGGCTGCACGACGCCCCCGCCGGCACCGTCGGCAGGCTCATCGCCGGCACCGAGATGCGCATCGTCTCCCTCGACGACCCCGACAAGGACCTCGGCACCGGCGAGGCCGGCGAGGTCCTCATCCGCGGTCCCCAGGTGATGAAGGGCTACCTCGGCCGCCCCGACGCCACCGCCGCGATGATCGACGCCGACGGCTGGCTGCACACCGGAGACGTCGGCCGGGTGGACGGGGACGGCTGGCTGTTCATCGTCGACCGCGTGAAGGAACTCATCAAGTACAAGGGCTTCCAGGTGGCCCCCGCCGAACTGGAGGCCCTGCTGCTCACCCACCCCGGCATCGCCGACGCCGCCGTCATCGGCTCCTGCAACGACGACGGCAACGAAGTCCCGCACGCCTTCGTCGTCCGCCGGGCGGAGGCCGCCGAGGAGCTGACGGAGAACGAGATCATGCTGTACGTCGCCGAACGCGTGGCACCCTACAAACGCATCCGCCAGGTCACCTTCATCGACACCGTCCCCCGCGCCGCCTCCGGCAAGATCCTGCGCCGGGAACTGAGGGAGCTGCCGTGACACCGATCAGCCGCACCCGCGCGCGTGCCGTCG
This sequence comes from Streptomyces sp. NPDC053069, assembly GCF_044546895.1. Taxonomy (NCBI): domain Bacteria; kingdom Bacillati; phylum Actinomycetota; class Actinomycetes; order Kitasatosporales; family Streptomycetaceae; genus Streptomyces; species Streptomyces sp. NPDC053069. The sequence goes on along the minus strand of NZ_JBITZN010000023.1, from coordinate 125,177 downwards.
AAACCCTCAGCCTCGACGCCACCGGCACCCGCAACGCCCTGTCCGCGGCCCTCGTCTCCGAACTCGCCGGCGCCCTCACCGACTGCGGCAAGGACCCCGACGTACGCGCCGTCGTCCTCACCCACACCGGCACCACCTTCTGCGCCGGCGCCGACCTGCGCGACCCGCCCCACCCGGACGCCCTGACCGGCCTCCTGCGCCAGATCCTCGACCTGCGCAAACCCGTCGTCGCCCGGGTCACCGGCCATGTCCGCGCGGGCGGCCTCGGCCTCCTGGCCGCCTGCGACATCGCCGCCGCCTCCACGGCGGCCACCTTCGCCTTCACCGAGGTCCGCATCGGCGTGGCCCCCGCGGTGATCTCCCTCCCGGTGATCCCGCGTGCCGACCCGCGCGCTCTGGCCCGCTACTACCTCACCGGCGAACGCTTCGACGCGCGCGAGGCCGTGCGCGTCGGGCTCGTCACGGTCACCGCCGACGACGTCGACGAAGCCCTCGCCCCGGTCCTCGACGGCATGCGCCGCTCCTCCCCCCAGGGCCTGGCCGAGACGAAATCGCTGCTCACGGCTAGGGTGCTGGAGACGTTCGACCGGGACGCGGCGGAACTGACCGCGCTCTCGGCCCGGCTGTTCTCCTCCGCCCAGGCCCGGGAGGGGATGACGGCCTTCCTGGAAAGACGCGATGCGGCATGGGTGGTGTGAGGACATGAGCACGACGGTCGAACGCGACCGCGTACCCAAGCAGGACCGCAGCCGGGCCACCCGGCAGCGGCTCCTGGAGGCCGCCGTGGCCTGCCTGGCCGAACACGGCTGGGCGGGCTCCACCGTCGCTGTCGTCGCCGAACGCGCCGGCGTCTCCCGCGGCGCCGCCCAGCACCATTTCCCGACCCGCGAGGACCTGTTCACGGCCGCCGTCGAGTACGTCGCCGAGGAACGCTCCACCGCCCTGAGGGCCCTCTTCCCGGCCGGCCCCGCCGACCGCCGTGCCGTGGTCTCCGCCCTGGTCGACCTCTACACCGGCCCCCTCTTCCGCGCCGCCCTGCACCTGTGGGTCGCCGCCTGCGACGAGGACCAGCTGCGCCCGCGGGTCACCGAGCTGGAGGCCCGCGTCGGCCGCGAGACCCACCGCATCGCCGTCGACCTCCTCGGCGCCGACGAGACCCGTCCCGGCGTCCGTGAGACCGTCCAGGGCCTGCTCGACATGGCCCGCGGTCTCGGCCTCGCCAACCTCCTCACCGACGACACCGCCCGCCGGGAACGGGTCGTCGCCCAATGGGCCGACCTGCTGGACCAGGCCCTGGGCTGAGCGGGTGCGCGGTGCCGGAGCCGGTGCCGAGCCCGTGAAGTGGGCCACACCCGTATCCGGCAAGGGGCAGTACCCTTGCCGCATGCTTCCGATGCTCGTTCGCCGTCGCCACGTGGACTACGTGCGCGTCACGAGCATGGGCTGTCGCCGTTCGGCCTGATTCAGCCCCTTTCTTCCCCACTTTTTTACGGCATCCTGGGCGCCGCCCCTACCCTCGGCGGCCTGCCCGTGGCCCACACACCCCTGTGGACGCACTCATGACGACGCACACCGCGACGACGACCTCGTCGTACCACCAGCTCCCCGTGATCGACCTGTCGGCCGCCGACCGCGGCCCCCAGGCGCGCGCACTGCTCCACGCCCAACTGCACAGCGCCGCGCACGACGTCGGCTTCTTCCAGCTCGTCGGACACGGCGTGACCCCGGCCGAGACCGACGCGCTGCACACCGCCATGCGCGCCTTCTTCGCCCTCCCCGAGGCCGACCGCCTCGTCCTCGACAACATCAACTCGCCCCATTTCCGCGGCTACACCCGCACCGGCGACGAACGCACCGCCGGCGCCCGCGACTGGCGCGACCAGCTGGACATCGGCGCCGAACGGCCCGCCCGCGTCCCCGCCCCCGGCGAGCCCCCGTACTGGTGGCTGCAGGGCCCTAACCAGTGGCCCGCCGCCCTCCCCGAACTCCGCACGGCGGCCCTCGCCTGGATCGACAGGCTGAGCGGAGTCGCCCACCGCCTCCTGCACGAGCTCCTGACGGCCATCGGCGCCCCGGCCGACTTCTACGACCCGGTCTTCGGCGACCACGCCCATCCGCACCTCAAGCTCGTCCGTTACCCCGGCAGCGCGGGCGACGGCACCGACCAGGGCGTGGGCGCCCACAAGGACTACGGCTTCCTGACCCTGCTCCTGCAGGACACGGTCGGCGGCCTCCAAGTCCAGCGCGAGGACGGCCACTTCCACGACGTCCCGCCCATCGCGGGCGCCTTCGTCGTCAACCTCGGCGAACTCCTGGAGGTCGCCACCAACGGCTACCTCCTCGCCACCAACCACCGCGTGGTCAGCCCGCCCGGAGCGACGGAACGCTTCTCGGTCCCGTTCTTCTACAACCCCCGCCTGGACGCCAGGGTCGAGCCCCTGCCCTTCCCGCACGCGTCGAAGGCCCCGGGCATCACCACGGACCCGACGAACCCCTTGTACGCCGAGTACGGCTACAACGAACTCAAGGGCAAACTCAGGGCCCACCCGCTGGTGGCGGAGAAGCACCATGCGGAGTTGCTGGCGCCTGCGTGAAAAGCGCCCCGAAGAGGCGCTTTTCAGGGGCGCGGGGAACTGCGCGACCAGCCACAACCGGCCGGCAGTCGCCCACGCGCCCCGACCGTCCTTCTCAGTGGGCGATCGCTCCGTACCCCTCGATGTCCTCGGGCCTGCGCGGCCCCGGCCCCACATACCGAGCAGAAGGCCGCACCAGACGACCGGTCCGCTTCTGCTCCAGAATGTGCGCCGACCACCCGGCGGTCCTCGCACACGTGAACATCGACGTGAACATGTGCGCCGGAACTTCGGCGAAGTCCAGCATGATCGCCGCCCAGAACTCCACGTTGGTGGCCAGCACCCGGTCCGGCCGACGGTTGTGCAGCTCCTCCAGCGCGGCCTTCTCCAACGCCTCAGCGATCTCGAACCGAGGAGCACCCAGCTCCCGCGCCGTACGCCGCAGCACCCGCGCCCGCGGATCTTCCGCCCGGTACACCCGGTGCCCGAACCCCATCAGCCGCTCACCCCGGTCCAGGGCCTGCCTGACGTACGCCTCCGCGTCGCCCGTCCGCTCGATCTCCTCGATCATCCCGAGCACCCGCGACGGCGCACCCCCGTGCAGCGGCCCGGACATCGCCCCCACCGCCCCCGACAGCGCCGCAGCGACATCCGCACCCGTCGACGCGATGACCCGCGCCGTGAACGTCGACGCGTTCATGCCGTGCTCCGCGGCGGACGTCCAGTACGCGTCCACGGCCGCGACATGCTTGGGATCCGGCTCACCCCGCCAGCGGATCATGAACCGCTCCACGACCGACTTCGCCTTGTCGATCTCCCGCTGCGGCACCATCGGCAGCGTCTGTCCCCGCGCGGACTGGGCGACGTACGACAGCGCCATGACGGCGGCCCGCGCCAGGTCCTCCCGTGCCTGCCGCTCGTCGATGTCGAGCAGCGGCTTCAGCCCCCACACCGGCGCCAGCATCGCGAGCGCCGACTGCACGTCCACCCGGATGTCCCCGGAGTGCACCGGGATCGGGAACGGCTCGGCGGGCGGCAGACCGGGGTTGAAGGCGCCGTCGACCAGCAGCCCCCACACGTTCCCGAACGAGACGTGCCCGACCAGGTCCTCGATGTCGACGCCCCGGTACCGCAGGGCGCCGCCCTCCTTGTCCGGCTCGGCGATCTCCGTCTCGAACGCGACGACTCCCTCGAGTCCGGGTACGAAATCGGACATCAGGCGGCTCCTCGTGATGTGGTCGGCGGCGGTCACCCCGGTGATGCCCCGATCGGCCGGTGGTCACCCAAACCGCAAGGGAACCAGCACGATAACCCCCAGTGTCGCCCTTGGGGAGCCCGTACGACACTCAGTGCCAGCGCCGTCCGGTACCGCCGGACGGGACGCACGGCATGTCGGGACGTACGGCAAGATGACCGCGTGACCGACCGCGAACCCCTCCTGGACCCCCTCCTCGACCCCGCCGCCATGCGCAAGCAGTACCGGGCGGAGGGCCTCGCCGAACAGGATCTCGCCACCCACCCCATGGACCAGTTCGCCCGCTGGTTCGAGGACGCCGCCCGGGCGGCCCTGCACGGCACGGTCTACGAACCCAACGCGATGATCGTCTCCACCGCGGACGCGGCCGGCCGCCCCAGCTCGCGCACGGTCCTCATGAAGCAGTTCGACACCGAGGGCTTCGTCTTCTACACCAACTACGACTCCCGCAAGGCCCGCGACCTCGCCGAGAACCCGCACATCTGCCTGCTCTTCCCCTGGCACCCGCTCGCCCGCCAGGTCATCGTCACCGGCACCGGCCACCGCACCGGCCGCGACGAGACCACCGCCTACTTCCGCAGCCGCCCGCACGGCTCCCAGCTGGGCGCCTGGGCCAGCGCCCAGTCCTCGGTCATCGCCTCCCGCGCCGAACTGGACACCGCCTACGCCGACCTGGAAGCCCGCTACCCCGAGGACGAGCAGGTCCCCGTCCCCCCGCACTGGGGCGGCTACCGCATCACCCCGGAAACCATCGAGTTCTGGCAGGGCCGCGAAAACCGCCTCCACGACCGCCTGCGGTACGTCCTTCAGCCCGACGGCCGCTGGAAGGTGGAACGCCTCAGCCCCTGAACGGCACCGGGCCACCCGGAGGCCTACGTGTCCCGCACCGCCTCCGCCAGATCCAGCGCCGCCGCGATACGGACCGCCACATCCTCCGCGTAGGCCGTGTCGGACCGCTCGAAGCGGCTGCGGCCCGCGCCGCGCAGGAACGTCACCACCCCCAGCGTCCGCCCCCGGCTGCGCAGCACCGCGCACAGCGCGTGCACCGCGTCACCCGGCCACTGCCGGGCCAGCGCCCACTCCCGTGCCCGCTCCGCCGGGACCGACCCCGCGTCCGCACGCACGGCCCCGGCCCGCTCCACGCACTGCAGCGCCGGATGACCCGCCTCGTACCGCACGGGCAGCCCGGCCGCACCCGTCAGCAGGCTCGGCCCCGGCGCTCCGGCGGGCGTCGCGGCGAGCCGCACCAGCCGTACCGCCGCCTCCTCGTCCGCCGAACGCGGGGAAGGCGCCGTACGGTCGATCAACGCGTGATCGGCGAAGCCCGCGAGGGCGAAGTCCAGGTGGACGACGGCCGCCTCGGCCGGATCCTCGCACTCGGCGGCGGCACGTGCGGCCCGGTGCAACTGGTTCGTCCGGAACCGCAGCAGAGCCGCCTCCTGCTCGCCCTGCTTGGCCTCCGTGACGTCCTGGAACAGCCAGCCGACACCCAGCGGCACCGGCTCCTCCGCGAGCGGCGAGGCCAGCCGCACGAACCCGTTCCGCCAGCAGCGCCGCTCCTCGCTCTGCGCACCGCGCACGGTCACCCACATCTCGGCGGGCGCGGGCGGCGCGCCCTCGGCCAGCACATGGGTGAGCGCGGCCTCCAGCTCCTCCACGCCCTGCGCGAGCAGCTCGCCGAGCGGCCTGCCCAGCGCGGACGTACGCCCGATCCCGAGGGCACGGGCCGCGTGCGCGTTGACGACGGCCGGGCGCAGATCGGCGTCGATCAGTACGACCCCCCAGGCCGCGTCCTCGAACAGCGCCTCGCTCAGCGCGATCGACCGCTCCAGATCGATCTGCGCATGCACCTCGCTGAACGCGCAGTACACCCCGGCCGGCTTCCCCTCGGGCCCGCGCACGGCGGCGGACTGCGTCCGTACGAGCACCCGCCCGCCGCCCTTGGTGACCAGCGCGAACTCATGCACCTGCCGCCCGGGCGCGTGCATCGCGGACATCAGCCGGGCCTGCACCTCCTCGGCGTCCGCACTGCGCACCGCCCACCCGGCGAACCCGTGCCGCCCGACCGCCTCGGCGGCCGTCCAGCCGAGGATCCGCTCGGCCTCCCGGTTCCAGTGCGTGACGACCCCGTCCGCGTCGAAGGCACACAGTGCCGCGTCCATGCCGTCGAGCAGCGCGGCGAGCAGATCGGAGCCCCCGGACTCACCGGGCTCGTCCGGCCCCAGCTCATCGGTGGTCCCACTCCGCCGGGAAGCACTCACCTGGACCCCCTGGAGGCTGCGTTACGTCCGGCCTTCATTCAACTGGAACGTGACCCAGCCCACATCCTGTTCCCGCAAGATTGAGGGAGTCAATGCGCACCGGAAAAAGGGGTTGAGCGCCTCCCGTCGGCTTCCTAGGGTGTGGGGTACACGAGAAGGGAGGTGGTTCGGCAGATGTATGAATACCGGACGCGTGAGGTGGCTGCGGGCTAGCGGTCCGCCACCACATCCAGTGCGGTGCCGGACCAGCACGTGACAGGCGTGCAGCCGGCCCAATCCCAAGCAGTCCACCCGACCCGCGAGCTCGCCGGTACGTCCGGCCGGCTTCTCCGCCGAGAGGCGGAGGACCCGAGCTCGCGGGTCGTCTGCGTTTCGGGTCGTCTGCGCTTCAGGGGGCGTCCGCGTCTCAGCGCCGGTAGAAGATCCGGTCGCCGTACTCCCGCAGCACGCGGCTGTTCCACTCGTGGCCGCCGTCGACGTTGCCGGAGCGCAGGAGCGGGGGTTCGATGCCGCGGTCGGCGAGGGTGGCGGCGGTGGTCGCCATGACGGCCTGCATCAGGGCGCTGGTGACGACCGTGGAGGCGGGGGCGAAGGGTGCGGGGATGGTGTCGAGGGTGAGTTCCGCGTCGCCCACCGCGATCTTGGAGTCCAGGACGACGTCGCAGTGGTCCTTGAGGAAGGTGCCGGAGCCGTGCCGGGAGGTGGTCCGTGCGGCGTAGGCGACGGAGGTGACGCCGATGACCTTGACGCCGAGCGCGCGGGCGCGGGCGGCCATCTCCACGGGCAGGGCGTTGCGGCCGGAGAGGGAGATGATCACGAGGGCGTCGCCGGAGCGGAGGGGGGAGGTGTCGAGGACGGCGCTCGCCAGTCCGTCGACGCGTTCGAGGGCGGAGCCGAGGGTGGCCGGGGTGACGTCGACGCCGACGACGCCGGGGACGGCGAGCAGGTTCATCAGGGCGAGGCCGCCCGCCCGGTAGACGACGTCCTGGGCGGCCAGCGAGGAGTGGCCGGCGCCGAAGGCGAACAGGCGTCCTCCGGCGGCGACGGTGTCGGCCAGCAGGGTGGCGGCCTCGGTGATCGGCCCGGCCTCCTCCTCGCGGACCCGTTGCAGCAGGGTGATGGCGGCGTCGAAGAACAGGTCGGCAGGCGTGCCGTCGCTCATGCGGTGCCCCTTCGCAGCGTCTGTGTCGCGGATCACCGTGCGGTCTGGACCAGTGCGGTGTCAATACGGCCCGGGTCGCCGGGCACCGGTGTCACTCCGTTGTCCCTGGGGGCGTGGGAAACTGCGCGAGCAGCCGGCGCGGACCCGCACCCGGCAGTGGACCCATACCCCCGCGGCGGCCCCCCGTTTCCCCGGCGTCCCCCGGATGTCAGTGGGATCCGGCAGAATTGGTGCCAGGGCCAGCGCACGCGCCGGGCTGCCGGCAGAGGTAATCGAGGGGCACGTATGTCCGGACTGATCGACACCACGGAGATGTATCTCCGCACCATCCTCGAACTCGAAGAGGAAGGCGTCGTGCCCATGCGCGCCCGCATCGCGGAGCGGCTCGACCAGAGCGGGCCGACGGTGAGCCAGACGGTCGCGCGGATGGAGCGCGACGGCCTGGTGTCCGTGGCCAGCGACCGGCATCTGGAGCTGACCGACGAGGGCAGGAGGCTCGCCACGCGCGTGATGCGCAAGCACCGGCTGGCCGAGTGTCTCCTCGTCGATGTGATCGGCCTGGAGTGGGAGCAGGTGCACGCGGAGGCCTGCCGCTGGGAGCACGTGATGAGCGAGGCCGTCGAGCGGCGCGTGCTGGAGCTGCTGCGGCACCCGACCGAGTCGCCGTACGGCAACCCGATCCCGGGCCTGGAGGAGCTGGGCGAGAAGGACGGCGCCGATCCGTTCCTGGACGAGAGCATGGTCTCGCTGGCCGACCTGGATCCGGGCACGGACGGCAAGACGGTCGTCGTCCGCCGTATCGGCGAGCCGATCCAGACGGACGCGCAGCTGATGTACACGCTGCGGCGCGCGGGTGTGCAGCCCGGTTCCGTGGTGAGCGTGACGGAGTCGGCCGGCGGTGTGCTGGTGGGCAGCGGTGGCGAGGCGGCCGAGCTGGAGGCGGACGTCGCTTCGCACGTGTTCGTCGCCAAGCGCTGAGCAGGGGCAAGGCCCCGGCGCCTGGTGGCGCCGGGGCCTGTCCTCCCCTGTGCTGACCCGGAGCCCCGAGCTCTCAGGGTCATCCCCCTCGGACCGTTTTTCCCCGAGCGGTCCGCCTCCCGCCAGAAAAGATCCCCTGGGCGGCGGCGATCATTCCTTGAGGGGTGTCACTCGAATGAGGGGTGTTGTCAGCAGGGGCAGATCTTTCGAATGGGCATTCGATAGTCTGCGGCGGCAGTACGACAGCGACAGCAGCGAGTACGAGTACGGCAGTACACCGGTACGAGGCAGGCGGAGCTGGGGGGTGCCAGGCCCATGGCGCGGCGCATGGACGTGAGGGGGGCGGGCGGTGTGCGCCTGGCCGCCTGGGAGTTCGCCGACCCGCCCAAGACGGGACTCGACGGGGCGGACGGCGGGCCGGACCCCGAGCCCGGCGGTCCGGGTGTGCTGTTACTTCACGGCCTGATGGGCCGAGCCTCCCACTGGGCCTCGACCGCCCGCTGGCTCGCCGCTCGCCACCGCGCCGTCGCCCTGGACCAGCGCGGCCACGGCCAGAGCGAGAAGCCCCCGCAGGCCGCCTACACCCGCGAGGCCTACGTCGAGGACGCCGAGGCCGCGATCGAGCAGCTCGGCCTCGCCCCCGCGCTTCTCGTCGGCCACGCCATGGGTGCGCTGACCGCCTGGCAGCTCGCGGCGAAGCGACCCGAACTGGTCCGGGGCCTGATCATCTGCGACATGCGGGCCTCCGCGTTGGGGGCCGCCTCGCAGCGGGAGTGGGCGGACTGGTTCAGGGCCTGGCCCGTGCCCTTCGCCACGCTCGCCGATGTACGCAAGTGGTTCGGTGAGGACGATCCCTGGGTGGAGCGGCCGAGCCCGGCCCGCGGCGCCTTCTACTCCGAGGTCATGCACGAGTCCGCGGATGGCTGGCGCCCGGTGTTCGAGCCGGAGCAGATGCTGCGGACCCGGGAGAGCTGGGTGTACGACGCGCACTGGGAGGAGCTCGCTCAGGTGCGGTGCCCGACGCTGGTGGTGCGGGGTGTGGACGGGGAGCTGGGGCGGGCGGAGGCGCAGGAGATGGTGCGGGTGCTTCCGGCGGGGGAGTACGCGGAGGTTTCCGATGCCGGGCATCTTGCGCACTATGAACTGCCGTCGGCCTGGCGGGGAGCTGTGCAGCCGTTCATTGACCGGGTGCTCGGGGAGTGAGCGCCTTCTCGTCCGCCGAGTGGGTGTCTCGTCGGCGGCTGCGGGTTGTATGCGGTTGTTCGCGCAGTTCCCCGCGCCCCTTGGGTGAGTCCCCTACCCCTTGCTGACAGCCGTCAGGATCTCCGGCAGCCGTGCTGCCGTTCTCGGGGCTGCCAGGTGCAGGCCCGCGAGCGTCAGACCGGTGCCGTACGCGGCCCCCGCCGGGAGCAGCAGCCACCCCCACGCCTCCCCGCCCCGGCTCACGTGGAGCCAGATGGTGAGGGTGAGGACGGGGGAGCAGAGCAGGGCCGCTGCGACCATGCCGCCGAAGATGGAGATCCAGGCGAGGCCCGCCTGACCCGGGGCGACATTCTTGTGGCCCTCCTGGGGGATGGAGTACGGGAAGCGCGCCGAGGTCCAGGCGCCGGTCGCGAGCATCGCCCCGAGCAGCGCGAAGGACAGGCCGAGGACCTCCGGCAGCCGCGCCCAGGCGCCCAGCAGCGCTGTGGTCAGCACGGTGACGAGCGCCGCGTACGGCAGGGTGACCAGCAGCAGGGCCAGGGCACGGCCGCGCAGTTCGGCGTGGGCGTCCCGGGGTGAGGAGATGGTCGCGGCCACCATCCAGAACGCGGAGGTGTCCTGCCCGAACTGGTTGTACATCTGGATGCCGAGCATCCCGGCCGCGAAGCACGCGAAGTAGACCGATCCGGTGCCCTGCACGGCGTTGAACACCGGCACGATCAGCCCGATCGCCAGCGCGGTGACCCAGGCGGCCTTGGTCTTCGGATCCCGCCAGAGGTAGCGCAGGCTGCGTTCCATGACCGTGCCCGTGCGGCCCTGCGGCAGCAGCCGGCCGAGTCCGGCGGCCGAGCGGCTGCGGCCCCCGGTCTCGGCCGGCTGCAGCGTGGACGCGTCGGGCGCGGTCATCAGCCGGGTGAGGCTCCGCGCCCACCCGGCGATCAGCACGGCCAGCCCGGCTGCCGTGACGGCGAGTCGGGCGAGCGCGATGCCGTACGCGCCCTCGCTCGCCGCGCGCACCGCCGCCACCGCCGAAGCGGGCGGCACCCAGGACAGCACCTCCGCGACCGGCTGCAGGGGCCGCAGCCCCGCCGAACCCAGCTGCTGTGCCCCGAAATTGACCAGCTGTGCCCCGACCGCGATCACCAGCCCGCTCAGGACGGCCAGATCGCGGCCCTTCCTGCTGCTCAGCAGCCGTGCGTTGGCCGTGGCGACGGTCCGGGCCAGTGCCACGCAGATCAGCAGGGCGAGCGCGACGGCGACGACGGCGCACAGCCAGCCCGCCGCGCCGTGCGCCAGGGACAGCGCGCAGCCCGCGAGGACCAGCAGGGTGAACAGCGGGCCGGTGCCGACCAGGGAGGCCGCGAGCAGCGCCCGGACCAGCGGCCCCGGGCGCAGCGGAAGCAGCACCAGCCGGGTCGGGTCCAGCGTCTCGTCGCCGGTCGGGAAGACCAGCGGCAGCACCGCCCAGCCCAGCGCCAGTACGGCCGTACCCGGTACGGCGACGGCGTCGGCGTGCGCGTGTCCGCGCAGCGTGAGCAGCCCCAGCAGTTGCAGCAGAGCGAACAGGACCGTGACGACCGCCGAGGCGACGAACGCGGCCCGCCGGCCCCCGGACTGCCGCAGCCCGTTCCGCAGCAGCGACAGTTTCAGCCGTACGAGGGTGGAGGTCAGGCTCGTCATCGGGCCGCCCCGCCGCCCAGCCAGTCCAGATCGGACCCGGTGTCCCGGCCGCCGGCCCCGACCAGTTCCAGGAACGCCCCCTGGAGCGTCGGATGCGCGCCGCGCACCTCGGTCAGCGGGCCGGTCGCGCGGATCCGTCCGGCCGCCAGCACGGCCACCCAGTCGCACAGCGACTCGACGAGCTCCATGACGTGGGAGGAGAAGACGACGGTTGCTCCGGAGGCGGTGTAGCGCTCCAGGACGCCCCGGATGGTCTGCGCGGACACCGGGTCGACGCCCTCGAACGGTTCGTCGAGGAAGAGCACGTCGGGATTGTGCAGCAGGGCTGCGGCGAGCCCGATTTTCTTGCGCATGCCGGTCGAGTAGTCGACGACGAGCTTGTGCTGGGCCCCGGCCAGGTCGAGGACGTCCAGCAGCTGGGTGGCCCGCTTGTCGACCTCGCCCCCCGGCAGCCCGCGCAGCCGCCCCGCGTACCCGAGCAACTCCCGCCCCGACAGCCGCTCGAACAGCCTCAGCCCCTCGGGAAGGACGCCGATCCTCGCCTTGACGGCCACGGGGTCCCGCCACACGTCATGACCGACGACTTCGACGGTGCCGCCGTCGGGTCGCAGCAACCCGGTCACCATGGACAAGGTGGTGGTCTTCCCGGCCCCGTTCGGCCCGACCAGCCCGATGAACTTCCCGGCGGGCAGGTCGAGATCGATCCCGCCGACGGCAACCTGCTGCCCGAACTGCTTCCAGAGCCCTCGGACGCGTACTGCGGCTTCGGTCATGCACGAAGGCTAGCGGCGGGGGCATTCCCTCAGGGGCGCGGGGAACTGCGCTACCGGTCCCGGCCGCAGGCGTAGGCCAGCGGCGAGATCAACTCCTCTGCGTCCGGCAACCACCGATTCGCCGGCGTGGGCCGACAAGCCCACTGCACGGCCCCACGGGACCCGAACCGGGTCGGCGGAGCGGCCACGTACGCCCCCTCGCCCAGGGCGACCAGATCCAGGGACGGAAGCGACCACCCCAACTTCCGTACCAGCTCCGGCACCTTCGCCGACGCCCCCGGCAGTACGAAGAAGTTCATCCGCCGGTCGGGAGACAGAGTCACCGGCCCCAGCGTCAACTCCATCCGCTCCATACGGGCGAGAGCCAGAAACCCCGCACTCTCCGGGACGGACAGCGCGTCGAACGTCCGCCCCGTCGGCAGCAGGATCGACGCCGTCGGCTGCTTCTGCCACATCCGGCGGGCGACGGTCGCGCTGCCGGTCGCCTGCGTCGCCCAGTCGGGGCGCGCGGGGTGCGCACCCGGCGCAGGGCAGGAGGCATCGCTGCACGAGCAGCGCTGCTGGCCGGCGACCGCTTCCAGCCAGGTGCCCGGGAACACGTCCCAGTGCCGTTCCTCGGCGTAGCGTACGGCGGTCTCCAGCAGCGACTCCCTGCGTTGCTGCGGAATCTGACCGGCAATCTGAGTGTTCTGGGCGCCCGCGATCGTCTCTTCCACGCCCCTCTCAACTCCCGCGCCCACCTGGAGTTACGGCTGGACCGCGCGCCGGGGTGGAGCATCGATTCCGCAGTCGGGGCGCATGGGTGCACAGCCGGGGGCGCGCAGGAGGAAGCACGGCGGGAGCTGGGTAGCCAGGGAGGGGGTTGGCAGCTGTCGTTACCCCGGCAAACCGCACATGTCGCGCATTGACGGTATGTCAGCTGGGCAGTGATCTTTCCGGAACGGGTCACACCCAGGGGATCGCAACCGCAGGGGGTAGTGCATGGCCGCAAGGCCTCTCGTGGCGAGGCAGCCCAACGAACGGCTGCAGGCGCTCATCCAGGAAGCGGGGTGCTCGAACGCCGGGCTGGCCCGGCGGGTCAACATGTGCGGCGCCGAGCACGGCCTCGACCTGCGCTACGACAAGACGTCCGTGGCCCGCTGGCTGCGCGGTCAGCAGCCGCGGGGCCGGGCCCCGGCGATCATCGCGGAGGCGCTCGGCCGCAAGCTCGGCCGTACGGTCACGATCGACGAGATCGGCATGGCCAACGGCAAGAACCTCGCCTCGGGGGTCGGTCTCCAGTTCTCGCCGACGGTACTGGGGGCCATCGAGCAGGTCTGCGAGCTGTGGCGCAGCGACGTGGGGCGCCGGGACTTCCTGTCCGGCTCCTCCGTCGCCGCCTCCGCGCTGGTCGAGCCCAGCCGCGACTGGCTGATCTCGGCGCCGGACGCCCAGGTGGCCCGGCAGGCCGGCCCACGGGTGGGGCAGGCCGACGTGGCGGCCGTACGGTCCATGACCCAGGCGCTGACCGATCTCGACCACCAGTACGGCAGCGGGCACGTCCGTCCGGTCGTCGTGCACTACCTCAACAGCGTCGTCTCCGGGCTGCTCGCGGGCTCGTACCGGGAGACGGTCGGGCGGGACCTGTTCGCGGCCGTGTCCCGGCTGACCGAACTGGCGGGCTACATGGCGGTGGACACCGGGCAACCGGGGCTGGCCCAGCGGTACTACATCCAGTCGCTGCGGCTCGCGCAGGCCGCGGGGGACCGCGGGTACGGCGGTTACGTCCTGGCCGCGTCCATGAGCCACCTCGCCGCGCAGCTCGGGAACCCGCGGGAGATCTCCCAGCTGGCGCGGGCGGCGCAGGAGGGGGCGCGGGGGCAGGTGACCCCGCGCGTGGAGGCGATGTTCCACGCGGCCGAGGCGCGCGGGCACGCCCTGCTCGGTGACGTACGCGCGGCGCAGGCGTCCATCGGGCGGGCGGTGACGGCGATGGAGCAGGCCGACGACTCCTCCGACGACGACCCGGTGTGGATCCGGCACTTCGACGAGGCGTACCTGGCCGACGAGCTGGCGCACTGCCACCGCGATCTCGGACAGGCCGAGCAGGCGGCCCGGTGCGCCGAGCAGTCGCTGAACGGGCACCCCGAGACCCGGGTCCGCCGGCGTGCCATCGGTCATGTGCTGCTCGCCACGGCCCAGGTGCAGCAGCGTGAGATCGAACAGGCCTGCAGCACGGGCCTGAAGGCGGTGGAGCTCCTGGAGTCGCTGCGTTCCAACCGGGGCGCGGAGTATCTGGAGGATCTGCAGCAGCGCCTGGAACCCTTCCGGGAGGAGGCGGTGGTACGGGAGTTCGGGGCGCGCCTCGATCTCCAGCAGGCGGCGTGAACACCGGCCCCGCGGTTGCGTGAACGCACGGCGAACGGCACCCGGCGGCGCACGGGGTGCCGCACGGTGCGCCATGCACAGCGCACCGCGGGACGGTTGTGTTACCGCTGTCACAGGGAAGAAGATCGCGTCCTGAGCTGCGTGGCACCCGGCTCGGGGGACCCGGTAGCGTGAGCCCGATTCACAAGGTCCCCCATTGGTAGGAGTCCCGGTGACGCAGAGTGGACGGGGCGAGGAGCCCTCGGCGCAGCACGCGCGCGAAGGCATCGTGCTGCCCTCCGACGGAGGCGAGCCCTTGCTGCCCGGCATGACCGGCGCGCCCGCCCCCGCCGCCCCGACCGGCGGTCAGGCCTGGGGCGGCTCCTGGGGGCCCGGGCAGCAGGCGCCCCAGCAGGGCCAGGGCTGGCCCCCCGCGGCGGCCCAGCAGTGGCACGCCCAGGACGCCCCGAACACCCAGCTCCCGGCCGCGAACCCCGGCCCGCTGCCCCCGGAGGGCGCCCCGGCCCCGTCGTACGGCGGCCGGCCGCCGGCGTACGACCACCCCGGCGCCCAGGGCGGCGGCTACGGCGCCCCCGAGCCGTACCAGCAGCACCAGATCCAGCAGCCGAACCAGCCGCACGCGCATCCGCCGGCCGCCGCCGCGCCGCTCCCGCCGGCCGTGCCGGACGCCCATCCGGCCGCCGGTGCCCCGCTGCCCCCGACGGCCGACGGCGCCACCCAGTACATCCCGCCGGTCCAGGCCGCCCCCGCCGACGAGGGCGCGACGCAGTACATACCTCCCGTACCGGCGGCCCCCGCCGAGGGCGCCACCCAGTACCTGCCGCCGGTGCCGGCCGCGGCGGACGACGGCGCGACCCAGTACATCCCGCCGGTCGCCCCCGGCGCGCTGCCGCCCGAGTCGGCCGGCGAGGAGACGCGGTACCTCGGCCGGACCCCCGCGCACCAGGCGCCGGCGCCCGCGCCGTCCGACTCGGAGGCCACCCAGTACATCCCGCCGTACGCCGCACAGGCGCAGGCGCAGGGCGTCGACCGGCAGCCGCCGGCCGAGTTCGACAACCTCTTCCGCGGCGGCCCGGCGGGCGGTGACGGCCCGGCCGGGTCCACCCAGCAGTTGCCGCGCGTCCAGCGGCCGGACGCCTACTCCGGCCCGGCGCAGCCGTCGTACGGCGCGCAGCAGCCCTCGTACGGCGCCCCCCAGCCGTCGTACGACCCCGACTACGACGACGACCGGCCCCGCGGCCGCTCGCGGGTGCCGCTGATCGCCGCCGTCGGTGTCGGCATCGTCGTCATCGGTGTGGGCGCCGGCGTGCTGCTCAGCGGCGGCGGCAAGGACCAGGGCAGTGACGGCAAGACGGTCGCGGCCGCCTCGCCGGCCCCCGGCCAGGACTCCTCCTCGCCCGCCGCCGACCCGGCCCGCCAGCAGGCGGTCGAGCTGGACAAGCTGCTCGCCGACAGCGGCAGCAGCCGCGCCTCGGTGATCAACGCGGTGGCCGACGTCAAGAACTGCGACAACCTCGACCAGGCCGCCTCCGACCTGCGTGCCGCGGCCGGGCAGCGGGGCGGGCTGGTCACCCGGCTCGGCAAGCTGAGCGTCGACAAGCTGCCGGCCAGCGGTGAGCTCACGGCCGCGCTGACCAAGGCCTGGCAGGCGTCCGCCGCGGCCGACAACCACTACGCGGCCTGGGCCGGTCAGGCCAAGGGACACAAGGTCTGCCGCAAGGGCCACGCCCGCGTCACGGACGAGACCCGGGCCGGCAACCGGGAGAGCGGCATCGCCAGCGTGCAGAAGGCGAAGGCGGCGGGGCTGTGGAACGCGATCGCGCGGAAGTACGGCCTGACCCAGCGCCAGCCCACCCAGCTGTGACCCGGGCGACCCCGGCCGTTACCCCGGCTGCGACCCGGCCCCGGGGCGCGCCGGGGGGCGTCACTGCACGTCGGCGTTCTCCAGCGTCTTGGTCATGTCGGTGATCCCGGCCCGGCCGCCGATGCCCTTGCGGGCCGCGACCAGTCTGCCGTCCTGCACCACCTGGAGGCTGACGTCGGCGTTGACCAGCCGCGGGAAGCCGACCGCGGCCAGCTTGCCCTCGTAGGGCCAGCGCAGGGTCGGGGTGAGCCCGCCGGTGGAGACCCGCAGGCCGTCGTTGAGGGTGCGCCGTACGCTGTCGGAACTCATCTCGCCGGCGCCGATCTTCTCCAGTACGGCCTTCAGCACGGTGTAGGCGATCCAGGTGGTCTGCACTCCGGCGTCCGCGGGGTCGATGCGGTTGTCACCGAAGGCCTCCTCGTTGATCACCTTCTTCATCGGGTCCCACCGGGCGTCGGACGCCGGCGGATACCAGCCGGTGATGTACGCCCCCTCGTACGGCCCCGACGCGCCGCCCGTGGCGTTGATCACGGTCTGGTCGACGCTGCCGAGCACGGTCCCGAGCCGTACCCCGGAGTAGTTCTCGCGGGCCCGCCGGAAGGAGTCCATGAAGGTGTCGGTACGGTCGCCGAGCGCGGGCACCACACAGCCCTTCTTCAGTACGTCCTTGGTGGCGTACCGCAGCGCCTGATCGGCCTGGTCGCCGTATTCGGTGGCGTCCTCGGCGGCGACGCGGTCGCCCGCGTTCGCGTGTCTGCCCTCCTTCAGGCCGGAGTCGAGCAGCGCGGGCAGCTCGTCGCCGGCGATGCTGTCCGGGCGGACCAGGGCGACGTTGCCGCAGGTGTCGGCGAGGGCTCTGCCGAGACCGGCGAGCAGGGCGGGCTGGCCGCCGTTGACCGGGTACGACATCTGGCCGGTGAACTCGTCGTTGGTGACGCCGTAGCCGCCGATGTAGGGGATGCCGGCGCCCTCCAGCGGGGCCAGGTATGAGTCGCCGAACTGGCTGTAGGAGCCGACGACCGCAACGACGTTCTCGTGGGCCGCGCGCCGGGCGCACTTGGCGGCACCCACGCTGTCGTTGTGGTCGTTGCAGGTCAGGACCTGGAGCCTGTGGCCGTTGATGCCGCCGCGCGCGTTGATCCACCGGGCGTAGGCGAGGGCCATCGCGGGCATGCCCGGCTTGTTGGTGGCGTCGGTGTCCTGCGGTGCCCAGGTCATGACCTTGACCGGGTCGTCCCCGGCGCCCCCCGTGACGCCGGGGACGACCCCGCATCCGGCGGTGAGCGACGCACACAGGGCCACGGCGCCGGCGGACAGCGCGGTGGCTCTGCCGGGGCGGAAGGTCGAGTGGAGGAACGTACTAGCGGTGCGTCGCCTGCCGGTCATGCACACGCACGATTCCCTCACACCGCTAACCCAGGAGTGACCTTGAGTCAACGAAGGGTGACATCCAGGTGAATTACAGGGGGTGGTGAGGCTGGTGTGACCGGGAACGTACGATCGATGACCGTGCAAGGTTCGGAGAACTCTTCCCGTCGCGGCCGTCGCTCCTCCACCATGGGCGGCATGCCCCTAAGCGACATGCCGTGGTGGCGCTGGCGCAGCAATGTGCGCTCGGCGCTGCACATGCTCTCCGACCCGGTGTTCCAGCGCGACGTCTGGCTGGCCGGCGTGGACGGGTACGGCGACGTCACCGACGCCGTCTACCGGCTGGTGGAGGACACCTGGCTGGACAACTGGTCCGCGGAGAAGTACGTCGGCACGATATTCCGGGACTCGCAGGAGGCGGCGCTCGTCGACACCGCCGTGCTGCGGGTGCTGCGGATCATGCACCAGGTCGGGCCGGACGCGCCGGTCGCCGCCTATCTCGACCACCAGGGGTGGCCGGAGGCGGTGCGGGCGGCGCGGGACGCGCACCTGCGCCTCGCGGCGAGTGACGGGGACGACCCCGACGCGCCGCCGAAGAGTCTGGAAGTGCTGCGGATCCTCACGCGGACCGCGTAGGCGGGCCGGGCCTTCCTGTGGCGGCACCCGGCGCCGCAGGCCGTGCCCACCCGTCCCGCCCTGCGGGACGACTGCCCGCGGCGGGCGGGCGGCGTGAGAACCTGTAGGGCATGAACGAGCAGTCCGCGTCCGTCGCCGCACCGGCCGACCAGTACGTCCTCACCCTTTCCTGCCCGGACAAACAGGGCATCGTGCACGCCGTGTCGAGCTATCTGTTCATGACCGGCTGCAACATCGAGGACAGCCAGCAGTTCGGCGACCACGACACGGGTCTGTTCTTCATGCGTGTCCACTTCTCGGCCGAGGCGCCGGTGACGGTGGAGAAGCTGCGGGCGAGTTTCGCGGCGATCGGTGACTCCTTCCACATGGACTGGCAGATCAACCGGGCCGACGCGAGGATGCGGATCCTGCTGATGGTCAGCAAGTTCGGGCACTGCCTGAACGACCTGCTGTTCCGGGCCCGGATCGGTGCGCTGCCGGTGGAGATCGTGGGCGTGGTCTCCAACCACACCGAATTCGAAGAGCTGGTGGGGTCTTACAACATTCCCTTCCACCACATTCCGGTGACGAAGGACACGAAGGCGGAGGCCGAGGCGAAGCTGCTGGGCATCGTGCGCGAGCAGGGTGTCGAACTGGTCGTCCTCGCCCGCTATATGCAGGTCCTCTCGGACGACCTGTGCAAGCAGCTCAGCGGCCGGATCATCAACATCCACCACTCCTTCCTGCCGAGCTTCAAGGGCGCGAAGCCGTATCACCAGGCGCACGCCAGGGGCGTCAAGCTCATCGGGGCGACCGCGCACTACGTGACCGCCGACCTGGACGAGGGGCCGATCATCGAGCAGGAGGTCGAGCGGGTGGGGCATGACGTCACACCGGATCAGCTGGTGGCGATCGGGCGGGACGTGGAGTGCCAGGCGCTGGCGCGTGCCGTGAAGTGGCATGCGGAGCGGAGGATTCTGCTCAACGGGCGCCGTACGGTGGTGTTCGCGTAGCAGCTCCCGGAACCGGCCCCTACATCCGGCTCAGGCTCGCCGCAGCGAACAGTACATCCCTGATCGCATCCCGGTCCCCGACCTGCCCCGCCGCTGCCTCCTCCGGAGGAATGTGGCCCGCGGCCAGCTGACAGAACTCCGTGCCGTCCAGGGCCACATGCGCCACTTCCAGGTCCGCGGAGCCCCGTGCCGCCGGTGAGTCCAGGGGGATCAGCCACTCGCCGCCGCCCGAGCCCTCGATCTCCAGGCGCAGGCTGCGGCCGGGCTCGCCGGCGAGGCCCAGGTGCCATCCCCGGGCGGGTGAGGCCAGCCCCCGCTGACGGCGTTCCGCCAGCGCGACGGGCAGCATCCGGGCCGCGAGGTCGATCATCCTGTTCAGGTGGCGCGGTGCGGGCGGCTCGTACGGGTAGTCCACCGCCTCCGCGATGTCCTCGGCGTGGATCCAGCACTCGAAGGCCCGGTCCAGCATCGCGTCGTGCAGCGGCAGCTCGAAGTCGTCGTAGGACACGGCGAGTCCGCCCGCGTGGCCGCCGGTGAAGGACACCGTCCGCACCAGGCTGTGGCGCTGCTCGCGCCAGGGCCCTTGCACCGAGCGGGTGGGCGGGAAGCGGGAGGTCCGCCAGTACGCCTCCGTGCGCCCGGCCGGGCCTCTCGCGTGCTGCTCCGCCGCCCCGGCGGCCCCGGCACCGATGATCTCGGCCAGCGGGTCCTCCAGGCCGAGTGCGACGGCGATCAGCCCGTCGACGGACAGCAGGTGCGCGATCACCCCGGCCACGGTCGTACGCCGGTTCCGCGCGGCGTCGGCCGCGAACCACCGCAGCCGCACCGGGGCATGCCACTCCGCGTCCCCGAAGTCCTGCAGCAGGGCGTCCAGGCGGGCGGTCTCGGCGTCGTACGGCGCCGCCCACTCCGGCACGGGTATGCGCGGCGGGCGGCGCTCCAGGCAGCCCTCCAGGACGCGGGTGCGCAGCCCGGGGTCCAGGTCGAGGCTCTCCGGCTGGTGCAGCAGGCCGACCGCCTCGCGCAGCCGGCGGGCCTCGTCGGCGCAGCTGCCGCACGAGCCCAGGTGGTCCTCGACGGCCGCGGTCTCCGCCGCCGAACAGGCGGCCAGCGCCCAGGCGCCGAGGAGCGATTTCAGGACGTCGTGCGACAGGTCGAGCGGCACGGGCGCGAGGTCGGTGAGGTCGGGCAGCGGCAGGGCGCCGTCCTCGACGGAGGCGCGGGGTGTCGGTATGCGTGCGGGCCGGTCCGGCTCGGGCCCGCCGATGCCGTCCGGGTCCTGTCCCGAGCCGCCGGCGCCGTGTCCGCCGGGGCCGTCGCCGCCCCGGCCGCCGGCGCCGTCGTACCCCTCGCGGGGCTTCTCCTCCTCCTGCCCGCCGTGCTCGTCGGGCGCCTCGAACCCTCCCGCTCCGCTCACACCGCACCTCCGTGTCCCGGCGGTGTCCCGGCGTCATGGGCGGTGGAGAGCAGTTGCAGGCCGAGGCGGAGCCGGCGGCGGGCCTCGTCCTCGGTGACGCCGAGGTCGGTGGCGGTCTGGCGGTAGTCGCGGCGCTGGAAGTAGGCCAGGTCGAGGGCGCGGCGCAGCGGGGCGGGCATGGAGTGGACGATGTAGTCGGCGCGGGCGGCGACCGAGGCGCGGCGCACCTTGCGCTCCAGCTCGGCCAGGGAGCCGCCGCACTGCGGCAGCGCCGCGGTCTCGCTGTCGCGCAGCCGCTGCACGGCGAGCCGGTGGGTCACCCCGGCCACCCAGGTGCGCAGCGGACCCTTCCCGGGGTCGTAGGTCTCCGGGTGCTCCCACAGGTGCGCGAAGACCTCGCGGGTGAGGGTGTCGGCGGCCTTCTCGTCGCCGAGGACGCGGTGGGCGAGACCGTGCACGAGCGAGGCGAACCGGTCGTACATCTCGCCCAGGGCGGCTGCCTCGCCGCGGGCGAGCCGCTGCTGCATCCTGCGGTCCCCGCGGGGCGGTACGTCCTTCGTGGCCATGCGGTCCCCTCCCCTCACCCGTGTCCGGCCCGTTCAGCCTGTCGGCACCGTCTTCCCGAATGTAGTCGGCACCTCTGACAGTGCACGCCCCTTTGTGTCAATGTGCGCCCCTCGAAGCGCCGCTGGTGATAGTGCCCTTTTCACACAACCTTCACACGGACTGTGTGCATGCGCGATCGAACAGGATCGGTAGTGACCGAAATAAGCCCCTTATTGATCAAGGCCGGTTTGCTGCTCGACGTTTCAGGGAACGGCCGCTGGGCAGCCGCGCGGAAGCAAGCGTAGGAACTGCTTCCGTTTCCGGGCGGTTCCGGGAGTTCCGGCGAGCGGAGGGGCAGGGACGTGGCATTCAACGTGACCGGCGTCGAACAGGGCGAGTGGGCCGTGCTCCGGGTGTCCGGGGAACTGGACCTGATGACCTCGCCGGTTTTGCGCCAACGGGTGCACGACGTCGTCGCCGACGGGCATCACAGCCTCGTCGTGGACCTCTCCGACGTGTTCTTCTGCGACTCCAGCGGGGTCGGTGTCCTCATCGCGGCCCGCAGGCTCATCCGCTCCTGCCAGGGCAGCCTCCGGCTCATCCTGCCCGACCGGGGCGCCGACGACGGCTCGCACGTCAACCGGGTCCTCGGTGCGCTCGGCGTCCGCCGCCTCTTCGACGTCCGCCCCGATCTCGCGTCCGCGACGACCGACGAGGCGGACCCGCTCTCCGCGTGAGAGCCGCTGGAGTCTTCGCGACAAGGCCACACTGTTGTCGCAGAATTCCCCCGGTCTTGGCACAACCGCCGGATTCCCGCCGTCCGGCGGCCGTCCGCGTCATACGCTCCCTCGCAGATGGACCCCACGCAGACGTAAGGCGGCCCCAGAGACATGGTCAGCACCGAGTACGAGCGCAGGATCGCCGCCCGGTTCGCCACCTTCGACCAGGACGGCAACGGCTGGATCGACCGCGAGGACTTCAGTTCGGCGGCCAAGGCGCTGCTCGCCGAGTTCTCCGTCACCGCCCGCTCCGACAAGGGGCAGGCGCTGTACGCCGGCGCGGAGGCGTTCTGGCAGGGCATGGCCGGGATCGCCGACCGCGACGGCGACCAGCGCATCACCCGCGAGGAGTTCGTCACCGGCGCCGTCAAGCGTCTGCGTGACAACCCCGAGCGCTTCGCCGAGATCGCCCGCCCCTTCCTGCACGCGGCCCTGGCCGTCGCGGACACCGACGGGGACGGCCGGGCCACGGTCGCGGACGCCGTGCGCGTGCTGCGGGTGTTCCACGTGCCGGAGGAGACCGCGCAGGCGACGGCCGCGGCACTGGACACCGACGGCGACGGCCTGGTGGGCGAACCGGAGATCGTCCCGGCGTTCGCGCGCTACTTCACCGTTGCCGAGTAGCGCACGGGGCGGCTGGGCCGCATACACCATGAGAACGGACAGCGGCTGAAATATCCGAAAGTACCGGGACATCAACCTCACGCGTGCCACAGTGAGGTGTGACATGGACGAAGTTCGCGCCGTACTTCGGCGTCATACTCGGCGGATTTGTGTCGTCGTTGGCCCAGTACTGGTTAGGACGCGCGTCGGAGCGGGCCGAAGTGCGACGGAGCATTCGTGAACGCGCCGAGGAGCGCCGCAAGGAACTCGTCACTCACGTCATCGCCTTCCTGGCCGCGGCACAGGAGGCCGAGCGGGTCGCCGTCGACCGCTATCACCACCTGCTGTCCGACGAGCAGTGGCAGGCCCGGGCCAAACAGGTCGTCGACAAGATGTGGGTGACGCAGAAGACGATCCACATGCTGTGTGGATCCGAGATCAACAAGGCGGCACACGGCCTGGCGACCAAAGTCCAGGACGTGATCAGAAAAGGCCCCGAGGACCCGACGGAACCCCAGGACGAGAAGGTCTGGGCATACATCCGCCCCAGCCGCAACGTGTTCCTCGACGTCGTGAGCCACCACTTGAACCTGACGGAGGCCTCAGCACGGCCGGGATGGCTCGCCCGCCTGAGGCGACAGCCCTGAAAACCGCTCCCGCAGCTTGTACTTGAGCACCTTCCGCAGGGTGTCGTTGCGCGGCAGCGCCTCCACCACCTCCAGCCGCTCCGGCAGCTTGTGCACGGACAGGCCTGCCGAGCGCAGGTACGAGACGGTCTCCGGCAAGGTCAATTCGGCGGCGCCCGGCGGCTGTTCGACGACCGCGCAGACCAGTTCGCCCCGTTCCGTGTCCGGCAGGCCGATCACCGCCGCGTCCGCCACCGCCGGGTGCGCGGCGAGGAGGTCCTCGATCTCCCTGGCCGAGATGTTCTCGCCCTTGCGGATGATCACGTCCTTCAGGCGGCCGGTGAGGACCAGATGGCCCGAGTCCGTGACGTGGCCCAGGTCGCCGGTGCGCAGGAAGCCCTCGGAGTCGAAGGCGGCGGCCGTCTGGGCGGGGTCCAGGTAGCCCTGGCAGACGGCCTCGCCGCGGAGCCTTATCTCGCCGTCCACGATCCGGATCTCCATGCCCGCCGGGGGGCGGCCCTCGGTCGTCGCCAGGTTCTCGGCACTGTCCTCCGGATCGCCCATGGTGATCATCGGGACCTCGGTCATGCCGTAGCCGTGCGTGAGCTGGACGTTCATCTCATGGACCACCGCGTGGTGGACCTCGGGCGGCTTGGGTGCGCCGCCGCCGGCCAGCAGGCGCAGGGAGGGGATCAGCTTCTCACCCGGCTGTTTGCGCTGTTCGGCCAGGAACAGGGAGTAGAAGGCGGTGGAGCCGCCGGCCACGGTCACCCCGTGGCGCCGGTACTCCGTCAGCGCCTCCGGCAGCGCGAAGTGCTCGAACATCACCGCCGGGAGGCCGTAGAGCAGGAGCATCACCAGGTAGTCGAGGCCGCCTATGTGGGCGTACGGGAAGGCGATGGAGCCCACGTCGGCCGCCGTGAGCCTCAGCGCATGCGCCAGGCAGGAGCCGCCGGCGATCAGGGAGCGGTCGCTGTGCAGCACGCCCTTGGGGTCGGAGGTGGTGCCCGAGGTCCAGTAGATCCAGCGGACCGAGGTGCCCTCGGCGGGGGGAGCGGGGAGCGTCGACGGGTCGCCCTCCGGAAGCTCGTCGTACGCCTCGAAGATCCCCTTCGCGCCCAGCCTGCGGGCCATCTCCGTGTGGTCGTGGCCCCGCCACACGCCCGGGACCGCGAAGAACTCGGCCTTCGACTCGCGCAGCGCGAAGCCGACCTCACGGTCCCGGTAGAAGGGGATGACGGGGGACTGCACGGCGCCCAGGCGGGCCAGCGCGAGGGACAGCAGGGCGGTCTCGATGCGGGTGGGCAGCTGCCAGGCGACCACCGTGCCGGGGCGCACGCCCATGCCGTACAGACCGGCCGCCACCCGCTCGGCACGCGCGCGCAGCTCGCCGAAGGTGAGGGTGCGGTCCTCCTGGAGCAGCACCGGGCGGCCGGGGGTGAGCGCGGCGCGGCGGACGACCAGGTCCCACAGTGTGCGGGCGGAACCCAGGGAGTGCGGGGTGTCGCTCATGTCTGCCCCTTGACCGGCTTGGCTGACGTACCGTCAGGTGCCATGCTATCTGACGGGTCATCAGATAAATACCGTCCGGCGGAGGGGAACCATGGCCACCGAACTGCCCCGCATCATCAGCGTCGACGACCACGTGATCGAGCCCGCGCACCTCTTCGAGACCTGGCTGCCGCGGAAGTACCGGGACCGCGGACCGAAGCCCCTCACCGCCGGCATCGGCGAACTCGCCTACATCGGTGGCCAGTACCGGATCACGATGGACCCGGACGGCCAGCCGACCGACTGGTGGATCTACGAGGACCTGAAGTTCCCGTACAAGCGCAACATCGCCGCCGTCGGCTTCGACCGGGACGAGATGACGCTGGAGGGGATCACGAGGGAGCAGATGCGGCGCGGGTGCTGGGACCCGAAGGCCCGCCTCGCGGACATGGACCTCAACCACGTCGAGGCCAGCCTCTGCTTCCCGACCTTTCCCCGGTTCTGCGGACAGACCTTCGCCGAGGCGCACGACAAGGAGGTCGCCCTCGCCTGCGTGCGCGCCTACAACGACTGGATGGTCGAGGAGTGGTGCGGGGACAGCGGCGGCCGGCTCGTCCCGCTGTGCCTGATCCCGCTGTGGGACGTGGAGCTGGCCGTCGCCGAGATCCGGCGCAACGCCGGGCGCGGGGTGCGGGCGGTGACCTTCTCCGAGATCCCCACCCACCTCGGGCTGCCGTCCATCCACTCCGGTTACTGGGACCCGTTCTTCGCCGTCTGCCAGGAGACCGGCACGGTCGTCAACATGCACATCGGCAGCAGTTCCCAGATGCCGGCCGCCTCCCCGGACGCCCCGCCCGCCGTCCAGGCCTCGCTCAGCTTCAACAACGCGATGGCCTCGATGATGGACTACCTCTTCAGCGGGGTCCTGGTGAGATTCCCGTCCCTCAAACTGGCCTATTCCGAAGGACAGATGGGCTGGATCCCGTACGCCCTGGAACGCGCCGACGACGTCTGGGAGGAACACCGCGCCTGGGGCGGGGTCAGGGACCTGATCCCGGAGCCGCCGTCGACGTACTACTACCGGCAGGTCTTCTGCTGCTTCTTCCGCGACAGGCACGGAGTCGCCTCGCTGGATGCGGTGGGGCGGGACAACGCCACCTTCGAGACCGACTACCCGCACGTCGACTCGACCTTCCCGCACACCAAGGAGGTCGCCCTCGACCATGTGAAGGGCCTCGACGAGGAGACGGTCTACAAGCTGATGCGGGGCAACGCCATCCGCATGCTGGACCTCGGCCTGGACCGCTAGTGGACCTCTCCTGCACGCCCGAGGAGGAGGAGTTCCGGGCCCGGCTCAGGGAGTGGCTCGCCAAGGTGCTGCCCACCCTCCCCGCCAAGCCGTCCCCCGGCGACTGGCCCGCGCGCAGGGCCTACGACCTCGGCTGGCAGCGGATGCTGTACGACGCCGGGTACGCCCACGTCCACTGGGACGCCTCGCCGACCACCCGGCTGATCTTCCTGGAGGAGACCGAGAAGGCGGGCGCGCCCTATGTGGGCGCGAACTTCGTCGGACTGCTGCACGCCGGCCCGACGATCGCCGCCGAGGGCACCCCCGAGCAGCGGGCGCGCTGGCTGCCGCCGATCCTGCGCGGCGAGGAGGTGTGGTGCCAGGGGTTCAGCGAACCGGGCGCCGGCTCCGACCTCGCCGCGCTGCGCACGCGCGCGTGGCGCGACGGCGACGACTACGTGGTCACCGGGTCCAAGATCTGGACCTCCCACGCCGAGGTCGCCGACTGGTGCGAACTGCTGGTCCGCACCGATCCGGACGCGCCCAGGCACCGGGGCATCACCTGGCTCGCGATGCCCATGGACGCGCCGGGCATCACCGTACGGCCGCTGCGCACGCTCGCCGGGTCGGCGGAGTTCGCCGAGGTGTTCCTGGACGAGGTCCGGGTGCCCGCGGCGGGCAGGGTGGGCGCCGAGAACGACGGATGGCGCGTGACCATGGTGACCCTGTCCTTCGAACGCGGCACGGCCTTCGTCGGAGAGGTCGTCGCCTGCCGCCGTGAGCTGCGCGAACTCGCCCGCGCCGCACGGGAGAACGGCCGCTGGGACGACCCCGTGCTGCGCCGCCGGCTGGGCCGGCTGGAGGCGGAGTTCCGGGCGCTGTGGCGGCTGACCCAGTGGAACGTGAGCGAGGCGGAGGCGAGCGGCGGAGTGCCGGGCGCCGGCGGCTCGGTCTTCAAGCTCCGCTACTCCCACGCCCGCCAGGAGCTGTACGACACCGCAGCCGACGTACTCGGCCCGGACAGCCTCGACCTGGACCGCCCCTGGACCCTCGACCGCCTGTCGTCCCTGTCGTACACGATCGCCGCCGGCACCTCACAGATTCAGCGCAACATCGTGGCGGAACGGATCCTCGGTCTGCCGAAGGGAGGATGAGCGTGCGTTTCCAGCTGAGCGAGGACCAGCGCGCGCTGAAGTCCGGCGTACGGGAGGTGCTGGAGCGGCGGTTCGGGCGGGAGGGGTTGCGTGCGGCCGTTGACGCGCCGGGGCGGCTCGACCGGCAGCTGTGGCGGGCGCTCGGGGACGCGGGGTTCTTCGCCCTGCGGCTGCCGGAGGCGGACGGCGGGGTCGGACTGGGCCTGCCGGAGGCGGTGCTGGTCTTCGAGGAAGCGGGCCGTGCCCTTCTGCCCGGCCCGCTCGTGGCCACCCACCTGGCGGCCGGCACCGTCCCGGGAGCAGCCACCGGCGAGACGGTCGTGACGGCGGTGGACGGGGAACTGGTGGAGTGGCTGGAGACGGCGGACGTGGTGCGGGGCGAGACGGCCGGGGCGACTCCGATCCGCTCGGTGGACCCGCTCACGCCCTTGCACCGCACAGCCGCAGGCACCCGTGCCGCCCCCGCCGCGGGCGGTCGTGCCCTCGGGGCGGCCGGCCTCCTCACCGCCGCCGAGCAACTGGGAACCGCCGTTCGTGTGACCGAGCTCGCCGTCCAACACGCCCTCACCCGCGAGCAGTTCGGTCGTCCCATCGGCGCCTTCCAAGCCGTCAAGCACCTGTGTGCCGACCTCCTGGTGCGCGCCGAAACCGCCCGTGCCGCCGTCTACGCCGCCGCCGTGACCGCCGACCCGGCGGACATCGCCGCCGCCCGCCTGCTCGCCGACGAGGCCGCCGTGCGCGGCGCCCGGGACTGCCTGCAGGTGCACGGCGGCATGGGGTTCACCTGGGAGGCGGATGTCCATCTGCACCTGAAACGGGCCTGGGTACGGGCCCGCCGTGGCGGCGGGAGCACGGAGAGTGAGGAGTTGCTCGCCGCCGGCCTGGCGGCCTGAAGGGCCCGCGGCGCTCTGGACTGCATCGGCGGCGAAGCCTTGGCCCAAGATGTCGCGGATCGTGGCGCGTCGGTGTCACGGAGCGTCGATACCGGGTTGTGTCCTTCGTGGGACTCGTCACGACCCGGAGTCGGGCGTCCGCTCCGGTACCTTGTGTGGGATGCGAGTGGCTGTGAGCACGGGCCGGGCCGGCGATGCCCCTGGGGCGGTGCCGGGTCGCGCGGTGCGCTTCGCTGCTCGCGGGGCGATTGCGGCTTCGGTCGTCGCCCGTTCGACTCCCCGGGACGAGCGTCGCACAGTATGCCTTACGCGTACTCCTTCGCGCTGGAATATGCCCGAAGCGCTTGTTGGGGTGACTGTACGTCAACCATGCTGTCGCGTAAGGGACTCATGTTCCGTGACCCTTGCTCTGGCCGTTGTTCTGGCCATGCAGAAAATGGCTACGATCGTGGCCCTCGTGATCGTCGCCGCGGCATCTGCCGTGGCGGCCGGTCGGCGTGGGGTCATGTGTCCGCCGGTTCGGATGGTGTGAGCGGTGCAGGTGCTTCAAGTGCAGCTGGAGATCCGGCCCGATCCCACGGAGGTGGGGCGGGCGCGGAGGTGGGCCCGCTCGCGGCTCGCGGGGCTGGGGATAGCGGCCGACGAGCCGCTCGCCGAGACCCTGATCCTGCTCGTCTCGGAGCTGGTGACCAACGCCGTGGTGCACACCGGACACACGGCCGTCCTGCGGCTCTCCCTGCCCGGCACGACGGCCGGGACGACCGATCCCGCCGCGGAGACCGGTTCTTCCGGCACCGCCGGTCCTGCCGTTGCGGCCGATCCCGCCGCCACTTCTGCGGCCGTGACGCATCCTGCCGTGACCACCGATGCCGTCACCGATGCCGCCGGGGCGACCCATTCCGCCGGGGCGATGCATTCCGCCGGAGCGACGGACGTCGTCGAGCCGCCCGCGGTGGCCACCGTGCGCGTCGAGGTGGCCGACAGTTCCTCCCGCGCCCCCGTGCCACGCTGCGCCGGCAGTGACGCCACCGGCGGCCGCGGCCTGGCCCTCGTGGACTGCCTGGCCGATCGCTGGGGCTGGAGCCCGGAAGGCGCCGGCAAGAGCATCTGGTGCGAACTGGACCGCTGTTCGCAGCCGAGGGAGAGCGCAGCGATGGCGTACGGGGGCGGAGTGTCCGCGTACGAGGGTCTCGCCTTCGAGGCGGTGTAGCACCCGGCGCGGTGTGCGCCGGGGATGCATCCGTGCGCGGGCGTCGTGAACAGGGCTTACGTAACAAATCCCCGTACCGGCGTTGACGACCGGTGACCGTCTGATCACGCTTGGGGGCGACGATTCGCCGCGAGGGGACGGCGAGGGCTTGGGACGGCGGTCCTCGTCGAGCGTGGGTCGCACCGGTGGGCGGCGCGTGCGCGCGACCGTGGGGGAAGCGCGCCGCCGGCCGGTCCAGCAGGGCCGCGGGTTTCTCAGAGGACGGCCACGGGTGCCACCGGCGTCCCCGTCGCGCCGACGAACGGCTCGGGCATCGCCGACAGGAGAAACGCATACCGCCCCGCTTCTCCACAGGCTGTGGACAACTCTTCGAGATTCCAGTTCTGGCCCTGGAGCATCCCCATCTCCACCAGATCCAGGGCGTGCACCGGCAGCCAGAGATTCTCCAACTCGGGCGGAAATATCTCAAAAGTGAGGGTGTCGTTCGCGACCGCGGCCACATCGCGCGCGTGGAACCATTCCGGTGTACGGAGGGACAGCCCCGGTGACGGATGGCCGTACCCGTGCTTGTCCCCGGCCAGATACAGCTGCATCTGCCCGGTGCGGACGAGCACGATGTCCCCGGCCCGGACGCGCACCCCGCCGAACTCCTGTGCCGCCTCCAGATCCTCCGGCGTGACCGCGTGGCCCCCCTCCAGCCGCTGCACGCCCCGCGCGCGTGCCACATCCAGCAGCACCCCGCGCGAGACGATGTGCCGCGCCTTGTCGATCCCGCTGAACCCGGCACCGCCGTGCGCGGTGACCGTGTGTGCCGGGCGGCCGTTGTAGAGCTTCCCCGAGTGCGAGACATGAGTGAGGGCGTCCCAGTGGGTGCCCGCCTGCAGGCCCATGGTCACCGCGTCGTCACTGCACGCCACCGTGCCCGGCCCGAACAGCTCCTGGTTGATCTGCACCATCACGTGCAGCGGATTGACGCGGCCCGGGATCACGCCGGTCTGTACCCCGTCCTGCCGGAGCGGGAGCGCGAGGGGGACGCGGCGGCCGGTGCGGATCTCGGCGGCGGCCTGCCGTACGACCTCGTCCGTGATCAGGTTCAGGGTTCCGGCCTCGTCGTCGGGCCCCCAACGCCCCCAGTTGTTCACGCGCTCGGCGATCTCGTGGAACTGCGCGGGCAGCGACATCGGGCCTCCCCGGGGCTTGTCTCCGGCTGTCGGGCGGGTCATAAAATCTAACGGTCCGTCAGAAACAGCGGGAAGGGGCCGGGCGTGGGGAACTTCTTGGCAGGAAAGGCCGTCGCCGTGACGGGCGCCGGACGCGGGATCGGCCGGGCGGTCGCACTGGCGGCCGCCGCCGAGGGGGCGAAGGTCGTCGTCAACGACTACGGCGTCTCCGTGGACGGAGCCTCGCCCACGAGCGAGGTCGCCGAGGCGGTCGTCAAGGAGATCGAGGCGGCGGGCGGCGAGGCGGTCGCGGTCGCCGACGACATCTCCACGATGGCGGGCGGGCAGCGGGTGGTGGACGTCGCGCTGTCGGCGTACGGCCGGCTGGACGGGGTCGTGTGCGTGGCCGGGATCCTGCGCGAGCGCATGCTGTTCAACATGACCGAGGAGGAGTGGGACCCGGTGGTCGCCACTCATCTGAAGGGGACGTTCACGGTGTTCCGTGCGGCGTCCGCGGTGATGCGGAAGCAGCGTTGCGGCACACTGATCGGCTTCACCAGCGGCAACCATCAGGGGTCGGTGTCCCAGGCCAACTACAGCGCGGCGAAGGGCGGGATCATCTCGCTCGTGCGGAGCGCCGCCCTGGGCCTGCACAAGTACGGGGTGACCGCGAACGCGGTGGCGCCGGTGGCTCGTACGCGCATGTCCGCCGGCGTTCCCATGGAGCTGACGGAGATCGGCGAGCCCGAGGACGTGGCCGCGCTCGTGGTGTACCTGCTCTCCGACGGGGCTGCTGCGCAGGGCATCACCGGGCAGGTGTACACCGTCGCGGGGCCGAAGATCGCGGTGTGGGCGCAGCCGCGTGAACTCCGTTCGGTGTACGGGGAGGGAGCCTGGACGCCGGAGCGGATCGCGGAGGTCCTGCCGGGGTCGGTGGGGGTGGATCCGATGCCGATGCTGTCCAGGCTCTCGGCGATGGAAGCGGCGGCGCGGAGTGGTACTCGGCCGAACGCCTGACCCCCTGGGGAGTTGCAGCCGCCGCCCGCTCGGAACGGGCCGCAGCCCACCGGTAACCGACCCGGCCCCCGGCCGACAGCAGCACCGGACACCCGATCGAGAGGCGGTCCACGATGGACTTCGGGTTCAGCCAAGAGGACGAGGACTTCCGCACCGAGGCCCGTGCGTGGCTTGCGCAGAACGCCGACCCGCGAACGGACCGCCGTACCTGGGAACGCACCCTGGGCCGGGCCGGCTGGATCGGCCTCGGCTGGCCGGAGCCGGGATACGGCAACCGGACCGCCGGCCTCACCCAGCAGGTCGTGTGGGCCGAGGAGTACGCACGTTCCCCCGCACCGCCCCGCTGCGGGCACATCGGTGAGAACCTGCTCGCCCCCACCCTCATCGCACACGGCACCGAGGAGCAGAAGTCCCGCTTCCTGCCCCCGATCGCGGCCGGCGAGGAACTGTGGTGCCAGGGTTACAGCGAGCCCGGTGCCGGGTCGGATCTGGCGGGGGTGCGGACGGCGGCCGTGCGGGAGGGCGACCGCTACCGGATCAGCGGGCAGAAGATCTGGACCTCGCTCGCCCACGAGGCCGACTGGTGCTTCGTACTGGCCCGCACCGACCCGGAGTCCAGGCGCCACCACGGTCTCGGCTTCCTGCTCGTCCCCATGGACCAGCCCGGCCGTATCGAGGTCCGCCCCATCCGGCAGATGACCGGCACCAGCGACTTCAACGAGGTCTTCTTCGACGGGGCGTACGCGCGCGTGGAGCACGTCGTCGGGGAAGAGGGGCGCGGGTGGGAGGTGGCCATGAGTCTGCTCGGTTTCGAGCGGGGGGTCGCCATGCTCGCCCAGCAGATCGGGTTCGCCGAGGAGCTGGGCGCCGTCGTCCGTGCGGCGGCGGAGAGCGGGGCGGTGCGCGACCCCGTCGTACGGGCGCGGCTCGTGCGGCAGTGGGCCGAGCTGCGGACCATGCGCCGGCACGCCCTGCGCACCCTCGGCGGTTCGGCCGGCCCCGGCGCGCCCAGCGTCGCCAAACTGCTGTGGGGCAACTGGCACCAGCGGCTGGGTGAACTCGCCGTACAGGTGCGCGGGGCGCGGGCCGCCGCCGGCCCCGCCGACTGGTCGCCCTCGGCACCGTACGAACTCGGCGCCGACCAGCATCTGTTCCTCTTCTCCCGGGCCGACACGATCTACGGCGGCTCGGACCAGGTCCAGCGCACGATCATCGCCGAGCGGGTGCTCGGTCTGCCCAGAGAGCCCAAGGGGGCCGTGTGATGCGTGGTGTGGTGTTCGACGGCAGGCAGGTGCAGGTGGTCGGTGATCTCGCGGTGCGTGAGCCGGGGCCCGGCGAGGTGCTGGTGGCGGTCGCGGCGGCCGGGCTGTGCCACAGCGATCTGTCCGTGGTGGACGGCACCATTCCGTTCCCGGTGCCGGTGGTGCTGGGGCACGAGGGCGCGGGGGTCGTGGAAGCGGTCGGTGCGGGCGTCACCCATGTCGCACCCGGCGACCATGTGGCGCTGTCCACGCTCGCCAACTGCGGTACGTGCCCGGAGTGCGACCGGGGCCGGCCGACGATGTGCCGGCAGGCGATCGGGCGCCCGGGGAAGCCGTTCACCCGGAGGAACTCGCTTGTCCACCAGTTCGCCGCCAGCTCGGCCTTCGCCGAGCGCACGGTCGTCAAGGCCGTACAGGCGGTGCGGATCCCGAAGGACATCCCCCTTCGCTCCGCCGCGCTGATCGGGTGCGGGGTGCTCACGGGCGTGGGGGCGGTGCTGAACCGGGCGCGGGTGGACCACGGGGACAGCGTCGTCGTCATCGGGACGGGCGGCATCGGGCTGAACGTGCTGCAGGGCGCGCGGCTCGCCGGAGCGCTCAGGATCGTCGCCGTGGACGCCGACCCGGCCAAGGCGGAGGCGGCCCGGCGGTTCGGCGCCACCGACTTCCTGACCTCGGCGGAGGGCGTACGGGACATCCTGCCCACGGGCGCCGACCACGCCTTCGAGTGCGTCGGCCGGGTGGAGCTGATCCGGCAGGCGATCGACCTCCTCGACCGGCACGGGCAGGCGGTCCTGCTGGGGGTGCCCCCGGCGACGGCCGAGGCGTCCTTCCTCGTCTCCTCCCTCTACCTGGACAAGTCCGTCCTCGGCTGCCGCTACGGCTCCTCGCGCCCGCAGCGGGACATCGCCCTCTACGCCGAGCTGTACCGTCAAGGGCGGCTGCTGCTCGACGAGTTGGTGACGGCCGTCCATCCGGTGGAGGACTTCGCCAAGGCCCGCGCGGACGCGGAGGCCGGGCGGGTGGCCCGCGCGGTGCTCACGTTCTGACGCCGGCCCGGAACGTCCTGCGATAGGCGGTCGGTGTCACCCCGAGCGCCTGCTGCAGGTGCTGGCGCATCGACTGGGCCGTGCCGAAGCCCGCCTCGCGGGCCACCTGGTCGATGGACAGGCCGGTGGTCTCCAGCAGGTGCCGGGCACGCTCGACGCGCTGCTGGGTGAGCCACTGGCCGGGGCTGACCCCGACCTCCTCACGGAACCGGCGGGTGAAGGTGCGGACCGACATGGCCTCCTGCTCGGCCATGTCCCGCAGCTGGATCGGCTCGTGCAGCCGGCCCAGCGCCCAGGCGCGGGCGGCCGTGGTCGTGGCCAGCTGAGGGTCGGGCACCGGGCGCTCGATGTACTGGGCCTGGCCGCCGTCGCGGTGCGGCGGTACGACCGTGCGCCGGGCGACGTCGTTGGCGACCGCCGTACCGAAGTCGCGGCGCACCATGTGCAGGCACAGGTCGATCCCGGCGGCGACCCCGGCCGAGGTCAGCACGTCACCGTCGTCGATGAACAGCACGTCCGCGTCCACCTCGACCTTCGGGAACATCCGCTGGAAGCGCTCGGCGTCGGCCCAGTGCGTGGTCGCCGGGCGGCCGTCCAGGTGCCCGGCGGCGGCGAGGACGTAGACGCCGGTGCAGATGGAGGCGAGCCGGGTGCCGGGGCGGATGCGGGCGAGTGCGGCGGCCAGCTCGTCGGTGAGCCGGCCCTCCTCGAAGACCGGGCCCAGCTCGTACGACGCCGGGACGATGACCGTGTCGGCCCCGGCGAGCGCCTCCGGCCCGTGGCCGACGTGGATGGCGAAGTCGGCGTCCGTCTCGACCGGGCCGGGCGGCCGTACCGAGCAGGTCACGACCTCGTACAGATGCCGGCCCCGCTCGTCCTTCGGGCGGCCGAAGATGCGGTGCGGGATGCCCAGTTCGAAGGGCAGCAGGCCGTCGAGGGCGAGGACGGCGACCCGGTGCGGACGGAACTCCTCGGAACCACTCATGGCCCGATCCTAGCGAATGCTGTCCTCCGGGCCACTCGATGCGCGCGCATGGGGGCGGGACGCTCTATGACGTGACTCAGACAAGCCCCGCCGCAGCCCCCGCCCAGGCCCCGCCCGAAAGGCGCCGCCGTGTGCACCGCGCCTGGTTCGTCGCCGCCGTCACCTTCGTCACGATCATCGGCGCGGCCGCCTTCCGTTCCCTGCCCGGCCTGCTCATCGACCCACTGCACGAGCAGTTCGGCTGGTCGCACGGCACGATCGGCGCGGCCGTCTCCCTCAACCTCGCGCTCTACGGCCTCACCGCGCCCTTCGCCGCCGCGCTGATGGACCGCTTCGGCATCCGCCGGGTGGTCGCCGTCGCGCTGACCGTGATCGCGGCCGGCTCCGGCCTGACCGTGTGGATGACAGCGGCCTGGCAGCTGTGGCTGTGCTGGGGCCTGCTGGTCGGCCTCGGCAGCGGCTCGATGGCCCTCGCCTTCGCCGCCACGGTCACCAACCGCTGGTTCGCCGAGCGGCGCGGCCTGGTCAGCGGCATCCTCACCGCAGCGTCCGCCTCCGGCCAGCTGATCTTCCTGCCGGTGCTGTCCTGGCTGACCGAGCACCACGGCTGGCGCCCTGCCGCGATCACGGTCGCTCTCGCCGCCCTGGCCGTCGTCCCGTTCGTCTGGCTCCTGCTCCACGATCACCCGGCGGATGTGGGCATGTCCCCGTACGGCGCGCAGGAGTTCGTACCGAAGCCGCCCCCGGTGACGGGCGCCGCCCGCCGCACCCTGAAGATCCTTTCCACCTCCGTCCGCACGGGCACCTTCTGGCTGCTCGCCGGCACCTTCGCGATCTGCGGCGCCTCCACCAACGGCCTGATCCAGACCCACTTCGTGCCCGCCGAGCACGACCACGGCATGCCCGTCACGACGGCGGCCTCGCTGCTCGCGGTCATCGGCGTGTTCGACGTGGCCGGCACCATCGCCTCCGGCTGGTTCACCGACCGCTTCGAACCGCGCCGCCTGCTGGCGGTGTACTACGCCCTGCGCGGCATCTCCCTCGTCTTCCTCCCGATGCTGCTGGGCCCCGCCGTCCACCCCCCGATGCTCTTCTTCATCGTCTTCTACGGACTGGACTGGGTGGCCACCGTCCCGCCGACGCTGGCCCTGTGCCGGGAGCAGTACGGCGAGGACAGCGCCATCGTCTTCGGCTGGGTGCTCGCCTCCCACCAGGTCGGCGCGGCCCTCGTCGCCTACCTCGGCGGCTTCGCCCGGGACGTCTTCGGCTCCTACGACCTCGTCTGGTACGCCTCCGGCACGCTGTGCGCGGCGGCGGCCCTGATGTCCCTGGTGATCCGCCGCAGCCCGGCCGGGCTCGCACCGGCGATATCCTGAACCCACCTGTGAAGAAGGGGAAGTTGATGACACTCGGCATGGTCCTTGGTGACGCGTTCCTCGTGCCCGCCCACGTAGGAACACCCTCCCGAGGAGCATGCCGTGTCCCTGGTCCGCTGGACCGAGAACGCCCCCCTGTCCGCCCGCTGGCACTCTGAGAGCGGCTTCCCGCCGCCCCGCCGGCTGATCGTCGCCGACGACCGCCTCCGCGCCGCCACCACCCATCGCCTGACGGCCGAGGGCACCGCCCTGCTCTGGCGGGGCGGCTACCACGGCGCACGCCGGCTGCTGTCCGCACTGTCCCGCCGCATCGACCGCAAGGCTCCACAACCGACCCCCTCGCCGACCGAGACCTTCCGCCTCCAGCGCCGCTTCCGCGCCCACCGGGCCCGACTGCTGGGCCGCTTCCTGGTCCTCCTCGAACCGGACCACAGCCTCGCCCTGCGCCGCGCCCCGGACGTCCGCCGCGCCTGCACCGAGGCCTACGGCCCACCGTCCGGTCCGACCCTCGTCCCGCTCCGTGAACTCCTGGGCGTCCTCGGTGCCCACCAGTGGCGCGAGAAGGGCGTCCCCGTACCGGCCCTCGGCGACGACGCCCGCATCCACCCGTACTACGGCGTCTTCGCTCCCGTACGGGGCGAGTACGTCGACTTGGTGGCGGAGACCCCGCTGCCCACAGTCGGCCCAGGATGCGGCACCGCCTTCGATCTCGGCACCGGCACCGGTGTGCTGGCCGCCGTGCTCGCCCGGCGCGGGGTGCGCCGCGTCATCGCGACGGACCTCAGCTCCCGGGCCCGCGTCTGCGCCCGGGACAATCTCGCGCGCCTCGGCCTCGCGGACCGGGTCACGGTCACCGGCCCTGAGCTGTACCCGCCCGGCCGGGCCGCGCTGGTCGTCTGCAACCCGCCCTGGCTCCCGGCCCGCCCCGCCTCCACGCTCGACCAGGGCGTGTACGACCCCGGCGGCGCCATGCTGCACGCCTTCCTCACCGGTCTGTCCGCGCATCTGGAACCCGGCGGCGAGGGCTGGCTGATCCTCTCCGACCTGGCCGAACACCTGGGCCTGCGCACGCGCGCCGAACTGCTCGGAGCGATCGAGGAGGCGGGCCTGAAGGTACTGGCCCGCACGGACACCCGCCCTCGTCACCCGCGCGCGACGGACCCGGGCGACCCCCTGCACGCGGCCCGCGCGGCCGAGGTGACGTCGCTGTGGCGGCTGGCCGTGCGCCGACCCTCGGGCCGGACCGGCGGCGGGCGAGCCGAGGTGCTGATTCACCCCTGAGCCAGAGGGCACGGGAGATCACGGCTCTCGATCTGGACGACCGGCTGGTCACCGTCGAGGACTGGCATGCGGCGCTCTGGCTGGACGACGCCGAAACGATCGCTCTCTGAGGACGGGCGCCCACTCCTCACGTCTGGGGAGCAAGCCGGGTGAACCGCCCCCGGTGGAAGAGCAGCGGGTCGCCCGGTTCCTCCGTGGTGCCGAGGGCGTCCACCCGGCCCACGACGATCAGGTGGTCGCCCCCGGTGTGCACGGCGTGGACGGTGCAGTCGATCCAGGCGGCGGCACCGGTCAGGCGCGGGGAGCCGGAGACGGGGGCCGTGTCGTGGGCGACCCCGGCGAACTTGTCCGCGCCGCTCACCGCGAAGGTCCGGCACAGTTCGGTCTGGCCGGCGCTGAGGACGTTGACGCAGAAGGCGCCCGCGCGGGCGATGCGGGGCCAGGTCGTGGACGTACGGCCGACCATGAAGCAGACCAGGGGCGGTTCGAGGGAGAGGGAGGTGAAGGACTGGCAGGCGAAGCCGGCGGGGGAGCCCGAGCCGTCGGCGTCCGGTGCCGTGATCACGGTGACCCCGCTCGCGAAGCTTCCCAGTACCCGGCGGAACTCCACCGGCGGTACCGGCGCCCGCTCGTCCTCCCGTACGCACCGCAACTCGGGCCGCGGCAGGGCGTCCACGGTCCCGGGCCCCAGATACCGGACGGCGAAGGCCGCCGCTCCTGCGTGTCCCATCACCCCGCCATTGAAGCTGACGGATCGTCAGGTAACAAGGTCCGGTGCGTGATCGGTTCGTGGGAGGAACCAGAGGGCATCGGTCCTCAGCGCCCCCGGAACTCGGCCCCCCGGCGCTCCGTGAACGCCCGCAGTCCCTCCCGGGCGTCCTCGGTCGTCATGTTGAGCTCCTGGGCCCAGGCCTCCGCCGCGAAGGCGGTGGCGCGGTCCGCCTCCAGGGAGGTGTTCACCAGGTGCTTGGTCAGGGCCAGGGCACGGGTGGGGCCGGAGGCCAGGCGCGCAGCCCACGCGCGGGCCGTCTTCTCCAGGTCGGCGTCGGGGACGACCCGGTTGACCAGGCCCAGGCGTGCCGCGTCCGCCGCCGGCACCGCGTCGCCGAAGAACATCAGCTCCTTCGCCCGGTGCGGGCCCAGCAGGCGGGGGAGCAGGTAGGCGCCGCCCGCGTCCGGGACGAGACCCCGTCGTACGAACACCTCGATGAAACGGGCCGACTCGGCGGCCAGGACCAGATCACAGGCGAACGCCAGGTGCGCGCCGAGGCCCGCCGCCGTGCCGTTCACCGCGGCGATCACCGGCTTCTCGCAGTCCAGGACGGCCGCGATCAGGCGTTGGGCACCCCGGCGCAGGACCCGGGCCACATCACCCGGGAGCCGGTCGCCACCGGCTCCGCCCCGCAGGTCCGCGCCCGCGCAGAAGCCGCGGCCCGTGCCGGTCAGGACCACCGCCCGGACGTCCGGGTCGGCCGAGGCCTCCGCGAGCACGTCGATCAGCCGGTCCCGGAGCGCGGGGGTGAGGGCGTTGAGGGTCTCCGGGCGGTTCAGCGTCACGTACGACACCTGGTCGACGTGCTCGGTGTGCAGCTCGCTCATCGGCACACCACCAGCGCGTCCAGCGCCACCGCGCCCTGTCCCCGGGGCAGCACCATCAGCGGGTTGATGTCCAACTCCGCCAGGTGCTCACCGAGTTCGAGCGCCATGCGCTGCACCCGCAGGATCACCTCCACCAACGCGTCCCGGTCGGCCGGCGGGCGGCCCCGGACGCCGTCCAGCAGGGCCCGGCCGCGCAGTTCGGTGAGCATGGCGCGGGCCTGGTCCTCGCCGAACGGGGGGACGCGTACGGAGGCGTCGTGCAGGACCTCCACCAGCACCCCGCCCAGTCCGGCCGTCACGGTGGGGCCGAACAGGTCGTCGTGCGTCACCCCGACGACCATCTCCACGCCCTGCTCGACCATCTGGCACACCAGGACCCCGTCCAGCGAGACGCCCTCGTAGCGGGCGATGTCGGTCAGCTCGCGGTAGGCGTCCCGGACCTGGCTGGCGGACGTCAGCCCGATCTTCACCAGGCCCAGTTCCGTCTTGTGGGCGATCTGGGCGCCGGACGCCTTCATCACCACCGGGTAGCCGACCTGGGCCGCGGCGCGTACGGCGGCCGCCGCGCTGGTCACCAGCTGTTCGCGCGGCACCCGGATGCCGTAGGCGCGCAGGAGTTGTTTGGCCGCGTGTTCGCTCAGCTGCTGGCCCGGTCGCATCAGCGCCTCCGCCTTGCGGTAGGACGGCGAGGGGGTGCGCGGGGCCTCGTCGAAGGGTGAGCGGTACTCGCTCACGAAAGCGTGGTGGTCCAGCCAGGCGCGGACCGCGGTGAGGCAGTTGCCCACCGTGCGGAACGTGGCCACCCGCGACGAGCCGAGCAGCACCTCGCGGTACGCCGCCTCCGTGCCGACCGGCGACCCCCACACCACGCACACCAGCTTGTCCGTCTGCTCCGCCGCCTCGACCAGGTCCGTGACGAGTCTGTCGCTCAGCGGTGGGAACGGGCCGGTGATCGGGCAGATCAGCGCCCCGATCGACGGGTCGGCGAGGAGCGCGTCGATGATCTTCCGGCCGCGGTGGTCGCCGACCGGGTGCCCGCCGTTGTCCACCGGGTTGGCCACGTTCAGGTACTCCGGTATCCACTGGTGCAGCTCGGCCTGCTTGGCCTCGGACAGCCGGGGGAGGCGGAGCCCGGCCGCGGTGGCGAGGTCGGCGGCGTGGGCGCCGGTGCCGCCGGAGATCGAGTACACCGCGATCCCGTCCGCCAGCGGGGCCCTGGCCCGCGCCAGCAGGGCGGCGGTGTCCTGGAGTTCGTCGAGTCCGTCGACCCGTACGACCCCGAACTGGCGCATCACCGCGTCCACCACGTCGTCGGCGCCCGTGAGCTTGCCGGTGTGCGAGGCGGCCGTACGCGCGCCGGTCTCCGTGCGGCCCACCTTCACCGCGACCACCGGTACCCTGCGGCGGGCGGCGCGGTCGGCGGCCAGCAGGAAGGCCCGGCCGTCCTTGAGGCCCTCCACGTAACAGGCGATGGC
Source organism: Streptomyces sp. NPDC053069 (assembly GCF_044546895.1). Taxonomy (NCBI): domain Bacteria; kingdom Bacillati; phylum Actinomycetota; class Actinomycetes; order Kitasatosporales; family Streptomycetaceae; genus Streptomyces; species Streptomyces sp. NPDC053069. Next base: position 84,854 of record NZ_JBITZN010000023.1, on the reverse strand, counting down.
GCCGACCTCGGGCTGCTCGGCGAACCAGGAGAGGAAATCGGCGGTCTCCAGGTCGGCCTCGTTGCCGGTGGGCGCCCAGTGGGACAGCCGGATGCCGAGCTCCTGCAGGGCGAAGACGGGGCGGCCCTGGTGCCCGGACTGGGTGATGAGTGCGATCGCCGGGCCGGTCAGGTCGTCCCGGAAGCGCTCGAAGGCGTTGAGGTTGGTGTTGGGACCGAGCAGACGCAGGCCCGAGCGGCCCACAGCGTCCGCGAGCCGCTGCTGCGCCTCGGCGCCCGCCTCGCCGGTCTCGGCGAACCCGGAGGCGAAAGCGACCGCGAACTTCACCTTGGCCTCGGCCAGTTCCCCGATCACCGGCAGCGGGTCGGCCACCAGCAGCACCGCCAGGTCGATCTGGCCGGGCAGTTCGGCGACGGAGGCGGCGCAGGGGACGCCGAAGACGGACGGGCGGGTCGGATGCACCGGATACATGCGCGCGCCCACGCGCTCGGCCCAGGCCAGCAGCTGCCGGGTGATCCCGGTGTTCGGCCGTCCCTCCACGTCCGAGGCGCCGATCACGGCGACCGACTCGGGCCGGAAGAAGCGGGTCAGATCGGGTACGTCCGCGTACAGCGGGCGTCCGCTGACGTCGAGATCGTCGACCCGGTCGTGGACGGCGGGGCCGGGCCGCTGCTCGCCGCACGCGAGGACCCGGGCCCGGCGGGAGTCGGTGGTGAGGGTGCCGTGGGTTGATCCAAGCATCGGTCCGCCCCGCTCCTGTGAGACAGCACAAGTAAACTGACGCTCTGTCAGATTACAAAGGTGGTGCTCCGTCAGGAACGGGTCGGACCCGCAAAGTTACCGCCGGGTGCGCAGCTGCCCGGCCACTGCCTTCGCGATCTTCCCGGCGTCCAGCGCCATCTCCCGGAACATGCCGCTGATCGGGTTGGTGAAGCCGGTGAAGTACAGGCCGGGTGCCTGCGCGGGCGTACGGCCACCGTGCACCAGCGGCTTCCCCCGGCCGTCCAGCACCCCGAGATGTCCCACCAGCCCCTCCAGTGCCCGGGTGTACCCGGTCGCCGCGATCACGGCGTCCGGCTCGATGCGGCTGCCGTCGGCGAGGACGACCTTTCCGGGGTTCCCGCCCTCGAAGGACTCGACGGCGGCCACGATCTCCACCTTGCCCTTGCGTACGGCGTCGATCAGGCCGACGTCCTGGACCGGGACGGCACCCTGCATGACCCTGCTGTACATCCCGGTGTCCGGGCGAGGCAGCCCGTGGGCCGACAGGTCCGGCACGCCGAGCCGGGCCGCCGGCCTGGCGAGCCGGTCCACCAGCCGTACCGGCAGCCGTCGCACCAGCACGCCCGAGTACTGCGCAGGCCAGCCGAGGGTCGAGCGGCGCACGATGTGCGGGACGGTGCGGACCGCCAGCCGCACCCGCGCCGCCCCGCCCTCCACCAGGTCCACGGCGATCTCGGCACCGGTGTTGCCGACGCCGACGACCAGGACGTCCCGGCCGGCGTACGGCTCGGCGTTGCGGTAGGCGCCGGCGTGCAGGAACTGCCCGCCGTACTCCGTCAGGCCGGGCCAGTCGGGGATGCGCGGGGTGTGGTTGTAGCCGGTGGCGACGACCACCGCGCTGCCGGTCAGCTCGCGCCCGCCGGAGGCGTGCAGCAGCCAGCCGGTGTCGTCCCCGGTCCGCTCGATGCGGAAGACCTCCACACCGGTGACGATCTCCAGCTCGTGGTGCTCGGCGTACTTCTCCAGGTAGCGCACCACGTTGTCGCGGGACACCCAGCGCCCGAACTTCCGGGGGATCGTCAGGCCCGGCAGGGCGGACAGCCGCCGGGTGGTGTGCAGGCGCAGGCGGTCGTAGTGGCCGCGCCAGGAGGCACCCACCTGGTCGGCCTTCTCCAGGACCACGGCCCGTATGCCCCGGGCCCGCAGTGCGTGGGCGGCGGCCAGACCGCCCGGACCGGCACCTATGACGTAGACCGGGCGGTCGGCGGGGGTGGCGGAGAGCGGTACGGAAACGGAACGGGAGTCGGCCATGCTCGGAGCGTAATCACCCACCTGGTTGATGGGTCTCGGTCAAGACCGGAATTGGTTGCGGATTGATCACGGGTGTAGGAGAAGTGGGTGGGGCCGGTGACGTAGAACACCTGGTTGTGGCCGTACGGCGATCGGTCCTGTTGCACGGGTGGGCTTGACCAGGCATCTGACGTACCGTCAGATGCCATGGACTCGATATGGCTCGACGGCGCTCAGTGGCTGGCGGTGCTGCGGATCGGTCTCGGTCTGTGGTGGCTGGAGAGCTGGCGGCACAAGGACAAGAAGGCCTGGTTCGAGCGGGGCAGCGGCATCGCGTGGGCGGCGGAGATCGCGGAGAAACACCGCTGGGCGCCGGTGCGGTCGGGCTTCGAGACGGTGGTGAAGCCGCATCCGAAGCTGATGGCGTACGTCGTCGCGTACGCCGAACTGTCCCTCGGGCTCGGCCTGATCCTCGGTTTCCTGACCCCGGTGGCCCTGATCGGCGGGCTGCTGCTGAACGCGCTCTACTTCGTCCTGATGATCCACGACTGGGCGGAACAGGGCCAGAACTCGATGATGGCGCTGATCTCCCTGGTCGGCTGGTTCGGCATGTCGTGGCAGGCGTGGTCGCTGGACGCGTGGCTGGGGTGGTGGCGGTGAGTGCGGTGCGCCACGACCTCCCCGAGCCCGACGCCTTCACGCGCCCCTACTGGGAGGCGGCCGGGGAGGGCCGGCTGCTGATCCGCCGCTGCGGGGCCTGCGGCCGGGCCCACCACTACCCCCGCGAGTTCTGCCCGCACTGCTGGAGCGAGGAGGTGACCTGGGAGGAGGCGAGCGGCCGGGCCGCGCTCTACACCTGGTCCACGGTCCACCGCAACGACCTGCCGCCCTTCCGCGACCGCACGCCGTACGTGGCCGCCGTGGTCGATCTGGCGGAGGGCCCGCGGATGATGACGCAGGTGGTTGACTGCGCGGGGCAGGACCTGCGGGCCGGGCTGCCGCTGCGCGTGACATTCGCGGAGGGGAAGCCGGTGTTCCGCCCCGAGGGCTGAGCTCCAGGGGAAAACCGGTGTCCCGCCCGGAGGTTCGCGCCGATCATGGGCCGTATGCGCCCTGACGACTGGTACCTCACCGAAGACCTGGACGAGTTCCTCGCCCGCGCCGGCGACTTCCTGCGTTCCCGTCCCGCCCTGCACACGGTCCCGCTGACGGTGGCGGACGCGCTGCGCCGCCGCGGGCTGCACCTCTACGGCCCCCAGGCCCCCCTCTTCGGCCTGCTGGAAGCCGACGACGGCACGGTACGGGCCACCCTGGTCCACACCCCGCCGTTCCACGTCCACGTCACCGCGCTCACCCCGCAGCAGGCCGACACCCTGGCGGCCCGGTACACGGAGCTGGACCGCCCGCTCCCCGGAGTGTCCGGGCCGCAGGAGACGGCGGAGGCCTTCGCGGCGGCCTGGCAGCGGCACACCGGTACGGCGGTCGCCGTCGACAAACGGCAACGGCTCTACCGGCTGGACGAGTTGACCGCACCGGAGCCCCGGCCGCAGGGGCGGGCGCGGATCGCCGGGCCGGCCGACCGGGAGCTGCTGGTCCGCTGGTTCAAGGAGTTCCAGGAGATCACCGGCGGCGTCGGCCAGGACGCGGGCAACTGGGCCGACGGCCGTATCTCCTACGGCGGCGTCACGCTCTGGGAGGCGGCCGACGGAACCCCGCTCGCCATGGCCGGCGCCACCCCCGAAACGGCCGGCCAGGTCCGCATCGCCCCCGTCTACACCCCCGCGGACCTGCGTGGCCGCGGCTATGCGGGCGCGGTCACGGCCGAGGTGAGCCGGGCCGCGCGGGAGGCGGGCGTGGCGGAGATCCTCCTCTTCACCGACCTCGACAACCCGACGAGCAACGGGCTGTACCAGCGGATCGGGTACCGGCCGGTGGCGGATTTCACGGTGTGGGGGTTCGGGGGCGCAGAGCGATGATCCTGGTGACCGGCGCGAGCGGCAGGGTCGGAAGGGCTCTCCTCACGTGCCTTCGGGCCCAGGGGGCGGCCGTGCGGGCGGCGTACCGCGATCCGCGGACCACGGCCCGGGTGATCGAGGCGGGCGGTCGGGCGGTGACGCTGGACCTGGGAAGACCCGACACGCTCGGCCCGGCACTCGACGGTGTCGGGACGGTGTTTCTGCTCGGTGCGACGGGCCCCGCCCAGACCACGCACGAACTCAACATGGTCGAAGCCGCCCGTGCGGCGGGTGCCCGGGTGGTCAAGCTGTCCGTCTGGCGGGCCGACGAGGAACTCTCCCCGATCGCCCGGCTGCACCGGCCCGTCGAACAGGCGCTGGCCGCGTCCGGACTGCCCTGGACCATCCTGCGGCCCAACTTCTATCTGCAGAACTTCCTGGGCGAGCCGTCCATCCGTGAGGCCGGGGAGTTCTCGCTGCCGCTGATCACCGCACCCATCAGCTTCGTCGACACCGGCGACGTCGCCCGGGCCGCCGCGCGGGTCCTCACCACCGGGGGCCACGACGGCCGCGTCTACGACCTCACCGGACCGCAGGCCCTGACCTATGCCGAGGCCGCCGAGGAGTTCTCCGCCGTGCTCGGCAGGCCGGTGCGCCATGTGGGTCTGTCCGACGACCGGGCGCGCGCGGCCCTGCTCGGCCGTGGCCTGCCGGAGTTCCACGTCGATGCCCTCATGGGCGTCGCCCGTGCCTACCGTGACGGCGGCGCCGGGACCGTGACGTCGACCGTCGCCGATCTCACCGGCTCGCAAGCCCTCGGGTTCGCCGAGTTCGTCCGCCGAAACCGCCGCTTCTTCGAGTGACGACGGTTCGTCCGGCGGGAGCGCCGTCAGCGGGAGGACCTCACGGCCACAGCAGCGCCCTGCTCCAGCCGAACTCCGTGCTGCGGTACTCCAGGCGTACGTGGCGCCGGTCGGGGTCGCCCTGGAAGAACTCCACCGTCTCGGGGTGCAGCCGGTACAGCGTCCAGGTCGGGGACGGTTCGGCCGGGTTCTCGCGGGCCCGCTCCCAAGCCGTCTGCGACGCCCGCCGCAGCTCCTCCAGCGAGGACAGCTCCTCGCTCTGCCGGCCGGTGAGCGCCGCGGCCAGCGCCCCCGTCGAGCGGGCGTGCAGATCCGCCTGGCTCTCCCGGGCCGGCGCCGCCGTCACCGGCCCGCGCACCCGCACCTGGCGGCCCAGCACCGGCCAGTAGAAGGCCAGCGCCGCGTACGGGTGGGTGCCGAGGGCCCGGCCCTTGCGGCTGGAGCGGTGTGTGGCGAAGGACCAGCCGTCCGGGTCGGCGCCGTGCAGCATCACGATCCGTACGTCCGGCTTCCCCTCCCCGTCCACCGTGGCCAGCGACATCGTGTGCGGCTCCGGCTGCCCCGCCGCCACCGCGTCCGCGAACCAGCTCGTGAACAGCGCCAGCGGGGTCGGCGGGGCGGTGTCCGGGTCGAAGGGGCGCAGCTCGGTCGCCCCGGGGGCCCAGACCCGCAGTGAGCGGAGCAGTGCCTCCAGATCGTGTTGTTCCATGGGGCGAGTATCGCCCGGTGCCCGCTCAGTCCCGGCCCAGCACCACCGTCCCCGACGAGCAGAACCACCCCCCGGTCCCGGAGGCGACCCCGAGCCGCGGCAACGCGCCGTCCGCCGCCCGGACTTGACGCTCCCCGCCCTCGCCGCGCAGCTGCCGTACCGCCTCCACCAGCAGGAACAGCCCGCGCATGCCGGGGTGCTGGGCGGACAGCCCACCCCCGTCGGTGTTGACCGGCAGCTCTCCGCCCCGCACCAGCAGCCGGCCCTTCTCCACGAACGCCCCGCCCTCGCCCTTCGCGCAGAAACCCAGGTCCTCCAGGGTCACCAGGGTCATGTAGGTGAAGGCGTCATAGATCTCCGCGAAGTCGATCTCGGCGGGGCGCACCCCGGCCCGCTCGAAGGCGAGGGGGCCGCTCACCGCCGCCGGGGACACCGTGAAGTCGGGCCACTCGGACATCGCCGCGTGCGAGACGTGCTCGCCGGTGCCGAGGATCCAGACCGGTGCCGTACGGCAGTCCCGCACGTACTCCTCGGCCGCCAGCAGCACTGCCGCGCCGCCGTCCGAGCGCAGGCAGCAGTGCAGCTTGGTGAAGGGGTCGGCGATCATCGGGCCGGAGAGGACGTCGTCGACCGTGATCGGGTCGCGGAACATCGCCTCCGGGTTCAGGGCCGCGTTGGCCCGGGCCTGGACCGCCACCTCGGCCAGCTGCTCGGCGGTCGTGCCGTGCTCGATCATGTGGCGGCGGGCGGCCATCGCGTACTTGGCGATCAGGGTGTGGCCGTAGGGAACCTCGAACTGCAGCGGGCCGCGGGCGCCGAAGGAGAGGTCGCCCGTTCTGCGGCCCGCCCTGATGTCCGCCCGTGCCGTCGAGCCGTAGACGAGGAGGACGGCGTTCGCGTGGCCCGCCGCTATCGCGTCCGCCGCGTGCGCCGCCATGACCTCCCAGGTCGAGCCGCCGACCGAGGTGGAGTCCACCCAGGTGGGGCGCAGGCCCAGATACTCGGCCACCTCCACGGGGGCCAGGGTGCCGAGGCCGGCGGAGGCGACTCCGTCCACCACCTCACGGCCGAGGCCCGCGTCGGCCAGGGCGCGCCGGGCCGCCTGCGCGTGCAGTGTGTAGGGGGTGGCGTCGGTCACGCGTCCGCAGTCGGAGAGCGAGACGCCCACCACGGCGACTTTCCGGCTTCCCGGAGTCATCAGAGCCCACCTTCCCCTGTGCTTGTCGATCCCGGACTCCTAATATGACGGTCCGTCAGATCCGGAGGGAAGAGCCATGGACACGCGCCTCACCGCCGAGCAGGACGAGATCCGCCGCACCCTGCGCGAGCTGTTGGACAAGCGGTGCGGCCCGGCGGAGCTGCGGACCGCCGTCGACAGCCCGTCCGGCCACGACCCCCTCCTGTGGTCCGCCCTCGCCGGCCGGCTCGGCCTGCCGGGGCTCGCGCTGCCCGAGCGGTACGGCGGTGTCGGCTGCTCGGTCACCGAACTGGCCCTCGCCTGCGAGGAGACCGGCCGCTCCCTCGCCCCCTCCCCGCTGCTCGCCACCTCCGTCCTCACCGCCCCGCTGATCCTCGCGCTGGGGACACCGGCCCAGCGCGCCGGACTGCTGCCGCGCCTGGCCGCCGGCACCCGCACCGCCGCCCTCGCCGTCCCCGGCCCCGCCCTCACCACGGCCCTCGCCCTGACCGGCGACAACGGCGGCTTCTGCGCCGGCGGCGGACGGGCCGGCGGGGTCCAGGCCCGGCGCGCCGACGGCGACTGGCGGCTGTACGGGCAGGCCGACCAGGTACTGGACGGGCACAGCGCGGAGCTGCTGCTCGTCGCCGCGCACACCGGGGGTTTCGCCCGGTCCCGGACCCTGCTGTTCCTGGTGCCGGGGGACGCGCCCGGTGTCGTACGGACCCGGCAGACCGCGCTCGACGCCACCCGGCCGCAGGGACGTGTGCAACTGCGGGATGTGCGGGCGGAATTGCTCGGCGAGGAGGATGTGGACGTACTGCCCGCCCTCGCCGCGCTCGGGGAGTCGGCCGCGGCCGTGCTCGCCTGCGAGGCCGTCGGGGCGGCCGACCGGGTGCTGGAGCGGACCGTGGAGTACGTCGGACAGCGCGAGCAGTTCGGGCGGCCCGTCGGGTCCTTCCAGGCGGTGAAGCACCGGCTGGCGGATGTGTATGTGGCGGTGCAGGCGGCTCGGTCGGCGGCGTACTGCTCCGCGTGGGATGCCGGGTCGTGGTCCGGCGCCCAGGGGGAGCGATCCGGTGGGCTCGCGCTCGCTCAGGCCCTGGAGGCGCTGCATCTTGCCGCCGCCGAGGGGATCCAGCTGCATGGCGGGATCGGGTTCACCTGGGAGCACGACGCGCAGCTGTACTTCAAGCGGGCGGCCGGGGACGAGCTGCTGTTCGGGCCCGTGCACCGGCTGCGGGACCGGGCGGCCGAGGTCGCCGGTCTCTTCGCGGGCGGCGAGGTGGCGGTCTGATGGCCGGGCTCGGCGTGCGGTTCGTACAGCGGGTGTCGTCCACCCGGGCCTTCGCGAGGGTCGCCCCGCATGTGGTGCCGGCGCTCGACCGGGCCGTGCACCGGCTCACCCGGGGCCGGATCCTGCTCAGCGCCCAGCTGCTGCCCGGGGTGATCCTCACCTCCACCGGCGCCCGCAGCGGACAGCTCCGCAGGACTCCGCTGGCGTGTATGCCGGAGGAGGACGGCAGGAGCTGGCTGCTCGTCGGCTCCAACTTCGGGCGGCCGGGGCATCCCGCCTGGAGCCACAACCTGCTCGCCCACCCGGAGGCATCGATCAGCTGGAAGGGGCAGGACATTCCCGTCACCGCCCGGCTGCTCACGGGGGAGGAGCGGGCCGCGGCCTGGCAGGCGCTGCTGACGTTCTGGCCGCCGTACGCCACCTACCAGGCCCGGGTGGACCGGGAGATCCGGCTGTTCCGGATCGCTGCGGCTCCCTGAGGGGCGCGGGGAACTGCGCGACCGGCCCCGACGATGCCGCAGCCGCCGGACGGCAGGTCGGGGCACCCCGTGCGGAGCTAAAGCGTCGCCAACCGCTCCACCAGCAAAAACGCCCCGATCCCCAGCATCGCCGCCCCCGACGTCCGCGTCACCGCCCGCGCCGCGGCCGGCCTCGCGGAAAGCAGCGCACGCGCCAACGCGCCGACCGTGAGGTAGACCACCGCGCAGCACGCCATGTGGAGCAGGCCCAGCGCCGCCGTCTGGGCGGCCACGGGCAGGTGGGGGCCGCGGAGGGTGAGGAACTGGGGGAGGACGGAGAGGTAGAGCAGCAGGCCCTTGGGGTTCAGTCCGCTGATCGTGGCGCCCCTGAGGAAGAGCCTGTCCTCGGCCGGTGAGGCGTCGTCCGCGCCCGGTACGGCCGGCCGGCGCAGGACGTCCCAGCCCAGCCACAGCAGATAACCGGCGCCCGCCACCGTCAGGGCCGTCAGCAGTCGGGGCGAGCCCGCCACCAGGACCGCGAGGCCCGCCGTCGCCAGGGCCGTGTGCAGGGCATAGCCGCTGACCAGGCCGGCCACCGCGCGCGACACAGGGCGGCCGCGCAGGGCGGTCGCGATGACGTACGCCCAGTCGGCGCCCGGTACACACACCAGCAGCAGGTCCACGGCGAGGTAGGAGAAGAGCAGTCCCGAGTCCATGGTGGGGACATTAGGCGTGAATGGCTCGAAAGTGTTCCCGAAATTTGCCCGCTGTCTCGTACATTGAGGGAAGATTTGTCCCATGGACGACGTGGACCGGAAAATCCTTGCCGAGCTGCAGCAGGACGGGCGGCTGACCGTGACCGAGCTGGCCGCACGGGTGCGGCTCAGTGTCTCGCCCTGCCATCGGCGACTGCGTGAGCTGGAGCGCTCCGGTGCCATCCAGGGGTACCGGGCGGTGGTGGACGCGGCGGCGCTCGGGCTGACCTTCGAGGCGCTGGTGTTCGTGTCCATGCGGCAGGAGGACCGGGACACGGTCGCCGAGTTCGAGCGGGCGGTCGGCGAACTGGATCACGTGCTGGACGCCCAGCGGCTGTTCGGCGAGCCCGACTACCTGCTCCGGGTCGCCACCGCCGACCTCGCGGCCTTCCAGCGGCTGTACGACGAGCGGCTCGCGACCCTGCCCGGAGTGCAGCGGCTGACCTCGACGCTGGTGATGAAACACGTCGTACGGGACCGGCCGCTGCCCGCATAGCGGAGCAGGCGGTGGCCCACCGCGCGTGATCGCGGGTGAACCACCGCCTGCCAAGACAGGACTTGGGCCCGGAAAGAGACGGTTTCCTACTTGCTCGGCTTCTTTCCTGTCACACCCAGATGGACCAACAGGGCGAGATTCGGCTTGAGTTCGGCCTGCTTCACACCCCAGGACGAGAATCCCTTCTGGTGCGCCGCCACCGCCGCGAGCATCGCGACCAGCGAACCGGCCACCGCCGCCGGGTTCACGTCCTTGTCGACCCTGCCCTTGGACTGCAGCTCGGCGATGGAGTCGGACAGGGAGTTGTTCACCGAGTTCAGGATCTTCATACGGAGCTTGTAGAACCGTTTGTCCCCCTCGGCCGCGCCGAGGTCGACCACGCGCAGGATCGCGTCGTTCTTGCGCCAGAACTCCAGGAAGCCGTCCACGAGTTCCTGCGCGGTCTGCCATCCCGACTTCCCGGCCCAGGACCGGCCTTCGAGCAGTTCGGTCAATCCCGCGCCCTCAGCCGCCATTTGCTCGGCGATCTCCAGGACGGCGCCCTCGACGTCCGGGAAGTACTGATAGAAGGTCGCGGGCGAAGTGCCCGCCTTCCGGGCGACATCGATGACCTTGACGTCCCGGTAGGGGGAGGAGCTGAGCATCTCGCTGAGGCAGTCGAGCAGCTTCTGCCGGGTCGCCTGCCCACGCCGGCCGGCCACGCGGCCGTCGACGGTACGCACTTGTCCTGTCATGCCGTCAGCTTACCGAGGGGTGATCGGAGCGCGATTCGGCCGAGTGCAAATGGGGTGCACGGGCCCTCTGGGGGTGGTGTGCCTGGTCTGCGCGGTGCGCGCGGCCCGGTTACTTTGACCGCATGGCCGAAAACAGGGCATCCGGGAATGAAGCGGCGGAAGAGGCGGGAGAGGTGTACGGGGAGGGCGTTCCCTGCTGGGTGGACGCCCAGCTCGCCGACGTCGAGGCCGGCAAGCGGTTCTACGGTGAGCTCTTCGGGTGGTCCTTCGAGGACGCCTACGGCTCCTCGGTGTGGGCCCGGCTGGAGGGGGAGCCCGTCGCCTCGCTGGCCCCCAAGATCGACGGCCGTATGCCCACCGTCTGGACGGTCTCCTTCGCCACCCCGGACGCCGGGGCCCTCGGCCGGCGGATCACCGAGGCCGGTGGGCAGGTGGTCATGGCCCCGTTCCCGGTGGGCGACCTCGGGGTCGCCGCCCTCGCCGCCGACCCCGAGGGCGCGGTGTTCGGGCTGTGGCAGCCGGGCCGCCACCGCGGCTTCGGCCGGCGGCACGAGCCCGGCACCTTCGTCTGGGCCGAGCTGTACACCCGGGACACCGCCGCCGCCAACGCCTTCTACGGCGGCCTCTTCCACGAGGCCCTCTTCGGTGCGGGTGCCGAGCCCGACTTCGGGCGCGCCCATGTCACCGAGGTCTTCCCAGCCGAGATGCCCCCGCACTTCCTCACCCACTTCCGGGTCGCGGACCTCGACGACGCGCTCGGGGCCGTACAGCGGCTCGGCGGCCGGGTGCAGGCGCCACCCTTCGAGACGTCGTACGGAAGCGTGGCCGTCGTCACCGACAATCAGGGGGCGTCGTTCGCACTGCTGCAGCGCTGATCCGTCCGATTGGTTGGACTTTGGATGGGTTTGCGGGGAGACACCCCTCTTCTCACCGGGTTCGCAACCAGCGGCCCGGCCAGGAAGAATCGGGGTGCGTGCCGCCACGGCGGTGCGGTGGTGAGACGCTGCACTTCGGTCGCGTACATATATGGATGGCGCGGCTCGTACGGGGAGGTGGCAGGCAAGTGGTGGATCAGCTGACGCAGCACGATCCGCGGCGGATCGGGCCGTTCGAGGTGCTGGGCCGGCTGGGCGCCGGCGGCATGGGGCTGGTCTATCTCGCGCGCTCGGCGTCCGGCCGGCGCGTGGCGATCAAGACGGTGCGCACCGAGCTGGCCGAGGACCAGCTGTTCCGGGTCCGCTTCACCCGCGAGGTGGAGGCGGCCCGTGCGGTCTCCGGCTTCTACACGGCCGCCGTGGTCGACGCCGACCCGCGCGCCGCCGTGCCCTGGCTCGCGACCGCGTACGTCCCCGCGCCCTCCCTGGAGGAGATAGTGAACGACTGCGGGCCGCTCCCGGCCCAGGCCGTGCGCTGGCTCGCCGCGGGCGTGGCGGAAGCCCTCCAGTCCATCCACGGCGCGGGGCTCGTCCACCGCGACCTGAAGCCGTCGAACGTGCTCGTGGTCGAGGACGGCCCCCGGGTGATCGACTTCGGTATCGCCTCCGGCGTCTCGAACACGCGCCTGACCATGACGAACGTCGCCGTCGGCACCCCCGCCTACATGTCCCCGGAGCAGGCCAAGGACTCCCGCAGCGTCACCGGCGCCAGCGATGTCTTCTCGCTCGGCTCCACCCTCGTCTTCGCGGCCACCGGCCACCCGCCCTTCCACGGCGCCAACCCGGTCGAGACGGTCTTCATGCTGCTGCGCGAGGGCCCCGACCTCACCGGTCTGCCCGACGAGCTGCGCCCGCTGATCGAGGCCTGTATGCAGATGGAGGCCCCCGCCCGGCCCACCCCGGCCGACCTCCAGGCCCAGCTGGCTCCCCATCTCTTCGGTTCCGGTTCCGACGACAGCGGCACCGCCTCGGCCTGGCTGCCCGACAAGGCGGTCGCCCTCATCGAGGCCCGGGGCCGTGGCGGCCGACCCGCCGTCAAGCCCGCCCCGGCGCCGACCGGCGGCCCCCGGAGCGGCGGCCGCTCGGCCGTGCCCCCGCCGCCCCCGTACGACCCGCCCGTGCCCGCCGTCGCTTCCGCCGTCGTGCCCGACACCGGCCCGGTCCGGCTGGCCGGCGCCCAGGTGCCCATCGGGCCGGGCCCGCGCGTCGCCGACGCCCGCGCCGCGGCCGTCAAGGCGCCCCCGCCGGAGGCCGGGCTGGTCGCCAGCTGGTCCCGCCCGCGCACCGGCGTCGCCGGCACGGACCCTGCCGTAGGCTCCGCCGTACCGCCCGTCCCGCCCCAGCCCCCGGAGACGGCGAGCGGCTGGCGGCCCTGGCGGTTCCGCATGTCCAACGAGGTCTGGGGGACCCCCGCCGTCGACGGCGACCTGGTCTACGTCACCTCCTTCGAGGTGCACGCCCTGGACGTGGGCACCGGCCGCCGCCGCTTCAAGACGAGGGACGTCGCCTGGTCGATGGCGGTGGCGGACGGCCGTATCCACGCCTCCGACGGCCCGACCCTGTTCGCCCTGGACGCCCGCGAGGGCACCGACCTGTGGCGGCTGTCCACGGACGCCTGGGTGTACTCCCTCAAGGCCGACCGCGGCACGGTCGTCACCGGCACCCGGGGCGGCGGTGTCCAGGCCTGGGAGGCCGCGAACGGGCAGAAGCTGTGGGAGATCGCCGGCTGCCAGACCGACTTCGAGTCCCCCGAGGCCGGCCCGCTGGTCCACGACGGCACGGTCTACGTCTGGCAGGACGCCCGGCTGCGCGCCCTGGAGGCCCGCACCGGCGAGGAGCGCTGGTCGTACCCGGTCGGCGACGCCGCCTCCTGCGGCGGCGTACCGGTCCGCCTCGCCCCGGCGCCGGACGGCTACGTCTACGTCTCGGCCGGCACCCGTGTGCTCGCCGTCGAGGCGGCGAGCGGCATGGTCCGCTGGCACTTCGAGGCGCCCGCGGTCTTCCTGTCCCCGCCCGCCTTCACCCCCGGCCCGGCGGTGACCGGCGGCGGCGTGTACCTCGCGGACTACCTCGGCACGGTCTACGCCCTCGACGCCACCGACGGCCGCGACCGCTGGCGCATCGCCACCGAGGCCCGCTCCTCCGTCGAACCGGTGCTCGTGGCGGCCGGCCACGTCCATGTCGGCAGCGGCAAGGGCCTGTACACCCTGGACGCGGTCACCGGCACGCCCAAGTGGCGCTTCCAGGCGGGCGGCGACGTGGTGGGTGCCCCCGCGGTGGCCGAGGGCCGCATCCACTTCGGTTCCACGGATCATCTTCTGTACACGTTGAAGGCCGACGACGGCCGGCTCCGATGGAAGCTCGCCACCGGCGGTGAGATCACCGGCTCCCCGGTGGTCAAGGACGGGGTGGTGTACGCGTGCAGCAAGGACCGGTGCGTGTACGCGCTGGACGCGGAGAAGGGGACGGGAACGGCGCGGACCGCGTGAGTGCGTGACGGCCGTCGCACCGGTTACACGGAAGGGCTCCGGACGGCGGCCGTCTCAGGACTGACGCTACCCCGGGTACGGGACCCCTGCCACGGTGATCGATCCGCCATTAGGGTGATCGCATGAACTCACGGGGGCGGACACTCAAGTTCACGGCCGTGGTCATGTTCGTGATCCTGGCTCTGACGGGCTTCTCGACAGGGAAGCACCGCAGCAGCCGTCACTACGGGAGCAGCCACAGCACCAGTGGCGGCGACTACCTCCAGGACGCCACGGTGAAGCTGATCAGCTGCGCGACCAGGAAGAAGCCGCACGTGACGGTCGAGGTCACCAACCCGAACGACACCAGCGCCACCTTCTCGGTGACGGTCTTCTACAAGGACAAGCGCTCCAAGTTCATCGACTTCGACGACGTGGACGTCACCGTCCCCGCCAACGGCAAGCAGACCGCCAAGATCCCGTTCAACAAGGCCTACTTCGCCCGTCTCGACCACTGTGAGCCCCAGCGGAACGCCACCGTCGAGAGGTGACGGCTCACCGCGTCCGGAACCCGCCCCGCCCCCGCCCCGCGAACAGCTCCGCCTGCCGCTCGGCCGGCAGGTTGCCCAGCGCGACGAGATGCGGCGCCTGCGCGTAGGCCTGCGCACGGCCCGCCTCCTTCGCCGCCCACAGGGCCCGTACCGTCCCCTGTACTCCCTCCGACGGATACCCGGCGATGACGGTGGCACAGCGCACGGCCGCCTCCAACGCCCCTCCGGGCTCGGTGAGTTCGGACACGAGCCCGACGGCATGGGCGCGCTCGGCGGAGATCCGCTCGGCCGTCCCCATGAGCATCATCCGCGCGACCTCCCCGTAGGGCATCCGCTGGGCCATGAGCACGGACTCGTACGCGCTGACCATGCCGTACGTCGTGTGCGGATCGAAGAAGGCGGCCGTGGTGTCCGCGACGACGAACTCGCTCTCGCCCAGCAGATAGAAGGCCCCACCGCAGGCCATCCCCCGCACCGCGGCCACCACCGGCTTCCACAGGTCGTTCGCCTTCGGCCCGACGCCGAGCAGCGGATCGTCCTGCATGTACGGCGACGAGGGCTGCGGCACGACGACGTCCCGGTCGATCCCGGTGGAGAAGGCCCGCTCGCCGGCCCCGGTGAGCACGACGGCCCGCACGGAGTCGTCGAACCGCAAGGCGCGCCAGGTCCCGGCGAGTTCGCGCACCATCTCCATGTCGATGGCATTGAGCTTGTGCGGCCGGTTCAGGGTGACGACGGCGACGCCGGTGTCCTTGTCGGCGTCGACCCGTACGGTGCTCACGCGAGCACCCACTGCGGCAGCCCGCCGTCCCCGAAGACGACGTGCACCCGCGCGCCGACCCTCAGTCCTCGTGGGTCACAGGAATTGAGGGGCGCGCCGGCATGGGTGACGACGTTCCCCACCAGCCGGATGCGCGGGGCGTCCTCCAGCTCCACGACGGCCACGTTGTACGGCGCCTGTTCCGCGTAGTCGGGGAGGAGGGGCGGATGGGGCACGACGTACGACCAGATCCGCCCGCGTCCGCCGGTGAGCCGCCACTCGTGCGAGAAGGACCGGCAGTGCGGGCAGCAAGGACGGGGCGGGAAGCGGGGCTCACCGCAGTCGCCGCAGGCCTGGACGCGCAGTTCGCCGCGGGCCGCGTACTCCCAGAAGGGGGCGCCGTCGGTGTCGGTGACGGGAGTCAGCACGCCGGATCAACTCCTCAGCAGCAGAGCGGAGGTCGGAACGCCTTCCCCCGCGGTGACCAGACAGGTGGCGGCCCCCGGAACCTGCGCGGTACTGGTTCCGCGCAGCTGCTTCACCCCTTCGTTGATGAGGTTGAAGCCGTGCACATAGGCCTCGGAGAGCCCGCCCCCGCCGGTGTTGAGGGGCAGCCGCCCCCCGATCTCCAGGGTGCCGCCCTCGGTGAACGCCCCGCCCTCCCCTCTCCCGCAGAAGCCGTACCCCTCCAGGGAGAGCGGGACGAGGGCGGTGAACGCGTCGTAGATCTGCGCCACGTCCACGTCGTCCGGGGTGAAGTCGGCGTACTTCCACAGATGCCGGGCCGCGGTCCAGGCGGGGCCGGTGAGGGGGTCGTCGTTCCAGTAGTTGACCATGCCGTGGTGCTGGGCGGGCAGCCCCTGGGCGGCGGAGTGGACATAGACGGGTGCCTGGCGGCAGTCCCGGGCCCGCTCCCGCCCGACGACCACACACGCGAGGGCCCCGTCCGTCTCCAGGCAGTTGTCGAAGAGGCACAGCGGCTCGCTGATCCACCGGGAGGTCATGTACATCTCGCGGGTCAGCGGCCGTTCGTACATCACGGCGGCCGGGTTCTGATTGGCCCGGTTCCGGCAGGCGAGGGCGATGTTGAAGAGGTGATCGCGGGTGGCGCCGTACTCGTGCATGTAGCGCCGGGTGAGCATGGCTATCTCGTCCGCCGGCCGGAGGAGGCCGAAGGGGCGGGTCCACTGGGCCGGAGTGGGCAGCTGGACCGTGGTGTTGGTCCAGGGCCGGGGTCCGCTGCCGCGCTTGCGCGACCGCCACGCCACGCCGACGGTGGCCTGCCCGGAGGCGATGGCGGCGGCGAGATGCGCGACGGTGGCACAGGACCCGCCACCGCCGTACCCCACCTTGCTGAAGAAGGTCAGGTCCCCGAATCCCACAGCCTTCGCCAGCTCCACCTCGTCGGTCTCCTCCATCGTGTAGGAGGCGAGCGCGTCGACCTCGCCGGGCGTCAGCCCCGCGTCGTCGAGCGCGGCGAGCACGGCCCGGCAGGCGAGCGTCTTCTCGTCCTCGGGAAGGTGCTTGGCGAAGGCGGTCTGCCCGATCCCGACGATGGCGGTGGCGTCCTTCAGGCCTGGTCCTGCCATGGGTGTGGCCCCCTTCCACTGGCTGACAGTCCGTCAGGTTACCGCTAATCTGACGGTCAGTCAGCTAGCTGGGTGGAGGGCGTTATGCGTGACTGGGGAACCATCCCGGAGCTGGTGCGGTGGTCGGCCGAGCGGTACGCGGGCACGGAGGCGGTGGTCGAGGGCCGTACGAGGATCACGTACGCGCAACTGGGCGCCCGGGTGGAGCGGGCGGCGGCGGCCTGCCTGGCGAGCGGGGTGGAGCCGGGCGACCGGGTCGCGGTCTGGGCCCCCAACTCCCTGGACTGGATCACGGCGGCCCTCGGCGCGGTGACGGCGGGCGCGGTCCTGGTACCGCTCAACACCCGCTTCAAGGGCGCGGAGGCCACGGACGTACTGCGCCGCAGCGGGGCGAGGCTGCTGTTCGTCACCGGCACCTTTCTGGGGACGTCGTACGTGGCGAGCCTGCGGAGGGCGGCGGGCGAGGGGGCGCCGGGGGCGGGGCTCGACGTGGGCCCGCTGCCCGGGCTGCCGGAACTGCAGGAGGTGGTGGTCCTCTCGGAGGACGCGCCACCGGAATTCCGCACGTGGAAGGACTTCCTGGCGGCGGGCGAAGGGGTGGCCGGGGCGGAAGTGGACTCACGACGGCGGCAGTTGGACGGCTCGGCACTGTCGGACATCATCTACACGTCGGGTACGACGGGCCGCCCCAAGGGCGCGATGATCACGCACAACCAGACGCTGCGGGCGTACGAGATCTGGGCGGACCTGGCAGGCCTGCGCGAGGACGACCGCTACCTGATCATCAACCCCTTCTTCCACACCTTCGGCTACAAGGCCGGGGTGATCGCCTGCCTGATGCGCGGGGCGACGATGATCCCGCAGCCGGTGTTCAACGTGGAGACGGCACTGGCGAACATCGCGGCCGAGCGGGTGTCGGTGTTGCCGGGCCCGCCGACTCTCCACCAGTCCTTGCTGGACCACCCGTCCCGGGACGCTCACGACCTGTCGGCGCTGAGGCTGGTGGTGACGGGCGCGGCGGTGGTGCCGCTCCGGCTGGTGGAGCGCCTGCACGGCGAACTGGGCGTCGACACGGTCCTCACCGCGTACGGTCTCTCCGAGGCGAGCGGCATCGTCACGATGTGCCGGCGCGGCGACGACCCGTCGGTGATCGCGTCCACCTCCGGCCGTGCGATCCCCGGCACGGAGGTGCGGCTGGCCGACGCGACCGGGGAGCCGGTACCGCCCGGTGAGGCGGGCGAGGTCCTGGTCCGGGGCTTCAACGTCATGCGGGGCTACTACGGCGACCCGGCGGCCACGGCCGAGGTGATCTCCCCGGACGGCTGGCTGCACACGGGCGACGTGGGCGTCCTGGACGAGCGGGGCAACCTGCGCATCACCGACCGCATCAAGGACATGTTCATCGTCGGCGGCTTCAACGCCTACCCGGCGGAGATAGAGCAGCTTCTGGGCCTCCATCCGGACGTGGCCGACGTGGCGGTGATCGGCGTGCCCGACGCCCGGCTGGGCGAGGTCGCCAAGGCGTACGTGGTGCGCAGACCCGGCTCGACCCTGACCTGCGACGACCTGATCGCCTGGTCCCGCCGCGAGATGGCGAACTACAAGGTGCCGAGGTCGGTGGAGTTCATGGGCGAACTCCCACGGAACGCGAGCGGGAAGGTGGTGAAGGGGGTTTTGCGGGGGAGGGGGTGAGGGGCGTTCAGTGGCGGGGCGGGGAGGTTGCCGTGGGGCCGCCCACTAGCTTCTCCCCCGTGCCGACGGTTCGCGGCATCGGGCCCAGGCCTGCCCCCGGACACACCTCGGCCGCGACGGCTCCCCCTCCGCGCCGCCGCGGCCGATCCCCGTGTGGTGGAAGGTCTCCCGTCAGGCCTTCTCGTCGGTGGCGTGAGAGTTGTCCGGCGTGGCTTCGCCGGTGGTCTCGCCGGAGGCGAGGTTGGTGATCTTTGCCGGCTCGATGGTGGCGTGGCTGTTCAGCGTGGTCACCTCGGCCGCCTCGGTGTTCGTGGCCGCTGCCGTGGGCGTGTTCTCGTTGCTCATGACTCTGCTCCCCTGAAAGTACGTTGCGGTGCGCTAGAAGACCCCGTCCGGCAGCTCCCCCGAGGGCCGCCGGACGGGTGCCTCCGGGCCGCTACACCTTACGGTGCGGCCGCTGGCCGGCCCGCCTGCCCCCCGACGCGACGGATCGACACGAACGAGAATGCCGTGGTGCGATAAACGAACGATGAACGCATAAATGCGCTCGATCAGACGATGGCACGGGGCGTGAGAAGGGCCCGTACCTCCTCGGCCTCCGAGGCGTTCAACGCATCGAAGATCTGCAGGGCTTCCTCCCAGCAGACCTGCGCGCGGCCGGACTGCCCAATGCCGTCGAGGGCGCGGCCGAGCACGGTGAGTACATTGCCGCGCCGCCATTCACCGCCGACCCCCCGGAGAAGGGCCAGCGCCGTCTCGGCGTTGGTCGCGGCCTGCGCCGGACGGCTGGCCGCCAAGTCGAGTTCCGCGAGACGGAAGAGAGTCATTCCCTCCCACAGACGCATGCGGCTGTCACGGAACACCGAGAGGGCCTCCTCGAGGCGCTCGGCAGCGTGCTCGTGTCGGCCGCACTGGGTGAGCGCGAGACCCAGCGCATACCGCCCGTTGGCGCCTTTCAGTGCATGCCCCATGTCGTCGTACATGTCGGTTCCCTGCTGAGCCAGGGCCACGGCGCTCGTGGTCTGTCCCATCGCCAGCCGAATCCGCGAAAGGTTGCACAGGGCGCTGGCTTCTCCGGGGCGATCTCCGCAGGAGCGGAAGCTGTCGATGGCGCGCGTCAGATGCTTCTCGCCGTCTTCGAAATGGCCTTGGTAGAGCGCGATGATGCCGAGCATGTTGGACGCCCAGCAACGGGGCAGAGGGTCTCCCGCGGAGTCAGCCAGGCGGAGGGCTTCAGTGGCTTCTTCGTCTGCCAGCTCGAAGCGACCTGTCAGGTGATGGCCGTTGGCAACGGTAACGAGAGCGCGGGCCTCTGCCCGCTGATCGGCTGCAGCGTGTGCAGCAGCGCGTATGGAGGCCGCCGTGGCGACGTACTCGCGGGAGTTGGCGCCCGACTCGGTCAAATCGATGGCAGCCCACAACAGGTCGACGGCACGCCTCAAGTGGTCCGGAGCCGTCAACTGCCGCACACAGGCCAGCAAGCAGATCGCCTCCGCATACAGCCAGTCCTGAGCGCGATGCCGGTCCTTGAAGCTCAACCCCGGATACTCGGTCGGCTGCAAGTGATCAACCAACCGATCTCCAGGCCGTTCGATGGCGTACACCTGTGCCGCCGTAGCCAGATAGAAGTCCAGCAAACGCGACATCGCAGCCTCCCGCTCGCTCGGCGGCTGCTCGTCCCGCTCCGCGCACGCACGCGCGTAGAGCCGGACCAGGTCGTGGAAGCGGTAGCGGCCGGGAGCTGCCGACTCCAGCAGGGAGGTGTCCACCAGGGACTCCAGGAGGTCCTCCGTCTCCTCCACGGGGAGGTCCAGGACCGCCGCCGCGGCGGCCAGGGAGATGTCGGGGCCGTCGGCCAGGCCCAGCAGGCGGAACGCGCGGGCCTGGGCCGGTTCGAGCTGGCCGTAGCCCAGCTCGAAGGTGGCCTTGACCGCCAGGTCACCGGCCTGGAGTTCGTCCAGGCGGCGGCGTTCGTCCGCGAGCTTCGCCGCCAGGACCGAGACCGTCCAGGTGCGGCGGGCTGCCAGGCGGGAGGCTGCGATGCGGATCGCCAGCGGGAGGAAGCCGCACGCCGCCACCACGTCCAGGGCGGACTCGCGTTCCGCCGCCACCCGCTCCTCGCCCACGATCCTCGTGAACAGGGCCAGTGCCTCGTCCGGGGACATCACGTCCAGGTCGACCAGGTGCGCCCCGGCCAGGTCGAGCATGCGGACCCGGGACGTCACCAGGGCCGCGCAGCCCTCCGTGCCGGGCAGCAGCGGGCGTACCTGTGCCGCGTCCTTCGCGTTGTCCAGCAGGACCAGGACCCGGCGGCCGTCCAGGACGGAGCGGTAGAGGGCCGCGCGTTCCTCCAGGCTGTCCGGGATCGCCGTGTCCGATGTGCCCAGCGCGCGCAGGAAGGAGCCCAGTACCGTCTCCGGTTCGGCGGGACGGGGGCCCGCGCCCTGCAAATCCACGTACAGCTGGCCGTCCGGGAAGGTGCCCCGCGCCCGGTGGGCCACGTGCACCGCCAGGGTCGTCTTGCCGACGCCGCCGATGCCGGCCAGGGCCGAGACCGCCATCACCCGGCCCGTCGTCCCCGATGCCTCCGACGCCGACGACAGCACCTCGCTGAGTTCGTCGACGAAGGCCGCGCGGCCGGTGAAGTCGGGGACGGAGGCGGGAAGCTGGGCGGGGCGGACGGGGACCACCGCGGGTTCTGCCGCGGGGGACGACGGCTCCGCCAGGGCCGGGTCCGCCTGGAGGATGCGCTGCTGCAGTTCCCGCAGGCCGGGGCGCGGGTCCACGCCCAGTTCCTCGGCCAGCAGGCGGCGGGTGTCGGCGTAGACCGCCAGGGCCTCCGCCTGCCGGCCGCTGCGGTACAGGGCCAGCATCAGGAGCTCGCGCAGGCGTTCACGCAGGGGGTGCGCCGCCGTCAGTGCCGTCAGTTCGGAGACCGCCTCCGCGTGGCAGCCCTGCTCCAGGTCCATGTCCAGGCGGGACTCCAGCAGGCCGAGGCGCCATTCCTCCAGGCGGACCCGCTGGGTCTCGGCGTACGGGCCGGGGACGCCGGCCAGGGCCTCGCCGTCCCAGAGGGACAGGGCCCGGTTCAGCAGGTCCCGGGCCCGGCACAGGTCGCCGGCGGCCCGTGCCTTCTCCGCCTCCGCCGCCAGGTCCTGCGCGACCGCCAGGTCGAGGGCGCCCTCGCCCGGCGAACGCACCGCGTACCCGCCGGACTCGCTGACCAGGACTCCGGGGTCCAGGATCTTCCGCAACCTCGACGCGTACGTACGCACCGCCGCAAGCGCCTGCGACGGGGGCTCGGTGCCCCACACCGCGTCGATCAGCTCCGGTGCCGTCGCCGTACGGCCCTCGCGCAGCAGCAGGGCGGCCAGCAGGGCGCGCTGCTGGGGGGAGCCCGTGCTGAGCTGTTCCTCGCCGCGCCAGGCCCGCACCGGACCGAGCACGCCGAACCGCAGCGCCGCCTGCTCCGTGACGGTCACGGAGCCGGGACGCCGCTGTTCAGGCACTCGCGGCCCACCATCCATGCGCTCGTCCCCCTCGACATCTCGAACAACCCCGTCAGTTTGCCTTGTTCGGGGCGGTTCCGTCAGCCGGGGGAGACGCCGTTCGTGGGGTGGTGCGGCTCAGTCCACAAAGCCCTCACACGCTCTCCGCAGTCCCGGGGGCGGACACGGTAGCTGACGGGCCGTCAGATCAGCGCTACGGTGAGGCTCATGGAGACCACACAGTTCCCGCTGATCATCTCCGTCGACGACCACACCGTGGAGCCCGCCGGTGTGTGGCAGGACCGGTTGCCGAGGAAGTACCGGGACGTCGGGCCCCGGATCGTGCGCGCTCCGCTGAAGGAGATGACCTTCCTCGGCGGGCGCTTCAAGCCCGTCATGGGCGAACCCGGCAGCACCGAGGGGCCCCTCGGAGACTGGTGGGTCTATGAAGATCTGCGGCGGCCCCTCACCCGCCTCGACACCGCCGTCGGGTGCGACCGGGACGAGGTCAGACTGGAGGTCATCACGTACGAGCAGATGCGGGCCGGGTCGTACGACGTGCCCGCCCGGCTCGCCGACATGGACGTCAACCACGTCCAGTCCGCCCTCTGCTTCCCCACCTTCCCCCGCTTCTGCGGGCAGACCTTCACGGAAGCGCGGGACAAGGAGCTCGCGCTGCTCTGCGTCCGTGCCTACAACGACTGGATGGTGGAGGAGTGGTGCGGGCCGGACGCGCACGGCCGGCTCCTACCGCTCACCCTCATTCCCCTCTGGGACGCCGGGCTGGCCGCCCAGGAGGTCCGGCGGAACGCGGCGCGGGGAGTGCGGGCCGTCGCGTTCTCCGAGATACCCCCGCACCTCGGCCTGCCGTCCGTCCACACCGACGACTGGGACCCGTTCCTCGCCGCCTGCGACGAGACCGGCACGGTCGTCGCCATGCACATCGGCTCCAGCAGCCGTATGCCCTCCACCTCGGCCGACGCACCGCCCGCCGTGGGCTCCACCATCACCTTCGCCAACTGCTGCTTCTCGATGGTGGACTGGTTGATGAGCGGCAAGTTCGAGCGGTTCCCGCAGCTCAAGGTCATGTACGCCGAGGGGCAGATCGGGTGGATCCCGTACATCCTTGAGCGCGCGGACGTGGTGTGGGAGGAGAACCGGGGGTGGGGCGGCGTCGCCGACAAGGTCCGCCGGCCGCCGTCCGAACTGTTCGCCGGGCATGTCTACGGCTGCTTCTTCGACGACGCCTTCGGGCTCAGGAACCTGGACGCCATCGGAGTCGGCAACGTCCTGTACGAGACCGACTACCCGCACTCCGACTCCACCTGGCCGAAGTCCCGCGAGGTCGGCGAGGCCCAGATGGGGCATCTGGCGGCGGACGTGGTCGAGCGGATCGTACGGGGGAACGCCATCGAGCTGCTGGGCCTCACCCCGCAGGGCCTGTGGCGGTGAGCGCCCCGGCGTACGGCATCCAGCTGCCCGTTCAGGCGCAGAGCACCCTGTTCGCGGAAGACTGGGAGGCCGGGGCCGGTCCGAAGGACCTGGTGGCCGTCGCGCGGGCGGTGGACAGCGCCGGGTTCGACTACCTCGCCTGCTGCGATCACGTGGGCGTCCCGCGCCGGCTCGCCCCCGCCATGAGCACGGTCTGGTACGACCCCGTCGCCACTCTCGCCCACCTCGCCGCCGTGACCGAGCGCGTCCGGCTGCTCAGCCATGTGGCCGTCGTGGGGCTGCGGCACCCGCTGCTCACCGCCAAGCAGTACGCCACCCTCGACCACCTCTCCGGCGGCCGGCTGATCCTCGGGGTGGGGGCGGGGCATGTGCGGGAGGAGTTCGAGGCGCTCGGGGCGGACTTCGAGCGGCGCGGGGCCGTGCTGGACGAGGTGATCGACGCGCTGCGGGCCGCCCTGGGAGCGGAGGAGTTCCCCGAGCACCACGGGAAGACCTACGACTTCGCCGGGCTCGGCCAGCGGCCCCGGCCCGCGCAGCCGTACGTCCCCCTCTGGGTCGGCGGCTCCTCGCCCGCCGCCGTACGCCGGGCCGCGCTGAAGGGGGACGGCTGGCTGCCCCAGGGGGATCCGCGGGAGCGGCTGCCCGCGCAGATCGAGCGGATACGGCAGCTGCGCGCGGACCACGGCATCGAGGGGCCGTTCACCGTCGGCGCCATCGCCGAGCCGCTGTACGTCGGGCGGCCCGGCTGGGAGGTCGGGCGGCGGACCCTCGCCGGGGCGCCGGAGGAGATCGCCGAGTCGCTGCGGGCGTATCCGGCGATGGGCGTGGACCGGATCCAGGTGCGGTTCCGCAGCCGGAGCCGCGCCGAACTCATCGAGCAGATCGGGCTGTTCGGGGCGGAGGTCGCACCCCGGCTCACATGAGGAGGATGCCATGGGCAAGCTGGACGGGCGGGTCGTCATCATCACCGGGGCGGCGCGCGGACAGGGCGAGCAGGAGGCGCGGCTCTTCCGGGCGGAGGGCGCGCGGGTGGTCGTCGCCGATGTGCTGGACGACCGGGGGAAGGCCCTGGCCGAGGAGACAGGCGCGTTGTACGTCCATCTCGACGTGGGCGACGAGGACGGGTGGCGGGAGGCCGTCGGGGTCGTCAAAAAGGCGTACGGGCGGATCGACGGGCTGGTGAACAACGCGGGCATCCTGCGGTTCAACGCCCTGGTGGACACCCCGCTGGACGAGTTCATGCAGGTCGTGCAGGTCAACCAGGTCGGCTGTTTCCTGGGGATGAAGGCGGTGGCGCCGGAGATGGCCGACGGGGGCACGATCGTGAACACCGCGTCGTACACGGCCCTGACCGGTATGGCGGCCGTCGGGACCTACGCCGCCACGAAGCATGCCGTGCTGGGGCTGACCCGGGTGGCCGCGCTGGAGCTGGCGGCCCGGAGGATCCGGGTCAACGCCATCTGTCCGGGCGCCATCGACACCCCGATGTCCAATCCGGCCCGGCTGGACCCGGACGCCGATCCGGAGGAGATGAGCCGGGCGCTGGACGAGCTGTACCGCAAGCTCGTACCGCTCGGGCGGGTCGGGCAGCCGGAGGAGGTGGCGCGGCTGGCGCTCTTCCTCACCTCGGAGGACTCGTCGTACATCACCGGGCAGCCGTTCGTGATCGACGGCGGATGGCTGGCGGGGGTGTCCGTCATCTGACTCACCGTCAGCTATTGACGGCCCTCGCCCTCGGTGCGACAGTCGGCCAACAGGTTCGATCTGACGGAGCGTCAGAAAACTGGGGAAGGTGAACCGTCTTGGAATTCGGGCTCTTTGTACAGGGATACGTGGGCAAGCGCGCCGAGACCGACCCGCTGGCCGAGCACAAGGCGCTGATGGAGGAGACCGAGTACGTCATCCAGGCGGACAAGTCCGGCTTCAAGTACGCGTGGGCCTCCGAGCACCACTTCCTGGAGGAGTACTCGCACCTGTCGGCCAACGACGTGTTCCTGGGGTACCTGGCCCACGCGACCGAGCGGATCCACCTCGGGTCCGGGATCTTCAACCCCCTGGCCCAGGTCAACCACCCCGTGAAGGTCGCCGAGAAGGTTGCCATGCTGGACCACCTCAGCGAGGGGCGCTTCGAGTTCGGCAGCGGGCGGGGCGCCGGCAGCCACGAGATCCTGGGGTTCATACCGGGTGTGACCGATATGAACCACACCAAGGAGATCTGGGAGGAGACCATCGCCGAGTTCCCGAAGATGTGGCTCCAGGACGAGTACCCCGGCTTCCAGGGCAAGCACTGGCAGCTGCCGCCGCGCAAGGTCCTGCCGAAGCCGTACGGGAAGTCCCACCCGGCCATGTGGTACGCGGCCGGATCACCGCCGTCGTACGCCATGGCCGCGAAGAAGGGGCTCGGCGTGCTCGGCTTCAGCATCCAGAAGGTCTCCGACATGGAATGGGTGCTGGAGCAGTACAAGACGGCGATCGTGAACGCGGAACCCGTCGGGGACTTCGTGAACGACAACGTGATGGTGACGACCACCGCGATCTGTGCGCCCACCCACGCCGAGGCGATCGACATCGCCGTGCACGGGGGGCTGCACTATCTGCCCTCGCTGGTGTTCCGGTACCACGACACCTTCCCGAGGCCCGAGGGCTTCCCCGTGTGGCCGGAGACGCTGCCCCCGTACACGCCGGAGTTCGTGGAACTGCTGGTCGAGGAGGAGCTGCTGATCTGCGGGGATCCGGACGAGGTGCTGCGGCAGTGCAAGCGGTGGGAGCAGGCGGGCGCCGATCAGCTGAGCTTCGGGCTGCCGGTGGGGGTGCCGAAGGAGGAGACGCTGCAGACGATCCGGCTGATCGGGGAGCAAGTGATTCCCAAGATCGACACGGATCCCGTGCACCGGACGTCCCGGTTCCGGGCTGCCTCGTGATCGCCGTTGCGGGGTGCGGGTGCGATGTGGCCGGTCGCGCCCACGCGGCGGAGCCGCATATCCGCACAGCCCCGCGCCCCTGGGGCATTGCAGCTACCCAGTGGAAGAGGAGGCCCCATGCTTGATCACGTCATCAAGGGTGCCACCGTGGTGGATGGCACCGGAGCGCCCCGCTACACCGCCGACGTCGGCATCCGGGGCGGCCGTATCGCCGTCATCGGCGATGTCGGCGAAGACGCCCGCACCACCGAGGACGCCTCCGGGCTCGTCCTCACCCCCGGATTCGTCGACCCCCACACCCACTACGACGCCCAGCTCTTCTGGGACCCGTACGCCACGCCCTCCCTCAATCACGGGGTGACGACGGTCGCCGCCGGGAACTGCGGGTTCACCCTCGCGCCGCTCAATCCGTCCCGCCCCGAGGACGCCGACTACACCCGGCGGATGATGTCCAAGGTGGAGGGGATGTCCCTGCTGGCGCTGGAGGAGGGGGCGCCCTGGAGCTGGCATTCCTTCGGGGAGTATCTGGACGCCCTGGAGGGGCGGATCGCCGTCAACGCCGGCTTCATGGTCGGGCACTGTGCCCTGCGGCGGTATGTGATGGGGCCCGAGGCGGTCGGGGGGCAGCCCTCCGAGGAGCAGCTCGGCGCGATGGTGGGGCTGCTGCGCGAGGCCATGGACGCCGGGGCCTGGGGCCTGTCCACCACGCAGTCCAGTACGCACTCCGACGGGGACGGGCAGCCCGTCGCCTCCCGGCATGCGAGGCCCGAGGAGCTGCTGGCGCTCTCCCGCGCCGTCGGTGAGCACGAGGGCACGCAGATCGAGGCGATCGTCGCCGGGTGCCTGGACCAGTTCAGCGACGACGAGATCGATCTGCTCGTGGAGATGAGCGCGGCGGCCGGACGGCCGTTGAACTGGAACGTGCTCACCGTCGACGCGGCCGTACCCGAACGGGTGCCACGGCAGCTCGGCGCCAGTGAGCGGGCCCGGAAGGCCGGCGGGCGGGTGGTGGCGCTCACCATGCCGATCCTCACGCCGATGAACATGTCCCTGGGCACGTTCTGCGCGCTCAACCTGATCCCGGGCTGGGGGCCGGTCCTCGGGCTGCCGGTGCCGGAGCGGATCGCCAGGCTGCGGGACCCCGCCGTCCGGGAGGAGATGCTGCGGCGGGCCCGGTCGAAGGAGGCGGGTGTCTTCCGGCGGCTGGCGGACTTCGGCCGGTACGTCATCGGCGACACCTACAGCGCGGCCAACCGCGGCCTGACCGGCCGGGTCGTCGGGGACATCGCCGAGGAGCGGGGGCTGGACCCCTTCGCCTGCCTGGTGGAGATCTGCGCGCACGACGAGCTGCGTACGGTGCTGTGGCCGATGCCCGCCGACAACGACCCGGCCTCCTGGGCGCTGCGCGCCGAGACCTGGCAGCACGAGGACGTGCTGCTCGGCGGCTCCGACGCGGGGGCGCACCTGGACCGGATGTGCGGGGCGCCGTACACCACCCGGTTCCTCGGGGACTGTCTGCGCGGCCGGAGGCTGGTCGGGCTGGAGCACGCGGTGAAGATGCTGACCGACGACCCGGCGCGGCTGTTCGGGCTGCGCGAGCGGGGGCGGGTCCGGGAGGGCTGGCACGCGGATCTCGTCCTGTTCGATCCCGAGCGGATCGACGCCGGACCGGCCCGGCTGGTGCACGACCTGCCCGGTGACAGTCCCCGCCTGGACTCCACGGCGATCGGGGTGCGGGCCGTGTGGGTCAACGGGGTCGAGGCGATCCGGGACGACGTGGTGACGGGGGCCGTACCGGGGAAGGTGCTGCGGTCGGGGGCCGACACCCGGACGGTGAGTACGCGGTGACCGACGGGCAGCCGTTGTTCGTCGGCGGGGAGTGGGTCGAACCCGACGGCGGGTACTACCCGGTGACCGACCCGGCCACCGAGGAGAGGGTCGGCTGGGCGCCGGAGGCCTCGCCGGAGCAGGCGCGGGCGGCCTGCGCGGCGGCCCGGGAGGCGTTCGGGGCGTGGTCGCGGACCCGGCCGGAGGAACGGGCGAAGGTACTGGGGCGGGCGGCCGGCCTCATCCGGGGCCGGCTGGAGCCGTACGCCGAGCTGGCCCGGGCCGAGACCGGCGCGACCACGGGGACCGCCCGGGCGATGCAGGTCGGGGTGGCCGCCGCCCGCTTCCGCCGGTACGCGAGCGTGGAGCCCGCCGAGTGGGCCATAGCACCGCAGATCAACGACGCCGGTCCGATGGGGAGGGCCGGGGTGACGGGGGCCCTGGCGGTACGGCAGCCCGTCGGGGTCGTCAGCTGCATCACCTCCTACAACAACCCCTGGGCCAACCCGGCCGGCAAGATCGCGCCGGCCCTGGCCATGGGCAACACGGTGGTCGTCAAGCCCGCGCCGCAGGATCCGCTGTCCGTGTACCGGATGGCCGAGGCGCTCCAGGAGGCCGGGGCGCCGCCGGGCGTGGTGAACGTGGTCTCCGGGCGGGAGGTGGCCGTGGGCGAGGCGGCGGTCGGGTCCGACGCCGTCGACATGGTCAGTTTCACCGGGTCCACGGCCGTCGGCCGGCGTATCGCCGAGGTGTGCGGGCGGGACATGAAACGGCAGCTGATGGAGCTGGGCGGCAAGGGAGCGGCGGTCGTGTTCGACGACGCCGACCTCGGCTCGGCCGTCGCCGGCATCGGCACCACCTTCTCCTTCTACAGCGGGCAGATCTGCACGGCACCGACGCGGGTGCTGGCCCAGCGCGGGGTGTACGAGCGGCTGGTCGAGCAACTCGCCGGATACGCACGCCGGTTGAAGGTCGGGGACCCACGTGGGCCGGACACGGTCGTCGGGCCGGTGATCTCGGCGGAGCACCGGGCGCGGGTCGAGTCGTACGTCGAACTCGGCCGGAAGGAGGGCGCGTCCGTGGTCGCGGGCGGTGAACGGCCTCCGCTCGACCGCGGCTTCTACGTGGCGCCCACTCTGCTCGCCGACTGCACCAACGACATGCGGGTGGCCCGGGAGGAGATCTTCGGGCCGGTCGTCGTGGTCGTGCCCTTCGACGACGAGGACGAAGGTGTGGCCCTGGCCAACGACTCCGACTACGGCCTCATCGACTACGTCTGGTCCGGTGATGTGGCCCGCGCCTTCCGGGTGGCCCGGCAGCTGCGGGCCGGCGGCGTCGGCATCAACACCGTCGGCCGCAACATGGAGGCCCCGTTCGGCGGTTTCAAGAGGAGCGGCGTCGGTCGCGACGTGGGCTCCTACGCCCTGCACGCGTACAGCGAGGTGCAGGCGATCGTGTGGCCGGGGTGAGGGGGCGGCACCCTCACTGGGTGAAGAACGACGCCGGGTGGCGGGGGTCGGCCGAGCACACGAACAGTCCTGCGTGGCTCCCGCGGCCGACGGTCATGCCGACCGGCTCCCGGGATGCGTCACCGGCCTCGTCACCCGTCTTCAGATGGCGTTCCTCCAGCGGCCGGAAGCGGTCCGGTGCGCTGTCCGGGGCCCAGCTGCCGAGGTAGTACTCGTATGTGTCGCACTGCAGGAACAGCTCCAGCGGCGCCCGGCACTCGCCGCACTCCAGGGCGGCCGGCAGGCCGGTCGTGCCCCAGTCCAGGAAGCCGCCGAGCTTGTAGCCGGGGACGGTGGTGAGGTCGTCGGTCAGGCCGCGGTCCGCCAGCCAGGCCTCGAAGCGCTCGCCGAGGCCGGCCGGGAGTTCCTCCTCGCCGGGGTAGTCCGTGACCCGCTCGGGGTGCAGGACGCATGCGCGCGGGATCATGTCGTCGTCCTCCCCGTGTTCCCCGGGATCCGGCTGCTCGGCCGGCGGGTCGGTGATCTCGGCGGCCCGGCGCCAGAAGAGCCGGCAGGCCTGGCCCCAGCCGTCCGGGGGCGGCTGGTCGTGCCAGTCGGGGCACCACAGGAGCTGGACGAGGTCCGTGCCCTCGGGGAAGCGGATCTCCGGGAAGTCGGCCGCGGTGAACTGGGCGACCACGGCCATCGGGAGCGTGTACGCCCTGCCGTTCACGTCCTTGTGGCCGGCGCACTCCGGCCACGGTTCGGCGGCCGGCCACAGCACCGGACCGCCGATGTGGCTGTCACGCGGGCCGGGTGTGCCGCGGCGCGGATGCAGGCGGACGGCCGGGCGGGCGTGCGGCAGCAACTCCGGGAAGTCCCGGGCGGGTTCGACGGCGGAGGGGGCGGTGGTGAGCTTCACCCGCGCAGTGTGGCCTCCGTCAGTCCAGCAGGTCCACCCGCACTGTCAGCAGGTCCGTGCCGAAGGCCCGTACCGCCGCGCTGTTGAAGCGGGGCAGGGAGCGCAGGCGGGCCACCGGGTCGTCGTCGGGCAGGAGGTGCGCGGTGCCGTGGTGCCAGCGGCCGGCGATGCGGACGCGCACCCTGGGGTCCGCCTGGATGTTGCGCACGTACTGCGACTTGGGGCCGAACTCGGAGACCAGCCAGAAGGATTCCCCGACCCGGCGCCCGCCGACCGGCGTCTGCCGGGGCAGGCCCGAGGTGCGGCCGGTGGTCTCCAGGAGGGTCTGGAACGGCAGCCGCCGGTTCAGCGGGTTGGCGACGTACCGCTGGAAGCGGGTCACGAGCCGGTGTTTGAGATCGCTGCGGCCTGCCATGTCTCTCGCTCTCCTGCTCCGCCGGGCGCGCAGGGCGCCCCGCGTGGATGCTGTGTCGGCCTCGTGCGCGGCCTGTGATGTGTGGAAGGTCGTACTCCGTACGCGTGTTAGCCTCCCCCGCGGACATGAGCCGGCGCAAACGGGGGAGCGTGATGGGCGCGTCTTCGGACGGTTACACGGTCAGGTCCGGCATCTCCGGCCAGGCGAACGAACTGGACGGCGCCGGCGACGACGCGGGACACATACACAAGGCGATCGTCACCGACGCGTGTTACACGCAGGACGCCCTGGGCGGTGCCGAGTCGGCGGCGGCGTTCAACGCGTTCGCCGCGGCCTGGCTGGAGGACGCGGCCACGCTGGAGTCGGCACTGCACGAACTCGCGGACAAAGTGCGCCTCGCCAAGAGTGCGTACGGCGGCTCCGACCACGCCGTGGCGACGCGCGCCGCGGCCGTGTCCACCGACGGGGCGGGCATCGGGAGCGGAATCACCACCATGCCGACTCCTGTGGGGAACGCGTACGTCACCACCATGCCGACGCCTGCCACCGGCCCGAACCCCGCCACCATGCCGACGCCCGCCGGAGCCGGCGCGGTCACCACGATGCCCGTGCACGCCGACCGCCCGTCGGCCCTGACGACGTACTGAGGCCGGGCCGATGGGACTTTTCGACCTGAACCCGCTGGGCGCCCTGGAGACCCCGGCCGGCCGCCGCTCGTGGCTGGCCGGCCTGTGCACGAGCATCCCCAAGGCCGCGGACAAGAACGACCTGCTGGACCAGATCGACGACGCGCTCCTCGTCTGCGCACCGGTCGGCGACACGGCCACGCTCGAATCGCTCGGCAAGCGCTACCGCGACCAGGTCCACCACGCCGGCGATGTGCACGGCCGGGTGAACAAGGTGGCCCACAAGGGTCTGCCGGAGGTCTGGGTCGGTGACACCAGCGTCCTCGCCTCCGACGGCGTGGCCGCCGTCGCCCGCGCCGCGACCAGGATGTCCGAGGCGTTCCAGGGCGGCGCCAAGGCGCTGCACGCGCTGGCCGACGCGCTCGGCACCGCGAAGAAACAGGACGCCGACGGCCGCGCCAAGTTGCAGCAGGCCAAGCAGAAGCTCGGCCCGCCCGACAGCTTCTTCGACGTCGGCAGGATGATCGAGACCGACGAGGAGAAGGCCGAGAAGAAGGCGGTCCTCGCCGCGGGCCGCACCCTCGCCGCCGACGGGGTCGAGCTGATGCACAGGGCCGCCGTCGCCGCGGACGACGCCGTGCGCGCCGCGGCCCGCGACCTGAACAAGTGGGCGGCCGAGGCGCGCGCCGGGAAGATGCACACCGGCCGGCTGTCCGCGGTGGACCGGCTGATGCTCGCCGACACCAGCGGCAAGGCCGGCGCGGCCGACTACAACGAGATCCTCACCGCGAACGACCTGGAGCGTTCCGGCCGGGCCATGGACCGGCTCTCGCCGGCCGACCGGGCCCGGATGGACCGGCTCCTCGCGGGCGCGAAGTCCCCGCAGGAGAAGGCGTACCTGATGAAGGCCCTCGCCGCGGGTCACGGCGTCGATGACATCCAGACGTTCGACGGCAAGATCCACGGCAAGGACCCGGCCTGGCTGCAGCGGCACCTGTCGCCGATCGTCACCGGGGCGGACAGCCTCAAGGACGAGGGGACGGACCCCGTCAGCGGCGCCAACCTCAACACCGAACTGCAGGGCTTCGACGGCCAGGAGTGGGCCCAGGGCGGCGACGGACAGGAGGGCACCTGTGTCGCCTCCACCACGGTCACCGCGCGCGCCATGGTCGATCCCGTCTACGCCCTCTCGCTCACCGGCGGCCCCGGCGGGCAGGAGGACGACCCGGCGGCCTTCCGGCAGCGCCTCATAGCCGAACAGCACCGGATGCACGTGGAGGGCCATGGCGGTGCCAACTGGAACGGCATGGACCTGCAGGGCCAGGAGCAGATCTCCAACAAGGAGATCAGCCCGGAGACCGGAAGCTCCTACGAACTGCACGAGGTACGGGACGCGGACTCCCGCCGCACCATCCTGCCGGACATCGAGAAGGCGGTGGCGGACGGCAAGCCGGTGCCCTTCGACGCCGAGGGGTACGAAGCGGACGGCACACGGCACGGGCACTCCATGATGATCGTCGGCCAGGAGGGCGACAAGCTGGAGATCTACAACCCGTGGGGGAAGACCACCTGGGTCAGCGAGGACGACTTCGTCAACGGCGGCATGGCGAAGGCCAGCGACAACCGGCTGCCGAACGCGTACGCCGTGCACCTGCCGCAGAACTGAGAGACCGAGGAACCGGACACCGGCCATGACTTCACGCGCACCACTCCTCGGCCCGGCCGTACTCGTCGGCCTGCTCGCCCTCACCGGCTGCGGGAAGGAGAGCGGGACCGGCGGCACCGGCACGCCCCACGTGACGGCGACATCCGGCACACCGGCCACGACCGGCACGGCCGACGGTGCCGCGTACGGCATCGATCACCGGACCGTCACCGTGGAGCCGGGCAGACGGTTCTCCCTCACCGTCCCGTCGGCCGCGACCCTGGGCGAGCACTGGTACCTCGCCGGCCCCCATCCGGACGCGGCCGTGCTGAAGTACCGAGGGGTGCGGGAGTCCGGCGACGGCAGCGACCTCGTCGGCAGCACCGGCGGTACCCAGTCCTTCGACTTCACCGCCCGGGCGAAGGGCAGGACCACGGTAAGGCTGCTGCACTGCCCCCTGAACACGTGCACCGGCCCCGGCCCCCACGACCGGTCCACCCTGGGCCCCACCCCCGGCGGTACGGCGTCCCCGCCCCCGTCCCCGTACCCCACCCTGACCGCCGTCCCGCACGCCCACGTCGGCGCCGGCTTCTACGTCTTCACGATCACGGTCCGCTGACCCGGACCGGAACCGAGGCCCCCATGCCCCCTGCGCCCGACTCCCGCACCGACGACGAGGTCCTGGCCGCCACCGACGTCGCCCTGCTGCTGCGCTACGGCCTGACCCAGGAGGCCTTCCGCACGGCCCTGTTCGGGGACGGTGCCATCGCCGCGGCGGTCACCCTCGACCGCCTCGGCGTGCTGCCGCGCTCGCTGGTGTTCGTCGCCGCGATCGTCCGCTCCGGCGGCCTGGCCTACGCGGCCGCCCTGCCCGAGCCGCTGCCGTCCGCGGAGCCCGCCGGGCTGCTGCGCGAGTGGCTGACCGGCGCCGCGCAGACCGCGACCACCCCGCAGGCCGAGGAGCGGTCCGCCCGCTGGCTGGAGGCGGTGGCCGAGATCATCGCTCTGCGCCGCACCGCCCGCCGGGGCAGCGCCTAAGCGTCCGCCAGCCAGTTGCCGTGGAAGCCGAACGGCACCCGGGCCGGCAGGCCGATCGTGGCGACCGGAGGGGCCGTGAGGTCTTCGGCGTCCAGGACGACCAGGTCGCTGCGGTCGGTGGCGGCGTCGTGGACGTAGGTGACGAGCCAGCCGGGCCCGCCCGGTGTGTCGTCGGCGGGGGCGAAGGCGGCCTCCCCGGGGGTGCGGCCGGGACCGAAGTCGTGTGCCGTCACGGCCCCGGAGGACAGGTCGTAGCGGACCAGTGAGGTGCCGCTCGTCATGTGCCCGTGTCCGGCGGCGAGGCCGGTCAGCCGGTCGTCGACGCGCGGGAACTCGCCCGGCCGGTCGTCGCACTGCTCCTCACGGACCGTGCCGGCCGCCGGGTCGACGGTCCACTTCCACAGCACGGCCTGCTGCGGCCGCGTACCGCCGTCCGGGTCGCGCCGCCACATCTCCGGGTAGCGCATCACGTGCAGCACGACGGTGCCGTCCGGGGCGTCGTGGGCGTTGAGGACGTGGAAGACGTAGCAGGGGTCGACGGGGAACCAGCGGACCTCGCCGTGCGGGTCGGCGCGGCGCAGCAGGCCGAGCCGGGCGCCGTACCCGTCGTCCCAGCGGTACGGCATAGTGCCGCCGCTCAGGGCCAGTTCGACGTCGAAGACGACCGGCAGGTCCATGAAGACGACGTGTCCGGCGGTGAGCGCGAAGTCGTGCAGCATGGTCGGCCCGGGCACCTCGATCGGCCTGCTGAGGGTCAACTCCCCGGTCGCGTCGGCACAGTGGTAGGTGAGGTGGGTGGGCTCCAGCAGGCCGTAGCCGAAGAAGTGCAGTTCGCCGGTGGCCGGGCAGGTCTTCGGGTGGGCGGTCATCGCGGTGGTGAGGCGGCCGTCGAAGTCGTACGGGCCCTTGGTGTCCAGGTCGCAGGTCAGCTCGTAGGGCAGGGCGGTCTCGACCAGGGCGAGGGTGCGCCCCGCGTGCCGCACCACATGGGTGTTGGCGGGGCCGGCGGTGAGGTCGCGCCGGCCCTGCTGGTCGTAGGTCCGCGCCCCGTCGGTGAGGCGGCTGGTGCGGACCCAGCGGTTGCGGTAGGAGACGGCCCGTCCGCCCTCCAGGCGCACTCCGTGGATCATGCCGTCGCCGAAGAACCAGTGGCCGGAGGCGGCGTCGGCCGGGTTCGGGCCGTTGCGCAGGTACCAGCCGGTCAGCTCGGGCGGGATGGTGCCGGTCACCGGCAGGTCGTGGGCGGTGAGTTCCTCGGTGACCGGGGCGTAGTTGCCGGAGAGGTGCTTCGGGGCGGTGTTCACCGGGCCACCTGACCGGCGGCCTGGGCCTTCGCCTGGGCGTGGGCGACGTAGCGGACGGTGAAGACCATCGGGACGGCGAAGCCGGCGATCTGGACGAGGGTCGCGGGCGTGGAGTGGGCGTGTCCGGAGTGGTCCAGCAGGGCGAGGACGACCGCGGTCACGGCGAACGCGGCGGTCCAGACGGCGGTGATGACCGTGTTGATCCGGATGAACGGCTTCAGTGTCCACAGCTCGCGCGGCGTGGTGCGCTTGGCGATGCCCAGGGTGAAGGGCCGGCCGGCGGCCAGCGACACCCCGGCGATCACGGCGAGGGTGCCGGAGGAGAGGGCGGCGGAGTAGTCGTGGACGCCCGAGTGCGGGTCGGCGAAGGCGATGGCCGCGAGCGCCGCGAAGAAGACCGCCGAGCCGCATTCGATGACGAGGGCGTCGAAACCGGTGCCTTGCTGCTTCTGCTGGGCGATGAGCGCCACGGACACCAGCAGGGCGGCCAGGGCGCCCCACTGCCAGCTCCCCGAAGGGATGACGGCGAAGACTATCCACGGCAGGAAGGTGCGCAGGTACGACATTGGTTCCCCCGGTACGTTTGGGTTTCGGTCTCGACATGTCAAAAGTAGAAGGTCAGTACTCGACATGTCAACAGTGGAAGGTAAAGTGGGGGACATGAGCCTCAGACACGCACTGCTCGGCCTGCTCTCGGAGCGCTCCGCCAGCGGCTACGACCTGCTGAAGACCTTCGAGACCTCGCTGGCCAACGTCTGGCCGGCGACGCAGAGCCAGATCTACACCGAGCTCACCAGACTGGCGGGGGCCGGGCTGATCACGGTGGCCGCCGAGGGCCCGCGCGGCCGCAAGGAGTACGCGATCACGGACGAGGGCATGGCGGAGCTGCGCCACTGGCTGACGGAGGTCGCACCCCAGCGCAACACCCGCAGCGACATCCTGCTGCGCGTCTTCTTCCTCGGCGTGCTGCGGCCCGAGCAGGCGCGCGCCTATCTGACCGACCTGATCGAGATGTCCCGGGAGGGGCACGAGCGGTTGCGGCAGCTCGTCGACTCCGTCGACTGGGACGACGACAACCTCTCGGTCTACGGCCGCATCGCGCTGGAGTACGGCCTGCGCTTCAACGCGATGCGGCGGGAGTGGGCCGAATGGGCGGCCGGGCAGATCAGGCAACCGTGAGGAAGACCGGGTTGGTGAGGGCGGCCAACGCCCCCGGCAGCGGCCCGAGGGCCGCCTCGTGCCGCAGCTCGGCGCGCACGTACGCCGCGCAGGCGGGGGTCGTACGCCACTCGACCGTGCCCGTGCCCGACACCGGCAGCGGATCGCTGGTGAACAGCACACCCTGGTCGGTGACGAAGCGCACCGAGCAGCGCGGGGCGCCCGCGACCTCCAGCCGGACGGTCACGGGGGTGTCGGCGGCCAGCGCCAGCCGTTCGCCGATGCCCGCCTGCCGCCCGCGCCCGCCCGTCACCGTGAAGGCGAGGGTCACGTTCTTCGACTCGGCCACGTACGAGCGTCCCGCGCGGATCCCTTCCTGGATCGCCTCCCGGGTCAGGTCGTCGGCGAGGACGACCGTTTGGGGCATGCCGACCGTGTCGGGGTCGCGGTGGGCGTCGCTGTTGCCCATCGCCGGCAGCCAGGCCCGCCCGTGCCGCACGGAGGCGACGAGCTGGTTGTCCCAGTCGGCCAGCGTCACCTCGTCGTCCGGGGTGTAGGAGCCGTTCCACACCTCGACGGCGTCCGCCTCGCCGAAGCCGAACTTCCAGCCGCAGCCGACGCAGGTGGCGTGCGGGTGGGCGGGGACGACCAGGCCGCCGGCGCGGCGGATCTCCCGCGCGAAGCGGGCCCAGCGGTTGTCCCGGGCCCGGTAGCGCCAGTCCACGAACGTGCCGGGATCGGTGCCGAGTGCCACCACATGGCCGTTCCGGGTGGTGACCTCCTCGCCGAGCATGACCAGCAGGTCGTCGCCGGCCTGGTCCGCCCAGTGGGCGTGCGAGGAGTTCGTGTTGTGGTCCGAGGAGTTGATGAAGTCCAGGCCCGCCGCGCGCGCGAGAGCCGCGATCTCGGCCGGGGTGCGGCGGCCGTCGGAGTGCCAGGAGTGCAGATGGCAGTCCCCCCGGTACCAGGCCCGGCCCCGCCCCTTCGCCCGGGAGGGCGGATACACCGGCCGCGGGGTCCGGCCCGCCTCGCCGTAGGTCAGTGTGATCGTCAGCTCGTACGTCAGGCCCTGCGGCGCCACCGTGTAGGGGCCCAGCGCGACGTACCAGGTGCCCTCCCGTACCGGGCCGGGGAGGTAGCCCGGTGTCGCGTCGTCGGCGCGGACGTAGAACTCCGTGCGCGCGCCGCCCGACCAGCCCCGGAATCCCCGGCCGCCCAGCTCGGTGCCGCGCTCGTCGAAGAGGCCGATGTCGAGTGCGTTGCCCTGGGTGCCGGCCGGGACCGAGGGCTTGTCGTAGGCGTAGGAGACCTTGACCTCCTGTACGCCGGCGGGGACTTCGACCGGTACGTACACGAAGTCGGGGGAGCCGGGTGGCAGGGTGCCGTGCACCGTCCGGGTCTCCTCGCGCTGACCGTCCGCCGCTGCGAAGCTCACGCCTCCCAACGTAAGGGCAGCGGCGGCGCCCGTCACGAACAGTGCGCGTCTGCCGATGCCGTGAGCCTGATCGTGCGTGTCTTCACCCATGGTGGTCACTCTCCCGTCCGAGCGTGAACTCACGTGAAAGAGGAGACGATTGGCACTCCACAATGTGTCATGTGCGCGACGTTCAGGGCCACGGTGCATCACCCAGGGGGGTGCCGACCGTGGTGAGCACCCGGCCAGGAAGACTCTGCTGTCATGAGAAGAATCGTCTGGCTCGCGTGGATGGCAGTGCACTTCAACGAATACGGCTACAGCCAGGGGCCGCTGCGCGCCACGGTCGGCACGGTCGTCGTCCTGCTCGCCGCCGTACTGGTCGGCTACGCGCTGAACCGCCACCGGCCCGCCGCCCTGACCGCCGCCGGCCTCACCGTCGCCGCCGGCATCGGATGGCTGGCCTGCCACTGAGAGGCGTTCCCCGGCGAGCGGGAACAGGGCCGGGCGGGTCCTCTCCGGCCTGATCAAGCCGAACGTATGCTCAAAGAATGACGACTTCCGCGACCCCCGGACCCGGCCCGACCGAGAACTCCATGCGTCGCGCCCTCAAACGCGCCCGGGACGGCGTCGCCCTCGACGTCTCCGAGGCGGCGGTGCTGCTCCAGGCCCGCGGCGAGGACCTGACCGATCTCGCCGCGTCCGCCGCCCGGGTGCGGGACGCGGGTCTCGAACAGGCGGGACGTCCCGGCGTCATCACGTACTCGAAGAGCGTCTTCATCCCCCTCACCCGGCTGTGCCGGGACAAGTGCCACTACTGCACCTTCGTCACCGTCCCCGGCAAGCTGCGCCGGGCCGGTCACGGGATGTTCATGTCCCCGGACGAGGTGCTGGACGTCGCCCGCAAGGGTGCCGCCCTCGGCTGCAAGGAAGCCCTGATCACCCTGGGCGACAAGCCCGAGGACCGCTGGCCGGAAGCGCGCGAGTGGCTGGACGCGCACGGCTACGACGACACGATCGCCTACGTCCGTGCCGTCTCCATCCGGATCCTGGAGGAGACGGGGCTGCTGCCCCACCTCAACCCGGGCGTCATGACCTGGACGGACTTCCAGCGCCTCAAGCCCGTGGCCCCCTCCATGGGCATGATGCTGGAGACGACCGCGACCCGGCTGTGGTCCGAGCCCGGCGGCCCCCACCACGGCTCCCCGGACAAGGAACCGGCGGTACGGCTGCGGGTGTTGGAGGACGCGGGCCGCTCCTCGGTGCCCTTCACCTCCGGACTCCTCATCGGCATCGGTGAGACGTACGAGGAGAGGGCCGAGTCCCTCTTCGCGCTCCGCAAGGTCTCCCGGGCCTACCACGGCATCCAGGAGCTGATCATCCAGAACTTCCGCGCCAAGCCGGACACGGCGATGCGCGGCATGCCGGATGCCGAACTGGACGACCTGGTCGCCACGGTGGCCGTGGCCCGGCACATCATGGGCCCGTCCGCCTGTCTCCAGGCACCGCCGAACCTGGTCGACTCCGAGTACGAACGCCTGATCGGCGCCGGTATCGACGACTGGGGCGGGGTGTCGCCCCTGACCATCGACCATGTCAACCCCGAGCGCCCCTGGCCGCAGATCGAGGAGCTGGCCGCGAAGTCGGCCGCAGCAGGCTTCGAACTACGCGAACGCCTCTGCGTCTACCCGGAGTTCGTGCGCCGCGGCGAACCCTGGCTGGACCCGCGGCTGCGCCCGCACGTGAGCGCGCTGGCCGACCCGGAGACGGGCCTCGCCCTCCCGGACGCGCTGGTCCAGGGCCGCCCGTGGCAGGAGCCGGAGGAGTCCTTCGTGCCGACCGGCCGAACGGACCTGCACCGCACGATCGACACCGAGGGCCGCACCGCCGACCGGCGTGACGACTTCGACGAGGTGTACGGCGACTGGGAGGCGCTGCGCGAGGCCGCCGCGCCCGGTATGGCGCCGGAGCGCATCGACACGGACGTGCGGCAGGCGCTGCGCACCGCGGCCGGCGACCCGACGAAGCTGACCGACGCCGAGGCGCTGGCCCTGCTGCACGCGGACGGCCCGGCGCTGGACGCGCTGTGCCAGGTGGCCGACGACGTGCGCCGGGCGGCGGTCGGCGACGACGTGACGTACATCGTCACCCGCAACATCAACTTCACCAACGTCTGCTACACGGGGTGCCGCTTCTGTGCCTTCGCGCAGCGCAGGACGGACGCGGACGCGTACAGCCTCTCCCTCGAACAGGTCGCGGACCGCGCCCAGCAGGCCTGGGACGTGGGTGCGGTCGAGGTCTGCATGCAGGGCGGCATCCACCCCGACCTGCCCGGCACGGCGTACTTCGACATCGCGAAGGCGGTGAAGTCCCGCGTCCCCGGGATGCACGTGCACGCCTTCTCGCCGATGGAGGTGGTGAACGGCGCGACCCGCACCGGCCTGTCCGTGCGCGAGTGGCTCACGGCGGCCAAGGAGTCCGGCCTGGACACCATCCCGGGTACGGCGGCGGAGATCCTGGACGACGAGGTCCGCTGGGTGCTGACCAAGGGCAAGCTGCCGACGTCCACCTGGATCGAGGTGATCACGACCGCGCACGAGCTGGGCATCCGCTCCTCCTCGACGATGATGTACGGCCATGTCGACCAGCCGCGCCACTGGCTCGGCCACCTGCGCACGCTGGCCCGCATCCAGCGGGAGACGGGCGGCTTCACCGAGTTCGTGACGCTCCCGTTCATCCACACCAACGCCCCGGTGTACCTGGCGGGTATCGCCAGGCCGGGCCCGACGACGCGGGACAACAGGGCGGTGACGGCGATGGCCCGCCTCCTCCTGCACCCCTGGATCCCCAATATCCAGACGAGTTGGGTCAAATTGGGCACGGAGGGCGCGGCGGAGATGCTCCGCTCCGGCGCGAACGACCTGGGCGGCACCCTCATGGAGGAAACGATCTCCCGCATGGCGGGCTCGTCGTACGGCTCGTACAAGTCGGTCCGCGACCTGGTCGCCGTGGCCGAGGCGGCCGGCCGTCCGGCCAAGCCGCGCACCACGCTCTACGGCGAGGTGCCCCGGGAACGGCAGCGGGCGGCGGAGGCCTCCGACGGCCACCTGCCGGAACTGCTGCCGGTCCTGGACTGAGTACGATGATCCGACCCCCGACCTGACGAGGGGCCCCGTAGCGGAGGAGATGCGTACCCGTGGCTGCCCGACTGCCCTCGTGGGCCTGGGTCACCGGTCTGACGGCAGGCGCGACCGCGGTCGTCGTCGCGCTCGCCGTACAGGCGGACCACGGGCCGCATCCCACGGCCGCCGTGGCCGAGCCGAGCCCGTCCGCGTCGGCGAGCGCGCACGGCTCCGCCGCGCCGCACGCCACGCCCCCGCCCGCGCTGCCGGACGGGTCGGGCGAGGGTCGCCGGATCGTGTACTCGCTCGGCGAGAAGCGGGTGTGGCTGGTCGACGCGACGGGCAAGGCGACCCGGACGTTCACGGTGTGGCCGGGCACGGTGAACCCGCAGCCCGGCCGCTACTCGATCATCAAGCGCACCCAGTCCATCAAGGGCTCGGACGGCGTGGAGATCGAGCACGTCATGTACGTCACGATCGTGTCCGGCGTGAACATAGCCTTCTCCAACGCCCTGGACGGCTCCTCGCCGCCCCCGGCGGACGGCAAGAAGCTGGGCGGGATCCGTATGCACAAGGCGGACGGAGCCGCGCTGTGGTCCTTCGGCGACCAGGGCACCGCGGTGGCGGTCGTCAAATAGCGTCTTCCCGGCGGGCGGGCAGCTGGTTGACGATCAGGGCGACTCCGGCGAGCAGGAAGACGCGGGTCGCCGCGTCCAGCCCGTTCCAGGTCTTGGACTGCCACATCGAGAACCACTCACCGCCGATCGCGATGAACCCGGCGCCGAACAGCAGCAACAGCATCAGCAGCCCGTAGGTGGAGACACGCCGCGCGAGGTCGTCGTCCTTCCGCCGGGCCCAGAGGTACGTGCCCCAGACCAGGACCAGGGCGGCCACCGTCTCCCACACGATGATCAGGACGTACGCGGTGTCCTGAAGGGCTGTGCTGGTGATCGCCCGCCACATCAGGTCCTCGTCCTTGAAGGTCGTGTCCATCGCCAGCACATGCCGGACGAACTGCTGGTTCGTCCCGAAGTCGGTGATGTTCCCGAGGGCGACGAGGGCGATGTAGAGGGCGAGTATGCCGGTGAGCACACCGGCGGCGAGCGTGAGGCCGGTGCGACGCGTGGGGGTGGTGGTCATGGCTGAATTCTCCCCTGCCCAGGGCCCGGATATCGCGTGGGCATTGCGCCAGAATGAAGAGTCCGGCTTCGGGGGAAAGGCGTACGCATGGCGCAGGCACGGCCGTCGATGCAGGAGCTGATCGGACGGCGCAGACGGGCCGGGTTCGTCGGACGCAGTGATGAACGGGCGGCCTTCCGCGCCAACTTGGACGTACCCCCCG
The DNA here is from genome assembly GCF_044546895.1 of Streptomyces sp. NPDC053069. Lineage (NCBI taxonomy): Bacteria > Bacillati > Actinomycetota > Actinomycetes > Kitasatosporales > Streptomycetaceae > Streptomyces > Streptomyces sp. NPDC053069. The sequence continues at coordinate 42,280 of NZ_JBITZN010000023.1, read as the reverse complement.
AGGACGAACGCCACCGCTTCCTTTTTCATGTGCACGGCAACGCGGGTGTCGGAAAGACGTTCCTGGTCCGGGAGCTGGAACAGATCGCGCGGGAGCGGGGCGCGCTGACGGCGTACGTCGACGAGGGCGCGGGGAGCGTGCCGGAGGCGATGGCGTCGATCAGTCGTGAGTTCCGCCGACAGGGCCGGGAGTTCAAGAAGCTCGAAAAGGCGTTGGTCATGTACCGGGAACGGCGGCACGAGGCCGAGGTGGTGATGGCCGGGCTGGAGCCGGAGCCGGAGAGCCCGTCGGCGGTGACGGCGACGGCGGTACGGGCGGGGCTGGCCGGCCTGAGCATGGTGCCGGGAGCGGGACCCTTCGTGGGCGCGGTCGACCCGGCTCAACTGTCACGGTACGCCGAGAGGTTGCGGCGGGGCCTCAGCGCCCGGTTCGGCAACCAGGACGACGTGCAGCTGGTGCTGTCACCCGAGCGCGAGCTGACACCCGGACTGCTCGACGAGTTGGCCCCGGTGGCGGCCTCGGTGCCGTGGATCGTCCTGTTCTTCGACACGTACGAAAGGATCGGGCCGTTCGTCGACAGCTGGCTGCACGAGCTGATGACGACGGACCGGCACGGGGCACTGCCCGCCAACGTGGTCGTGGTCACGGCCGGCCAAGGTCCTTTCGACACTGCTCGCTGGGGCGGCTTCGCCGACTTCGTGACGCACGTGCCGCTCGGGCCGTTCACGGAGGCGGAGGCCCGGGGACTGCTGGCCGACCGGGGCGTGCGGGACGAGCAGGTGGTCGCGGAGGTCCTGCGGCTGACGGGCGGGCTGCCGGTGCTCGTCTCCACCCTCGCGGAGGCCAGACCCGCCGATCCCGGCGACGTGGGGGATCCGAGTGCGGACGCCGTGGAGCGGTTCCTGAAGTGGGAGCGGGATCCGGTGCGGCGGCAAGTGGCTCTGGCCTGCGCGGTGCCCCGGCGGCTCGACGCGGACGTGTTCCGGGCCGTGGTGGACTGCGAGGAGGCGGAACTTGACGCGCTGTACGGCTGGTTGAGCGGCCTGCCGTTCGTCGACGGGCGCGGCGGCGGACTCCGGTACCACGACGTCGTACGGGCGCCGATGCTGCGGCTGCAGCGGGCACGGTCGCCCCGGGGATGGGGGGAGCTGCAGCGGCGGCTGGCGGGAGCGTTCGGGCAGTGGCGGGGTCAACTCGAAGGGGCGCGGGACACCGAGGAGCTGTGGGCGGACGAGGAGTGGCGGGAGCTGCGGCTGGCCGAGTGCTATCACCGGCTGTGCGCGGGGGACCGGGAGGCGTTGCCGGGGGCGCTGCGGGAGTTCGTCCATGCCTGCGCCGCCGGTGACGCCACGGCCCAGCGGTGGGCGCGGGCCCTCGCGGATGCGGGCGAGGATGCCGACTCGGGGTCCGTGGCTCGCTGGGGCGGTGAGCTGACGGAGGCCCTGGGGAACGGCGGAGTGGCCGCCGCACTCGGGCTGCTGCTGCACCGGGCGGCGCTCGACGAGCCGGACCGGGCGCTCGCCCATGCGGTACGGGGCGCCGCGCTGCGGCGCGGCGGGGCGTACGACGAGGCCCTGACCGCATTCGCGAGTGCCCTCGCTCTGGATTCCGGGCTGGCGCGGGCCTACCGCGGCCGGGCCCTGGCCCACGGCGAGCTGGGGGACTACCGGTCTGCACTCGCGGACATGGAACGGGCCGTGGCGCTCGCACCGGACGACCCGTGGAGTCACGCGGTGCGCGGCGAGTACCACCGCATGCTGCGCGACCACGACGAGGCGATCCGGCACCTGGACGAGGCGATCCGGCTCGACCCGGCCGGCGACTTCGCCTGGGCCTCCCGAGGCGCCACCCGCCTCGCCCGGGGGGAACTCGACAGCGCCCTCGACGATCTGAACCAGGCCCTGGAACTCAACCCGGACTACGCCTGGGCGCTCGCCCGCCGGGCCCGCGTATGGCGCGCCCGCGCCGAGCCCGCCCGTCAGCTCGCCGACCTCGACCGTGCCCTCGCCCTCCAGCCGGACTGGGCCTGGGGCCGCTGCGAACGAGGTGACGCCCTCCGCGTGGCCGGGCGCGACGAGGAAGCCCTCGCCGACTACGACCGCGCGCTCGCCCTCGACCCCGAGTACGCGTCGGCGTACGCGAGCCGGGGCGTGTCGCTGGCCAACCTCGGCCGCCACCGGGAGGGTCTGGCCGACCTGGACCGCGCGGTCCGGCTGAGGCCGGAGTACCCCTGGGCGGAGTGCCGACGGGGGATCATCCTGCTCGAACTGGGGTCCCCCGATGCGGCGCTGGCCGCCCTGGACAGAGCGAAGTCCTTGTCACCGCACGACGAGTGGATCCTGGAGTGGCACGGCAGGGCGCTGGCCGCCGTCAGCGATCAGCAGTGAACGCCAGGAACTCCGTCCAGGCGGCGTCCCTGAAGGTGAGTCGGGCGCCTTCCTTGTTCTTGGAGTCGCGGATGTGGATGGTGGCGGGGGTTATGGCTACCTCCACGCAGTCGGGGCCCTCGTTGCTGCTGTAGCTGCTCTTGAACCACGTCAGCGTGCGGGTGGTCATGTCTCTTCTCCCAGCACTTTTTCGATGAAAGTCAGCGACTCCCGGGGCGGGAGAGCTTGCGCTCGGATGATCCCATAGCGCATCTCCAGAAGCTGTACTTCCCGGGCGTCACTGATCAGTCGGTTGTAGGTCTGCCCTTCCTCGTGTGCCACGGTCTTGCCGTTCCGGAGCTTCAGCAGGCGAAACGGCCCGCCCATGCCCGCATGGTCTTCGCGGTCGGTAGGCATCACCTGGATCTCGACGTGCCTCAACTGACCGATGTCCAGAAGGTGTTCCAGTTGCCGCCGCAACACCGTGCGGCCCCCGATGGGACGCCGCAGGGTTACCTCTTCCTGGACGAACGTGATCGTCGGGCTCGGTACGCGCTCGAAGATCACCTGTCGCGCCAGGCGGGCGCTGACGTGACGGTCGATCTCCTCCTCCGTATACGACGGGCGTCGCATCGTGTACAGGGCCCTTGCGTACTCAGGGGTCTGCAACAGGCCATGCACATAGTGGTTGGCGTAGGCACCCAGCTCGACCGACTCGTCCTCCTGCTGCTTCAAGTCCCGGACGTTCTTCGGATACCGAGCCTTCTCCACGTCCTCCTTCATCGCGGACAACTTCCCGTCCGCACCCAGCACTTCATCGGCTTTGTCAAGAAAGTCCGGCTTGGGGAGCCGACGCCCACGCTCCACCGAGGACACCATCTCCTCGCTGTATCCGATCGCGGCCCCCAGCTCGGCCTGCCGCATCCCGACGGACTCCCGCCACACCTTGATCTGCCGCCCGACCGCCTTGAGTACGGCCTCGGCCTCCTCGTCCTCCACCCTCGCCCCTCCTGACGTACGAGCCGTACGGCCACGCCAATTACCCGGACAGTCACGCTGCGTACCGTGGTCGTCGCTGTTCAGAGTAGGGAGGGACGGCCACGCTGGGTGACGTGAATGAGAAAACCTGCCTCAGGATCCAGCTGTCCGCCACTCGAAGGGGTGCCCGTCTCGCCCGTCTCCTCACCGAGCGCCAACTGGACGAGTGGAGCGTGCCGTTCGAGGGGGCGGCGCACATCGTCGCTGAGCTGGCGTCCAACGCCGTACTGCACGGGCGGGTGCGGGGGCGGGACTTCCGGCTGGGGTTGGCGCTCCGTGACGACGGCACCCTCCGTATCGAGGTGACCGACCCCCGGGGCGACCGGGCCCCGTGTCTCCACGACCCGGTGGCCGAGGCGTCGGAGACCGGCCGGGGCCTGCGGATCGTCGCGGCGTACGCCGACCGCTGGGGCGTGGAGGAGGCGCCGGCGAACGCGAAGACCGTATGGGCCGAACTCGTACCGGGTCGCGGCGGTCCATGACCCGGTGGTTCCCGACCCCAAAAGACCAAAGAACCGGGGAAAGAACCGAACCCACCCCCACCGCCCCCGTCGCTCACTCGCCGGAGTGAATATGCCCAACGCAAGTGGCGCGGCGGGGCAGTTGTGGTGCAGCGTCAGGGACGACAACAGGTCCACACATGCATCGGCCCCCGCCGGGACTGGCATCCCAGTGCGAGGGCCTGATCACCGAGGAAGTAGGAGCTTCCCAGTGACTGACAAGCAGCCTAACGTGCCCGCGCGCCGGAAGACCCGGCATTCCTCCGGCGTCACCCACGTGAACGAACCCCACCACAACAACTTCACCGTGGTCGGCAATCACCTGGCCCAGCACCCCAAGCTGTCCCTGGTGGCCATCGGCCTGGCACTGCACATCCAGTCGTTGCCGGAGGGCACGCCGATCGGCATCAAGACGCTGGCGGCGAAGTTCCCCGAGGGCGAGATCCGGATCGCGGCGGCCCTGCGCGAGCTGGAGGAGCACGGATACCTCGCGCGGCCCAGGGAGCGTCTTCAATCGGGGCAAGTGACGACCCGGACGATCTCGTACAACAAGCCGAGGGCCGCGCTGGCAGCCGCGGCCCCGGTTGCCCCCGAGCCCGCCGCCGCTCCGAAGGCTCCCGCACCACCCGGCAGGGCCACCGAACTGCTCGCCGGGCTCCGGGCCCATGACTCCCGCCTGCTCCTGACCGAACGGGACGTCCAGCGCCTGGCGCCGGCCGTTTCCGAGTGGCTGGAGCGAGGAGTGCCACCCACCGCCGTGGTGCGCACCCTGACGACCGGCCTGCCCCAGGACCCGATCAAACACCCGGCGGCCTTCCTGCAGCACCGCCTCACCGCCCAACTGCCGCCGCACCTCCCGGCCGCGCCACCCCGCCCGGAGCAGCACCGCCCATCTCCGCTCCAGACCTGCGACGGCTGCGAACGGGCCTTCCGCGCCCCTGGGCCGGGCCGGTGCCGCGACTGCCGTATGCCGTCCGCGGCCGTGGCATGAGCGCCACGTCACCGGCGTACCGCCGACTCCACCGGTACCGTACGAGGACCGAGCCACTCGCACCGGAGGTCACCGTGAGCGCCCAGACCGACGGCCCGTACGGACCGCTGATCCCCATGCCCGAGCTGACGCCGGACGCGTTGCGGGCGGCGGTCGCGCGCATCGCACCAAGTCGGATTCCGGCGCTGACGCAGCACCTCTTCGAGGCCACGACCAACGCCCAGCAGACCCAGAGCCTCGCGCCGCTGCGTGCCTTCGTGCATTCCTGGGCCGTGTTCGTCGCCATCGAACGACATCCGAAACGGGCTGCTCGCCTGCGCGAACTGGAGCACATCGTGGATGCCGGGGAGCAGGATCCTGCGGCGGCCATCGCGGAGATCCGCGCGATCCGCGAGACGGCCGAGTCGGAGGCCGGCCTGTGACGGACTGGGCTTGGGACTACAACCCGAGCGCCGACTACGTCACGGGACAGCTGCCGCCGGGAGTCGTCGCGGAGGTGGAGCGGCTCGCGACGGAACTGGCCGCCCTGGGCCACGACGCCGTCAAGGTGGGCCGGCCCTTCGATCGCGAGGGTGGACTGCGCGAGTTCGACATTCTCGGCGGTCGCGGTTTCATCAGCTTCCTCGCCGTACCCCGCCACGAGTGCGTCTACGTCTGCAACGTCACCTGGTACGGCTGAACGTGCTGTGACGTCCGCTCACCTCTCGGCTGCCGGGACCAGCTCCGGGTTGAACCTGTAGGAGATCGACTCCATCAGTGGCTTGCGCTTGGTGTTGTGGAAGGCCGCGATGCGCCACGCGCCGTCGCTCTCGCGGACCAGGGTGTACGTCTGGATCTTGGTGAGCTTGTGCGGCCGCTTGCCCTTGTAGGTGTCGCCGCGCCCGTTGACCACCGCCACGTCCGGGCCGTGGAAGCGGATGTCGAGGACCTCGTCGGCGAGCTTGGTGCCCTTGAGGAAGCTCGTGAACAGGGCGCGGTGGCTGTCCACGATGTCCCGGCGGCCCTGGTAGAAGGTGCCGACGTAGGTGATGTAGGTGGCGTCCTCGGTGAACAGCTCGCCGTAGGCGTCGGCGTCCTGGCGCTCCCAGGCGGCGACGAGTTCCTCCAGTACGGCGGTGACGGCGGTGACCTCGGGGGCGGTGGGGTTCGGCATGGTGGAGTTCTCCCCTGCTCGTTAGACTGCGTGCAGATTCTGAACGTAAGCAGTATCTGCATCCGTGCAGATAAATTTAGGAGAGGGTCCGGGTGATGGCAACCCCTTTGGGTGGCGGCGACGAGCATGTGATCTTCCGTCAGTACCTCGATGCCGTAGGCCTCCAGGGCCTGGCCAGTGCCGAAGCCGCCGGTCTGCACACGTCGGAGTGGTACGCGCTCAGCCTGATCGCGGTGGAGGGCGGGCTCACCTCGGGTGAGCTGGCCACCAGGACCGGTCTGACCACCGGTGCCACCACGCGCCTGATCGACCGCCTGGAGCGGGCCGGGTACGCGCGCCGCACCGCGGATCCCAGGGACCGCCGGCGGGTGATCGTCGAGCCGGTCCCGGACGCGCTCGGGCGGATCGAGGAGGTCGTGGGTCCCGCCCGCCGCCACATCGCCGAGATCCTGGCCCGCTACACCCCTGAGCAGCGCGCGGTGCTCTTCGACTACTTCGAGCACGCCGCACCCGCGTTCCGCGCGGCCACCGAGGAGATCCGCAAGGCGGTCGCGCCGAGGCGCAGCAGGGCGGCCCGGACCCAGGACGGCGGCTGACCCCCGCGCTCCCCGGTGCCTCAGCGCACCGCCTCCCCCGCCACCGCCGGCCGGACCTTGGTCAGCAGGAGGTTCAGGAACTGGTCGGGGTGGCGGAACGACGCGAAGTGGCCGGCCTCGGTGATGAGGGCGAAGTCCTTCACCGGGGCCGTGAGCGCCTCGTAGAAGCGGCGGGCCGGTTCCGGCGGAGTGAGGACGTCGCTGTCGCCCTGGAAGAGGAAGACGGGGAGGCGGAACGCGGTGCCCTCGGTGTACTCGTCGACCGTCGTCGCCTGGGGGCCCAGCGGCTCCGAGAAGGTCTGGGCCTTGAGGTAGGTGCGCAGGTCGCGCAGGGTGTGGAGCGGGGAGAACCAGAGGGAGCGGATCACGACCGTCTTCATCGTGTCGTAGGTGAGCGGGTCGGTCGTCACCATCGTCTTCGCGTACGTGGCCCACGCGTGGGCCGACCAGGCGGAGCGGTCCGGGCCCATCGCCTCGATCGTCGCCCGCTGCTTCTTCTTGCCCGCCTTCTCCAGGCGGCCCAGCAGCGCCTCGTAGGCGGTGGTGTCACGGCCGCCCCCGATGATGTTCTGGTCGGTGCCGACGTACGCCGCGTACAGCTCGGGGTGGTTGCGGGCCAGACGGAGACCGGTCACCGTGCCGAAGCTGTTGGCGAGGAGGATCACCTTCTCCACACCCAGGCGGGTGCGGATGTGGTGCGTGACCTCCAGGGCGTCCTGGTACAGACGGTCGAGGGTCAGCTCGCCCTGGCCCTCGGGGCCGCCCGCCGCGAAGGTCCGTCCTGCGCCGCGCATGTCCCAGCGGACGATCGTGAAGTGCCGCTCCCAGTCGCGGGTGCGCGGGACGAAGATCAGGTTGGAGGCGCCGGGGCCGCCGTGGATCTCCAGGATCACGGGGTTCGTCCGGTCCTCGCCGCGGACGGAGATCCACTGGTCGATGCCGCCGATGCGGACGTACGAGGACTCGTCGATGCCGTTCGGCGTGGTGATCGCCAGCTTCTTGGCGAGAGCGCGGCGCCTGAGGGCGCGGTAGGTCAGCAGCATGGTGTTCCCCCTAAACTGTTTATGCCATCAGCTGTTCTCTGCGTTTACGGTATATACAGTTGTCTGGCGGAGTCAACAGACTTCGCAGTGGCGATCGGGAGGGACGTCTTGGGCGGGCGGAAGAACGAGCAGGCACAGGACCGCGACCGGCGGACGGCCTTCGCGCTGCTGTGGGGCGAACAGGAACAGCCCACGCGCGGGCCGAAGCCGACGCTGTCCCCGCAGCGCATCGCCGCGGCGGCCGTCGAGCTGGCCGATGCCCAGGGGCTGGACGCGGTCTCGATGAGCAAGGTCGCCGCCGAGTTCGGGGTCTCGGCGATGGCGCTCTACCGGTATGTGCCCGGCAAGGCGGAACTGGTCGACCTCATGATCGAGTCGATGCTCGCCGAGGTCCCCGACCTGTCCGCGGCGGAGGGCGACTGGCGGGCCGGGACACGGCTGTGGGCCCGCCGCTGCCTGGAGGTCTACCGGGCCCATCCCTGGGCGCTCGCCGCCACCGCGATGCGCCGCCAGGTCATGGGCCCCCACCAGCTCGGCTGGCTGGACGCGGCGCACGCGGCCCTGGAGCCCACCGGCCTGCCGGCCGCCCAGCGGCACCAGGTCTTCGTCCTGGTCGTCGGTCTGGTGCGCAGCATTGCCCAGCAGGCGGCCGACTTCGACGCGGACCAGGACCGCGAGTGGAACCGCCTCACCGGCGAGGTCCTCGAACGCCACGCGGACCGGTTCCCGGCACTGACCCGGGCCATCGCCGACGGCGCCTTCGACCCGACCGGCACCGACCCGCTCGATTTCGGACTCGACCGGATCCTCGACGGAGTCGAAGCGCTCGTGGCTGGGCGGGAATGACCCGCGGCGGGTGATTTGCCCCCGTGAACGGACCGTTCCCCGTCGATTACAGTGCCTAGCGTCGTACGGACGGACGGTGCCATGAGGAGGTCTGCGTGGGTGCGACATCCGGCACCGTCTGGGGCCGAGCCGAACAGCAGGACTTCCGCAGCCGGGTGCGCGGCGCCCTGCTCGGGGTCGCCGTGGGCGATGCGCTGGGCGGCCCCGCCGATCCGCTGTCCCTGGAGGAGATCCGGGCCGCCTACGGCCCCGAGGGCCTGCTCGACCTGGTCTTCGGACACGGCCGGCGCGGTACGGTCACCCACCACACCCAGCTCACGCTGTTCACCGTGGACGGCTTGATACGCGCCCAGGTGCGCCGGGACACCGGCGCCTGGCATCCGCCGACCGATCTGCACCGGGCGTACCTCCGCTGGGCGGCCACCCAGCGGGACTGGGGGCCCGACGAGCGGCGCAAGGACGACGGCTGGCTCGCGCGCGAGGAGTGGCTGTACGCCCGGCGGGAGCCGACCCGGGCGCTGCTCATCGGCTTCGGCGACGAGATCATGGGCACGCTGGAGTCACCGAAGAACCCCGGTGAGCTGGGTCCGGAGGCGGTGGCACGGTCGGCGCCGTTCGGGCTGCTGGTCGGCTGGGAGCCGCAGCTGGTCGCGCAGCTGGCGGTGGAGTGCGCGGCCCAGAGCCACGGGCATCCCATCGCCTATCTCTCGGCGGGCGCGTACGCCGTGATCGTGCATGCGCTGGCCCGGGGCGAGAGCCTGGACGGTGCCGTGCAGCGGGCCCTGGCCCTGCTCGCCGCCCGACCGGGTCACCAGCCCGTCTCGGACGCGCTGCAGCATGCGCTGGGTGCGGTGCGGCAGGGGATTCCCGGTCCCACGCGGGTGGAGGAACTGGCCGGCGACGGTACGGCGGACGGGCTGCTGGCGGCGTCCGTGTACTGCGCGCTGGTGGGGGAGGACGTGCGGCACGGCCTGTGTCTGGCGGTCAACCAGAGCGGGCCGTCGGCGGCGGCGGGCGCGCTGACCGGCGGTCTGCTCGGCGCCCTGCACGGTGAGACGGCCCTCCCGCCGGGATGGCTGGCGGAGCTGGAGGGCCGTCCCACGATGCTGGAACTCGCCGACGACTTCGCGATGGAGATGACCCAGGGCCCCGCGCTGCACGGGCCCGCGGGGTCGTCGCCGGGGTGGCTGGCCCGGTACCCACGCGCCTGAGCCGGGCCCGGACGCGCGGTCAGGGGTGTCCTAAGCCCGGGTGCAGGTGTGCTCCGTGGTGCTGCCGTTCTCGTCCACGTGCCTGATGTGCAGGACCTTGTTGGCGTACATCACTTCCAGCCGCTGACCGGAAGCGGCGCTGGACGTCCCGGGCGGCTGCCAGGGGAGGACCTGGTTCACAAAGGTGCCGACCGACGCGGGGACGTTGGAGGCGGCGGCGCTCTGTCCGCCGGAGCTGTCACCGCCCATGTCCTCGGGGACGCTCATCACCAGGCGGCCGCCCTGGAGCGCCCATGTGCCCTTGACCGACTTCCCGCTGCCGTTCATCGACCACGTGCCGTCGGCGATGTTCATGGAGTAGGAGAAGGGGGCCCCGGAGGAGGGCTTCGAGGTGACCTTCCAGGAGCCACGGACGAACGCCGCGAACGCCTTTCCGGTCACCCCGGGCGTCGGTGACGACCCGCCCGTGCCGGCCGTGCCCTTGCCGTCCCCCGTCCTCTGGCTCTTCCCCGGCCGCTTCCCCTTGCCCTCGTCGTTCCCCTTGCACGCCGCCAGCAGCGATGCGCCGACGCCGACGGTGAGACAGCGCAGGGCGGTACGGCGGCCCACCAGCCGGGAGGCGGCCCGCCATGCTTCGATGCTCATCGGTTCCCCGTTCCTGTCGATCAATGTCAACCGGCAGGTTACAGAGGATGGTTGGGTGTACTCACCACGTCGTCCCCGCCACTCGCGGGCACCGGAACCGCGGCCACCGCATCCCCGTCCGCATTCACCTTCTCGATGATCGCCAGGCGTTCCGGTGTGTCCTCCGGTTTCACATGGCCGATCACGATGTACAGGACGAGGGACACCGCCAGCGGCACCGAGACCTGGTACTGCAGCGGCACCCCGCCGGAGACGTTCCAGCTGATGGGGTAGTTCACCAGCCAGAACGCCAGCAGGCCCGCCGCCCAGCTGGTCAGCGCCGCCGTGGGGCCGGAGCGGCGGAACGGGCGGAGCAGGCCCAGCATCATCGGGATCGCGATCGGCCCCATCAGACCGGCCACCCACTTGATGACGACCGTGATGATGTCCTTGAACGCGGGGGAGTTGACCTGCGTCGCCACCGCCATGGACAGGGCCAGGAAGACGACCGTCGTGACACGGGCGGCGATCAGCCCCGACCGCTGTCCCCACGCCCGCGCACGAGCGGACAGCACCGGTGCCACGTCCCGCGTGAACACCGCCGCGATCGCGTTCGCGTCGGAGGAGCACATGGCCATCGTGTGGGAGAAGAAACCGACGACGACCAGGCCCAACAGCCCGTGCGGAAGGAGCTGTCGGGTCATCAGGCCGTAGGAGTCGGAGCCGTCCGGCTTCTGGGCCTGGACGAGGAGCGGGGACATCCACATGGGGAAGAACAGGACGACCGGCCAGACCAGCCACAGGATCGCCGAGAGGCGGGCGCCGCGCTCGGCCGCGTACGCGCTGCCGGTCGCCATGTAGCGCTGCGCCTGGTTGAGCATGCCGCCGTTGTACTCGAAGAGCTTGATGAACAGGAAGGCGAGGAGGAAGACCGTGCCGTAGGGGCCGACCAGCGGCTTGCCGTGGCCGTGCAGGGCCGGCTGGTTCCAGGCGTCGAGGAAGCCGATGTGCTTGTCGCTGAGCTTCAGGACGACGGCGACGAACATCGAGACGCCGGCCAGCAACTGGATGACGAACTGTCCGAGTTCGGTCAGCGCGTCCGCCCACAGACCGCCGATCGTGCAGTACACGGCCGTGATCGCACCGGTGACGAGGATGCCCTGGTTCAGCGTGACACCCGTGAACACGGACAACAGGGTCGCGATGGCCGCCCACTTCGCGCCCACGTCCACGATCTTCAGCAACATGCCGGACCAGGCGAGGGCCTGCTGTGTGGGCAGGTTGTAACGGTTCCTCAGGTACTCCAGCGGGGAGGCCACATGGAGCCGGGAGCGCAGCCGGTTGATGCGCGGCGCGAACAGCTTCGACCCGATGGCGATGCCGAGTGCGATGGGGAAGGACCAGGTGACGAAGGAGGTGACGCCGTAGGTGTAGGCGATGCCCGCGTACCCGGTGAACATGACCGCGCTGTAGCCCGACATGTGGTGCGAGATGCCGGACAGCCACCAGGGCATCTTCCCGCCGGCCGTGAAGAAGTCGGAGACGTCGTCCACGCGCTTGTGCGACCAGACGCCGATCGCGACCATCACACCGAAGTAGCCGATGAGTACGGCCCAGTCGAGACTGTTCATGTGCTCGATCGTGGGTGTGGCTGCATGAACGCGACAAGCAAGTATAAGGTCAAGTCACGGCAAAATCGTTCGGTTTGATGACTCGCGTTCATCAACATGAACGCTCACGTGTGGCGTGCCGGCTGTCTCAGCGCATCAGCTCTCCCGCGTTGACCAGCAGGGACTGTCCGGTGATGGCCCGCGACCGGTTCGACGACAGGAACACCGCCGCGTCCGCCACGTCCCCGTCCGTCGCCAGGTCCGGCAGGGCCATCCGCTCCGTCAGGCGGCCCAGGACCTCCGCCACCGGCACTCCTTCCGTCTGTGCGGTGAAGGTGACGTACGCCTGCACCGGCGGTCCCCACATCCAGCCCGGCAGTACGGTGTTGACCCGGATCCGGTGCGGTCCGAGTTCCCGTGCGAGTGAGTACATCGCGCTGGTCAGCGCCCCCTTCGAGGCGGCGTACGCGGCCTGCTGCACCTGGGAGGGAGCGGCGAGTGCCGACTGGGTCCCGATGAAGACCACCGAGCCGCCCCCGCCCGCCTTCAGCGCCGGCAGGCAGGCGCGTGTCATGCGCAGGGTGCCGAGGAGGTTCACGTCGATGACCGACTGCCAGGTCGCGAAGTCCGCGTCCTCCAGTCCGCCGAAGTGGGAATCCATGGCGGCCACGTGCACCACCGCGTCGATGCCGCCGAACCGCGCCCGCGCCAGCTCCGCCAGCGCGGCGCACTGGTCCTCGTCGGTGATGTCCGTCGGCCGGTACGCCGTACGCCTGCCGTCCGGGTCGATCCCGGCCGCACTCTTGGCGAGGTTCGCCTCGGTGCGCGCCCCGAGCACCGCGTTCCCGCCGTCCCGCACGACGGCCGCGGCGACCTGATGGCCGAGCCCGGCGCCGACTCCCGAGACGACCACGGTCTTGCCTGCGAGCAGGGACATCGGTGCCTCCCGCGGTATGGCGGTTTATCTGACGGGGCGTCAGAGTATGGCGCACCGCAGGAAAGGGGAAGCGCATGAGCGAGGACACCCGCAGCGAGCTGTACGGCGAGCTGGCCGCCGTCGGCCCGTACGGCGTCCACCCGGGCCACGCCCTGATCACCATGGTCGAACCGCACCCCGGCCACGAATACGCCTACAACCGCTGGTACGAGGACGACCACTACTACGCCGGCGCGATGGCCATGCCCTGGATGTACGCGGGCCGCCGCTGGGTCGCCACCCGGGACCTGCAGCTCCTGCGCCATCCCGAGAAGTCGGCGGTCGCCCGGCCCGTCACCACCGGCTGCTACCTCTCCACCTACTGGATCACCGACGGGCGCTACGACGACCACATGAAGTGGACCGTCGGCATCAACAGGCGCCTCAACCGGGACGCCCGGGTCTACCACGACCGCACCCACGTCTTCACGGCCTTCCAGGACCACGAGACGACGGTGTACCGGGACGGCGCGGCGGGCCCCAGGGACTTCCACGCCCTGGACCACCCCTACGCCGGGCTGGTGCTGGAGGTGATCGACAGCGAGTCGGCCGGGCAGCGGGCCGAGCTGCTGCAGTGGCTGCGCGTCCGGCACCTGCCCGAGCGGCTGTCCGGCTCCCCGGCCGCGATGGTGACCGTGTTCCGGCCCACGCCGCTGCCCGGCGACCGCATGACCTACGTCCGGCAGGTCGAGGGCGTGGACACCCGGCTGACCCTGCTGTGGTTCCTGGAGCAGGACCCGCGGGAGTGCTGGGAGGGCCGCTTCACGGATCTGGACGAGCAGGTGGCCGGGTCGGGGCTGGGGAGGCTGGAGCTGATCGCGCCGTTCATCCCCACGATCCCGGGCACGGACCGCTACGTCACGGAACTGCGCGGCTGACAGTTCCGGACGAGCGGGTGGGGGGAGATCATTTCAGCGCGTCGGGGCACGGAGTACCGCGAGGCAACTGGTACGGCGCCGCCAGCCTGTACGTCCCCGCCCGCGGAGCGAGCAGCACCGTCCACTTGTCGCCCTTGGCATCCTCCGGCGTCTCCGTCAGACACCCGTTGACGTTGACGTACGTCTTCGCCTTCGTCTCCTGCGGCGCCTTCAGGCTCTTGCCGTGCTCGTCGACGATGCTCAGCCACGGCGAGTACGGGATCCTGATCAGGATCCGCCCGGCCTTGCGCACCTGCAGCGTCATCTCGCCCTGCCCGGCCCGGTCCACCACCGCGTCGGGCTCGGCGAGCGGCGTCGGATCGGTCACCTGGAACAGCTGCCAGTTGGCGTCGCCCCAGACCTGCTTCAGATACGGCATCCCGCGCCGGAGCAGCTCCACCTCACGCTCGCCGCCGTCGCCGTCCGGGTCGTCCTTGGGCAGGACGACGAAGTGGACGGCCCAGCGCTGCAGCCACTCGTGATAGTTCGCCGAGTTCAGTGTGTCGTCGTAGAAGAGCGGGTTGCGCTCCATGTCGGCCTGCCGGTTCCAGCCGCGCGCCAGGTTGACGTACGGCGCGAGCGCGGACGCCTCCCGGTGCGAGCGGGCCGGGACGACCTCGACGCGGCCCTTCTCGGCGCCGGCCTTCTGCAGCTGGTGGACGAGCGGGGCGAGCTCCCGGGCCCAGGACGCGGCCGGGGTCGTGTGCATGATGTCGTCGACCGTCTTGAAGCCGATCCAGCCGAGGAAGCCGAGGAGTGCCAGCACGGTCGTGTACCACCTGCGCGACTTGCGCACCGTGAACGGCAGCGCGGCGATGAGCGTCGCCCCCGCGAACAGCATCGGCAGCCGCGAGATGTTCGAGCCGATCTGCGAGCTGATCAGCCACACCAGGACCACGCCGACGCTGTAGACGGCGGCGGTCAGCCGGACGGTCACCCACTCCTTCGGCACCAGGAACAGACACAGCAGGCCGTAGAGCAGGGGCAGTATCACCGACCAGATGGTCATCGGCTGGGTGCCCGAGAACGGGAAGAGGAAGTAGGAGGCGGCGACCACCGCCGTCGGGGCGAGCCCCAGCGCCCAGGCGCCCGGCCGCCGCTTCTGCAGGAACAGTGCGGCCGCGACCAGGCCCACGAACAGCCCCGAGACGGGCGAGGCCATGGTGGAGAGACCGGCCAGGGGGGCGGCCACCGCCGCCTTCGCCCAGCGTTTGTACCGCCAGCGGTACGGCCAGCAGAAGACGGCCGCCACGGCGCCGAGCGCGAACATCGTGCCGAGCGCGAAGGTCACCCGGCCCGAGATCGCGTTGCACAGCAGCGCGAAGATCCCGGCGAGCGAGGCCCACAGCGGGTTCTTCACCGCCCGGCTGCGGATCATGACCAGGGTCAGCAGGCCCGCCGAGACCGTCCCGGCGATCATCATCGTCGTACGGACGCCCAGGACGGCCATCAGATACGGCGACACCACGCTGTACGACACCGGGTGCATGCCGCCGTACCAGGCGAGGTTGTACGCCGAGTCCGGGTGCCGGCCGACGAACTCCGCCCAGGCGTCCTGGGCCGCGAGATCACCGCCGCTGTTCGCGAAGGTGAAGAACCAGATGATGTGCAGGACACCCGCGAGGGCCGTCATGGACAGCACGGGGTGGCGCAGCATCCGCTGCCGGAGGGGTTCGGCGGCGGCGAGGAGCCCCGCGAGCCGGCTCGGGCGGGCGCCGGGACGATCACGGTCGGCAGGGCCGGCCGAGCGGTCGGTGCGATCGCCGGGCAGGCCGGGGCGACCGTCCGGGAGGTCGGTGCGACGCTCCCGGTCAGCTGTGGACAGGCGTATTCGCGGGCCGGATCCCGAGCCCGGATCGGCGTCGTCGGCGCGTGTCGGCTCCGCTGTGGCCACCTGAAGGCACTCCCCGTGTCCCGTCTTTTGTTCGCGGCCGTGGTCCGTGGTCTTCCGGCCGCTTCTGTTCTCGGCCCGGTCTCCTGGTGTTACCGGCCGCTTTCCGTTCAGTTCGCGGTCGTGTCCCGTGACCGGCGACCTGCCCCGATTCGTGACGCTAGCACGCAGCCCGCCGCGGGGCCCCCGGGTGGGGGCGCCGCAGGCGGGCTGCAGGCGGCGGGCGGGACGCGGTGCGATCAGCCCAGGCGGGTCAGCTTGGCACCGAAACCGGGCTCGGCCAGGTCCTTCTGCAGGGCCACCGGGATCTTGACGGCACCGGCCGAACCGTCACCCACGGTGAGTGCGCCCACCCGGGTGCCGGCCTTCGCGCTGTGCGGCACCTTGCCGGAGGTGAAGGACAGGTTCACCTTCAGGCCCGCCCAGCCGACGGCCGGGACGTCCTTCGTGAGCACGACCGGGGTGTGGCCGCCGAGCTGGTCGTCCACGTAACCGACCACGGCGCCCTTCTTCAGGATCGTCGAGGAGGTCAGCGCGTCCTGGGCCGCGAGCAGCGCGGTCTTGCTGACCGCGTTGACCGTGTCGAGGATCGACGTCCCCCGGTGCTGGCCGAGGATCGCGCCGACGATCGTCACCGTCTGCCCGCCGACCGTCTTGCGGGACGCGAAGAGCAGGTTGCCGCCGGCCGCCGTGGTGCTGCCCGTCTTGATGCCGATCGCACCCATCTGGAACGGCAGCTTGTTCCAGTTGGGCCAGTTGTGCCCGGTGGGGTCGGTCCAGCTGGCCGCGCTGGTGATGGCGACCAGGGCCGGGTTCTTCACGACCAGGCGGCCGAGCTTCACCTGGTCCTCCGCCGTGGAGACGGTGGTCTCCTTCAGACCCGACGGGTCGGTGTACGTCGTGTTGGTCATCCCCAGCTCCTTGGCGGTGGCGTTCATCTTCTTGACGAACGCCGCCTCCGAGCCCGCGTCCCAGCGCGCCAGGAGCCGGGCGATGTTGTTCGCGGAGGGGATCATGACGGCCGACAGGGCCTGCTTCTCGGTGAGGCGGTCACCGGCGTGGAGGGTGTTGACGGTGGACTCGCCGCTCTTGCTGTAGCCGCCCTCCTTCTCCGCCCGGGGGTCCACCGTGATCCTCGGGCCCTCCTGGCCCGGCTTCAGCGGGTGGTCCCGGAGGATGATGTACGAGGTCATGGTCTTGGCGACCGAGCCGATGGCCACGGGGGTCTGCTTGCCGAAGTGCCCCATCGTGCCGATGCCGGCGACGTCGATCCAGCCCTGGCCCTCACCCGGCCAGGGCAGGGCCGTGGTGCCGCCGTCGAAGGTGTAGGTGTCCTTGCCGGTGAGCGCGAGGGTGGGGGACGGCAGCGGGCGGAGGGTCTGTACGACCGCGAAGACGATCGCCAGGAGCAGGACCAGGGGGGTCCAGATCTTGACCCGGCGCACGATCGTGCGGACCGGGGTCTCCGGGGGCGGCGGAGTGTTCGTCAGCTCCGCCAGGAGGTCCAGCGGGGGCTTCGGCGGGAGCGGCTGCTGGGTGGTGCGCTCGGGGCCGACGTGGGGGACGGGGGTGGTGGCGTCCGGCTTGCCGGCGGGCCGGGACGCGGGCTTGGCGGCGGGCTCGGTGGCGGGCTTCGTCGCCGGGGCCATGTCGTTCTTGAGCGCGACGAACTTGCTGGTGCGCTCGGGGTCGGACGCCGGGGTGCCCTTCGGCGCGGTCGGCCTGGCGCCGAGCTTGAGCATGGTCGTCGGCTGGTCGACCTGCGGGGCCGGCCTGGGCGATATCGCCTTGAAGAGGGTGGTGGGCTGGTCGACGGCATGGGTGCCCTCGGCGCCCTCCGCCTCGGCTTCGCCTTCGGCGTCGGTGCCGTTCCCACCCGCACCGCCCGTGCGGGTCTCGTCGTCGGCTGCGGGTGGCCCCTGCGGGGTGTCCTCGCCGTCGGCGTCCTCGGGAGCGTCCTCGGCCCCCTCCGCCTCGGCTTCGCCTTCGGCGTCCTCCGCCTCGGTCTTCCCGTCAGCCTCTGCGCCGCCGTCCGCACCGGCCGTGGAGTCCGGCTTGGCCTTTGCGTCCGCGGCGGGCGCGGGGGTCGTCTCGGGCTTGGGCTTCACGTCCGTGCCGCCCTCTGCGGCTGTCTCGGGCTTGGCCTTTGCTTCCGCGTCCGGCCCGGGGGTCGTCTCGGGCATGGGCTTCGCGTCCGCGGCGGGCGCGGGGGCAGCCTCCGGCTTGGGCTTCGCGTCCGCCTCGGCCTCTGGAGCCGTCCCGGGCTTGGCCTTTGCTCCCGTGTCGGCCGCGGAGTCCGGCTTGGCTTTTGCGTCCGCGTCCGGCGCGGGGGCCGTCTCCGGCTTGGGCTTTGCGTCCGCCTCGGCCTCTGGAGCCGTCTCGGGCTTGGGCTTTGCGTTCGTGTCGGGCTTCTTGCCGTCGTCGGCCTGGTTCTGCTCGGCCTTCTCGGGGGTGTCGGCGGCGCGTACCCATGCCGAGACCGCGTCGCGCAGGGCGGTGTCCTCCTCGGGGGTTTCGCGTACCGAAAGGATCTTCGTCGCGGTGTCCACGCCGCTGGAAGAGGAATCCTTTTCACGGGAGACCGCTAGGCGCGGATCGCGGGCCTCGGGAACCGGACCCGCGTTCCCCGACGTCGGTTCTGCCGACGACTGACGCTGCTTCGACCTGTCGGGGGACTCGCCCGCCACCGATGCCTCCTCCATGCGCCGCACGCCCACGCGCGCGCCCTGTCCGAACCATGTACCAGTGTCCTGTGTGAGGGCTTGGCCCCTGCGGTAGACGAGAACGACATACCTGCCGGTTCCCTCACGAACCGGTCACGCACCCTCGACAGACCAATGTGAGAGGGGTCACCCTGTCATTCATCCACGCGGGGAGGCATGGATGGGCAGGAGCCGCAGAACACTTCCGGAGGAGCTTCTGTTGCTGGCACTGGACCCGGCCACGGGTACCACTGCACAGCCGCAGTCGCTCGACCTCGGTCTGGCCGGTGCACAGCTAGTGGAGCTGGCGCTGGCCGGACGGATAGCCCCAGACGGGGATCGTATCGCCGTGGTGGTGCCACGGCCGACTGGAGATCCGACTTTGGACTGTGCGTTGGAGTTGCTGCGACGGCGTGGCGCTCCCGTGCGGGCTGTTCACTGGATCGGCGGGCCCCGGCTGGGGCTCCGTCAGACCTACCTCTCGCATCTGGAGCGGTGCGGCATGGTGCACGCCGTGGCCGGCCAGATGTGCGGGGTGCTGCCGACGACGCGCTATCAGGCGACGGACAACGAGATCAGCCGGGAGATCCGAGCCCGGCTGGACTCCGCGATCCGCACCGGCGTACCGCCGGACCCGCGGACCGCGGCGCTCGCCGCCCTGGCGCACGCCGTCGGGCTCGGCAAGCATCTGTATCCGGGGAACGAGGGCAGGTCCTCGCGGTCCCGGCTGCGGGATCTGATCCGGCACGACCCCATGGGGGGTCTTGTCGCGCACGCCGTGATGGACGTGCAGAACGGCGCAGCCGCGCAGCCCCGCCGTGGACCGGCCGCCACCGGTCGGCAGGGCGCGGCCGGTGCCAGGTCCGTGGCGGAACCCGCACGCGGGGTTCCGATGCAGCCGCGCCGTGGATCCATGGCGCGCGCCGTGGCCCACTGAGCCGCAACCCCGGTCCCCCAGGCCAGGTTCGGGAGCCGCTGGTCCGAGCGGGGCGGTGAGATCCTCAGCGGTCTCACCGCCCCGCTCGACTGCGTGCCCGCACCCCATCGGGTGGCGAGCCGTGGCCAACTGACGCGTACGCGCCGCATATCCACCATTTCCCAGCGGTAGAAAGCACCTTGGTGGCAGTCTGCTCAGCAGCAGATACGGAAAGTGTTAAGCAACAGGCAGGCAGCCGGAGGTGCACGTCCCGTGGCGTCCAATGTCAATCCCACCGTCAGGCGGCGCCGGCTGGGCCAGGAGCTGCGCAGGCTCCGCGAGCTCAAAGGCATGACGGCCGAGGAGGTGGCCGAGCGACTGCTCGTGTCGCAGTCGAAGATCAGCCGGCTGGAGAACGGCCGCAGAAGCATCAGTCAGCGCGATGTGCGTGACCTGTGCGGGGTGTACGAGGTCGAGGATCAGCGGATCGTCGACTCGCTGATGGAGATGGCGCGGGACTCGCGGCAGCAGGGGTGGTGGCACACCTTCGGGGACATCCCGTACAGCGTCTACATCGGGCTGGAGACCGACGCCGAGTCGCTCAGGGTGTACGAACCCCAACTGGTGACCGGTCTGTTGCAGACCCGCGCCTACGCGGAGGCTCTGGTGCAGGGCGCGCTGCCGGAGACGTCGACCGCCGAGATCGAGAAGCGGGTCCAGGTGCGCATGCGCCGACAGGAACGTATCACCGCCGAGAACAACCCGCTCCGGCTCTGGGTCGTGCTCGACGAGGCGGCGCTGCGCCGGGTCGTCGGCAGCAAGCTGGTGATGCGCGAGCAGCTGGAGCATCTGATCGAGATGTCCCAGCTGCCGCACGTCACCGTCCAGGTGCTGCCGTTCGAGGTGGGCGCGCATCCGGGGCTCAACGGGCAGTACGCGATCCTGGAGTTCACCGACGCGGCCGACTCCAGTGTGGTGTACCTGGAGGGCGTGACCAGCGACCTCTACCTGGAGAAGGCCCAGGACGTGCAGAGGTACGCCGTGATGTACGAACATCTGCGGGCGCAGTCCCTCAATGTGGAGCAATCCCGACAGTACATTGCGAAGGTGGCCAAGCAGTACGCCGAATGAGCCGCTGTCACGGAGGGCGCCGGATCGTACACCGTCGGTCGGCTTCCATGGAAGGCCCGCTGGAATATGCCATCCGGTTGAGTGAACGACTACTCCAGCAGTGGCAGTTGCCCGGTAGCGTCGATCACGCCAATCCGACGACAAGGTTGGCGTGAACCGCACTACCGCAACTCGCAACAGGAGTGGACATGGCACTGATTCAGGGCGCTTCGGAGACGTGGATGAAGTCCTCCTATTCCGCGGGCAACGGCGCCTGCGTCGAGGTCAAGTCGCCCACCGACGCCGCCGAGCTCGCCGTCCGTGACTCCAAGGTCCTAGAGGGCCCGATCCTGGCGTTCCCCGCCGACGCGTGGAACACCTTCGTGGCCTCGGTCAAGGCCTAGGGGGCCCTCCCTGACCTTCGTCAGTAACGCCTCCACGAGCAAAACAACTTCACAAGCACCACCAGAAGAGCCCTCTCGACCAGTCGCCGTCCTTGCCGAGAGGGCTCGGTCACGCCCGGCGGCGCCGGCCGGTCACCGCACCGGGAACGCCACGTCGCACACGAGGTCGGCGGGCCCCGCGGCGTCCCAGTCCGCGAAGTAGATCTCCCGGCAGGGGCCCGCCATCTCCAGCCCCTGGCCCGCCATCCACTGCTCCACCGCCTCGAAGGCGGCCAGGATCTGCGGGTTGGCCACCTGGGCCTTGGTGATGCGTGTGTAGGCCAGCCGGGCCGCCGGCTCCGCCCGTACCGTCGTCTTCCAGGTCCGTCCCCGGGCGGCGGCCCACTCCCGTGCCGCTGCCTCGTCGGCCACCGGTACGCACGACTCGGCCGGGCCGTCGCTCTCCATCGACACCTCGGAGTGGTAGACGACGAACGGCGCCCCGGTCATACCGCCGCACTCCCGCGCCGCCTCCTCCAGCCGCCCGAACGACGCGCCGATCCACGTCGGCAGCTCGTCGGCCAGGGTGTGCCGCGACTCGGTGATCACCACCTGTGCCGGTACGTCCACGGTCTCGATCACGAACTTCTCGTACATCTCGGAGCTCCTCCCCGACAGCCGTCCACGGAGGTACTCGGCGAGCGTCCGCTGCCCGGCCACCCGGGACTCCACGTCCGCCCAGTAGGCGGCGAGCCGGCCGGCGGCCTCGGCACCCTCGGCGCCGAGCACCTCGGCGATCCGGGCCAGCGGCATGTCCAGCTGCCGCAGCAGCGCGACCAGTCGCGCACGCTCGACCTGGTCGGCGCGGTAGTAGCGGTAGCCGGTCGCCTCGTCGACCTGGGCGGGGGCCAGCAGGCCGAGCCGGTCGTACAGGCGCAGCGCCTTGGCCGACAGCCGGGCCCGCGCGGCGAACGCGCCGATGGTCAGCAGGCCGTCGGTGAGCGGGTCGTCGTCCACTGGGTCATCCTCCGTCACCGGGCGGATCCTCGCCGCCCGGTGGCAGGGACGTTCGGCCCTGCCCCAGGGGCAAGGTCAAGCCGGGTCAGCCGAGCTGGGCCTCGATGGCCGTCACGACCGCGTCCGCCTCCGGCTCGGTCTGCGGCGAGAAGCGGGCGACGACCTGGCCGTCCCGGCCGATCAGGAACTTCTCGAAGTTCCAGCGGATGTCGCCGCTGTGGCCCTCCGCGTCCGCGAAGCCGACGAGCCGCTCGTACAGCGGGTGCCTCCCCTCGCCGTTCACCTCGACCTTCTCGGTGAGCGGGAAGGTCACGCCGTAGGTCGCCGAGCAGAACTCCGCGATCTCCTCGGCGGTGCCGGGCTCCTGCCCGAGGAACTGGTTGCAGGGCACACCGAGCACGGTGAAGCCGCGGTCGGCGTAGCGCTCCTGCAGCTTCTCCAGGCCCGTGTACTGCGGGGTGAGGCCGCACTTGGAGGCCACGTTGACGATGAGGACCGCCTTGCCGGCGAACTGGGCGAGGTTGGCGGGGCCGCCCTGGAGGGCGCCGATTTCGACGTTCAGTACGTTGGTCATGGGCTGGATGCTATGCGCTCCACGGAGAGGGCTGTCATGGCCGTCGGCGGCTGCGGCTCCGTTCCTGTTCCGATGCCTCTGTCAGTGCGTCCCCCGCCGCCGTCCGCACGTACAGCACCGAGCGGCCCGCCCTCCGCCGCTCCACCAGCCCCGCCTCCCGGAGCACCCTCAGATGGCGCCCCACCGAGCCCAGCCCCTGCCCGGTCACCGCCGTCAGCTGGGTGGTGCTCATGGGGGAGGCGAGCAGGAGCAGGACCTCGGCGCGGGCCGCCCCCAGGAGTGCGCCCAGGGCGGACCGGACGGCTCGGCCGGCCGGGTGGGCGAGGACGCCGACGCACGGGTAGACCGCTGCGTACCGTACGCCGTCGTCCCAGGCCACCCAGCCCGCCCGCTGGACGGTCACCGGCACCAGGACCAGCTCGGCACCGGAGATCTCACGGGGCGGGTACTCGTGGAGGTTGATCTGAAGGCGGTTCTCGCCGAGCCAGCGGGTGCGGCCGGGGCGTATCGCGTCGAGGACGCTCGCCCAACCGCCTGT
Source organism: Streptomyces sp. NPDC053069 (assembly GCF_044546895.1). Lineage (NCBI taxonomy): Bacteria > Bacillati > Actinomycetota > Actinomycetes > Kitasatosporales > Streptomycetaceae > Streptomyces > Streptomyces sp. NPDC053069. Next base: position 19,278 of record NZ_JBITZN010000023.1, on the reverse strand, counting down.
GCTCACCTGCGCGGTCCGCGCGAGCACGTCCGCCTCCAGCACCCGTCGGCGCCGGTCCCAGGACGGCCGTACGGTCGCCTCCCACACCCATTCCAGGAGTACGGCGGCCCGCTCGGGCAGGTCGTCGCGGTCCAGGGCGGCGGGGAGCGGGCCGGCGAGCGCGAGGCGCAGATGGGCGCGGGCCGCGTCCGGCGCCGTCGAGCGGACCCGGGCGACCTCGTCCGCGAACGTCTCGTCGCCGCGGGGTGCCGGAGTCAGGAAGTCGGCGATCCACTCCCGGCCGAGCCCCGCCCGCACCAGCCGCGCCGTCACCGGATCGGCCGCCAGCCGCGCCCGGTAGGCGGGCAGATGCGCGCGCAGCCACGCGTGCTCACCGGGATGAGCGGCGTCCGCCGTGTGCAGCAGCTTCAGACAGGCGAAGGTCTCGGAGAGCGGCGAGACGACGAACCGGCTGTGGGCGAGCGTGTCCGCGTTGAGCTGCCACAGGCCCACCTTCGCACCCCCCTCATGGCCGTACGACCTTTCGCGCTGTGGCGAAACAATAACGAGCCCGTCCGTGACCCGCCGAGACTCCCGGCATGCCCAGCTACCGATCCCTGTTCCGCACCCCGGAGTTCACCCCGCTGTTTCTCGGCTCGGCCGCGCAGACCGCCGCGCAGACCGTCGCCGGGCTGGCCCTGGCCACGCTCGTGTACCGGGCCACCGGCTCGCCGCTGCTGTCGGCGGTGAGCATGTTCGGCCCGTCGCTCGCCCAGGTGCTGGGCGCGACCTTCCTGCTGTCCGGCGCCGACCGGCTGCCCCCGCGTACGGCGCTGTGCGTGATCGCGCTGGCCTTCGCGTCCGGTACGGCGGTGCAGGCGGTGCCCGGTCTGCCGGTCGGCGCGGTCCTCGGCGTCGTCCTGGCGCTGGGTCTCGTGGCCTCCCTGGGCGGCGGGGTCCGCTGGGGCCTGCTGAACGAGATCCTCGCCAAGGACGGCTACCTGCCGGGGCGTTCGCTGTTCAACATGATGAGCGGGCTGATGCAGATCGCCGGTTTCGCCGCCGGCGGCGCCCTGCTCGAAACCCTCTCCCCGCGTGTCTGCCTGCTGCTGTCGGCGGCGCTGTACCTGCTGGCCGCGCTCGCCCTGCGCCTCGGCCTGACCGCACGCCCGCCCCGGAACGAGGGCCGCCCCTCCGCGTCGGCCACCTGGCGCACCAACGCCCTGCTGTGGTCGTCCCGTCCGCGCCGCCTCACCTACCTGGGCCTGTGGCTGCCCAACGGCCTGGTCGTCGGCTGCGAGTCGCTGTACGTGTCGTACGCGCCGCACGCCGCCGGCACGCTGTTCGCCTGCGGGGCGTTCGGGATGTTCGCCGGGGACGTGACGGTCGGACGGCTGCTGCCGCCCGGCGTACGGCGCCGGCTGGCCACCCCGCTGCTGCTCCTGCTGGGGACGCCGTACCTGGTCTTCTTGGCGCGTCCGCCGCTGCCGGTCGCGGCGGTGTGCGTGACGGTCGCCTCCGTGGGGTTCGGTGCGAGTCTGGTCCAGCAGGAGCGGCTGATGGAGCTGACGCCGGGCGAACTCGCCGGTCAGGCCCTCGGCTTGCACTCGGCGGGGATGCTGACCCTGCAGGGGCTGAGCGCGGTGCTGGCCGGGGCGGTGGCGCAGGTCACCTCGCCCGCCGCGGGGATGACGGTGATGGCGGCGGGCTCGGTGTGCGTCACGCTGGCGCTGGCTACGGCCGGGCGTCGCTCTGCGGAGCCGGAGCCGGTGCCGGAGCCTGCCGAGGCACGTTGAGGTCGGCGTCGATCTTCTGGACGGCCCGGTCGAAGTAGCGGAGAAGTTCGACCGGGAAGGGCATGACGAGGGTCGAGTTCTTCTCGGCCGCCACCTCGACGACGGTCTGGAGCAGACGCAGCTGCATGGCCTCGGGGGTGTCGGACATGATCCTGGAGGCGTTGGCGAGCTGCTGGGCCGCCTGGAACTCGCCGTCGGCGGTGATGACCCGGGCCCGCCGCTCCCGCTCGGCCTCGGCCTGACGGGACATGGACCGCTTCAGCGACTCCGGCAGCTGGACGTCCTTGATCTCGACGCGGTCGATGTGGACGCCCCAGCCGGCGGCCGGGCTGTCGATCATCAGGGCCAGTCCCTCGTGCAGCCGCTCCCGGTCGGAGAGCAGGTCGTCGAGGTCGCTCTTGCCGATGATGGAGCGCAGCGAGGACTGGGCGACCTGGCCGACGGCGAAGACGTAGTCCTGGACCTCGATGGCCGCGCGGACCGGGTCGGTCACCCGGAAGTAGACGACGGCGTCGACCTTCACGGACACGTTGTCCCTGGTGATGCCCTCCTGGGTGGGCACGGGCATGGTGACGACCTGCACGTTCACCTTGCGCATCCGGTCGGCGAAGGGGATGAGGAAGGTGATTCCGGGCTGGCGGTGGCTCGGCAGTGCCTTGCCCCACCGGAACACCACCCCGCGCTCCACCTGGTTGACGATCCGCATCCCGCTCTTCAGCACGAGCAGCAGGAGCAGTCCTACGACGACCACTGCGACGACGGTGCCTTCCATGGCACTCCCATCTCCGACGCTTTTCTTCGTCCGGTACAGGACAACCGGGAGGACACCGCGGCGGGGCCCGGCGGATGCGGCCGGCGCGTCAGGGAAGCGTAAAGAAACTCGGCCTGCGGCTGACCGGGCCTCCAGCGGGCCTGGAGCGGGAGCGGGCAGCGTGGGGGCAGTCGGGCCGCCGCAGCCGGATGGCCCTTGTCACCGAGGGGAGACGCCGTGTCCCAGGCGGTCAGGAATACGTACGCGCAGGTCTCCGGGGAGGTCTACGCCGAGGTCCGGACGTTCTACGCATGGCAGATGCGCCGGGTCGACGCGCTGGACATCGAGGGGTTCGCCGCCACGTTCACCGAGGACGGACAGGTCGTGCACGCGGGCGGGGCCGTGCAGCGCGGGCGCGAGGAGATGCTCGCGGGGATGCGGGCCGCGCTGCCGCGCTACCGCGACATCGCGGTACGGCACTGGTTCGACCACGTGCTGATCGAGCCGGACCCGGTCGACGAGGACACCCTGCACGTGTCGTACTACTCGCTCGTCACCCGGACAGATCGCGAGGGCAACGTCGCCTTCGAGCCGACCTTCACCGTCGAGGACGAGCTGGTGCGCCGCGACGGCGTCCTCTACACCCGGCGCCGGGTGATCCACCGCGACACCCCGGTGGAGCCGCCGGTGCACGCCGGCTGAGCCCGGGAGGACAGCGCACGGGGGATGTGCCGGACGTCGACGACCGTCCGGCACATCCCCCGCGCGCGTTCAGGCGTGACAGGCGGGCGGGCCGCCGAGGAAGGCGACCATCTCCTTGAAGGACGCCACGACGTCGAGCCGGGCGCCCGGGGCCAGGCCCTGCTGTTCGGCGTAGGCGCGGTGCAGATTGCCCACCAGACGCTCGGCGTCGACCAGAGCGGCGAACTCGCCGAGGTCGGCGCGCCGCGCGGCCTGGAGCGGGGTCAGGCCGTCGCGCAGACCGTCCGCGGCCAGGCGGCCGAGCAGCCGTAGATACGCCTCGGTGAAGTCCAGCAACTCCGGTCCGCCGACCGGTCCGTGGCCCGGGACCACGGTGCGCGGACCCAGCGCGCGCAGCCGCTGCAGAGCCCGCAGCGAACCGGTGACCGAGCCCATCAGGACATAGGGGGTGACACCCGACCACACGACGTCGCCGGTGAACAGCACCGCCCGCTCGGGGACCCACACGACCACGTCGTTCGCGGTGTGTGCGGGGCCCACATGGAGCAGCTCGGCCTGCGGGCCGCCCGTGTGCAGCGTCAGCGTGTCCTCGAAGGTCAGCGACGGCAGGGTGAGCGGTGTCTCGCCCCACTCCACCTGCGGCCACAGCCCGCGCAGGTGCAGCCCCGCCTCCGCGCTGTCCGCCCGGGTGCCCGCATGGGCGACGACCCGCGCCCGGGGCGTGAACTGGCCGTTGCCGAAGGTGTGGTCGCCGTGGAAGTGGGTGTTGACCACGAAGTCCACCCCGCCGGGCACGATCCGCTCGACGACCTCGCGCAGCCGCCGGGTACGAGCCTCGGTGGCCGCCGTGTCCACGAGCACCGCACAGTCCTCGCCGACCACCAGACCCGCGTTGTTCACGCACCATCCGCCGCCGGGCTGCACATACGCGTACACCCCCTCCGCCACCTGCTCCAGCGACGGTGGCGCCTGGACCGGAGCGCTCATGCCGCCCTGCCCCGGTCCGCCACGGCCGGTGCGGCAGCGGCGAGGTGCGCGTACGCGCCGCGGTGGAAGACGAGCGGCTGCGCCTCGCCGGGCCGGTTGTGCACGGCCACGACCCGGCCCACGAGCAGGACGTGGTCGCCGGCCTCGTGCTCGTCGTACAGCTCGCACTCGAAGTACGCCTCGGCCGAGGGGATCACGGCGTGGCCGAGCCGTCCCTCGACCGCGTCGAGGCGCGCCATCGCGGCCGACCCCGCCGGGCGGTCGGGGCGGCAGAACTCCTGGGCCAGGTCGCGCTGCGGCTCGCTGAGCACGTTCACGGCGAAGCCCCCGCCGCGCACGATCCTCGGGCGCATCCGGCCGTCCGCCTTGACCGAGACCAGCAGCAGCATCGGATCGAGGGACACCGAGGTCAGACTGTTGAGGGTCATGACGATCGTGTCGTCGCCGCTGCCCTGCGTGAGCAGGGTGACCCCGGTGGGGAAGCGGCCCATCGCGGCCCGGAAGGCGGCGACGTCGGTGGTGGGTTCGGCGAGCAGCGTGCCACCGGTGTCGGTCATCGTTCAGGCTCCGTCTCTCATAGCGGGATCGGCGACGATCGGGGGGATCAGTAGTTGCCCAGACCGCCGCAGACGTTGAGCGCCTGGGCGGTGATGGAGGCGGCGGTGTCCGAGGCGAGATAGCCGACCAGGCCGGCCACCTCCTCGGGCGTGGAGTAACGGCCCAGCGGGATCTTCGCGTTGAACCTGTCGAGCATGTCCTGCTCGCTCACGCCGTAGTGGTCGGCGTAGCCCTGCCGGACCCGCTGTGCCATCGGGGTCTCGACATAGCCGGGGCACACCGCGTTCACCGTGATGCCGGTCTTCGCCAGCTCCTTGCCCACGGCCTTGGTGAAGCCGACGACACCGTGCTTGGAGGCGGAGTAGGGCGCGGCCAGTTCGACGCCCTGTTTGCCACCGGTGGAGGCGATGTTGATGATGCGGCCCCAGTCGCCGTCCCGCATCCGCCCGGTGCTCAGCACCTCTCGGGTCACCCGGAACGTGCCGTTGAGGTTGGTGTCGATCACGTCGAGCCACAGGGCGTCCGGCAGCTCGGCGGTGACGCCGCCGCCACCCCGGCCCGCGTTGTTGACGAGGATGTCGATCCGCCCGTACGCGGCCACCGCCGCCTCCACGGCGGCCTTCACCTGCTCGCTGGAAGTGACGTCGCAGACCGCGCCGGTGACCTCCAGGCCCTCCGCGCGCAGCCGCTTCACCACCGCGGTGACGCTTTCCCCGGCACGCGCCACCCCGAACACCGCCGCCCCCTGCCGGGCCAGCAGTTCGGTCACGGCCAGCCCGATCCCGCTGGTCGCGCCGGTGACGAAGGCAACCCGTCGTCCCGCTTCTGTCATCGTGCTCTCCAAGAGGTCGTGGGGCCCGGAACGGCACGACGGTGACCGGGGGTCCTAGGACGCGGCTCGCCTTTTGCAGGAGCGGGCGCGGAGAACTGCGCGACGAGCCACGACGGCGCAGCGGGCGCCGGACGACACCACGCGGCACCCCCTACCGCGGCCCTACCGGCGGTCCGGCCCCCATCAAGCCCCGCACGCCAGCGTGACCCAACCTGTGCAGACGCCGTACAAGGAGGGGCCCGTGCCCGAACAGACGCAGACCATCCCCGACGTACGCAAGTCGGTGACCGTGGCGGCCACTCCCGCCGAGTGTTTCAGGGTGTTCACCGAGCGGCCGGCGGACTGGTGGCCGCCCTCCCACGTGCTGGTCGAGAAGGAGCGGGCCGGGCTCGCCTTCGACCCGGGTGTCGGCGGCCGCTACTACGAGTGGGACGTGACCGGGACCGAGATCGCCTGGGGCCGGGTCCTGGAGTGGGAGCCGGGCCGCAGGCTCGTCATGACCTGGCGCATCGACGGCAACTGGCAGTCCGTCCCGGACGACGAGCGGGCCAGCGAGATCGAGGTCGACTTCGAACCCGTCGACGCCACGCACACCAAGGTGTCGCTCGCACACGTCAAGCTCCACAAGCACGGCGAGGGCGCCGAGCGGATCTTCCGCGCCCTGGACGGCCCCAGCCCGGGGGAGACCCTGGAGCGTTTCGCGCAGGCCGTCGCGCGCGGCGTCTGACCCGTCTCGTCACGACAGGAGGCCACAGGGATGGGACACGACTGCGACAACGCAACAGGACTGCTGCCCGCCGCCGACAAGCTGCGGCTGCTCGCGGCCGAGCACGCCCCCGAGGCGGACCGGCAGCGCGCGCTCGCCCCGGCGGTCACCGAGGCGCTGACCGCGGCCGGCTTCGCCCGGCACTTCGTGGCCGGGCGGTGGGGCGGCAGCGAGGGCACCTTCGGTGAGCTGACCCGCGCGGTCCTCACCGTCGGCGAGGGCTGTGCGGCCACCGCGTGGTGCGCGTCGCTGGCCGCGTACTCGGCGCGGTTCGCCGCCCACCTGCCCGCCGAGGGGCACCGGGCGCTGTGGGGCGAGAGCCCGGACACGGTCGTCGCCACGGGGCTCATGCCGGCCGGACGGGCCCGGCCGGCCGACGGCGGCTGGCGGCTCGCGGGCCGCTGGGCGTACGTCAGCGGGATCGACTTCGCCGACTGGGCGCTGCTGTGCGCGGCGGTGGCCCGGCCGGACGGCGACGGGCCGGCCGAGCTGCGGTTCTTCGCGCTGCCCCGGGACGCGTTCGGCGTCGAGCGGACGTGGGACAGCGTGGGTATGCGGGCCACCGGCAGCCACACGGTCGTCGTGGACGACGTCCTCGTACCGGATCATCTGTCGTTCGCCCGCGCCGACATGCTCGGCGGGCGCAACGCCACGTCCGAGGTGCCCGCCCACAACGTGCCGTTCCAGGCCGTCGGCGGGCTGACCTTCATCGCACCCGTGGTGGGTGCCGCCGCCGGCGCACTGCAGGCGGCGGCCGGGCTGCTGACCGGACGCAAGCGCACCGTCACCGCCGAGACCAGGCTGGTACGGGCCTCCGGGCGCATCGACGCGGCCCGGCACCTCGTCGAGCAGAACGCCGACGTCCTGGACACGCGCGCCTTCACGCCCGAGCTGATGGCCCGCAACGAGCGCAACGCCACCTTCTCGGCCGAACTCCTCCAGGAGGCCCTGGAGTTGCTGGTCCGCGCCACCGGCACCGGCGGCCTCGGCGAGATGCACGCCCTGCAGCGGACATGGCGGGACGTCACCTCGGCCACCAGCCATGTCGCCCTGCAGTACGACACCGCGGCCCGCAGGAACTACTCCACGGTGCTGCTCGGCCCCGCCGACGCCTGAGCATGACCGGCGCCGAACGGCTCCAGTTCCAGCCGACTTGGTCTCCATCACCGGTTCCTACGGTGGTGGAGACCTTGGCGGCTACAGCGAAGGAGTCACGGTGACTGCCCTTCAGGAATCCGATGTGTACCCCCTGCCCGGTTCGTCGTACCGGGGACCGGCGCCGCGCTACGCGGAGCTGCGCCAGACCCGGCCCGTGGTCAAGGTGCGCACCGCGGGCGGGGTGGACGCCTGGCTGGTGACCCGCTACCAGGACGTGCGGGAGCTGTCCGCCGATCCCCGGCTGAGCCGGGCGATGGCCTGCGGCGAGGGCGCCCCCAGGATCGGCGGCACCATGCACACCACCCCCGAGATGATCATCTCGCTCGACTCGCCCGAGCACTCCCGGCTGCGCAAGCTGGTGGCCGGCGCGTTCACGATGCGCCGGATCGAGCGCATGCGGGACAACGTGCAGAAGGTCTGCGACGAGCTGCTGGACGGCATCCAGGCCCGCGGGGGCACGGCCGATCTGGTGCAGGAGTTCGCGGTGCCGCTGCCGCTGACCGTCATCGGTGAACTGCTCGGCGTACCCGCCGGTGACCTGCGCACCTTCGAGAAGTGGGCCCGTGCCTTCGCCACCGTCGACGAGCGGGCCGGCGGCAAGGAGTCCCTCGACGGGCTCGCCAAGCTCAGCGAGTACATCGTCGGCCTGATCGCCGAGAAGCGGGCCGACCCCACCGACGACATGCTCTCCGAGCTGATCGCCGCCCGCGACAACGACGACCGGCTCAGCGAGCAGGAGCTGGTCACCTTCGGCTTCACACTCATCGGCGCGGGCTTCGACACCACCGCCAACCAGCTCGCCAACTCCGTGCTCGCGCTGCTGGTCGACGCCCGCGACAAGTGGGACTGGCTGCGCGCGGACCACTCGCGGATCCCGGTCGCCGTCGAGGAACTCCTGCGGCACGTCAACCTGTTCGCCACCGACACCTCCGGGTTCCCGCGGATCGCGGCCGAGGACATCGAGGTCGGCGGCGTGACCATTCGCAAGGGCGACGCGGTGCTGCTCTCGCTGGCCTCCGCCAACCGGGACGAGACCGTCTTCACCGACCCGGACCGGCTCGACCTGGCCCGTGACCACAACCCGCACATCTCCTTCGGCCACGGCCTGCACTACTGCCTGGGCAAGCACCTGGGCCGCATGGAGCTGGTGATCGCCATCGAAGGTCTGGTGTCCCGCTTCCCCGATCTGCGTCTTGCCGTACCGGAGTCCGAACTGCCGTGGCACGTCGGCGAGATCAACCACACGCTGACCAGTCTGCCGGTGGTGTGGGGCTGACTCCTGCGCGTGCGAGAGCCGGTCCCGGACCCCCTGTGAGGGCTCCGGGACCGGCTCTTCGCCTGTCATGAGTGCGCCGGGACCGGTGCGGCCGTCCGGGTGGCAAAGGACTTGAGGTCGAAGTCCGGGACGCGCGCCTGCGCGGGAGAGGGGCCGGTGCCCGACGCCAGCAGGCGGCGTGCGATGCCGTGGTCGGCGGGCCTGCCCACCGACTCGACGCCGACGAGCGCACCCTCGCGGTAACAGAGCACGGAGAACCGGCCCTCGTCGGGATCGCCGACGGTGACCGTCTCGTCGTGGTGCGCGGTCAGCCCGGCCAGCTGCAGGCGCAGTGCGCACTGCTCCGACCAGAACCAGGGGACCGCGGTGTACGGGGCGGGGGCGCCGCAGATCGCGGTGGCCACGCACCGGGCCTGGTCGGACGCGTTCTGCACCGACTCCAGGCGGATGTGGCGCCCTTGGCGGGCGCTGCGGAAACGGGCACAGTCACCGATGGCGTACACGGACCGGTCGTTCGTGCGCAGCCACTGGTCGACGATGACACCGTCCCCGACGAGGAGTCCGGCGTCGGCGGCGAGTTCACTGCGCGGCAGCACGCCGATGCCGACGACCACCAGGTCGGCGGGCAGGCGTGTGCCGTCGTTCAGCCGGACGACCTCCACCTGGCCGGCGGCGGAGCCGTGCAGGGAGGCGACCTCGCTGCCGGTGAGCAGACGCACGCCCTGCTGCCGGTGCCGGCCGGCCAGCCACCGCGACAGCTGCGGGGTCAGGGCACGGGCGAGCACTCGGGACTGCGCCTCGACCACCGTCACCTCGTGGCCCAGTTTCCTGGCGGTGGTGGCGAGTTCGAGACCCACGAAGCCGGCACCGACCACGACGACCTGGCGTGGCGGACCGGCGAGCAGCGCGCGCAGCGCCTCCGCGTCCGCGAGCGTGCGCAGGGTCAGGACGCCGCCCAGGTCCGCGCCGGGCACGGGCAGGGTGCGCGGCCGGGCGCCCGTGGCGAGGACGAGCCGGTCGTAGCCGAGGCTGCCGCCCGAGGCCAGCTCGACGCGGGCGCGGAACACATCGATGCGGTGCGCACGGTCACCGGTGACCAGCTCGATGTCCTGCGCCTCGAAGAACGACTCCGGGCGCGGCACCAGGTCGGCGTGGCCGACGGCGCCGGTGAGGAAGCCCTTGGACAGCGGAGGGCGCTGGTAGGGCAGCGCGGGTTCCTCACCGACCAGGGTGATCCGGCCGTCGTAGCCCTGGGCGCGCAGCGCGGCCGCCGTGTCCGGGCCGCCCTGTCCCGCGCCGACGACGACGACGTGGCGGGCGGCCATCAGCTCTGCGCCTCGGGCAGGTGCACCATGAGTCCGTCGAGGTCGTCGGTGACGGGCAGCTGGCAGCTCAGGCGGCTGTTCTCGCGGCGCGGGCAGGCCGTGCCGTACAGCACGTCGTCCTCCACCTCGTCCATCGGCGGCAGCGGCACCGTGGACGACTCGTCGATGTAGACGTGGCAGGTGCCGCACTGTGCGGAGCCGCCGCACTGGGCCTCGATGCCGTCGATGTTGTTGAGCTTCGCGCCGCGCATGACCGTGTTGGGCGCCTGGACGTCGACGACGGTGGTGGTGCCGTTGGGATGCCGGTAGGTGATCTTGGCCATGGCGCTCTCCTCGGGGAATGTCGTCCGGCCCGCGTACGGACCAGGACTGTGGCCACCGCGTCTTGAGGAGCCCTTGAGCGCCCCTCAGGCGGACACCCGCGCGGGGGCAGCCCGGGGCGGGGTGCGGCTCCTCGGGACGGCACCGCTCCAGGACGCCACCATCGGCAGTCGATCGCGCGCGGCGAGCGTGCTGTCATGACCGCTTCGACCGTGCAGAGCGCCGCATCGCACGCCGCCGCCCCCCGGCGGCGGCTCGCCCTGATCCTCGCCGCCTGCTGCCTGGGCCAGTTCATGAACGTGCTCGACGCGTCCGTGGTCAACGTGGCCCTGCCGGTCATCGCCGAGGAGCTGCGTTTCGACCGGCACGACCTGCACCTGGTCAACAACGCCTACACCGTCGTCGTCTGCGGCTTCCTGCTGCTCGGCGGGCGGCTCGCCGACCTGTTCGGGCAGCGCCGGGTGTTTCTCGCCGGGATCGGCCTGTTCAGCCTCGCCAGCGCGGTCGGCGGCGCGGCCGGCGGGCCCGTGACGCTGATCCTGGCCCGCGCCTTCCAGGGGCTCGGCGCCGCGGTCATGGCGCCCGCGACGCTGACCGTGCTCGGCACCACCTTCACCGGACCCGAGGCACGCGCCAGGGCGTTCGGCTGGTGGAGCGGGGTGTCCGGGGCGGCCGGCGCGATCGGTGTGCTGGCCGGCGGGGTGATCACCGAGTGGCTGTCGTGGCGGTGGATCCTGCTGGTCAACGTGCCCATCGGGATCGTCCTGTTCGCGACGGTCTGCTGGGTCGTGCCGCAGGGGGCGTCCCGCCGCGCCGACCGCCCCGGCCTGGACGTGCCCGGCGCGGTCACCGTCACGCTCGGCCTGATGGCGGTGGTGCACGCGGTCGCCGATGCGCCCGCCCACGGCTGGGCCTCGGCGCGGGTGCTGGCCCCGCTGCTCGGCGGCGGCGCGCTGCTCGCCCTGTTCCTGCTGATCCAGGCACGCTTCGCCCGGCATCCGCTGGTGCCGCTCGGCGTGCTGCGCATCCGCTCCGTGGCCGCCGCCAACCTGGTCGCCCTGTTCGGCATCGCGGCCCTGTTCAGCACGTTCTACTTCTTCACCCTGCTGCTGCAGCAGGTCCTCGGCTACAGCCCCGTCCGCACCGGCCTGAGCTATCTGCCGCTGTCGGCGGGCATCGCGCTCGGCGGCTGGGGAGTCTCCTCGCTGGTGCCGCGCATCGGACCGCGCCCCGTGCTGCTGTGCGGCCTGACGACGGGCTGCCTGGGGCTGCTGTGGCTGGCGCAGGCGGGCGTGGGCGCCGGCTTCGTGACGGACCTGCTCGGGCCGCTGCTGCTGCTCGGCTTCGGCATGGGCGGCGTCCTCAACGCCACGACCAACGCCGCGACCGCAGGTCTGCCCGTCCACCAGGCGGGCCTCGGCTCCGGCCTGCTCAACACCACCCGCCAACTCGGCAGCGCCCTGGGCCTGGTGACCCTCGCGGCCCTCTCCTCCCACCGCATCGACACGCTGGCGGGCGGCGCGGGCACGGCCTCCCCGCGGCAACTGGCCGCCGGCTACGGCCTCGCCCTGACCGGCGCGGCCGCGTTCGCGGCGGCCGGCCTCCTCGCCGCGCTCGCGGTGCCGGGCCGGGCCGGGGGCGATGCGGGGCAGCCGCAGCGAAGCACCCGGTCCGGGAGGGATCCAGGGCCTCTCAAGCCGGTGAGGCGAGGCTGACCTCCTGACGAGAACGGAGGTTCGCGGTGCTCACCGACTTCTACGCCCAGCGACCGCAGTGGCGGCAGGACCCCGACGACAAGGACCTCGAACACGCGGAGATCGAGGTGCCGCGCGACTACTCCGCCCCGGACGGGGAGCGGCTCACGATCGCCCTCAGCCGCCGCCGGGCCACCGCGCCCGAGCGGCGGCGCGGCATTCTGCTCGGTGTCAACGGCGGACCCGGCGGCGACTGGGGCGCGGGTCGCGCGCTGCCCGACAGGTTCGCGGGAACCCCGCCGCACGAGGTGTACGACCTGATCGGCTTCGACCCGCGCGGCACCGGAGCGTCCACTCCGCTGCACGCCGAAGTGACTGTACCCAGGGCGGAGTTCGACTCCCGGCCGCCCGATGAGCTGTTCCCGCAGCTCGCCGAGGACATGCGGCTGCGCGAGGAGGCCTGCGCCCGCGCGGGCGGCGCGCTGCGGCGCCACATCAGCACTCCGAACACGGCCCGTGACATCGACGTCATCCGCGGAGTGCTCGGCGAGGAGCGCGTCACCTTCGTCGGCTACGCGTACGGCGCCTACGTCGGCGCCGTGTACGGCACCCTCTTCCCCGACCGCCTCGACCGCAGCGTCCTCGACTCCTGCGTGCACCCCGACTGGACCTGGCGCGAGCAGTTCCTGTGGCAGGGCGACGCGGTGCTCGGCAACGTCACACGGTGGGCCGAGTGGACGGCGGAACGCCACCGGCACTTCGGGCTCGGCGACAGCACGGAGCGGGTGTTCGCCTCCGTGGAGGACGTCGTCGTACACCTCGACGGCCTCGGCGGGGGGCCGCGGCTGCGTACGCTCTTCGACGGCGCGGTCGGCAACCGCGCCGCGGACCGCGGCCGGTGGGCCGAACTCGGCACGCTCGTCGGCCGGCTGGGCAAGGCCGCCACGGCGGGCGATGCGGCCGCCTGCCGGGACCTGCTGCAGGAACAGGGCACCTGGCGGCCCGCCGACAGCGAGGGCTCGCTGCGCATCGGCGTCCTGGAGGCCATCACCCTGGAACACGAGTGGCCCGCCGACCTGGACGTCTACTACCAGGACATGCGGGAGTTCCGGAAGCGGTTCCCGTACGGCTACGGCGTGCTGCGCGCCCAGCCCTGGGTCGGCGCCTTCCGTACCTTCGAACCCGCCGAGCCGCCCGTCGTGCCGGTCCGCGACGGCTACCCGGTGGGCCTGGTCGTCCAGGCCGACGGCGACCCGATGGACCACTACGCGGGCGGCGTCGCCATGGCCGAACGCCTCGGCCACCACCTGCTGACCGTCGAGGACTCCGGCGAGCACGAGGTGTACGTCCTCGGCGACAACCCGTACGTCGACACGATCGTCCACCGCTACCTCGTCGACGGCGAGCTGCCGGCGCCGCGCGCCACCTGCCCGGGGCGCACGCCACGGCCCGAGATCGCGGCGGACGTCAACGACTGACGCCGCACGGACGCGCGGGGGCCCGGTACCGATCGGTTCGGTACCGGGCCCGGGTGTGTACGGGAAGGGCGTCACCGGGAAGGGCGTCACCATACGACGGGCAGCTCCCACAGGCCGTAGATCACGGCGCCTTCCTTGCGCGGGATCTCCAGGAACGGCTTGGCCAGCTTCAGGGTGGGGACGCGCTGGAACAGCTTGCTCCACACGATCTGCAGCTCCAGGCGGGCCAGGTCGGCGCCGATGCAGTGGTGCACACCGTGCCCGAAGCCGAGGTGCTTGCGGCTGCCGCGGGTGATGTCGAGCTTCTGCGGCTCGGGGAAGACCTCCGGATCGCGGTTGGCGGCCAGGCCCAGGCACAGGATGCCGTCGCCCTTGCGGATGACCTGGCCGCCGATCTCGATGTCCGCCAGGGCGACGCGCGGCACGGCCGTGTCGCCGATCGTCGCGTACCGCACCAGCTCCTCGACGGCCGGCTTCACCAACGACGGGTCGTCCAGGAGGAGCCGCAGCTGGTCGGGGTGTTCCAGGAGGGCGGCCGTGCCCAGCGAGATCTGGCTCGCGGTGGTCTCGTGGCCGCCGTTCATCAGCAGCCGCACCATGTTGAACAGGTCGCGGTCCGTGTACTCCTCGCCGGACTCCTCGTAGTCGGCCATCGCCCGGCTGAGCAGATCCTCGCCCGGCTCGCGCCGCTTGAGCTGGATCAGGTCGTTGACGTACGCGTTGACCTCGACGATCGCGGCCTGCCGCTCCTCGGTGGTGCTGTGCCCGCCGAGCAGCGCCGTGCCGTGCTTGATGAAGAAGTCGTGCTGGTCCTGCGGGATGCCGAGCAGTTCGCAGATCACCGTCATCGGCACGGCCAGCGAGAACACCCGGTGGAAGTCGGCCGGCGGCTGCAGCGCGAGCAGCTTGTCGATGTGCTCGTCGACGATCTCCTCGATCCGCGGACGAAGCCGCTGCACCTGCCGGTTGGTGAAGGTCAGCGCCGCCTTGCGCCGCGTCGAGCTGTGCTCCTTGCCGTCGTAGCCGATGAACGACGTCTCCGTGCGGTACTCGGGCGGCGCGACGAAGTAGAAGGGGAAGTTGTCGTGCTTGCGGGAGGCGCTGACCCGGGGGTCCGTGAGCAGCCGCTTGATCGTCTCGTAGCCGGTGACCGTCCATATCCGCAGGCCGGAGCCGGTCAGCGTGACCTGCGAGACGTCCTTGTCGGTCATCTCCCGGTACTCGGCGGGCGGCGTGAACGGGCAGGTGCGCGCGTACGGGAACGTCCTGGCCTCGGCCGGTGCGTCCGCCTCGGTGGCACTGGTGGTCACGATCGGGTCCCTTCGTGCGGAGTGAGTGGGGAAGTGAAGCGGAGCAGGTCTAACGAGCGGTGATGTCCAGGCCGCCGTCCACCGTGATGATCTGGCCGGTGACCAGCGCGTTCGCCGGGTCCGCGAGGCGGATGATCCAGGGGGCGACGTCCTCGGGCTCGCTGACCCGGCCCAGCGGGATGGTGGGCGTCACGCCGGCGAACAGGCCCTCCACCGCCTCGGGACTGAGCCCGTTGGCCGCGTACGCCTCGGTGCGGACGAAGCCGGGGGCGACGGCGTTGACCCGGATGCCGCTCGGCGCCAGTTCGGCGGCCCAGCTGCGGGTGAAGCTGTGCAGGGCGGCCTTGCTCGCCCCGTACACCGAGCCGTCGGGCGTGGGGTTGTGGCCGCCGCGGCTGGAGACCAGGACGATGCCCGCGCCGGGGGAGCGCAGCAGCGGCAGCAGCCGGGCGGTCAGCAGCAGCGGGCCGAGGACGTTGGTCTCCAGGACCTCGCGGGCGGTGCCCGCGTCGAGGGCGGCGAGCGGACTGAACCGGAAGATGCCCGCGTTGTGCACCAGGACGTCCAGGGTGCCGCCGTGCTCGTGCACCGCGTCGGCGACGGCCTCGGCGCCCGAGCCGGTGGTCACGTCGGCCGCCACCGGCACGATCGCCTCGTGCGCGGCGGCGACCTCGGCGAGCCGCTCCTTGCGGCGTCCGGTGACGATCACGGCCTGGGCGCCGTGCTCGGCGAAGGCCAGGGCGGTGGCACGGCCGATGCCGGTGCCGCCTCCCGTGACGACGAC
Organism: Streptomyces sp. NPDC053069; assembly: GCF_044546895.1. Taxonomy (NCBI): domain Bacteria; kingdom Bacillati; phylum Actinomycetota; class Actinomycetes; order Kitasatosporales; family Streptomycetaceae; genus Streptomyces; species Streptomyces sp. NPDC053069. The sequence goes on along the minus strand of NZ_JBITZN010000023.1, from coordinate 3,561 downwards.
GGTGTGCTCCGCGAACGGCTGGTCCGGCATGGTCGGTTCCCTCTCGTGGGTCGGTCCGGGGGGCCCAGTACACCCGGGGGGTCTTGGGCCGTGGTCGAGTCCATGCGGAGGACGGGCCCGAGGACCGGCCGACCAGGGCACGAGCGGAGCAGCGTAGGCATGGGTGAGCGTTTTCCACCGTGGTGACAGGCCGAAGGAGAGTTGATGAGCGCCGACATGCTTCCGGAGATTCCGCAGCGGGCCCGGGAAGTGCGGCTGACCAGGTATCTGGAGGGCGACCTCACGCTCGACCACTTCGACACCGTCGAGGTGGAGGTGGCCGGGCCGGCCCCCGGTGAGGTGCTGGTGCGCACGGACTACCTGCCCCTGGCCGCGGCCTACCAGGACATGATGAAGAGCGACTGTCCGCTGCCGATCCCGCCCTTCCAGGTGGGGCACCGGCTCGGCGGCGGGACGATCGGCACCGTCGTCAGGTCCGCCAGCCCCGACCTGGCGGTGGGTGACCTGGTGCAGTCGATGTCGGGCTGGGGGGAGTACTCCAGCGGCCCGGCGCACACCTACTTCAAGGTCGACCCGAAGCTGTTCCCGAGCCCGGTGTACTACCTCGGGCAGGGCCCCACCGCGTACTACGGCATGGCCGACATCGCCCGCGTCGGCGAGGGCGACGTCGTGTTCGTCTCCGGGGCGGCGGGCGGGGTCGGTTCACTGGCCGGGCAGATCGCCAAGTGCCGCGGCGCCGCACGGGTGATCGGCAGCGCGGGCAGCAAGGAGAAGGTCGCGTACCTGGTGGACGAGCTCGGCTACGACGCCGCCTTCGACTACCACGACGGCCCGGTGATCGACCGGCTGAAGGAGCTGGCGCCCGAGGGCATCACCGTGTTCTTCGACAACGTGGGCGGTGAGCAGTTCGAGGCGGCGATCCAGGCCGCGGCGCCGCACGCCCGGTTCGCGCTGTGCGGGGCGCTGTCCGCGCAGAACGGCAGCCAGGCCTACCCGCGGCTCGACCTGATGACGGCCATCACCCGGCACCTGGAACTGCGGCCCTTCGCCACGTACCACACACCCGAGCAGATCGCGGCGTGGACGCAGCACTTCGCGACGTGGCTGGCCGAGGGGCGGTTCGTGTACCCGCACACCGTGGTCGACGGTGGTCTGGCGGCGGCCCCGCAGGCGCTCCTGGAACTCCTGAAGGGCCGCTACCGGGGCAATGTCGTCGTCGACCTGACGACGGGGTGACCGTCCGGCCACGACAGCACGAAGGCGGGTGCCGGCCTCCTCGGTCCGGTGCCCGCCTTCGTGCCGTGCGCGCCTGTTCCCGCTCAGACGCCCGCCGGAGTGAGCCGGACCGCCGACTCGGCCGCGTCGCGTGCGGACTCCCACCAACCGGTGTTCTCCCGGTACCAGTCGACGACTTCGGCGAGCCCCCGTTCGAAAGGGACGGCCGGGGCGTAGCCCAGCTCCTCGCGGATCTTGGTGTCGTCCAGGGCGTAGCGCAGGTCGTGGCCCTTGCGGTCGGGCACCGTGCGCACCAGACCGGGGTCGGCGCCGCACAGCCGCACCAGGGCGTCGGTCATCTGCCGGTTGGTGCGCTCGTTGCCCTGCCCGATGTTGTAGATCTCTCCGGCCCGCCCCCGGGTGAGCACGAGGTGCACGGCCCGGCAGTGGTCGGCGACGTGCAACCACTCCCGTACGTTGCCGCCGTCCCCGTACAGGGGCACCGGCCGGCCGCGCAGCAGACGCGTGACGAACCGCGGGATGAGCTTCTCCGGGTGCTGGTAGGGGCCGTAGTTGTTGGAGCAGCGGGTGATCGACACGTCGAGGCGGTGGCTGCGCCAGTACGAGCGGGCGACGAGATCGGCGGCGGCCTTCGACGCGGCGTAGGGGGAGTTGGGCAGCAGCGGCCACTCCTCGGTCCAGGCGCCCTCGGCGATCGAGCCGTAGACCTCGTCGGTGGAGATGTGCACCACGCGCTGCACCCGGGAGGCCACACAGGCGTCGAGGAGGGTCTGGGTGCCGCCGACGTTCGTGCGGACGAACGGACTCGCGTCGGCCAGGGACCTGTCGACGTGGGACTCGGCCGCGAAGTGCACCACCGCGTCGTGGCCGGGCAGCAGGTCGAGCAGCAGCGCACGATCGCAGACGTCGCCCGCCACGAAGTGCAGCCGGGGATGGTCCGCCGGCAGGTTCGCCCGGTTGCCCGCGTAGGTGAGCTTGTCGAGGACCGTCACGTCGGCGTGTTCGTACCCGGGAAAGCCGCCGCTCAGGAGCGTACGGACGTAATGCGAACCGATGAATCCGGCGCCGCCGGTCACGAACAGCCTCATCGGGGGCTCCCGGCCGGGAGCGGTGGGTTCGTCATGGCTGGTCCTCGCAGGTTCTGGTGGATGTCGAGGGCGGCGGTGGACTTGTTGAGGGTGATGTAGTGCAGGCCGGGGGCGCCTTCGGCCAGCAGGCGGTCGGCCATGGCGGTGGCGTGTTCCACGCCGATGCGGTGGCCGGCGGCCGGGTTGTCGCGGGCGGCTTCCAGGCGGTGCGCCAGCTCCTCGGGGAAGGCCGCGCCGGACAGTTCGGCGAAGCGCCGTATCTGGCGTACGTCGGTGGCGGGCATGATCTCCGGGATGATCGGTATGTCACAGCCCGCCGCGGCCACCCGGTCCCGCAGCCGCAGATAGTCCTCCACGTGGAAGAACATCTGGGTGATGGCGTAGTCGGCGCCCGCCCGGCACTTGGCGACGAAGTACCGGATGTCGCTGTCCCAGTCCGGGGAGCGCGGGTGCCGTTCGGGGAAGGCCGCCACTCCGATGGTGAAGTCGCCCAGCGACCGTACGAGTTCGACGAGTTCACGGGCGTGGGTGAATCCCTGCGGGTGCGGCGTCCAGGGGCCGTTGGGGTCGCCGGGCGGGTCGCCCCGCAGGGCCAGGACGTCCCGGATGCCCGCATCGGCGTACCGGCCGACGATGTGCCGCAGTTCGGCGGCCGAGTGGCCGACGGCGGTGAGGTGGGCGACGGGGCGCAGGGTGGTCTCCGCCGCGATGCGCCGGGTGACGGCGATGGTCCGGTCCCGGGAGGAGCCGCCCGCGCCGTAGGTGACGGACACGAAGTCGGGGCGCAGCGACTCCACCCGGCGGATCACCTCCCACAGGGCACGTTCGCCCTTCTCGGTCTTCGGCGGGAAGAACTCGAAGGAGAAGGTGGTCATGTCCGTCCTCCCGCGTTGAAGTAGCTCGCCTCCGGGTGGTGGACGACGATGGCGTCGGTGGACTGTTCGGGGTGGAGCTGGAACTCCTCGGACAGGTGGACGCCGATACGTTCGGGCCGGAGCAGGCCGGCGATCTTGGCGCGGTCCTCCAGGTCGGGGCAGGCCGGGTAGCCCAGTGAGTAGCGGCAGCCCTGGTACTCGGTGCGGAACATGCCCTCCATGGCGTCCGGGTCGCTGTCCGCGATGCCGAGCTGGGCGCGGACCCGTGCGTGCCAGTACTCGGCGAGCGCCTCGGCCAACTGCACGGACAGGCCGTGCAGTTCGAGGTAGTCACGGTAGGAGTTGGCTTCGAAGAGCTTCGC
>NZ_JBITZN010000022.1:128995-156651 GCF_044546895.1 Streptomyces sp. NPDC053069 | reverse complement strand
ACACCTCCCTCAACGGCACGGGAGCCCTGTCCGTTGCGCACCCCGACCTCACACCGCCCCCGTCACTCGATCAGTGGCCGCACTGAAAACGCTCAATGGTGGAATCGATCTGTACCAGCCAGTCGATGTTCCCGGCCTTGTCCGCCCGGGCCTGGAGTTGCTGTAGGACGCGGGCGAACACGCCTCGCAGGGCGTACCTCCAGAAGCGTGTGTAGACCGTCTTCCACGGACCGAAGCGTTCGGGCAGATCCCGCCAGGTAATCCCGGTACGGATCTTGAACACCATGCCGTTGAGGATCTGCCGGTCGTCTACTCGGGGGCGGCCGGTTCCAGCCCGGGGTATCAGCGGAGTGAGTAATTCCCACTCCTGGTCGGTGAGTTCATGTCGATGCACGGCCCATGATCCAATGGGGGCGACCCAGGCAACCCGCGAACGCTAGGTCTGGGCGCGCGGAGGGGGAGATCGCCATGGATGTTATTGCGGGGGCTGTGGGCTCGCAGATTCTCAGTGCAGGGGTGGCCGCCGTGCTTACCGGGATCGGCACCCTGGTGCGCTGGTTCGTGGTCCAGCGGCTGCCCGCACGTCGCACGTGGCGCTATCTGAACGCAAGCGAGCTCTCCATCGTTCTGGACACCTCCTACATCGACACCGGACGCTACCAGCGACCCGTAGCCGGTCTGGGACAGGTCCGGGCGCTGTCCGTGCTCGTTCCCTCTCTTACCCACGCGTACCGGGACCTCGACTTGGAGAAGGTCCGCCTGTCGGCACACTTGCCGGGCAGCCAGATGGAGCGCGACCTGCTCATCTTGGGCGGACCGAAGAACAACGAGGCAGCCCGCCAAATCCTGGAGGCCATGACGGAGGCGTTGCCGTTCCGGCTGGGCGGAGGAGCGATCACCTGGGAGGGGACGGCCTACACAGGAGACGCCGCAGACGGGGAAGTTGTACGTGATTGCGGCTATATCGTCCGAGCTGCGAACCCTCTCAACCCGAGCAAGCGCGTCGTGCTCATCGGCGGCTGGTCAACCTATGGCACCGTGGCCGCAGCCCGCTGGCTGGCCGAGAACGGCGCCAGCCGTTCCCTGACCGCCGATGTCGCCGTGCTTGTAGAAGCCTCGGTTCTTCGAGATGGCCACGTGTCCACACCTCGCGTCCTGCGCCAGGCGAGCCTCAGCAGGTGAACCACACCACTGTTTGAAGACGGGCCCTAGGGAACGTGCTCAGCCTGGTCCGTTCGCACCAGATCATCAGCCGAAGTGGCGAAATCGGTACCTACTCCTATCGACGTGGACTTCGCGGCCGACGGCAGGGAGATCTTCGATTTCTGGCGGCTGCGCTGCTATGGGCGGAGTTTGCCTGAGCCTTATGATCCCACGGAGCAGGACTTGCGGTGCGCGGTGGAGTCGCTGAAGCCTCTGCTGGTCGAGGTGCGGCGAGGGTGGTTCAGCGTGGCTGCGGCCAGGGCTACAGCATGAGACGGGCGTGTCGGCTGGTTGCCGATGATCTTCGTCTGCAGGGTCTGCGAGGTGCCCGACAATCTTGTCCCTGATGACCTGTCGTAGCGCGTAGCGCCACTGCTGCCACCGCAGCCCGAGCGAAGACACCTGCGCCCAGGCCGGCTTCGGGTGCCTGACTGGATTCCATTGGCGGGCGTCTTTTACGTGCGACGGCTCCCACGTCAGGGCCCTCAAGGGGGGCACTGTGTCGGACCACCGCCGGTCGACCGCGGTCGCCCCGGATCCGAACACCACCTGATGGTCGACCGGTACGGAAACCCACTGGCCGCGTCCTGGCGGGGGAACCGGTGCACAGGCCGCCGAGCCGCCCACGGTCCCCGGCGGCCAGGGATCGGCCGTCAGCCGGGCATCGCTTCACGCCGACCTGGTGGCCACCGACGCCCGTACCGCCGACCTCGCCGCCGCCCGCGCAGCCAGCCGCGAGCTCATGTGCCAGATCAACCGCGATCACAACGGCTGGCCCCGTGAAGGGACGTCAGAGGGAGACCGTAGCGCCACAGGACCGCTGTCAGCTACCTGGCTCTGCCCACCATCAGCTCAGGTACCAGCGGGTGCAGCCCACCCAGTAACCGCCACTGTTGGTCTTGGGATTTCCGCCGGAGCCGATGCAGACGCGGGCGGACCGGTTCCTGACCCAGTCGAACGCCTTGGTGTACGTGGCGACATTCTGGTAGGCAACGTAGGAGGGACGGTTGCCCCAGCCGCATGCGTGATACGTACGGCCTCCGTCGTCAGACCATTCCGCTGCAACGAAGAAGCCGCCCTCGAAACTGTAGACCGCTTTCACACGGCCCCACGCGAACCAGCGGCCCTTCGAAGAAGACCAGCCGTTACGCAAGTAGCCGTCGAGGAGATTGTTCTGATTGTCCTGAAAGCGCTTGGCGTGGTCAGTGGCCACCTTGGAGAGTTCAGTGTGGCCTGGATCGATGCCGCGGCCACTGTTGTAGCCGCACGACCACCCTTTGAACTGGCCGTCTGCGGCGCTCGCGATAGTCGAAGCCAGCGTTGCAGCCCTGGCTGAGGCTGTCGTCGTGTGCACTCCCCCGACGGGCTGCGCTGCCGCACCGAAGGCAGGGACCGTGGCCAGCGCGACCGCTGCCACGGATGCGGCGAGAGCCTTGCCTACGTTCACTTTTCCCCCATCTGACTTCTACCCGACTTCCGAGTTCCTGGATCTTCCGGGCGACCCGCCCTGACGCTGCGTACGTGTCCGGGCCCGACGCCTGGTGTCAACACGAGCGTGCTGGATGAGCAGGGCCGTTTCTACTGGCGTTGAGCAGCCTGAGACGTCTCGGGACGTCTCAGGCTGTGGCCTGCAGAGACGCAGTCGGGGTGACGTGTTCCCGCTGGTGCGGATGTCACGCCGTTGCTGGCCTTACGAGATGCCGCCCAGAGAACCCTGACCGCCGCTGCGGTGACACCAGCAGAGAACTGTTCGGCAGCGCAGAACGGGAATCCGGAGCCGGAGATCCGGGTAGCTGCACTATCCATTGCCGCGGGTGCGCTGCTGATTTCCGCGATCACCTCAGCCTTGCTGATCACCGATCCTTGGCGTGAGCAAACCCCTGCGACAGGCGTGGCCGGCGTGGGAAAGTACGCGTGCACGTACATCCGGCACGGCGACGAGTTGTTCGCCGGGAACAGCACCACCGCCTCCCGCCTGGTCATGCGCAACACGACAGGCCCCGACGCCGCGGAAGTACAGTGTCTGCTTCTGCGCCACAAGCTGTCACCCGGCGATGTGGATGGGTACTTCGGTGAACGCACCGAGGCCGAGGTCAAACGGTTGCAGCGGATGGACCACGTCCCCGCCGACGGGATAGTCGGCGAGCAGACATGGGTGTTACTGCGGCATGTGGAATAGACGACGATGAGGAAGGAAGGGCCCAGGAGGATGGCGTACTCCGCGCCTCGCTGGCGAGGGCTGCCTCACGATCTTCCCGCCGCCTGCTCACGTCTCATTACCGACCTGCGCAATCTGAAAGACAGCAGCGGTTTCACCCTCACCGAACTGGCGCACGCGACAGCCATCAGCAAATCGTCGTGGGAGCGGTACCTCAACGGCAAGCAGTTCCCACCTCGGCCTGCCATTCAAGCCCTGTGCAAGGCAGCACACCATTCCGAGGACGAACTCCTGGCGCAGTGGGCGCTGGCAGACGCGGCCTGGAGCAATCGCGGGCAACCGCTGTCGCTCAGCGACGGAACATCCACATCTCCTTCCGGCGTCGATGCCGCTGTACTCGACAGCCCGTCCACCGCACAACACGTCAGCCGCGTACGCAGAGTGCTGCTTGCGGCATCCGCTCTGATCGACGAGCGGCCTATGGGCACAGCGGCTGCGGTCTTTCTGCTGTGTGCGGTGATGGTGACGCCCGCCGCCGTCATCCACGCCTCTCGCACCACCACTTCCCAGCCATCCGCTCGTCCGCCCATATGCCAGTTGCGGTCGTGTGAAGGCCGGAACCCGCGTACGACGGCGTGTGAGGATCCCATCACCACTGCTTCTCACACGGCAGGCGACGGCACCCGGCTCGAAATCCGGCTCAGCCCGAGCTGCCAGGCAGGATGGATCCGCGCGTGGCCCACGCACCCTGGCTTCCGTATCGAGATCTCCAGCCCTGACGCCCATCCCCAGAGTGTCGCGGAAACAGCACGGCGGGCCGACGACGAAGTGACGACGACAACAATGATCGCCGCCCCTCACCCTTCGAGCTTACGTGCGTGCTACTACTCTTCCCTCGGGCATCCCGGAAGGGAGTGCTTCAGCAGCACAAGCTGACCGTGCTGTGGCCGCGACATTCGCAGTCACCGCTTTTGAGCCGCGTGAACTTGAACTGCACGCTCACCGCGCCGGCAGAAACCTGGGCGACTTCGACGCATTGGGAGCGGACATCGAGCGCGACTGGGTGGCGCGCACGAACTGCTGAAGCCACCGGGGTTCGCCAGCCGATACAAGCTGGATCTGTCCCGGCCGGTGCAGTGGGAAGTCGAGGCCCTGGAGCCGGTCGAACTTCAGCGCCTGGTCACCTGCGGGCCCAAGCCGCGGACACGATCGCACGGGCCAACGCGAAGGCCTGCCCTATGCCGGGGTTCCTTTCCGAGCTGTTGATGGCCGAGTACGAGGACCGGGACAGGCGCCGGGCCGAACACCGCATCTGGGCAGCTCACTTGCCCCGACCTCGGCGGTCATCCACAATCTCGCACCTGCGCGTGGATCGCCAAGGGCTACCCCCCGGTGTCTGATCGGGGACTCCGGCACCGACACGTCGCACCTGCTGATCGTGCTGGGCACCGCCGCAGCCTGGGCCGGCTACCGCGTCCGCTGCTCACCGCGGCAGCCTTGGTGAACGAGCTGGTCGAGGCGGCAAACGACATGCAACTGGGCAAGACCATCGACGAGCTCGGCTACCTCGAGCTGGACCGCCGCGCGCGGAAATGCTCCTCCCGGTTGTCGCTGAGCGTGAGGAAAAGAGCAGTATCGCGATCGCCTCCAACGAGGCTTTCACCGGCACTGAGTCATATCGCCTGGCTCGCTCCACAGCCCAGAAGAAAATAGCCGCTGGGCGACACGCTCTGGTCAGCCTTCCCTGCGAAGCTCTTCCTGGTCCAAGCGGATGCTGAGCTGGCTTCCCAGCTCACGAAACCCCAGCGCTCGCGCGACATTACGGGAGGCCATCGGGCGGGCACGCCACTGCGGCAGCAGACCGTCAGCGAGTGCCTGCGCCACCGCCGCAGAAGCGACCAGCCGCGCCAACCCGCGGCCTCTTTCCTCCGGCGCGGTGAGCACGCACAGATGGGCGGCTGCCGCCGGCCAGACTTGAAACCCCGCCGCAGCCACCACGTCCGCGCCCTTGCGTACGACGAACGCAGCGGAGGTGATCTCGTCCATCGCGCTCTCACCGGCGTCCTCGGGCGACACCGACTTCAGGAACGCCATCACGTCCTGATGCCCGGGAGCAAGCCGTTCAACGGCATGGTCAGCCGGCGCCGGACGGAAACTGTCACGTGACACGTATCCCAAGACCGCGGGACCGAGCACCTCATTCACCGGCAATACGGCCCGAACTGCTTCTGAAGACGTCAGTGAGCTGGTCGGCATCACGGCCAGAAGCCGATGCAGAACCCGCGCGTCCCTGTCGGTCGGCGCCGTGACGATCGCCGACTCGCCCAGCACCACAATCCCAGCCCACGAAGGCGGAGCCAGCTGCGAGTCGGGCGACGCGACCACGTCCAGGCCCCCCACCGGGGGAAACGACACCGGCACAGCAGCCAGCGTCTCCCACACGCCCTGAGCCTGCTTCAGCAACGGATCAACAGCCATCAGCCGATCCTGCCACTTCGAGATCACAGACGCCGAGGGATTCCGCCGGCCGCCCAGTGAGAAGACGCCTCAGGTATTCCCAACGCAAGCCCTCGCCCCGGGGCCGCTGAATAACGTCCGGGCCAGGTCGGGCGCCTCGCACTGCGGACGCGCCGACGACGACATCACGTCTGTTGCTGCTGCTGTCATGACCTCCGCGTGTAGCGCGTACCGGTCCATCGGTCGTGGCCGTCGCTGGTCCAGCCGGGCACGTCTCCGGCGTACCGGTCAAGCAGCCAGTCGCGCTCGACGAGCCCGGTGACCGGCCCCAGCGAACGGGGACTCGTCGTGCGCCGAGCCGGCGTCGACGACGGCCAGCGCTTCCGCATCGGGATGGTCTGGATCCCGTACCTCGACCACCCCTTCCGTCCCGCACGAACACCTGCGCCTGGCAGGCGGGTACCAGGGAGTACTCGGCGTCGATGCTCGCAGCCCGACTCCTGTCTCTCGCGTCGCTCGGATGTTGTGGGGAAGGACGGAATCCGGCCACCCCTGGAGCGTCATTGTGCCCGGCGGACAGCCTCCGGGCATCCACGGCCAGCGGCTGGTGCCGAAGCGGAGTCGGGGTCGCGGCGCTGCAACTCCTGATGGAGCCGGGCGAGCGCACGATGCAGAGTGCTCTTGACCGTTCCACGCGCCATGCCCAGGGCGACGGCCGTCTCCTCCGTGGACATCTGCTCCCAGTGGCGCAGCACCACGACGCTGCGCTGTTGGGGTGCCAGCGTCTTGATGACATCCATCAGCAGCGCGTGGTCGGCGTGCTGCTCGGCCGAGTCCTCGATGGATACGTTCGGCAGCTGTTCGGTGGGGAGCTCCTCCAGTTTGCGGGCCCGCCACCACTCCGTGCGAATGTTGATCATGACGCGGCGCACATAGGCGTCGGCGAGTTGCTTGTCCGCTATGCGGTCCCACCGGTGGTACGTGCGTAACAGCGCGGTCTGCAGCAGATCCTGGGCCTCGAGCGGGTCGCCGACCAGGCGCCGAGCGCTGCGCAGCAGAGCGTCGTGCCGCGTACGGACGTACTCCTCGAAGTCCAGCACCTTCGCACCCTTGGCACCGTGGCTGCGGGGGTTCATGCCCAGGCTCCTTTCAAACGTGGTCGTACGTAGTCGTGGTCGTACCTGGTCAGCGCGTGCTGCATGGGCCGCGAGGCCGGGGCGACACCGGACGGGCTGGTGCAGCCCCGGCCGACTGGTGTCGTCTGCGGGTCACCACTTGGAGGAGGCCCGTTGGAGGAGGCCCGGGCGCAAGGGCCCTGGTCGTCCTTGATCAGATATACGGATAGGCGGGGCGCTGGAGCTGCTGCTGTGCCGGACACCCACGGCCTTGACGGCCCGGGTGTTCTGCGCGCTTCTCGAGTGCACGGTCGCCGAGCAGGCGCCGCTGTTCCGCCAGGAGCCGTGGTCGATGTCCCAGTAGAGGGTGACCGTGTCGCCCCGCTGGCGCCGGTGATCGTGGCCCGGTAGTAGCGCGGCCCTCCCGGTCGCTCGCCGTAGCGCAGCCGTATCCGAGCGTTGCCGATCCTTGTCGCAGGGCCGTTGTGCCGCCTGCTGCGGAGGATGTAGCGGTTGGGGTTGACGCTGGGGTCGCACGTGCTGGCCATCGTCTGGCTGCCGGCCGTCGTCCTAGGTGCCGCGGCTGTGACCGCCGACGTGCCGATCAGCAGGGTGGCGGTGGCCGTCACCGCAGTGGCCAGGCTGGTCTTCACTCCAGGAGAGAGGCGGAATCTCCTCCATGCCCTGGCCGACATCTTCCTTGTGATCATCACGAGCTGCCTCCCGTTGTGTCTGTGTGTCGTGATGCGCATGGTGGGGTGCGATCCTCGTGGGCGAAGGCCGCTCCGGACGCGGCGTCAGCGTCTGTGAGCTGCTCGTCTGCTGTGCGCCCCCACCCCGGCGGCATGTGGGTATGAGCGGGGCGGCGCCGGGCGGGGCGGCGTACGGTGCCCGGCCGCCGCCGTCTGGTGATCGCGATCGTGCCGGCGCGCCTGTCAGGTTGGGATGCCGTGATCGACGGGCCGCATTGGATGTCGGCTGTGCCGGGTGCCGGTCAGCGGCGCAGGTACTCCCAGGTGTGGCTGCCGACGATGCCGTCCGCGCCGCCGGCAATGTGGTGCTGGCGCTGGAGCCACTCGACAGCCGTGAGGGTGTTGGGGCCGAAGCTGCCGTCGACGGACAGCAAGACGGGGTAGTCCGTGTGCTGGTTGATGATGTCCTGGATTTCCCTGACAGCAGCGGCGTTGGAGCTTCCCTCGCTGATGGTCGCGGTGCCGTAGTAGTAGTCGCACGTAAAGCCGACGGTGGAGCGGTAGGTGCAGGAGTGAACGTCGGCTGCTTGAGCCGTCGGCTTGGCCGCGTGGCTGCCGACGGCTGCGTGAGCAGCCGTCACGGGGGCGGTGAGGAGCAGTCCGGCGGCCAGGGCCAGGATGCTGAGGGCTCGGGTACGGCGGAACGGCGTGGGCATGTCTGTCTCCTGTGGTACAGCTGGTAGCGGTTTGGCGGTCCGCTGTCAGCAGCTCGGCAGACGGGGCACCTTGGGTGCCGCTGTGTGCACGTAGTGGTTGCTCACCCAGGCTGGGTCGCTGCCGGACAGCAGGGTGGCCTTCGTCCACCACTTGTTTCCCGAGACCTTGCTGGTGCGCTGGTTGGTCTGGCAGTACGCCCGCACGGTCGTGTGGGACACCCTCGTATCCACCCGGCAACTCGTGCGCGGGCACTCCCTCAGGGCCACCTGCGTACCCCTGATACGGATCTTCCTGGAACTGGCGGCCGAGGCGTCGGTCAACGACAGCACGGCCGAGGCCCGGTCGGTCGCGGACTGCGCGCCATGCACATCGGCGTGTCCGGGGCCGGCGACGGCAAGACCGCCGGTCAGGGCAAGGGTGGTCGCGGCGAGCGCAAAACTGCTGCGCACCGTGGAAAGCATTCCTGTGCTCCTTTCACTGGCACCGCACCGCACGGCGCACTCAGGTTGCTCACGGCGGCCGACCGGCTCGGTCTTGGGGCGGTCTGCGTCGTTCGACCTCGGCCCTGTCACCCGGGCAGGACAACCTGTCCCCGGCGTCCTCATCACGGCTGGACCGCAGTTCGGGCGCGCAGCGAGGCGTGTCGACTGCAGAAAGCAGATCTGCGCCGTCGGTGAGCGGTGGGTATCGTCCTGGTCACCAGGGCGGGCTGCTGGCCGCTCCCCTCGTGCCGGCCAGCAGCCCAACCCGGCGATCAATCGCCCGTAACAACGGGCCGCCCGCCCGGGATGGGTCAGTACGAGCGGGTGGTGGCCGAGAACTCGTAGGCGTTCTTGCGGATGGAGGTGTTAGAGGCCCCGAGGTGACGTCTGCGCCGTGGAGGACCACGTGGGCGCGGTGGCGCACCCATTGCAGCCGGTCAGTACGGCTTGCTGTCCACGTCCCCGTCACCGTCGTTGATTGTCATCATTACGCGGTAGCGGGGCCCGTCCCAGTACCAGGCGGTCTGGTGGCTGGAGTTCCGTCGCAGACTCGCGTGCGACAGACTCCAATAGGCTCCGTTGCCCTTCTTGCGCCACAGGTAATAGGAGCAGCCTGCGACTCCGCCGCCCGACATGTTGTAGAACGATGCCCGCACGAACCAGTGCCCGGGTGCCGTCTTCTTGGCGTCGAGCTGGGCGGTGCACCGCCCGTCGTCGGTCTGGATCTGCCGTACGCCGTAGTAATACTTGACGGCCGTGGGCGATGCGGACGTCGCATGTGCGGGCTGCGTGGACGCCGTGGCCAGGCCGCTGCTCAGGGCCAGGGCGGCCACGGCCGATGCGGTCGGCTTGCTGATGATGGTGATCTGCACCATTTTCTCCTTCGATGGGGCTGCCGGCTGCCGGGAGGGCCGCGTGTGTTGATGGCGACCGTTGAGCAGCCGGACGTGACGTGCAGGTCCGGGCCGTACGAACACGACCTTCGCAGCAGGAGAATTGAATAGACAGCCGGCTCCGCCACCCGGATCAATGGAGACAGTGCAGGTCACGGCACGGCGCACGAAGCTGACCAAAGAAGACGCCCGTCGTTTGCTCTTCTCCTCGGGCGTGCGTAGCGTCCGGGTGATCGCCGCATCCACGGGGGAGGCGAGCGACCAGAGGGGTGAGCCGTCGATGGCAGGACGTCCTGAGAGCCCACTCGATCCCAGTGCGGGACCGGTTGCGCGGTTCGCTGCCGAATTACGCAAACTCCGGGCGGAGGCCGGGAGTCCGACCTACCGGGTGATGGCACAGCGCACAGGGCAGGGTGCGAGCACGTTGTCCCAGGCTGCCGGCGGCGAGCGGTTGCCCACCCTCCCTGTTGTCCTCGCCTACGTCCAGGCCTGCAGCGGCGACCTGGAGGAGTGGGAGGCGCGGTGGCGTGAGGCGGCTGCGGAGGCGGCGGCCGAGCCGCGTACCGAGAGTGAGGATGCTGCGCCACCGTATCGAGGCCTGGCCCGCTTCGAGCCTGGCGACGCCGACCTGTTCTTCGGCCGCGATGAGCTCACCGACCGCCTGCTCGCGCTGACCCGTTCCCGTCGGTTCAGCGCGGTGTTCGGCCCCTCAGGCAGCGGAAAATCCTCCCTGCTGCGCGCCGGTCTCATCCCCCGCCTCCGCAACCCGGACCAGGCCACCGCACAGCCGGCCGCGCTGCGCGTCCTCACCCCTGGCGAGCACCCCCTGCGCACCCACGAACAGCGGCTGACCCCGAAGGACGGCGACGGGGACACATGGCTGATCGTGGACCAGTTCGAAGAGCTCTACACCCTCTGCCACGACCCGGCCGAGCGCCACCGGTTCATCGACCGACTCCTGACCGCCACCGATGCCGCGAGTCATCTGCGCGTCGTCATCGCCGTGCGGGCCGACTTCCTCGGCCATTGCGCCGAACACCACGAACTGACCGCCGCGTTACAGGACGCGACCGTGCTGGCCGGCCCCATGAGCCGCGCCGAGCTACGCGAGGCCGTCACCAAACCCGCCCAGAGCGCGGGGATGATCGTGGAACGTGCCCTGACCGCCCGCATCCTCGACGAGGTCGAAGACGAACCCGGCGCACTGCCCCTGATGTCCCACGCCCTGCTGGAAACCTGGCGGCGCCGCAAGGGCCGAGTCCTCACTCTGGAGGCCTATGAGTCCGTCGGCGGCCTGCACGGTGCTATCACCCGTACCGCCGAAGACATCCACGACCGGCTGACGCCGGCGCAGGCCGATCTCGCACGCCGGATCCTGCTGCGTCTGGTCACCCCGGGAGACGGCGCCCCCGACACCCGCAGACCCGCCCACCGTGAGGAGTTCGGTTTCGGTGAGGTCACCGACACCGCGACGGTCATCGAGGAGTTGACCCGTGCTCGGCTGCTCACTGTGGACGACGAGCAGGTCGACCTTGCTCACGAGGCGCTCATCAGCGCCTGGCCTCGTCTGAGGAGCTGGATCGACACCGATCGTGAGCGGCTGCGTGCCCATCGGCGGCTGACGGAGGCCGCCGCCGCCTGGGACGCGCTGGACCGCGATCCCGGTGCCCTGTACCGGGGCACGCTCCTGGCCGCCACGGAAGAGGCGTTCCCCGCCCAGGACCGGGAACAGACCCTGACGGCCCTGGAGGGCGCGTTCCTCTCCACCAGCCTGCAAGCCCGACGCCGTGAGCGTACGCGCCCCCGCATCCTGGCGGCCATCCTGTGCGCTCTGGTCACACTGGCTCTGACAGCCGGGTCGATCGCTTGGCAGCAGAGCCAGACGAACGCCGTGCAGCGCACCCAGGCCACTGCCCGCAGAATCGCCGCCCTCGCGCAGAGCCTGCGCTACACCGACCCGGTCACGGCCATGCGGCTCAGCGTCGCCTCCTGGCGGATCGCCGACACGATCGAGACCCGTTCCGCCCTCATCGGTGCCCAAGCCCAAAAGGAGGAAGACGCCTTCGCCCCCTTCGGCGACGAGGACAGCCAGTACTTCCTCAGCGCCGACACCCGCACCCTGTTGGTCGTCGAAAGCGCACGCCTCGTGCGCTGGGATGTCAGAACACACCGCAGGACTGGAACCTTCCGTGGCCCGGGAGACGATGGGGCTGTCGATGCGAGTGGCGTCAGCGCCGATGGACGGCACCTGCTGATGGTGGGGTCGGACAGCGCCCAGGTGTGGGACATTGCCGCGGGCCGGTACGTAGGGGCCGCCATCCCCCTGCACAGCAGCGGATCCGGAGAACTCCACACCGGCGGATCCGCGGAGTTCGGTCCCAGCGGGCGCACACTCGATGTCGCTGACATCGCCGGTGACATCCCCCGTGTCCAAGTGTGGGACTGGCGACGGCACCGGCTGCTGTTCGAGCGACAGGGGCGGCGTGTCCAGGGCGCCATTATCAGTCCCGACGACCGCCTGGCCGCTGTGTGCGAGACAGGTCGGCCGCTGCAGGTGTGGGACCTGGCGCGGCACCGCACACTGCCCATGCCCGGCGCCCCCAAGGCTCCCCGCGACGGCGGATGCGTCACCGCCCTGTTCAGCCCGGACAGCCACCAGATGGTGGCCGCCATGCCCGACGGCGGACTGCGCCTGTGGAACCTCGCTGCCGCAGGGTCCGCCGCTCCCAAGACCTATGCCGTCCCCAGCCGCTTCGGTGACGAGAACGTGGAAGGCTCCTCCGACATCACGAACATGGCATTCAGTCAGGACGGCCGCTTCGTGGCGACCTCCAGCGATCACGAGGTCCGGCTGTGGAGGTTGTCAGCCGGCGCACCCGGGCCGGTCTTCCGCTACCCACTGCCATCCGTTCCTTCTGGCCTCGTCGGTGTCACACAGTTCGGCCTGGACCCGGACGGCCGTACTGTTCGCTACCTCACGCAGACAGGAGAGAACGATTCGGCCACGGGCAGGCTGATGCGCGCCGTGTCGGCGCGCGACGCGTCCGCCCCCGGCTGGGCCGACAAACCGTCGGAGGAGGCCCAGATCAGCCCCGACGGCCGGACGCTTGGAAGGATGTGGCACAGCAGCGATGCAAGCCACTTCCAGCTGGTGGACGCCAGGACCGGTCGCGGATCGGCCGACTTCACCGGCAACAGCTCCTGCCCAAGAGACCCTGACGATCCAGTACACAGTGCGCCAGGCTGTGGAGATCTGATGACCTTCAGCTCTGACGCCAAGACATTCGCCTACGTGACCAGGGTCGGCGAGGACTCACACGCCACACTGCAGGCCATCGTGTGGGACATCCAGCGCCACCGTGTCCGTGCCACCCTGAATCTCGGCCTTTCCATCAATGCCCGAGGCATCATCCATGCCCTCGCCCTCAGCCCGGACGGCCGCACTCTGCTGATCTCCCGGATGAAGGCCGATTACCACACTGAGATCTGGAACATCGCACGCGGCAGGAGAACCGGGACGCTGTCTGTCGGCGGTGATGTGTTGGCCTTCCAACCTGGCGGCAAGTCCTTCGCCACCTCGGACGGACACATAGTCGATCTTGCCTCGCAACACATCGTCAGCCGTCGACTGACGCAGGCCTTCACCACGGCGCTGGCCTTCAGCCCGGACGGCCGCTACCTCGCCGCCGGCGACCAGTCAGGCCGGGTGACCCTCTGGGACAACCGGGCCACGCACCGCCTCGCAGCCATGGCCGGCACCTTCACCGATGCGGAGCTGGACTCCGGGTCAACCGTTCGGGCCCTGGGTTTCTCTCCCGACAGCCACACCCTCGCGGTAGGCGGCAGCGACGGCACGCTCCAATTGTGGGACGTCCCTTCCGGCCAGCGGCTCGGCTCCGCGCTGCCTACAGCGAACGAACCCATCCTGGCCGTGGGTTTCGATGCAGACGGCAGAACGCTTCGAACGTCGGGCCGGTATGTGCCGCTGCACGGCTATCCCGCCGACCTGTCCTCCATCGCGGTACAGACCTGTCGCCGTACCGGCGGCGGGCTGACGCGCGCCGAGTGGAAGGAGTACCTCCCGGAACTTTCCTACCGCAACTTCTGCTGACCTGCCACCAGAAGCCAATGGTACGAGCCTCGCTTGGGAAGAGGCTGAACCGACGAAATGCGGATCCCGAGGTGACGGAACCAGGGTGGCGTGTAGCAGTCCAGGTCATCCGCGTGCTTTGAGTAGGCGTCCTGAGCGCGACCTGTGTTGCCTGCCTAGCGCGTGTTGCGAAAGTTCGATCGTCTGTCAGACCTGCCTGGGATGCTCCAAGCATGGAGATGACAGTGCAGCTGACGATCGACTGCTCCGATCCGCAGAGAATGGTGTCTTTCTGGGCCGAGGCCCTGGGCTACGTGCCTGAGCCTCCGCCGGTCGGGCACCCCACGTGGCGTGCTTACTGGGCGGCGATGGGGGTGCCTGAGGCAGAGTTGCCGACCGGTGCCGGGGATATTCCGGAGTCGATCATCGATCCCGCGGGACGTGGGCCGAGGGTGTGGTTCCAGCAGGTTCCGGAGCCGAAGGTCGCCAAGAACCGGTGGCACTTCGACCTGAAGGTCGGTGGGGGCCGTGACGTCCCGCTGGACGTCCGCACACAGCGGGTCATGGCTACGGTGGAACGGCTGGTCACAGCTGGTGCCACCGTGCTGCGGATCAAGGATGAGCCGGACATGGGACTCTACGCCGCCGCCCTGCAGGACCCCGAGGGCAACGAATTCGACGTCGTCTGAGGGCCGTTGGGCCGGTGCTGGTGCTGGTGCTGGTCACAGCCACGACTGAAGCCGGGTGAGGACCCGGTGCCAGGTGGCGTCTCGTTGCCATCGGCGGAACAGATCGTAGATCCGGCCCCATGGACCGTACTCGATGGGCACATCCCGCCAAGGAACTCCTGTCCGAACCCGGAACCGTATGCCGTCGATCAGCTGCCGCCGGGGCCAGGTGGGCGGCCGTCCCACCTTCGCTCCCTTGAACAAAAACGGCTCCAACACCGCCCACTGTGCATCCGTGATCTCCCCGCGCCGTGAAACACGATCATTCATCACTCAAGATCTACTTTCGATACACGGACTGGTAGAGGTCGGCGTCGTGGCTGACAGGCCGACCGAGACTGCGACGGAGTCCGCCCCCTGACCCGGCCCTGACCGTTTTCCGCCCGGCGCCCCGATCACCCCTGATCGGTCCCTGACCCGACCCGGAAAGGCCCCTGACAGGCGCCCCACATGGGCGACAGTGCACCTAACGTGACGACAGTGCCCCGGCCGGGTCCGCACACCTGACACAACTGCTCTCTTCACGAGGAGGATCCATGCCGTTAAGGGGCAGATCCGCACTGCGGCGCATCGCCGCGCGGGGCACGACCATGGCCGTGGGAGCCGCCATGGCTGTCATCACCGGCCTCGCCGCCGCTCCCGCGGCCCACGCGTCGCCGCCTGCCGCAGGGACCCTGCGGTGGGCACCGTGTGACGACCCAGCGAAGCCGGGAGCCGAGTGCGCCACTCTTTCGGTGCCGGTCGACTGGGCCCACCCCGACGGGCCAAGACTCGACCTGGCTGTGGCCCGCCGCAAGGCCACCGCCGCCGGCGCGCGGGTCGGCTCGATGGTGTTCGGCCCCGGCGGGCCGGGCGATTCGGGTGTGGAGATGGTGGTGCGCCATATCAGCCGGTTCAGCCCCGAAGTCCGCCGTCGGTTCGACATCGTCAGCTTCGACCCGCGCGGCGTGGGCGGCAGCAACCCGGTGACCTGCTCCGGCGACCTCCTTGCCGAGCGGCCGTCACCGGAGCTGAAAAGCCAGGCGGACTTCGACGCCACCATGGCGTACAACAGGCGGCTCCGTGCCGACTGCCGGGCCCGTACCGGCCCGGTGTTCGACCACCTCGACACCGCTCAGACGGTCCGGGACCTGGACGCCCTCCGGGCCGCCATCGGCGAGCGGAAACTGACCTTCCACGGCAGCTCCTACGGCACTCTGCTCGGGGCACAGTACGCTGAAACCTACCCGCGCCGCGTGCGCGCGATGGTGCTGGAAAGCGTCATGGACCACAGCGTCCCGACCACCCGTGACTTCCTGCAGTCCGAGATGGTCACGGCAGAGGATTCATTCCAGGAGTTCGTGAAGTGGTGCGACAGTACCGCGGACTGCGCGCTGCACGGCCGCAACGTCCGCGCCGTCTGGCAGAGCCTGCTGGCCCGGGCCGGGCGCGGCGAGCTGGAGGACCCGGCGAAGCCTGGCACTTCGCTGTCGTCCGCGGACCTGGTCAACAAGATCGCGTTCCGCAAGTTCTACGAGGCCGACTACGCGGGCCTGGCGACGGCGATAGCGGGGATGGACACAAGCAAGCCGCTGCCCAAGTCGCCCACCTCGATAGCGCCGCTGCCTCCGGCCACCCCGGTCTTCTGCTCGGACTGGCACCTGCCCGTGCGCGACTACCAGGAGTACGCCTCGCTCGTCACCATGACACACATAACCGCGCCTGACCTGCCTTACCTGCTACCGATACACATGGCAGCGGCATGTCTGGGCGCGCCGACCGCCAACCCGCAGCACCGCCTGGACGCACACGGCGCCCCGCCGATCCTGGTGTCCAACGCGCTGCACGACCCCGCCACCGGCTACCCGTGGGCGGTCTCCGTGGCCCGGCAGCTCGGCCGCAGCGGCGTGCTCCTCACCTACGAAGGCCAGGGGCACGGCAGCGTCACCAGCGGCCCGTGCATGCAGGACGCCGTGGACCGTTACCTCACTGACCTGGCCGTCCCACCACGGGGCACCAGTTGCCCCGCCGTGCCGTCCTGACAGCTTGCCGATCCGGATCGGCCTGGAAGGCCGATCCGGTAGGAAGGCGATCAACCAGCGAGGTCAGGTGCCATCCCGCTCCGTACACCGATTGGTTGATGCCTCTCGTGGACAGTCACCGACGCAGCGACCACCGTCACGCAACGTCCCCGCCACCCCGCGTACGACCGGATGCATCACAACCGCGCGCCGGCAGACTGCGTGCAATGCGCCCAAGCGCCGGCGGAGGAGGAACTCGGCGGTACGCCGGCCAGCCTCATCCGCGGCGTGCTCAGCAGCCCCTTTACCGACCGGTGGCGAGAGCCGTCGGCTGCGAGGCGCGGCCTGGGCGACTGGCTCCGTCCGGCAAAGCAGCCGAACCTGCCCTCCTCCGTATGGTGCTCAGCGTTCCGCCTCGCTGGGCCGTCACGGTCGTAACCGACCAGCTGAGCGCGAGCACCCTGGCTGATCCATTTCTGTGACAGGGAACTGGCAGTGAGCGAGGATCAGGCGGTATGGAGCCAGAAGTCCTCGCCGCCCTCATTGGCGTTCCCGCCAGCCTCATAGCCGCCGCGATCGCCTACCCGGTAGGGCGCGGAGTCGCCCGTCGACAAGCCGAAGACCAGCACCTCCAGTGGCTGCGCGGCCAACGCCAGACCGCCTCCAGTAAGCTCACCGACGCGGCCACTTCCTTCATCGATTCGTCCGTCCAGGTCTGGGAAGCAGTCGCACGGCCCGAGTACGCGCACACCCGTCGCCGCGATATCGAATCTCGCAAGCGCCTCGACCCGGCCCTGTACGAACCACTGAAAGACGCGCTGCGCACCATGCACAATGCCTTGCCCGCTGTCGCGCTGCACGGCCCAGACCCGGTGACAGTTGCCGGCGAAGACCTCTACAACGCCGCGATGGAGATGACCGGGGCGATCCTGCACCTGGACGCCGCATGCGTCCAACGATCCGTGCTGAGTGGCACAGTAACCGTCGAGGGCATGTCCCCTGAACGCGTCCACGCCTCCCTGGAAGATCTCGACACCGCCTATGCCCGCTTGGCAGCGCCGCTCGGCTTACCGGAGTTCGCCGCCCGAGCGGAAGCGACGCTGAGGTCGAGCGCCGTCCTCACCGACCTGGTTCGAGTGTGCCTGACCATGGACGACCCGCCGGCAGCGGTGTCCGCCATGGCCGAGTTGCGCCGCTCAGCTGCGGATGACCCCGACATACTGCCCTACGTCGAGCCCTTCCTCGCGTTCCTGCCAGTGATCGAAATGCGCGCCCTGGCACGAGCCATGCAGGAAGGCCAGCAGATCGGCCCCGACCAGCAGCTTGGCGCGATCTCCGCAGCCGTACCCGTCCTGCTGAATGTCTTCACCAACCTGCGGGACACCCTCCAAAACGCCCTCCCCGAAGACTTGGACCTGAGCGATCTGCCAACGGAACTCAGCAGCGCGGTCCGTGAGATGGCAGCACTTGGGCAGCGCTTCACCGACCCGATCCAACTCATGGAGGAGATGCAGCAGTACCTGGCCATGGGAGACGAGCTGGCCGCCGCCACCGCACATGACCCTCTCACCGGCCTGTTCGCCGGGGCGGACTGGGATTCCAGCCTCGGGACAATCGCCACCCGGGCCATCGATCAATTCACCCAGCTCAACACAGTGGCGCCGCAGATGGCTGCCCTCTGCGCCCCCGTGTTCGAGTTCAGTATCCGTCAGGCCAACGACGAAGTCACCGCCGCCAGGGACAAGCTCATCCAGGCCCGCATCAGCTTCATCGACGCGGCACGACATGCCATCCACGAGTGACCTGGCAGGAAGCGCGCAGCACAACAGGGGCTCGGTCCGAATCGAATCGAGCCCCTGCGCATACGAAGCCATTTCGCTACGGTGACAACGAGTCGCTCCGGCACGAGATGGCGGTGCGGACAAGGTGAGCCGGGGCCGAACTACGCACGGTCCCGTCTATGGCCGCTTCGGCCACGAGCCGGGACTCGCCCCTCATCGAGGCTGATCTGCTGGTCCACCTGGTCGGCATCGATGAGGCCCTTCCCTCGCCCTTGACGGCGATGCCGGTCAGCCGAGCCCGCTGGAGGCGGGCGGCGTCCTATCAACTGGTCGGCGAGAAATCCGCACGTCTTCGGGGGGTCCCGCAAGTCGCGATGAGTCCTGCGGCGTGTAGCGGTCGTACTGTCGAACCCGTTACCGAGGAGGACTTCTGATGCGCAACGTGACCTATTCGATGAGCCTCTCACTTGACGGCTACATCGTCGGTCCGGACGGCGAATTCGACTGGACGGTCCCCGACGAGGAGATCTTTCGCTTCGCCACCGACGAGATTCGAGAGGTAGGCGTCCACCTGTTGGGGCGACGGCTGTACGAGACGATGCTCTACTGGGAGACCGCCGACCAGAATCCATCGCTCGACTTCTCAACGCTCGAGTTTGCCGCGATCTGGAAGGCGCTCCCCAAGGTGGTGTTCTCCACCACGTTGTCGGCGGTCCAGGGCAACGCCCGCCTGGCCTCCGGCGGCCTGGCCGAGGAGATCGAGCGGTTGCGAGCCGAGCCGGGAGAGGGTGACATCGCGATCGGCGGCGCGACTCTCGCCGCCGAGGCGGCCGCGTTGGGTCTGATCGACGAGTACCGTGCCAGGGTCTACCCGGTGCTGGTCGGCGGGGGCATTCCGTTCTTCCCCCAGCACGAGCGCCGGGTGGATCTCGAACTCGTCGAAACACGCCTCTTCAGCTCGACGGTCATCTATCTCCGCTACCGCGTGGCTCGCTAGCCGACGCGTCCGCCGAGGCCCAGGCCGTTTCTTTCGGATCATCCGACGTCGGTCCGGGTGTGTCGTTAACTGACGCCCATTGGGCGAGGATCGAGCCATTCTCGCCAGACCGGACGCCGAAGCGCGGTGGCGGTGGCGGTGGCGGTGGCGGTGGCGGTGGCGGTGGCGGGATCATCGGCAGGTGATCGACGCGCTCGCGTTCAAGACCGCGCCAGGACGCTGTGGAGGGGCCTGCCCGAGGAGTTCGGCTCCGGGGAAGGCATTCACAACCGCCTACGGAAGCGGGCGGCCGACGGCACCTGGACACATCAGCACGCCGCCGGAGCCCGTCAAAAGGGGCCCCGGCCGACGAGCGGACAACGCCTGGCGTGATACCGAGGCCGATGCGAAGTGGCCGGAGGAACCGGCGAGTAGCGCTCGCCCCGCCGGAGAGGCCGGAAGACACTCAGGACCGCCGGACAGGGCAGGAGGCACTCATGACCGCCGGACGGGCGAGGGGAGCCTCAGGACCGTCGACGCCGGCGCGCAGCGAGGAACAGCACCGTGCCGACGCCCACGGCGACGACGCCCGTCGTTGCGGCGATCCACGGCAGGGACCCGGCGCCCGTGCCCGCCATGGACCCGGTGGGCGTGGAAGTGGGCGACGTGTCGTGGACGCCCCCGGTGGACCCGGACCCGCCGCCGGACCCCGAGCCGGACGTGCGCCCCGTCGGGCCTTTGGAAGTCCCGTTTCCGCCACCGTCGGAGCCACCGGTATCACCCGCCGCGTCCGGCACCTTCACGGTGATGGCAGCGGTGTCGTTCTTGGGGTCGCTGTCATGCTCGGGCAGCACCTTCAGCAAGACCTTGCCGGGCTTGAGCGCGGACGCCTTCTCGATGCGCAGGCCGAACGACCACACGAGACGCTCGCCCGGACCGACCCACCATTCGGTGTTCTCCCCCACACAGTGGTAGCTGCGGCCGCCGGCCTCGCTCTTGTGGGTGTCGTTCCTCCAGCACCCTCTCGGCGCCTTCACCACGGTCGTGCCCTGGGGAATGGTGACCGTCGTCTCCACCGAAGGATCCTCGATGGGCTCGCTGCCGTTCCAGGTGGGCATGCCGCCGGGACCGTTGTTGCGGTACCCGACGTCCACCGTGACCACCTTGCCCGGCCGTCCCTTTGCCGAGGCACCGACGGCCTCGATGTCGGCCGTGTTGTCGACCTGGTAGCTGACTCCGTACAGGCTCGCCTTCGGCTCCCCCTGCGGGGCATCGTCCGGGCGCGGCACGAGTTTCAGCTCCGGGCCGCTGCCAGGGTGGACGTCGGTAAGCTCCTTCAGCCGGTCGGTGACACCCGGCTTGGCGTACCACGTGGCACTGCGTGCGGCGTCGTCGATCCTGAGCGGCCCCGGGGACAGGTCGAAGGAGTCGCCCACCTCGATCGTGTTGTCGAAGTGACAGACGGCCGCCGGGAACGACACGTCGGTGAGCTCACCGCTCGGGTCGTCGAACATGTGGATCGGCATCGTGCCGTACTTGCAGTTGCTGTACTCCTGCTTGAACGACGCACGCCCGGCGTACATGTAGAGGTCGGTTCCCTTGAGCTCATGCGCGCCGAAGTAGGTGAAGCCCGTACCCGGATGCACTTCGGCGCCGGGCTTCACCTTGCCCTTCACGGCTCCCGTCACGCGGTCCTGGACGAACCCACTGTCCTTGATGTCGACCTTCCACACCCTCTCGGCGATCTCGGCACCGTCGGCCTCTCCGCTGACTCGGATCTCGCCAGTGGTTCCGCCCTGCGCACCCTTCAGACTGCGCACACGGAATCCACCCAGCCGGGTGGTCTTGCCGGGCGCGGGCGCGTCCGCGCCGTTGCAGACCAGGACGCCCGCGGTCTTCTTCTCGCATCCGGAGAAGGGGGCGGCGACGTCCACGACTCCGTCGAGCGAGCTGTAGTCGACGGTGAGCGTGTACGACGTGATCTTCGTCGTGCCCGTGTTGGTCAGCGTCACCGAACGCCAGGAGTTCGGGTCCATGTCCGTGTAAGGCAAGGCCTCCAGGGTGTAGCTGCTGGAATCCGCGGCGACTTCCAGCCCCGCCCCGGCCGCGACGGCATGCCCGGACGGCACACCCACCGCCGCGGTGACCGCCACCGCGCCGGCCGCAGCTCGTACTCGTCGTCGAACCTCGCCCGCTCTCACGGAACCCCCTCCAAAGCTCAAGAACACACGCCATGAATTAGCGCGAGAAAACCGCCTTTCCAGACGGGGCAGCACGTCGAATGGTTGTACGGCCGCCCGGACCGGCAGGTTCCATCGGGGACGTCACCGAAGCGTTCCTGGAGACCAGGCAGGCCACGGGCGCTGCTTCGCCCCCTTATACACACACAGCCGCGGAGGGCCTTTAACTTCGGCCCCCTACGGGGTGAAGAAGCCGATCCGAGACGCAAGCACGGCGCGTGGGGGTCCAGCAGGCCACGGCGACCCTTGCCCAGATCGACGGCTGGATCGCTGTGGAGGAGCGACACAAGGCAGTACGGCGCCGAGCTCGGAGATGCGGCCAGCTCCTGCTGAGTGGCTGCTTCCGCACGGACTCAACCGGACGAACGTAGACGCCGTACACCCGGCGAGTGCTGGGCCGGCGACCACGAGCGGACGATGCCTCCCGGCGACACGGCAGCAGGCGCTGCAGGCACGGCGCCAGCGGGTGCCGGCCTGCGTCCATTGCCGACCGGCCACGGACCTGGGCATCCTCGACTGGCCCAGGGCCGGATGCCAGGTGACTGGACGCTGGTCGGCAGGCTCCCGATGGTCGGCGTGGACGGCATCACCGCAGAACATGGCCCTTGCCCGAGCCGATGCTGACCGTGGCCGTGGCCGTGGACAGCCCTGTATGGCCGCCGGGTGCGCAGCGGAGCCGAAGCGGGAAGGCACCACGCTCAGCTCGCTGCGCACGCGGACGGGCGGGTGCTGCTGCGCTCCAGGCAGAGCACGGACATGACCGGCCCGTTCCCCAAGACGCGGGCGGCAGCCCTCACACAACTGACCGCGGGCACCGGGCTGGGCAGCGAGCCGGTCGTGCGGGAGTCCGACCGGTTGGCGTTCGAGCAGCTGCAGCAACGCCGGCCACCCGAGGGATGCGGCTGACGAGGTGGCGGAAGACGGGGAGTGCGGTCAGCGGGTCGTGCGGCCGCAACGTCCCCAAGCAGGGCCTGGGCGGCACCTGGCCCCTCGAACCCCAGACGTCCGGCAGCACAGGGCCACCCAGCTGTCGATCCTCCCGTGGCATCGGGCATCCATCGGCGATGGCAGCAAACGCCTCACCGTCAGCCTCTGGGTGGGGCACGGACATCGCGCACAATCCCGAACTCCGCGCCGTCCGGGGCAGGCAGCGGCACAACGTCTGTCACTGGCTCAGAAGGGCAGCCAACACCCCAACTACGCGCACTCAAGTTGCTGCTTGACGCCCACGCCGAGCAACCGGCCGAGGCGATCGATCGACCACCGCCTGCCGAGATAGGTGACACCTGATCTGGATGGTTGACACCACCTTGAGACACGCCGAAGCCATACCGGATTTCTGCCGTGCCTGTTCCCGCGGCCCGCACGACGCTAGCGTCGAGTCTCATGATCGTATGGCTCAACGGCACCCACGGCGCAGGCAAGACGACGACCAGTGCGCTCGTGCAGCAGCTGATCCCGAATTCACGGGTGTTCGACGCAGAGAAGGTCGGCGAGACGCTCATGGACATCACGCCAGGGCTGCCGGCCACGGACAACTTTCAACACTGGCCGCCTTGGCGGCCGCTCGTGGTCGAGACTGCCCGACGCATCCTCGACTTCACCGGCGGCACCCTGGTGATGCCCATGACCGTCCTGGTTGAGCAGTACTGGCGCGAGATCAGCTCGGGCCTTGCCCAGCATGCCATTGCGGTCCGGCACTTCGTCCTCCATGCCGACCAGGACACCCTCCGTAAGCGCATCGCGGGCGACACCGTTCTTGGCCCCAACTCCCCGTTCCGTCTCCAATACCTTGAGCCCTACGCCGAGGCGGCCCGCACGTGGCTGCACACTGCGGGCGAGGTCGTCGACACCACGCACCTCACACCCGCCCAGGCCGCCCTGCAGATCGCAGAGGCTCTCAAGAGATGCGAAGAACAACCTGCCGGCGTCGAGCCTCGCAGGTGACAACGAGCCTGCCCGGGTGACAAAAGCGTGCTTCGGCTCAGCGAAGGGCCGGCTGCGAGCCGAGGTCAGTACAGGGCAGAAGGCGAGGTCGATGTAGTCGATATCAGTGAACTCGACTTTGAGTTGATCGGGGCGACGGCCGTAGTCCTTGAAGTACCGCTCCTGGATGCTCTCCGCGGCAACCTCATTGGGGGCTCTGGGCGCCGATACCTTGCTGAGCGTCGAACAGGCGCCGGGGGTAGTGGCGGGCAGGTGGACGGTAACGCGGCTCAGACGGCCGTCGTCGATGGTGCCGACGGGCGCGGTGTAGCCCAAGTGTGCGCAAGCCGCCACGGTGGATCCCGGGTCGTGGCGGCGGCATGCTTACGGCGCCGGTCGCGGACCTTCGGCTGTCGGCGGGCGCGCACAGCCGCCTCGATCCGGTCGGCGATCGCCTTGGGCGGGCTCCCGCAACCCGCCGACCAAGCCTTCAACCGCAAACGCCTCAGCAGTCGAGGCGGCCGTCCACCCCCTTCGATGCAAAGCAACACGGTCGAGCGCCGCATCAGCAAACACAAGCGCGCGTTGCTCTGTTCATGGTGCGTCGTCATGAGTTGACCGAGGAATCGTAGGCGGTGATCGAGCCGTTGCTGGCTCCACCGCGGATGGGTCGTCCGGTGCGGGACCGCCGTCAGGTGGTCAACGGGATTCTGCGGAAGCCGCCACGGGGGCGGCCTGGCGGGAACTGCCAGAGCGTTACGGCCGTGGATGACGGTCTACGAACGCTTCCGCCGCTGGTCGGCCGACGGCACCTGTGACCGGCTGCTTGCTCACGTCCAGCAGCACTCCGATGCCGTGGGCGCTGTGGACTGGACGATCGTGTGCGTCGACTCCACCGGCCGTGTGGGCTCACCAGCACGCGGCCGGACCAGGTCGTCGCGGACAAGGGCTACTCGTCATCGAAGATCCGCGCCTACCTGCGCAGGCGGGGTATCAAGGCTGCGATCCCGGAGCGGGTCGATCAGGTCAAGGGACCTACCCGGCGCGGCGAAAGCCTGTGCCGGCTCGACCGGCCGGCCTACCGGCACCACAACGTCTTCGAGCCCTGCTTCAACCGGCTCAAGCACAACAAAGCCTTGGCCACCCGCTACGCCAAACGCGCCCGTCACTACCAGGCCATGGTCACCCTCGTCTGCCTACGACTCCGGCTGCCCTGACCTTGCGGACACAACCTAGCTGTCCTTCTGGTCCAGGCTCCAGTTCAAGGCGTCTGTCACCTTCTTCACCAGGGCCTGTCCTTCGGGAGCTGCCAGATTGGCCCTGTTGAGGTGGAACCCGGTAGAGGGAGTGCCCCTGCCCGAATAGCCGGCCACCCCGTTCAGTGCGTCATGGACGTCGGTCTCTGTAAGTCTCGGTCCGGCCATGCTGTCCTCCTGGGGTCTTGGCGCGGCAACTACATCACCACCAGGGGTAGCCGAGCCCGTAGGGAACCGCCCCCGCGGCCCGCACCTATCGCTCGAACGAGCGATCGACAATGCACCCATCCGGGCCGGAGACGGTCAGTTCTCCAGCAGCGCCGTGGCGGTGCACAGCCCGCGCAGGGCCCGGTCGTGCCACAGAGTGCCCACCGTGCCGCACATCAGGCGGCGCTCAGCAGTCCCCACTGGGCCACCGGTGATCCCACGCCGGCATCAAGGCCATGAGGACAGTGTGCGAAGCCCGGAGCCCGCGCGGACGAAGGCCGATGTCTTCCGACCGTGCGCAAGGCGATCGGGTACTCGCTCCTTCTGCTCAGCGTGCCGAGCCGGCCTGAACATTGCTCCGGCCAGGGCTGACCCGAATGGGGGGCGCACGCTTGTCGAGGCCGTGCGCCGGAGCGCGAAACTTAATCGGCTCATGCTTCTGCAGGCCCCGCCCAGCCGGGTGAGGAGTCCTGGCGCACGGTGCGCCTGGTGGAAGAACTGCATATGCCAGATGGAATTCCGTCCGGCAGTTCGCTGAATACCACCCACTCAAAGAGGCGCAGGGCCGGCATGTCCGCGGCCCGGAGCCGAGGGGCGGCCGTGCCCGACGGCCCCGCCCGTCGGGCCCTTGCCCATGTACATCGCGTCCTCTGAAGGCGCAGCCCCCTGTGTAGACACAGTCCCTCGTGCGCTCGGTGATGCGTGCGCGCGGTCAGGAGCACGGTTATGCGAAGACGCACGCATCATGCCCGCGTGCGGCCATCTGCAGGCAGCACGGCGGTGCCCCGTATCGTCGCGCTGATCCCCGCGCACAACGAGGCCGGCCGCATCGGCGCGGCCATCGCCGCCCTGCGGGCGCAGAGCCGGGAGCCGGAACGGATCGTCGTGGTGGCCGACAACTGCACCGACGCCACCGCGGACAACGCCCGGCGGGCCGGAGTGACGGTGGTGCAGTCCACGGACAACCGCCATAAGAAGGCCGGGGCGCTCAACCAGGCTCTGGACCAGGTTCTGCACGGGCTGGCCGGCTCCGACCTCGTCCTGGTCCAGGACGCCGACACCACCTTGGTCCCGTCGTTCGTGGCCAGCGCCGTCGAGGCAATGGGATCGGATGTGGGGGCGGTCGGCGGGATCTTCTACGGCGAGCCCGGCGGCGGACTGCTCGGCGTCCTGCAGCGGATCGAGTTCCAGCGCTACGCGAGGGAGATCGCCCGGCGCGGCTACCGGGCCGATGTGCTCACGGGGACCGCGACCGTGTTCAGGGTCTCCACCCTGCGGCAGGTCCGGCAGGCGCGCCTGGACGGTCTCATCGGTGGCGGAACGTCGTACTACTCCCTGGCCTCGCTCACCGAGGACGACGAGATCACCAAGGCCGTGCGCACCATCGGCTACCGCACCGTCTCGCCCGCCGGCTGCCGGGTGGTCACCGAGGTGATGACCACCGTGCCCAAGCTGTGGCACCAGCGGATGCGCTGGCAGCGCGGAGCCCTGGAGAACCTGCGGGACTACGGCTGGACCAGAGTCACCGCACCGTACTTCGTGCGCCAGGCGCTCATGGGACTTTCCGTGCTGGCCATGGCGCTGTATCTCGTCTTCACCGCCTGGATGCTGGCCCGCGGCCGCCCGGAGTTCTCGCCGTTCTGGATCGCGGTCGGCCTGGTCTTCGTCGCGGAGAAGGTCGTCACCGCCAGCGGGGCGGGCTGGAGGTCCCAGCTGCTCGCGGGCACGCTCGCCGTCGAGTTGGTCTACGACCTGTTCCAGCACGCGGTGTACGTCCGCTCCCTTTGGGACATGGCCCGGCGGCGCGAGGAGCGCTGGTGCGCGACCTGAGACGACCCGCGCTGCACAGGACGCCGTCCCGGACAGCCGCCCCAGCGATTCCGGCGCACAGGGACGACAGGCAGGAGAAGAGGCGGGAGATCTGTGTACGCAGGCGTACCACTGGCCAGTGCCCTGGGAGCCGGCGGGGCATCCACGCTCGCATCCCGGCGCCGCTCAGGCTTCGACACCCTCGCCACCGTCGTGGCCGCCACCACCCTGCTCATGGCCGGAGCGTCCGTGTGCAAGCTGCTCCCGCGGCGCCGTACCGACGCGGTCCTCACCGGCAGGCCCGTCCAGATCGCCTCGGACCGCCTGGCTCTGCGGCTGCCGCGGGAGCGGAACACGACCGACGCCTGGGTGGAGGTCCCCTGACTCCGGCGCCCTGGGCCGCCGCCGCACCGAGCGCCACGGCAGCCGCCTCCCGCGCATTCCCGACCCCTTCACACTCCGCGCGTCGGGGCCAGCCCGAGCGCGGTCGTAACAGCCCGGGGGCCCGCCTTCACCGGAACACCGGCCGGCGCCGCGCCCCGCACCACAACAGGAGGAACAATGATGACTACCAGCAGAACCGGCGCCACGGCGGCCTTCCCGGACGGCACGATCATCACAGCGGCGGGCAACGGCGAGGCCGGGTTCGTCGTGGACGGCGGTCCGGCTGTCGGCACCAAGCTCTACAACCCCAATGGCGTGGCGGTGGACGGGGCGGGGAACCTCTACATCGCCGATGTCAGCAACCACCGCGTCCGCAAGGTGACACCCAACGGGACCATCACGACCGTCGCAGGCAACGGCCAGGCCGGCTTCGTCTCCGACGGCGGCCCCGCCGTCGCCACCAAACTCCACAACCCCTATGGCGTGGCGGTGGACGGGGCGGGGAACCTCTACATCGCCGACCACTCCAACCACCGGGTGCG